>CAWAXJ010000012.1:0-22162 GCA_963785905.1 uncultured Nitrospirales bacterium
GGCCTCCGGGGCATCGGGGAAAAACCGAAGCATGGAAGCGTGTGCATACGTAGACAAAAGGGAGCGGCAAGGGTGGCTGAAGTTTTATAGGTGGACGGCTGAATTTCGAATTCTCACCTCAAAAGGCTCCTTCGTTTTGTGATTGTCGGTGGCGGTTAACGCGGGGTCGAAATCAGCCGGTGAGATATTAGATCGGCTTCAGGTTGCGAGACGGTATTATCGAATATTAGATACTTCCGACCTGCAAGTCACTCTCGTGGAGGAAGTTGTGTTTGAGGTAACCAGACGGAATGCCAACGGCCAATTCTTTGGACGGACCAGTTATCTGCTGATGATCATTTTGAAGAAGGCTCTTTCCACTACGGCCTTGCTCGCCAGGTGACTGTTATAGCGAAGACTCCCGGCGAAACTTCCGGTGTTCGCATTCAATGAATTCCGCTCATTTCCCAAAAACTTTAACACGCTGCAGCAAGCACTCAGTTATCTTGCCTTGAGAAGATCCATCGCGGTGAGTCAATGAGCGATCTTCTTTATGTGACATTTCTTGTGGGCCGATATGAACAATCATCCCAATAATGCCACCGCGTCTTCCTATTTCTTTACTCGTCCGATGCCTGCAGGCTTGGAGGGATTGACCGATCTGGCGCTGGATCTCCGGTGGACGTGGAGCCATTTCAGTGATCGATTATGGGAAAGGCTGGATCCGGAGGGATGGAAGCAGACGGGCAATCCCTATTTTATTCTTCAAAATGTTTCCAAAACGCGGCTTGAAGAGGCGGCACGCGATCAAGCGTTCCAAGTCGACCTTCTCCAATGGATGGAGCAGCGGCAAGAGTATCTTGATGATCCGGGATGGTTCGGCCGGACCCATGCCGGAACCGGACTCAATGGCATTGCTTACTTCAGTATGGAGTTCGGCTTAAGCGAGGCTCTGCCGATTTATTCGGGCGGGTTAGGCATTTTAGCCGGAGATCATCTGAAAACCGCCAGTGATCTTGGTGTGCCGATCGTCGGCATGGGTCTTCTCTACCAACAGGGATATTTTCGCCAGATCTTAAGCCCGGACGCCTGGCAACTGGAGGCGTATCCTTATAACGACCCGATCAGTCTGCCGGTGATGCCGGTTCAGGATGCGGAAGGGGCCTGGTTACGAATGAAATTGCAACTACCGGGGCGTCCACTGTGGGTTCGGGTGTGGCAGGCACAGGTCGGCAAAGTGACGCTCTATTTATTGGATACCAACGATCCCTTTAATAGTTTGCGAGACCGGAGCATCACGGCGAACCTGTATCCCGGAGGGCAGGAACAACGTCTGATGCAGGAAATTGTCCTGGGGATCGGAGGGTGGCGGGTTCTGAAGGAGCTGGACCTCCCCATCGATGTGTGTCATTTGAATGAAGGCCATGCGGCGTTTGTAATTGTGGCGCGAGTCATGAGTCTTATGGAAAAAATGGGCTTGTCGTTTTCCGTGGCACTTCGGGCTACTCGAAGCGGGAATGTGTTCACGACCCATACGCCGGTGGAAGCTGCCTTTGACCGGTATGATCCGCACCTGATCCGCCCCTACGTCGAATATCTGGCGGAGCGGGTGAACATGCCTATGCATCAGTTGATGGCTCTGGGGCGTCGTGATCCCGCAAATGTGCATGAACCGTTTACGATGGCCTACCTGGCCATGCGGGGAAGTGGCCGGGTGAATGGCGTGAGTCGTTTACATGGGGAGGTGAGCCGGAACATTTTTCAGCCCTTGTACCCGCGGTGGCCAAGTGCCGATGTACCGGTGGGCCACATCACCAATGGGGTTCATGTCCCTTCCTGGGATTCTTCGATTGCCGATGCGTTGTGGACACGGATTTGTGGAAAGAGGCGTTGGGTTGGAACCTTGGAAGAGCTGGTCCCGCTCATGAACCGGGTGCCGGATGAGGAGTTGTGGGATTTTCGGGTTGCCCAACGATTGGCCCTGATTCACTATGTTCGACAGCGTTTTGTCCGGCAACTGAGAGAACATGGAGCGTCTGCTGACCGGATCCAACGCGCCCTTCATGTCCTGGATCCCAACGCGTTGACGTTGGGGTTTGCCAGGCGATTTACCGCTTACAAGCGTCCGACGCTGCTGTTATCCAACCAGGAGCGGTTTATCCGGTTGCTCTGCGACGCAAAACATCCTGTGCAACTCATTGTGGCCGGTAAAGCCCATCCTTACGATGAGGAAGGCAAGCGGTTGGTTCAGGCTTTGGCGCAATTCGCGGAACGGCCGGAGGTGATGGATCGCGTGGTGTTTTTGGAGGATTATGAAATGTTTTTGGCCCAGGAATTGGTGGCGGGCATCGATGTCTGGATGAATACTCCCCGGCGGCTCTTAGAAGCATCGGGAACCAGCGGGATGAAGGTGTTGGTGAATGGTGGCCTG
Organism: uncultured Nitrospirales bacterium; assembly: GCA_963785905.1. Lineage (GTDB taxonomy): Bacteria > Nitrospirota > Nitrospiria > Nitrospirales > UBA8639 > Nitrospira_E. The sequence goes on from CAWAXJ010000012.1 coordinate 2,411, forward strand.
AACCTTTCGGAACTCGATGGGTGGTGGGCGGAAGCGTACACGCCGGCAGTTGGTTGGGCGATTGGAGGGGAAGGACTCGAACCCGATCCACAGCGAGATCCCCTGGAAGCTGAACAACTGTATCAGAATCTGGAACTCCGGATTATTCCGGAATTCTACGACCGTGATCAAGATGGGGTTCCGCGAAAATGGATTGATCGGGTTCGTGCCAGCATGTCAACCCTGACGTCGCATTTCAACAGTAATCGCATGATGCGGGAATATGTGGAACACGCCTATCTGCCCGCAGCCGAAGCGTATCGTGTCCGAATAGCCAATGATGCCGGATTGGCCAAAGAACTGGAGGTCTGGCATGACACGCTTCGGGAAAACTGGAAGGGATTACGGTTTGGCAATCTGAGAGTTGTGCCATCCGGGGAAAATTATACATTCGAAGTGGAAGTCTATTGCGGGGATCTTGATCCGGATGTGATCCGGGTGGAATTGTATGCCGAGGGCCAAAACGAACCTTCTTCCTGCCGGATTCCGCTTCAGATGAAAGGACCCGTCTCCGGCTTAGTCAATGCGTATTGCTATAGCGGAAACGCTCCGGCTTCACGCCCTGCGGACCATTACACCCCTCGCATTCTGCCTTTTCATCCGCAAGCGGCTGTGCCGTTGGAACATAGCGAAATTCTCTGGATGCGTTGACCCCGAATGATTGATCCATCACGGGCCTGTGTTTCTCTGCAGTCCTTTTTATGCCCCGGGTCCCGGCCATGCGGTCTGAAGGGTGTTCAGGTCGGTGGCCGTGAGCGTCTGCCGCCCTTCAGGCATCGGTGTTGAATTTCAAAGAAAGGACCGGGGAAACACTCAGCAACTCCACCGCGTGCTCGGCGGCATTGGCCAAGGGGAGGAGCATCACCCCATCGGTTCCGGATTGTTTGAAGCGTTCTGCTTCACGAGTCGAAATGCGGCCAGCGCCACTTGCCTGGTATAGCCATGGCTATGAGCGCATGCAATAACGTGATGTTCGTCGAGGCCACCGGGATCGTGCTCACGACCCTTTGGGACCGGTTCAGGGGCAGGGAGACAGGCAAATCCGGATCGGCTGCATCTCCGTAATATGCCGGCCACCCTTGTGTATGCCAGTGGGTGACCATCTCCGGGTCAAAATCTACACCCAACACCGTATGCCCTTTTTGGCGTAACCCCTCGGTTACCCGGCTGCCGTAGCGTTCAAGGCTAAAGAGAATGACATCCGGTCTGAGTGCTGTCCCGGATGTCTTCGTCCTGTTCTCGATGAGGGATTTTTCGTTCAAAGACCTGCAACTATGTTCCAAGCCGTTCATACAGCGGATGCGAATACAAGATCAGGTAGGTTGATAGACCGATGGTGCTCAGACCTACCAGCGTAATGAGGCCCATCACCGAATCGTTAATATGGCCGAGGTTCACTCCCAGAGAGCCCAGGATCTAAGGAGAATTCATTAATCTGCGCGACCGTCAGCCCGGCCAGAAATCCGGTTCGTGCCCGGTATCCCATCAAGTCCGACAGGACGATGGCCGGCCAGACTTGAAGACCCAGATGGCTCATATCCAACTGTGCCCCCAGGTCGAGAAAGAAAAACAACAAGAGGAAATCGCGGATGCTTACCAACCGTGAGCCGATGGTTTTCCGATAGGGCGTCGAGGCCGCAAGGAGCATGAACAAATGGAAAAAGTGGCAGGACAGAAAAGGTGAGTGGTATACTAGATTATGACTATGAGAAATCGTCTTTCAACGGGTCCCCATGCAAACATGATTTTGAGTTTGTTTTTGCTTGTGGGCGGGGGTGCGTCTTTGAATGCCGAAGCCACCCTGACGGTGGGCGATGAGTCGATGCATGGGGCCCCTACTCCCCCTCCTCCCTTAATATGGGACCAGGATGTGGATTTGCCGGAGAGCCCGGGGTGGGAAAAACGCTTTTTCGACAAACCGCTGACCCAATACAATTTTCAAAAGAGCAAATTTCGATTACAAAATGGTTCTGGGCTTTTGCTCAAGTCTCCCGGGAAATTACCCGGCATTGAATTTGGTGTCGAAATGCACAGTCTTGGGGCTCTTCAATCGGTTGTCCCGCTGGAGAGGCTGCCGAAAGCCTTGAATTCCCCGCAGGAACAACCTCTTCTTCTGCCTCCCTCTAATATTTCCCCTGACTATAATGGGGGATTTTTCCGGTTCACCTGGTAAAGAAATACGATACCGGTGCAATTCGCCCGGCACCATACCATCAGATCGAAAATTTGAAGATCGACTTCCGGTATGGTTTTGTTTCCTCTGCGATTGTTGCCATGCCAGAAAAATCCAATAACATGATTCGTTATTAAGCGAAAGAGCGCGTTCGCGCAGCAAGTTGTCGCCTTCGTCTCTGCCAAAATCATTGCCGAAATCGAGTGTGCTTTCCAACCCCGTTCGAGGCCCTTCAAACTGGAATTTGGCATCAAACCCGAAGTGCCTCTGATATCCGCCCCGCGGTTTGAGCCGTTCAAGAAAATCCGGTCGGGCTGGCTCGGCTTCGAATACTGCCGGATGTTCGGTGCGGTCATTTGCAACAAGAGCCAGAAGGGATTCCCTGAACTTTAATGGTTGATCGGGGCCAAACTGATTTTTATGGGAAGCCGTAAGTTTCAGAAACTTGAGATGGGCGAAAGAGGATAAGCCGGAACCTAACATCGGCATGCGGCTCCATGGCGAAACGTGAACGGGGAAAGTGCGGTGTGAGGTGCTGCGATCCGGTCTTCCCTCTTTCCACATCCTTCTTCTACAGCCAGTTCCCTGTCTACCTTCAAATCCTTGCATGGCATGTGCGCTAATTTGTCTTTGGTTTCAGACTTGTTTGTGTTTGTCAGGATTTCCCCTATTCCCCTCTCAATTCGCATACTGGTTAACTAACGGGCAAGGATGAGCGCTTTTGCCGGTTTCCTCTAAATATGACTTGCGATCTATTCATCTCCAGGGAGTATTGGCGGACCCTATCAGTTTGTCGGGCGAGCACTGACCGTGAAGTGACGCTTCATCTAAGGGATGCGTCTCCCCAAAGCCCCGGTTGAAGATTGGAGAATTTTAGAATCGGTATTCAGAGCCAGGACAGGAAGAGATTCAAACCTGCCTCCCAAGAATGGCAATTATGGACATGCCGACATTCAAGCCTTACGAGGCGATTAACGGCTATCCGCCCATCGAGGATCACGGACTGATTGGAGATGGCGCGACGGCTGCTCCTGGTCGGTTTCGATGGCGCGATTGACTGGCTGTGTGTGCTCCGTTTTGATTCGCCCCCACTATTTTGCCGCCTGCCGGATATCCTGCGTGGCGGGGCATTTACCGTCGCACCCGAAGGGATGGTTGAGTCCCGGCAATTTTATGAGCCGGATACAGCGGTCCTGGTCACTGAAATGCGATCCGCTATCGGAATGCTTGAGCTCAGGGACGTCTTTCCGTTCCGTTCAGGATCCGACCTCGCCGAAGAGGTTTCCGCCAGTCGCCATGAACTGCTGCGGTCGGCAAGGGTGGTGTATGGGCATGTCCGGCTCCTGATCAACGTGGATCCACGGGAGGAGCGGAAAGTAACCGCGGGAGATTAAGTGGAGGGGCTGCCTGTCTGGTTTTGCGACTGCCGATCAACAAAAGATGGCGCAAGCACTCACATCCCCCTTCTGGCATGGCGGGGTTGAGTTCGGCTGTTGCGACGGGGTACTTGCGATACCTGAGCGACTCCATTCAGTGTTCGATCGGCACGGAAATGAAAATGGCCGCATGTCCCCCTGTTTCCGTGTCGGCGTTGTTGAAGGCGGTTGCGCAGCGCCCGAACGTGTGTCAATCTCAGGTCGCCCTGAATTCATGACTACCCAGCGACGACCATATTCAATCCCCTGCATCAATTCCGAATGAGGAATGTGGTGGGGAGATGTCACCAACCGGGAGGTCACACATGGATTCTTTAGTGTTGCTGGGCGGACTGGCGGTCATTATCGGCGTGATCGGTGTTATTGTGCTGTTGAAAGGTCGGAAAAAGCGACCTCATTGAGCCCGATAAGCCGGGCGCCGTTGGTTCCCACAGAAAATAACCCCGTGCTGGGGGAGTTGGTTCTGACCGGTCTTATCCCCGCTCCCTTCTTGAGGCCATGATAGAGCCGGAACAGCAGGTTGACATGCCCATCCAGGGCTGCAAGTTATTGCGAACGAAGGCCGCTCCTGTCCGGCAGGGATTGGCCACGGTGATTGTGTTTCCCAAACAGGACGACGTTCGACATGGGGTCTCCTCATCCCTGTTCCAGGTGCTTTTGATTCGCGGGGAAGGAGAGGGAATCGCTATTCACGGAAGCGGAAGACAGACCAATGGCAACTCGCCGCGGAGACCCGATGATCGGGCAATCGGTACAACCCTCACTATTCGAGGAATCCCGGTTGGAATTCATTGACGGGCAAAACAGAGGACCACAAGCTCGGCCCGTGGGAATCTACTCATTTTTTACCAAAAGCAGAGAAAGGACACAACGATGCGTATTCATGTATGGAGATTGTTGAGTCTGGGGGCTATCATGATTGTTGCCGGAGGACAGGTCGGTATCGCTGCGCAAGAGAAGGATCCTCTGAGCCCGCGGGTGCCGGCGGATCAACGTGCGGAAGCGAAGAAGTTCACGTCTCCGCTTAAAGTAACGGAAGACATCGTCGCCGAAGGCAAAGCATTGTATGAAGGCAAAGGCATATGCATGAACTGTCATGGAAAAAGCGGGCGGGGAGATGGGCCCGTCGGAGCCGTACTGGTCCCTGCGCCGCGTGACCTAACGAATTGCGAATTCCAGAGTAAGCGGTCAGAAGGCGAACTGTTCTGGGTCATTAAAAACGGCAGCCCCGGAACTGGGATGGTGTCCCTCGTCCCATCGATGGTGAATGAAGAAGAAGCCTGGAAAATTATCGCGTATGTTCGGACTTTTTGTCAGTAATAAACCCGGGGATATGAGTTGATGGTTTCAGATTCCAGATAAGGATAAGGGATGATGTAGGGATGCGATCTCTCTGTATTATCGCGATGTGGCTGGGTCGGGCGGTGATGGTCGACTAGCAGCAGGAGGGCGGCTGAATTGGCAGGGAAGCGTGTTGATGAGACGATAAAAACGGTTGGTCACCTCAGGAAAAAATCCCCGGATACAGCCAACCTAGGAGTTGAACGGGGCAAGGAAATCGTTCAGGAAACCGGGAAGAAATCAACGACACGGCGAAAAAAGTTGTCGACAAGCTCAAGAATGTAAGCGAGAGCTGAAGTCTTCCGTTGACGGCGCGGCGTCTCAATTCAAGTAACAGGCAGGCGATGAATAAATTTCTCTTATCGGACCGACGCGTGTTGCGGCTATGACCGCAGTGAGACCATACAGACAACCAGATTGCCAGGTTCGCATTGCCGTGTTCCGTTCACCGGATGGGGGTATCATTCGATAAGACTGCGCTCCAGGCTCTCGCACAAGTCCGGATACTGCGCGAGGGAAAACAAAGGGAAAGCATGTTGAACGACGGACGACGAAGCAGACCATGATGGAAGACTCAGGTCCCAAAGACCAACCGCTCATTCAGCCGATGGTCGAGCCTTTTCAAAAATTTATTCATGCCCAATCCACGGGCGGCGTGTTGTTGCTGGGGGCGACCGTCGTGGCGCTGAGCTGGGCCAACTCTCCTTGGGCCGAATCTTATACGACATTTTGGAACATGCCGGTCAGCCTGGTTGTGGGTTCTCAGGCTCTCACCGAAACGTTGCTGGAATGGATTAACGACGGTCTAATGGCGATGTTCTTTTTCGTCGTTGGATTGGAGATCAAGCGGGAGATCCTGGTGGGAGAGCTGGCCTCCCTCCGCGAGGCCGCTCTCCCTCTTGTGTGTGCCATGGGAGGGATCATTGTTCCGGCATCGCTCTATTGGGCTGTGAATGGCTCCGGACCAGGCGCTGCGGGATGGGGCATTCCGATGGCAACCGATATCGCCTTCGCGCTCGGGATTCTTGCTTTGCTCGGCAGCCGGGTCCCGCTGGCCTTGAAGGTGTTTCTGACCGCTCTGGCCATCGGCGACGATCTGATGGCGGTGCTCGCCATCGCCCTGTTTTATACCTCGACGATTTCCTGGGTGAGTCTGGGCATCGGCGGCCTCTTCCTGCTTTTGCTAATCGCCGCCAACCTCGCCGGTGTCCGGCATCCGTTGGTGTACTCGATCTTGGGCATTGGCGGTCTGTGGCTGGCCTTCCTCTTGTCGGGGGTCCATGCCACGATCGCCGGGGTGCTTGCCGCGATGACGATTCCGGCTCGGACGGAACTCACGGGACACGAATTCCTCTTCAAAGGAAAAGCGCTTCTTAAACGGTTTGAAGAGACGATGGTTCCCGGGAAGCCTCCGCTGGCGAACAAAGAGCGGCATGCGGTTGGGCAACATTTAAAGACCGCTGTTGAGAACGTGGAGACACCGCTACAACGATTAGAGTATGCCTTGCATCCCTGGGTGATGATCGTGGTGATGCCGATCTTCGCCCTGGCCAACGCGGGCGTGGCTCTCGATGCCGATGTGGCCTTGACATTGACGAGTCCCGTGGCGATGGGAGTCATTCTCGGCTTGTTCGTAGGCAAGCCGGTCGGCATCGTTCTCTCGGCCTGGCTCGCGATCCGGACGGGCATTGCCTCGCTGCCTGAGGGCGTGTCCTGGCGTCATCTGTTAGGCGCCGGATGGCTTGCGGGCATTGGATTCACCATGTCGCTCTTCATCGCCGGTCTGGCTTTCGGTCCTACATTGTTGCTGGCGCAGGCGAAGGTGGGGATTTTATGTGCTTCGGTACTGGCAGGCCTGACCGGTTGGTTGATGCTGCGCCGAATGTAAACGAGACGATGGGGGAAGGTATAGGCCGGTGTCGGATGAGGGCCGGCCATGCAAGATTTCCCATCAGTGGGAAGAGATCTTGTATACGGGTCGCGTTGATCGAATCGATTCTACCGAATAAATAAAGGCAACCACACACACGGAGACCGGGGAAGTAATCCGGCTCTGTGCCCATCGCTAAGGAGGTATAATGTCACGGATTCACGCCCAGGACCGCGTGCTGTTTACCGTTACGGAGTTCGATTTAATTCAATCCAGTCTCCCATCTACGGTCAAGACTCTCTCGCGTGCTCGCGTGAAATCTCAGATTGCGCGGGCCAGAAGGTATTGGGACAAGTATCGGGATCTGGCACATGAGCAACATCGAGCCAAGAAGGAATCAGGAAAAGGCGTCGCAGAGCCTGGTGCAAATGTCCGGACCGAGCGTAAAGCGCAAATTTTGGCCGAAACGTTGAGCCGTTTCGAAAAACGAATGGTGCAGATTGAGCAGCAGGAGCGGCGGAAGAAAACCCTGCCAGGAAAGTCGCCCCCCATCGGAGCCCGGCAACCGGCACGGCCACAAAAAACGATTCGGAGGAAAAAACCACAGCTTCAGTCGGCAAATGAATCTGCGGTTGAAACGAGAGCTGCACGACAACTTCAGAAATCACGAAAGCGAGCGATCCAGGGTCATATTCGTGCCCGCGGCAAGCGACGCCAAGCTAAGCGGGACAGCCGGTGATGATTGAGGTCCTGGCCGGCGCCGTTGGTGGTGCCGGGGAAGGTGGGAATTTTATTGGCTTCGGTACTGGCCGGCTTGATCGGTTGATTGCTGTTGAGAGAAATGCCCTCGGGAAGTGACGCTCAAGGTGATTCGGTTGCCGCCGAGTGATGATCCGTCGAAAAGAATATTCGAACCGAATGCATCCAAGGCATGGCAAAGGTTGGCCGGGATAGATGAGAGTGGAGATTTCATATGGCAGAAGGTTCCACTCCAAGTGGCTGAACATGATGTACCCCAGGCTTTATTTGGCGAGGAATCTGCTCCGAGAGGATGGGGTTATTTTTATCTCGATTGACGAAAACGAGGTAGCAAATCTGTGTTATTGTTGGTAAAGAAATGGTGTTATTGATTGAAGGGCATGAGAAAAAATTGCTCCAGAGAGCATGGGAGGCTTTCATTTATGATTATGGTTGTCACATTTCAACAGGAATTTCGGGATAAAATATGCTCCTTTTTGACGGAGAAAGGGTATGAGGTCTGTGTGCCTCCTCATCGACGGGATGTGGTTCCCCTGGTGAAGGAGAAAAACCCTTTAGTGGTCGTGTTGGATATGTATGTGGCTGAACCCAACGGACTGGAGGTCCTGAGGGAATTGCGGGCCCAAAATTATCGGGGAAAAGTGGTGGTATTGGCCGGAATATCGGTGAGTTCGTTAATGTCCCAAGCGCTACACCTGGGCGTGGACCAGGTGATCGGAGGATTTCAAGGTAGTGGGGGATTTCTTCATCTTGATCAGGTGGAATCAGCTATCAAAATGACCCTGCATTCGGAAATTGCCAAACGTGCCTTTGAATTGTTTGAGCAGGGAGGCCGGAAACCAGGGAACGATGCAGACAATTGGAATGAGGCAGAGCGACAAATTCTTGATTTGAAAACTCCTTTGTCATCATCAGGGCAAACGGAAACGAAAGCGGAACCCGAACACGTGGGGGAGAAGAAAGCCAGGTCCAAAGAAGACGTCACCTTCAAAGGCGTAACGCTTCTCCGAAGTGCAATGTGACATCTCTGACGGCTGTTTTGAGTGTCTTGTGGTCGTCCTGGCACTGGCGTGTTTCTTATTCACGACTCTCATTCCTGCTTCAGGCACTCCAATTGGAATCATCGGGAATCTCATGAAATCCGGTACGGGACCGGTTTGTGTGATCGACGGCACATGTCAATGAATCAGGTAGCACGGGATAAGAAGAAGGGTATCTGACAAAAGGAGAGCAGGATAAAAATTTTGGTGGCGGTTATTCGTTCAGAGAATGCGCAGGAGGCCATCCGGTTTGTGACAGTCGGTGGATTGGCCAAAGAAATCCGAAATTTATTTAATGCACGTTATTGAAATGAAGAATGCTCCCCCTATCATGCCGTCGGGGGGACCCTCGAGTTGGGATAGCGTGATTGCCCAGGCAAGAGGACAACGGGTAACCGAGGCGAGGATTTTTCTTGAGCCAACAAAAAAGGACATGCTCAAACATTTCTTGGCTATGCACTGTCACATGCCTTGGGTGCGGCTTTTGATAACCCGGCCCGGTGGTTGAACCTTCCGGTTACCGCAGGAGGACATTTTTGACTCGACACGGGCAAACTTAATATTCTGATCTATTATCGTGGATGTCCCGCCGTGAAAAGGTGGAATTTGCAAATTGCGTGATCAATTCCACTAAAAATTTATCTCCGATTTTTCAGTGTTTATGATAAGGTCCCAGATATGTGGGAATTTACGGTCTACGTGCTTGAGATGTCCTGTCCCGGAGGTTTGTTATGACTGATGCCACTTCCCCCCTTACCGTACGTCCTGCCTGGAAAGCCTTAAAGGATCATTATCGGAAGGTGAAGAATCTGCACCTTCGCAGACTGTTTACCGCTGATCACCAGCGGGGTGAGCGGTTGGCGACCGAGGCGGAGGGAATCTACCTGGATTATTCGAAAAACCGTGTGACCGATGACACGATGCGTCTGCTGATTGAATTGGCCGAGTCCTCCGGATTGCGATCTCGTATCGATGGCATGTTTGGAGGAGCAAAGATCAATGTGACTGAACAACGAGCTGTCCTTCATGCGGCGCTCCGTGCGCCGCGAGGAAGTTCACTCGTTGTGGATGGTGAGGATGTGGTGCCGAAGGTTCATACCGTACTCGATCAGATGGAGGACTTTGTCGGTCGAGTCCGAACCGGTGAATGGAAAGGCCATACCGGAAAACCCATTCGCAACGTCATCAATATCGGGATTGGAGGGTCCGACTTGGGACCCGTCATGGCGTATGAAGCACTCAAACATTACAGCGCGCGCGCGCTGAGTTTTCGCTTCGTCTCCAATATTGACGGGACGGATTTTGCTGAAGCCACACACAATCTTGATCCCACGGAAACCCTGTTCATTGTGTGTTCAAAGACATTCACGACCGTAGAGACCTTGACGAATGCTCGAACCGCCAGAGCCTGGAGTCTGAACGTGTTGAAAGACGACCGTGCCGTAGCCAAACATTTTGTGGCGGTTTCCACGAATAAGGACGAGGTCGTTAGGTTTGGTATTGATCCGGCTAACATGTTCGAATTCTGGGACTGGGTCGGTGGCCGGTATTCTTTCCCATCGGCTATCGGACTCTCTCTGATGATTGCCGTCGGTCCGGAGAATTTTCGTTCCATGTTAGCGGGCTTCCATGCCATGGATGAGCATTTCCGTGTCGCTCCGTTCGATCGCAATCTTCCCGTTCTCCTGGCCCTGCTAGGCATCTGGTACATTAATTTCTTTGGAGCTGAGACTCATGCCATTCTTCCCTATGACCACTATTTGTCTAAACTGAGCGCCTATTGCCAGCAGCTTGATATGGAAAGCAATGGCAAGCGGGTCACCCTCACCGGCAAAGTCGTGAACTACCACACCGGGCCCATTATATGGGGACAGCCGGGTACGAATGGGCAACATGCCTTTTATCAACTGATTCATCAGGGAACCCGTGTGATTCCCTGTGACTTCATCGGGTTCTGTCAATCATTGAATCCACTCGATTCGCATCACGACCTTCTCATGGCGAATCTTTTTGCGCAAACAGAAGCTTTAGCATTTGGAAAGACCGGAAAAGAAGTCAGAGCAGAAAAGGTCTCAAAAATTCTGGCGCCGCACAAAACGTTCGAGGGCAATCATCCGACGAATACGATCCTTCTCCCGCAATTGACACCGGAAATGCTGGGCAAACTTGTTGCGCTCTATGAACATAAGGTTTTTGTGCAGGGAACCATTTGGAATATCAACTCATTTGATCAGTGGGGTGTGGAACTGGGAAAAGTGTTAGCAAAACAAATCGTCCCTCAACTTGAGCCTGAGACCGAACCTGTGCTTGAACATGATAGTTCCACGAATACACTGATTCACCGTTACCGTCGACAACGCCAGCACTCCAGGCCGTCTTAAGTCCTGGGAAATTCAACCCGACTCCTTTCCGGAGCGGGTTACATTGACATGTAAGACGAATTGGATTCACTTCTCATGAAACAACGATCTTCTGCTTTTTCGTCTCGCCCGCACCCGCATCTCTATGAAATCAATACCTGGGTGTGGTTGCGCGAACTCTCCCGGAAGATGAACCGAACGATTCGCCTTGGTGACGTTCCGGACAGTGAGTGGGATGAACTTCAGGCCAAGGGATTTGATTGTATTTGGCTCATGGGCCTATGGGAGCGCAGTCCTCATGGCCGGCGAATCGCGAGACAACATTCGGATTTACGGAAGGAATATGCTAAAGCGCTTCCCGGGTTCCAGGACACGGATATCGTGGGCTCCCCGTATGCCGTTCGGGCGTACCAACCGGATTTTGAACTGGGGTCGTGGGAGCAACTGGGGAAGGTATTGGAAAAACTCCATGATCGAGGCATGAAATTGATCTTGGACTTTGTACCCAATCACACGGCATTGGATCATCAGTGGGCCACCCGTCATCCTGAGTACTATATCCAGGGGATCTCGACAGATGCGATGAACTTCCCTTCGGAGTTTTACCCCATCGAAACCCCAAAAGGCATTCGGTATCTGGCACATGGCAAAGATCCTCATTTCCCCGCATGGACGGACACAGTGCAATTAGATTATTTCAATCCGGACATGCGTGCGGCGCTACTTCACGAACTGCAAAACATTGCACAATATTGTGATGGGGTCCGCTGCGACATGGCGATGTTGGTGCTCAATGAAGTGTTTGCTCAGACATGGGGGAAGCATATGCAAGGTGTGGTATACCCTTCTGGAGAGTTCTGGAGGGAAGCTATCGCGCGCCTTCCGGATTTTATGTGGATCGCCGAGGTGTATTGGGATCAGGAATGGGAGCTCCAACAACTGGGCTTTCACTTTACGTATGATAAAAGATTGTACGACCGGCTTCGGCATGAGAATCCACGCGAGGTCGCGCTTCACCTTCAGGCAGATGTGGCCTTTCAATCCAAACTGGTTCGATTTTTAGAAAATCACGATGAGGCGAGAAGTGCCGTGGTGTTTGGAAACGTCCGTCTCCCGGCGGTCGGGGTCCTGATGGCCACGTTGCCGGGTATGCGTCTGTATCACCAGGGACAATTAGCCGGCAAGCGTATCCGGATCCCGGTTCAACTCTGTCGGGTCCAGGAAGAAAGCCCTGATGACACGACCGCCGCGTTTTATGACCGAATCCTGGCGATTACCAATGAAGACGTGTTTCACGCCGGAGAGTGGGCCTTGCTCACTGTGCGTTCCACCGGTGATGATTCTTTCAACAATATCATTGCCTATCAATGGAAGACCAACCGGGATTGGAGAATGATCGTGGTGAATGTGAGTGCGATGGTTGCCCAAGCGTACATTCACCTGAACGGCCAACTTGAAATTGATCCACACATGCGGTCCGTCTATACCTTGTATGACCGGTTCAACGATCAGGTTTATGAGGGCAGGCAAGAGGATCTCAGGCAAAACGGATTATACGTCCGTCTCGATCCTATGGGATGTCATATCTTTTCTCTGGAAGATGGAGCCGCTGAGAGTAGAAAAAATCTTAGAAAGCCCGTTCAGGGTGTTTGAAGGTGGAATAATTAATGGGGTCCCCACAAAAAGTTTATAGGAGCAAATTTTCTACTTTGGCATTTCCGATATTTGTCATCGAGAAGCCATCTGCACTGCACTTTTCCTCTAAAAAAACCAGCCCGAATAGTCCCCTCCAATTGATGATCTAACTCGAAGCTCTCCAATTCCCCCTTAACCGGGAGATTGCCGTTCAACCGCCACTCTTTCTATCATAGTCCAAGGCATGAACATATTCTCTATTTTTAAGGAGACTCGCTCATGAGTAAAGTTCACCCACCCCCACAACGTGAAAGCCTGACTATCCCATTCCCTGAGCCAAGTTATCATTCCTCGAAAAGGATGGCGCTGTTGATATTTCTACTATACCTGGCGGGGATAATATTTTCATCATACCTGATGAGTGGGTGTAGTGGCCCCTCTCCTCATCGCCTTCAGGCACATTTTGAAAACGAACCTCATGCTTCTGAGGTCATTCAGGGAAAACTCTCTGTCCACTCTCCAAACCGACTTCCGGTAGGATTGGCTATAGTCTTACATGCCGACTCCTCTTATGCTCTCTCCCCTATCACTGAAGACACCTGGACTCAGTTCGCGGCCAGAGTGCAACGCGAAGTACAAGACCGCTTTCCAGTTTCCATGCAGGAGGTCGTTCTTGTGGAGGGAATTCCATCCGGAGAAAGGGTTTCCCTCCTTAAGGAAATGGGAGGAAATAGCCCGATTGAAGTGGTCTTAGTCGTCCTGCCCTCCGGCAAAGAGGTCAAGGGCCCGGCTAAGTTCGATCTCCTTCCGGAGGTCAGTATGCTAAACGGTTATCAAACTGAAAATCACGCCACAGTGGAATTAGGTTTACTGGATCTTAAGTCTGGCAAAATGTTACTACAGTCGCAGGGATCCTCCTATGCCACCCTGGAACAACTGGACGTTCCTCTTGCATCCAATCGGTATCCCAGAGTAAGAGGATCCGCCATGATCAACCCGATTTATCCTGGGGAGGGCAAGGCCCTTGAAACGCTTAGGATCGTCGCCTTGAATGAGGCTCTTGACCAGGCTGTCATGAAGTTAGCGAAAAATTGGCCCAATGGACAAGGAAAGTCCATCCCCGCCGCACCCTCCTGAGCCGGTGCGGAATCCTGAATCTTAACAGGTTTTGAAAGGAGCGGTGACCACACGCCATGGGGGCAGCAATGCACCGGGCGGAAGGACAGCGTCTAATGGCATTAGAAAAATTTGGAAGGAACCTTAGCTAGAGTTGGGACACGGTGCATTTTTCACCTCCTGCGGTAACGTATTTTTTGAATCGGAACGATTCTTCTCTTCATGTTTGAATCTTTTTCCTGAAACAATCACTGAGCGGCTTTAGCCTAGGTCATCAATGGGACATTGGGACACACTCACCTGATCTGGCAGTATGCCTGCCGTGAATGCCTTAGCCAACCCGTCCCAATACTTCAAAGTCGGCATGGTGATCACAATCGTATCCTGCGGTCCTTCCCACGGCCGTACCAATCATGCGATATTTCATGTCGTTTGGGATCTGAAGGTGAATCAATGAAAAGGTGCAGCTATTTAGACAAGAGTCTACTCGCGAATACGTTGGGGATCTTTTTTGTCAGTAACGACACTGAAAATTTCCGTCAACTTTTCGAACTTGTTCTCGCAATAAAGCTCGTGATCAATTGCTCCAATTTTTTGCTCGCACATGAGGGACACGTCGCCACCCCGGCTTCATGTTCCTTCAGTGTCAAGGCCAAAAGGCATTCTTTGCCACACTTGAGACATTTGTAATCATACAGAGGCATCACATGTCCTCCTTGTTGGGTTTCCCGCCTTTTTTTTAGATCCGGGGTTGGTAGGGGGCTATTTGCCGGATGTAGCTGATCACTGCCCGAATTTCCTCTGCACTCAACCGATCCCACCAGCCATGCATCGGGACTAAAGACCAATCCCCAAATAACGATTGCACGAAGATCTAACTCGCTTTTGGCTGTGGATTCCGGGGAATGAAAATCTTTAGGACTCACTATTAAGGTGGAAGAATCTGGGCCCTTGCCATCGCCCAATTTCCCGTGACACCGGAGACAATGTACACGATAGATGAATTCCCCGGGGGAGGTGGTGGAGTTCTGTGCCTGGACTCCTCCCATCTCTAACAAGACACATGCACAGGTTAGGACGGATATGAGGAAATATTGTGCTTTTTTCCATTTGGTCAAGTAATTGAATCTCATAGAACAATACGTATTGTTTCCAACTCTGTACCAGGACCCTGTTGAACCGGGAATGAAACGGTTCGTTTACAATAGAGTACGTGGCTGTCGCATCTTGCAACACCTTTCCCTTCCTCCAAGGCCCCAAATTGCTACACTCGAATGCCGTATGTCCTGAATTCCCAATCGTGAGCTATTTTCCCTATGAGACCTTTTGGTCTAATCCCAATCCAACCCATGCTCGCAGCAGATCCTGCCGGGTAATACATCCGATGACCACGCCATCCTGTTCAACCGGAAGTACCAGAAAATGCCTCTCCTTCATGAGTTTGACGGCCTCCGATAATGTGGTTGAAATAGGAATGGCGATATGATCCTGAACCATGATTTCCTCAGCGGTTAATTGGCTGACATCCCGTCCCGCTTCCAGCACACTCAGCACATCAAATTGGCTGATAAATCCCATAAAGTGCCCCTTGCTATCCACAACCGGAGCCCCCGGAAGGGAAGAAGTGAGGAGTTCTACGGTAACTGCTAATCCATTCTGGCCATGGTGAAAGCGGAAATCATGGAGTTTGGCAATTTGCTGAATTGATCTGAGGCCGACTGTGGCAATAGCGTGAAGACTCATACGGTTCCCTTCTTTTCTCTTTCACTCATAAAGTTCCCGAAGTTGTTCACTTGAAGGGAGTGAGTAACAAATCCTGAACGGGTTGAGATGACGTCAGGCACCACTTCCATCTCGAATATACAGCCCTCCCACCTCCAGTACTGTTCCGTCATCCAGGGTTATGGACACATAGTCCTGATTCTTCATGAGAGATTTGACTTCCCCGGACCACCTGGATGGCTCAACAGACACGATTTTTCTTCCACAAATTTTGACCTTTAACAGTTCTACGCTACCGGGTTTCATATTTTGACCTGTGTTTCTTCATCGGCTGAGTCGAAGGGATAGTATTTTCCTGTGCGCATAATGAAAACACGATGTCCTGCAATTTAATTAAAGCAAGCCCCATGCCTTCATGAGCATTGGTTATTGAGTGATCAGAGAAGGCATATAGGTTGCATTCATTACTCTGAATGACATTTCTGTGCCGTGCGTGTACGAACCGGTCTTTCGGGCAACCCTATAACAGGTAGAGGATGTTCGTGTTCGGAAAATCAAGGATTTCCTGTGTACACCACATGTTCATCGGTGAAAACGATTTCTCTCGGAGCCCTGCTTGCTTTGGTGGGCCTTAGTATGTCGGATTTTGGTCCTAGGGGTGGAACCTCCAACCTCGGTGGTCAGAGGCACCATTGACGAGGTCATCCGACTGGTCACGGACGAAGGTCTCAAGAAGCCGGATCAAGAGGCCCATCGGCGGAAATTGTTGGAGGAGACCATTGGGCAACATTTTGATTTTGAGGAGATGGCCAAACGATCTTTGGCGGCACATTGGAAAAATCGAAGTGAGGCGGAACATCAAGAATTTGCGACATTGTTTCAAGTCTCTTCTTTCGAAAACCTATGCTGGAAAAATTGAAAACTATTCCGGAGAAAAAGTCCAGTATCTCAAAGAACAGCTCAAAGATTCCTATGCAGAAGTGCAGACCACGATTGTTTCAAATAAAACTGAAATCTCTCTCGATTACCGGCTTCTACTGAAGGATGGGAACTGGCGGGTGTACGATGTGGTCGTCGATGGAGTGAGTCTCGTGAAAAATTATCGGGTTCAATTTGATCGCATTATCCGAAATTCCTCGTACGAAGAGTTGGTGAAGACCTTGCGAGAGAAGTCCGGTGACATTACCACTCCCTGAGGCATTCTTATGAGGACGCGTATTCTGATTCATCAGGCGCCGGCCGTTCCGGTCGATGCTCAACCTCTTGAAATTGTCGAACGGAAAGGCAAGGGGCATCCCGATACCATCTGTGATGCCATTGCTGAAGCGATTTCGATTCAATTGTCCAAGGTATACCAACAAACCTTCGGTCGTATTTTGCACCATAATATCGATAAATGTTTGCTGGTGGCGGGGCAGGTGAAGATCCACCTCGGAGGTGGCCGGGTGACACATCCGATGCGCCTGATCCTTGGGCGACCGGGCTTCCTTCGGTGTTTCGGGCAAAACGATTCCCGTGTCCGATATCGCCATTGAAACGGCGCGAAACTGGATCAAGAGCCATTTGCCCAATGTGAATCCCGAAACGCATATGAGATATCAAATTGAATTGCAACCGACTTCAGCTGAACTCGGCGCAATTTTTGAACATGGTCCGGGGGTGCTTCCCGCGAACGATACTTCAGCCGGAGTGGGTTATGCCCCGCTCACTCCCACCGAGCAATTGGTGGTGGACGTTGAACAGTATTTAAACGGGACCCGGTTTAAGCGGGCATTTCCCGAAACGGGTGAGGATGTCAAAGTCATGGCCGTTCGAATGGACCGGATGCTGTCACTCACCGTGGCCATGCCGTTTCTTGCCAAACGAATCACCACAGAAAAAGCCTATTTTGCTTTAAAGGCGAAGGCTCTTCAGAATGTGCAGCGCTTTATTCATGAACAACCTCATGGTTGCCGTCGGGTGGCGGTGGTCCTGAATGCGCTTGATCGCCCGGGGAAGGCCTGAAGGGCATGTATCTGACGCTATTAGGAACCTCTGCCGAGCAGGGAGATTCCGGACAGGTGGGACGAGGGAACCGGTCTGCGGGGTCATCACGCTGAATCGACCGATGAGCGGAGAAGCGGCGGCCGGCAAAAATCCCGTGAGCCATGTTGGAAAAATTTATAATGTCTGGCTCGTGAACTTGCCTTGCGGCACTATGCGCAGATTCCCGGAGTCCGTGATATCACAGTCTGGATGGTCAGTAGGATCGGTGCACCTGTGAATCAACCCTTGGTTGTGTCGGCTCAGGTGGGCGTGAAGAAAGGATATTCACTGAAGCGGATATCGGGAGAGATCCAGGAATTGTTTAAGCACGAACTGGCTGACATGGAGGGTTTTTGTGTGGCTTGGCTAAAGGGCAATTCGGAATATATTGAATGACGGTCATGCCCTGGATAATCAGAACGGGCCGGGGAATCAAAAGAGGGGGGAGCGAAATTTACCTTTTTGCCATCCCGGTCTGTCATCCCCGCTAGTAGTAACGAGGATCCATCCGAACGGAAAATGCCTCTCGTCTTCTGAAAATGGATGCCCGATAACGAACGTCGGGCATGACGCCAGGTAAAAGGAATCGGAAGGGTTTCCGGTTTCCATAGGAAAGATAAAGAGAGAGTTACGGTTTGCACCGACGATCCGCCGCATTGGATTTCATTATGAGGGTCTGACAGATGAAATCATTCATTTCGCAGTGGACAAGACTTGTCTGAAGCTCTCCCCCAGAAAGCCGTTTCTCCGGAAAGTTCGCGTCGGATTAGCGGGTTTACGGCTACCTGTGTGCTGGTCAGTAATGTGGTTGGCACCGGGATTTTCACCACAACGGGTTTTATGGCCAGGGACATAGGGGATCCCTGGCTGATTCTTCTGTTATGGGGAGGGGGTGCATTGCTGGCTCTCACCGGGGCGATGTGTTACAGCGAGTTGGGAGCGGCATTTCCCTGGGTAGGGGGAGACTACGTCTATCTTCGGGAAGCCTATCACCCCTTTGTCGCGTTCCTATGCGGGTGGGCTTCATTTACCGTTGGCTTTGGAGCTGCCATTGCTGCTGGAGCCATAGGATTTGCCTCCTATGTGCTCCAACTCGTGCCAAGTGAAGCGGATACCACCTTTCAGGTTAAGGGAGTGGCCCTGGCACTGATTTGGAGCCTGACCGTGGTTCATGTGGCAGGGGTTGGCCCGGGCGGGTTCCTTCAACAGATCCTTACTGTCTTAAAGATCGGGGCGATTCTGCTTCTTATGGTTGGCGCCTTCACGGTTGGAAATGGTGATTGGCAACATTTGGTTGTGGCCCGAAGCAAACCGGATGTCGGGCTGGGAACCCTGGTGGTGTCCTTTATTTTTGTGACGTATGCCTACTCGGGATGGAATGCCGCGGGGTACATTGCCGGAGAAATGATGAATCCGACCCGTTCCATCCCACGAACGATGATAGGCGGGACCCTGCTGGTTGGCGCGGTCTATGTGGTGCTCAACCTCGTGTATTTCTATGCGCTACCAGTTCAAGCCCTGGCCGCACCACCTCTCATGCCTGTCGCGGAAAAATCTGCAGTGGCGTTGTTCGGTCCTGCGGCCGCTCATTTTGTGACCATCATGTTGTGCATTTCAATTGCGGGTACGGTGAGCGCGATGATATGGACGGGACCACGGGTGTACTATGCCATGGCCCGGGACGGGTTCCTGCCGGGTTTCTTTGCGGACACTCAACACCATCATGGCACCCCGGTACGATCCATTATTCTCCAAAGCCTATGGGTGACCGTGTTAGTGCTTTCGGGATCCTTTGAGCAGTTGGTGATTTACAGCGGACTGATTATCACCGCGTTTACCGCGATCACGGTCGGGGCAGTCATGGTTCTTCGCCATAGGCGTCCGCAATTAGTCCGTCCCTATCGCGTTCCCTACTATCCTGTGTTACCGGTATGTTATGTCCTTGTTGCCGGAGTGATCATGCTGTTTCTTGGTGCGGAAAAACCGGCTGAAACGTTCTGGGCCTGCCTGACCCTGAGTGCCGGTATCCCCCTGTACTTTTTGATGAAAAAACACGTTCGAAAACCCGGTGCCACATGAAAATTTCGATCGAAGAAAGATTATCCGAAATATGGAGGGTGGCAAGCGGTACGGAAAGACCTTCTCACCATGGTGCCTTTCGCATGACAATGGGGTCTTGTCCCTCATCATTCCCGGCGGAGGTGATCGGCAATCCATCGGCAGAAGACATAAAGAG
>CAWAXJ010000013.1:0-151107 GCA_963785905.1 uncultured Nitrospirales bacterium
TAAAAGCCGTGCCATTATTGAGGATTTGGCTATGGTCTGCCATAATCAACTTTCAATCGATCTATGAGAAAAGAACTTCCATTCCAAAGGTGAGCATGCTACATAGGGAGCGATGACCATATCTGAGATTGATTTAGGACCACTCTGGCTGACCTTGCGCCTTGCGGGGGTGACGGTGATTGTCCTGTTGATCATCGGAACTCCCATTGCGTGGTGGCTCGCGCATACCCGATCACGAGCCCGGACGGTCATTGAGGCAATTGTCGCCATGCCGCTTGTATTGCCGCCCACGGTGCTGGGTTTTTATTTTTTAGTCTTATTAGGTCCTCATGGGTGGATCGGGAGCGCCTCTCAAGCCGTGACCGGATCGGCGCTTTCATTCACGTTTACAGGACTCGTCATTGCTTCAGCATGTTATTCGCTGCCGTTTGTGGTTCAGCCCCTGCATGGCGCCTTTGAGGCTGTTGGAAAAAAGCCGTTAGAAGCCGCCTGGTCGCTTGGGGCTTCAAAACTCGACACCTTTTTGACGATTGCTTCCCCCATGGCCTCGCGCGGATATCTCACGGCCATTGTCCTTGGATTCGCGCATACTCTTGGCGAATTTGGTGTGGTCTTGATGGTGGGAGGGAATATTCCAGGGAGAACGAAGGTGCTCTCCATCGCGATTTATGATCATGTGGAAGTGTTGGAATATACCCAGGCTCATGTGCTGTCGGCAGGGCTTCTCGTCTTTTCATTTCTGGTCCTTCTGATGGTCTATACGGTCAACCGGCGTTTGCCTATTCACGTCTCATGAATGAATTAACCGTCCGCTTCGACGTGACCTTTCCCTCATTTCGCCTGCAGGTAAAAGCGAGTGTACCCGCCGAAGGGATACGGTTGTATTCGGTCCTTCCGGATGCGGTAAGACCACCCTCTTGCGCTGTCTCGCCGGATTGGAACGATCGCCGGATGGATTTCTCTCCCTGGGAGAACAGGTTTGGCAGGATGAAACCCACAATATTTTTCTTCCACTCTCCCAACGTCCAGTTGGTTACGTATTTCAAGAGCCTCGCTTGTTCCCTCATTTGAGCGTCCGATCGAACTTACTGTACGGATGGAAACGGAAACCGAAATCGGAGCAACGTATTTCACTCGATCAGGTCGTCGCGATTCTGGGTTTAGACTCGTTTTTGGAACGTAGGCCAACCCACCTGTCTGGCGGAGAACAACAACGAGTGGCCATTGGCCGTGCATTATTAACCAGCCCCCGCCTGCTCCTCATGGACGAACCGCTCAGCTCCCTTGATGTTCAACGAAAGCGGGAAATTATTGCGTTCATTCAACGGCTGGATAGGGAATTCAGGATTCCCATTATCTACGTGAGTCATGCTCTGCATGAAGTGGTGCAACTCGCCAGGACCCTCATCCTGCTGAAGGAGGGGAGCGTGGCCGCTATCGGGCCTCTTGCCGAAGTCTTTTCTCAGGTAGGCAGTCGCCGTGTCATCCCGGACAGCCACATTGGTGCAGTCATTGACACTTGTGTGGCGGAACATGATGTGGAATTCGGGCTCACCACCCTGGCTTTTTCCGGCGGTCGATTGTCAGTGCCCCACCAACATTCATCCATAGGAGAATCATTACGAGTGCAAATTCTGGCCCGGGATGTCAGTCTTGTGGCCAGCCCACCTGCCTTTCAAACCAGCGTGCTGAATGTTTTAGAGGCCACGGTCCTGGAAATCGGCCCCATTGAGTCTGATCAACCGTTTGTTGACATCAAATTGGATATAGGCTGTCCCTTGCTGGCCACCATTACACGAAAATCGTTAACTGTCCTCAAACTTCATCCAGGTCAAAAAGTCCACGCCCAAATCAAAGCTGTGGCTCTCACGCACGATTCCCTGGAATAAATTCACAGAGTTCTAAAAAAGTCCTTTTGGACAACAACGGGAAGAGCTCGCAACGGCGCAGAAATGCGTTATCCCCCATGGCGTCAAACCTTCATGGCTGGGAACAACAGGATTGCGTTAGCAGTGGCAAGAGTCTGGTGGCGGATACATTGGCGAGCAACTGGCCGCAGTGAAAGGCCCCGCCATGAGAGCCGCCAGCCATGGACCAGATAAACCCAGGGTTCAGGACTAGGATGGCAAAGCTTTTGTCAGGACTGTAGTGCCTGAAACCCAGCAACATCCTGGGCAGACCGAGGGCGAGTGAGAGACTCCCTGCCAGTTTAATATCGGTGCCGAACAGGAACATGATGGTAGAGAGCAGCAGTTACCTGCTGGCCACGCCCAGGAGGGAGGCCACGAGACCGATAATAAACCCGCGAGAATACCAGTATTATCTGACAGATGTCGGTCGGGGGCACAGATGCGAAAAATCGGGCTATGGCCAAAGCACAGAACCAGTGGGATGGCCATCAGTCTGATGGCGATGATTCGGAGCAGCGCCTGGGACTTCAGTCGAGTTCCCCACCCCGTGCCTAAGCGATTGTCCGCCAATAGGTTTGGGGTAATCGGCCCGTGGGAGAGAACGTTCGTGAAGGCACCGTCATGGCACGAAAATCCAAGCAAAGGCAACGACGACCAGACTCATGGCCTTGTTCAAGACCGCCTTCCGTGGGGCAAAGGGGAACACTCCAATCAAGAGAGGCAGTCTGAACTCCGCTCCGCCCAAAGCGATAAGACCGCACAGAATTCCGAGCGGGACGTCACTCCCGAAGACCGCGCATCTATTATGATGGGCTCGCGGGAGGGGATGATCGAGAATGATTTCCACGGACTGTGAATGGGGAGAGACGTGAGACGATTCCTTGACAAGCGGGTAAAAATAGTGACTGCTGTGAGGTATGGGCGGGAATATCAGGAAGAGGCTCGGCTCGGACCATTGGTTGTTGACTATCTGGGTAATGGCCAAGACCACACACGAAAAGGGCCGACCCTTTACGATCATTTATTTTTCACTCCGAGTGACTGGCGATTCAGCCAGTCAGCTTTTCCAAAATCGCATCAATCGCGCATCTTGATCGTTAGTTCGACTTCCTCGGCTACTTTAGGCATCACAAAAATATACTCCACGACATCCAAATTTTGATAATCAATCGCTACTGAAGGACAGGCTATGGATTGTAGCCCGGGAGAGTATACCGTCGCCGTGGCGGAAGCCGTGGCCGGCAAAGCCAATGTACTCCATCTGCAGATCAACAATGGCACGGATCGCTCTCCTGAATAGCCTCTCGCGCCTCATCTATGAACGGGGATGGCACGATCAGGCGTTTATTGAGACACGAACCCAGAATTTTGATGAATTCAAAGCCAAGAACCTCACACAGGATCTCGATCACACACTTCAATTGACCGGTCTCTTAAGAGAACAGATCTCGATGGCTGCTGAATGGATCGCCAAGCCCAAATCGGACACGCTCCTTTTATATGAGAAGGGACTGATCTGGGGATTGAAAAACTATGAGAATGTGGCGTCTGTCGTCGATTTGGCATTGTTGACCGGCAATCTTGGTAAACCCGGGGCGGATGCAGTCGTCTTGGCGGGCATCAGGAAGGCTATAGCCGGCCGAGTTTATCCGGGGAATCGTCCACCTAATCAACGTGGATGAAGTTGCGATTAAAGGCGGTGGATCAAAAATCTTTTGGGTGGCAGGATGCAATCCGGTGGGAGGCACATTTAATGCCCAACAGTTCCGCCTCTCTCTGACGCATCGCACGTCGTTGGTCAATCAGGCACTGGATTCCGCACCCGGTGGATCCGACGAGGACAGGATCCAGGCCGTATTGGATGCGTTGGAGAAAGGTGGTCTTTTTTTAATTGTCCAAGACATCTATCCCATTGAAACCGCCCGATACGCGCACATCGTGTTGCCGGCCGCCCAATGGGGCGAGATGGATCTGACCTCCATCAACGGCGAGCGTCGCCTCCGGTTATACCAGAAGTTTATGGATCCGCCAGGAGTGGCAGAACCCGATTGGAAGATCATGGCGATGATGGCCCGAAAACTCCAGGCGCTGTACCAAGCCGAAGGCAGCCACGACAGAGGCTGCCGATTTTCAGATTTTGACTGGCAAACTGAAGAGGAAGTCTTTCGCGCCGCTGCTGAAGGGGTTGAAGAGGCGCGCAAGAGGATTATGGCCAGACCACCTATGCCATGCTCAAACTCTTGGGAACCAACGGAGTCCAGACTCCCGTCAAAGAAATACGAAGTTGCGGTCTGCCCGCAGGCACGAAGCGTCTCTATGAAGATACTGGCCGATTCAGATTCATTCCGGCATCCTGGCCGGGCTTTCCCCCTCAACTGCAACAACTGATGCATGATCCACGTTATCCCTTTTGGGTGAACAACGGCCGGGCAAATCATAGGTGGCAAACCCTCTACGATGACCTGCGCAAACCCTTTGTCATGGGTCGAGAACCCTTGCCCCGTGTCGAAATTCATCCACACGATGCCACGACCTTAGGCGTGGGAAACGGGGATCTTGTGGAGCTATTTAACCCCTATGGAACGGGATGGCTATGGTGGTTTTGGTAGACTCCAACCGGCCCGGCCATGTGTTTATGCTGTTCGAGCATCCGAAGGTTTGGGCCAATAACCTCACGACCGATTATGTGGATCCGGATACCACTATCCCTTACTACAAGGGTACCAAGGCCGGATACGGAAGATTGGAACGCTTCCGCATTTGAAGGAACAGATGACCTTTCTTCCAACGAATCGAACATGATGAAACACCATACAGGAAAGGGTTGCAATTTTGGATTGGAAAGAATCAAGAAGCGAATCTATGCCGCCATTATTCTTAGTGGATTAATGTTCACCGGCGCCTGGTAAGTCAGTGGAATCTGTCAGCCATCCAATCTATCAAGATCCTGACACCGTGGTTCGACTGGAACCAATCCGCAATACAGGTTCCATGTCTGGCATAGGCCTTACGCATCCGGTCTCATTTACCCAGCATCAGATAAAGATCCTGTTAGCTTCAATCTCAGGGAGAAATAAAATTGGACTTCTCAGTTCGTTCACTGGGCATCCAGACCTTCCAAGACTGTTAGAGCAGACCGACATTGATATTCTAAGCAGGCCACTTCAGGACGCATTTGCCAGAGTGAATCCGGAAGAGAGCATTGTGTTTTATCGAGCGAAAAACGGGGCGGGCGCTCGCCGGCTTGTCACCTCCGGAATGATGTTTGTTCAAGGGGACAATTTAGTAGTTTCCATCGCAAACTTTTGGCATCCCGCTCGTGAGCCAGGCTTTTGAGGTTGAGGGACGGACAAACTTCATGATATCCGTGAAACCATGAGCTATGTCCGGGAGTTCCCATGGATTTCAGTCGGCGAGCAGGATTTTGCGGTCTTCTTTGATGATCCCCGCTATCAAGCGGATCAACGTCACGGTACACTATTTGGTTTTCCGGAGCGCACCGTGTCCATTGCCTATCTGTCGTATCTTGAAGTCAATCCAGAACCGACCATCCGAACGGGAGAAGTTGAGGAGGTCATGCAGGAACCCCCTATGGGAAAAGCTGAAACCCAGACGATTGCCGAAATGCAAAAAGAATTGCCGAATTAAGAACAGGCTAACGGGGAACTTCGTGCCAAAATGCAGCAAACGGTCGGGTCGTCATCGGCCTCACCATTATCGACTCCGGAATCAACTTTCAAAAATTTCCAAAAGCAGGATATTCAAAATCAGCTCCAAGAAAGAATGAAACATTTGGAAAGGCGTATGGTGGATTTGGAAAAAAGACTCAACGGCAACGTCAAAGCCAGGAGGGCGGGTGTTGGCACCAATTAAAATTTTAGCTTTCAACCATAAACTTTGGGATGAGTCTCTCTCCTTCTTGCCAGCCTAACGATTTGCCGATTTCCGCCAGATTATAATCGCAAAGGACCTTGAATTTCTCTCGAAGTAGCAGCTCACCATGATACAAAGAGTCGCTTCAGGTGAGCTTGCCTCTCCTCAGCGCTTCGCCTCACGGATAAATTCAGTACGGCGTGGCAGGTAGTGGAATGGTTCGCGTAGCAGGTAAGTGGGGAGTTATGTGAAACGATTTCCTTCCAAAGGTAAAGAGGTGCAGTCCGCTATGAGGTATGAGTGAATATTGCTGGAAAGGGCTTGGCACCTGACCAGTAGACAGCGATCACGCGGATGATGCCAATCTCCAACAAAAATTCGTTGAGGATCATCCATTGCTCCAGATGGGTTTCCTAAATATTATCGATTATGAGTATTACTCATTCTCGGTGATCCGAACCTTAAAAATTTTCAATATCGTGATATTTTCTCTTGACAGACATGAATTATTTTATTAATCTACTAAAACTATAGACTTTATGTAATTAATATGATTTCAAAAAAGACCAAATACGGTCTCAGGGCGTTGATACATTTAGCGCAGCAACCCAAAAACGAACCGGTCTTGATTTCAGAGCTAGCCACGCAAGAAGGCATTCCCAAAAAATTCTTGAACAAATCCTTCTTGATTTAAAAAACCATGGCATCCTGCAAAGCAAAAAAGGCAAGGGCGGGGGGTATGCGCTCAGTAAGGCTCCCAGTCAAATCATGATGGGGAACATTGTTCGTATTCTCAACGGTCCATTGGCTCCGACGCTCTGTGTGAGTCAGACCGCTTATCAAAAGTGTGAAGAATGTCCTGACGAAAAGACGTGTGGTGTGAGGATTATGATGAAAGAGGTGCGTGATGCTATGGCCAGGGTGTTGGATCGAATGAGTTTGGCGGATGTCGTAAGGGATATTCAGATGATGAAACAGGGGAAGGATTCCCCCATCATGTTCTGTATTTAAATATTTTTTTACTCAATTAGACTACTAAAACCATAGAGTTTATGTATTTATAGGAAATGATGTCTGGCTAGCTTGGGAAGAGAGGATTCGACTGATGGATTTGAGTAACCACGTCCAAGAAGAAATTTTCAAGGCTATTCAGAGCCTTCGTTACGGATCAGTGGAAGTCATTATCCACGATTCGGAGATCGTCCAAATCGAGCGGAAGGAGAAAGTCCGACTTGGCGGGGAGCGCAAAAACAAAGACGAACGGGAGTGAATGACCTGAAGAGACACTGAATTCGGTACGGGCCACCAGCCCACTGGAGCCTGTCGAATTCGAAAAACAATCAAAGAACGGGAAAGCGTGAACTGACCGGACCACCGGAGGTTCTCGTATCGAGGAGGGAGTTGCGATATGAGAATGTTCGGTGCGTTTGTTCGAGTGGTGCTCGTGAGCGCGGGGCTGATCGCAAGCCAGATCTCCCTGGCGTATGCGGTTGAGGAAGGACAGCTTTTGAAAAAGGGGGAAGGTTGGGAATATGTGCCGAGTGAGGATCCCGGCCTAAAATATCTCCTCCAAAAGGGCATCATTACGCAGAAGCGAGTATGACACGGGGGCCAAGGTGATTGCTGAGAAGGAGCGGGCGACAAAGCCGAAATTCGACGTGGGTGTCAATAACGGGTTGAACATTCGCGTTGGGGACAAGTTCCTGTTGAAGTTTCGGTTGCTGTCGCAGATCCAGTTCACCGAGCATTTTTATAACGAAGGGTGGTCCGAGGTTGGAGATGCCAAAAATTCCCCGGAATTAGTGGGAGGGCAGGTGGAGTTTCGCGGGGTCAGGAAAGACAACAACAGCACCACCTTTCAGGTTCGCCGGACCCAGCTCCAATTTCTTGGGTACCTCTTCGATCCGGACTTTCGGTACAACGTCTCGCTCTCATCCGACCAGAATGAAACGAGTCCGGATACAAGTGGAAACATGCGATTGCTGGATGCCTATATTTCCTCGTGGCATCTTCCTTATGCGACGGTCCAGTTCGGGCAGCAGCGTGTCTGGTTTAACCGGGCCATGATCACCTCGGCCGCCACACGGTCATTCACCGATCCGATGTTCGGTCCAGAACATGTTTGTGGCCAATACGGTGAATTCCCGGGATATCGGATTGGCCATTCTCAGCGACGAAAATAAGTATCGGTTCAATTATGCCATTGGGGTGTTTAACGGTATGGGACAGAATCTCACGGATGAAGGAGCGGCCGTCAGTCAGAGAGTCCCTGTCGAGGGATCGGAGTCAGCTCGGACCTATAACTGGAACACACGCGTGAAGAACGGTGAAGTCATGCTTGTGGCCCGATTGCTGTGGAAGATTTCCGGCAATCCCGGTTACGGCGAGGGCGACATTCAATATTCCCGAAAACCGCAGACCGCGCTTGCCGTCGGATATGCCTATAATCCCGGCGTGAATGTCCTCAGTTCCATTCGATCCGACATCGTTGCGCGGGGGATACGGGACGCAGATGGCCAGGGTGGGGAATGGGCGGTATTTGGGCGGAGGCATCTATGACTTTCAGACCTGGGAGCTTGACTTTGTTCATAAGTATCACGGGTGGGCCTTCCAGGCCGAAGGCTATTGGCGGCACCAGAAAACCAGAGACAACCATGACTCGGGAACCAGGCCCTTCGGTTCCAACGGAATTGACTTAGGCCCGCAAGTGACTCTCGGGCAAGCGTGGGGCTGGTATGCGCAGATCGGCAAATACATCATTCCCCGGAAGCTTGAAATCGCGGTTCGCTATGGCATTACGGATCCATCCACACAGCAAGTCAACGATCTGATCAAGCAACTGGGGGTCGCGCTGAACTATACCTTGGACGGGACCTACAATAACCGGGTCATCGCTGAATACACCAATATCACGATGGGAACGGGGGGAGAGGCCCCTGACCGTCAGCCCTTTGATCGGGTGCCTGGTGCGGGGCGGGATCTGATTGAAAACCGGATTGCGGTGCAATGGCAATTTTTCTTCTAGAGGGATACAGCAGTCCTGTCGTTAACCATGTTTAAAAGGAGATTCAATATGAGCCCACAACACCTCTTTTTTCGCCTCTTCGTGTTTCTCAGTGTGATGCTCACCACCCATTGGACGGCGCCGGCCGCCCATGCGGAATCCACGCAAACCCTTACCATTGCTGCGGCGAACAGTCTTCGCGATGCCTTCCGGACCATTCTTCCCCTCTTCGAAGCGGAGTATCCCGATACCACTATCCGGGTCGTGTATGCGCCATCCCAAACACTCCGGGATCAGATCGCGCAAGGTGCGCCGGTGGATGTGTTTCTCCCGTCCCTCGTCGAAGAAATCGACGATCTCGGAAAAAAGAGCCTGTTGGTGGAAGGAGGCAAGCGCATCTATGCGGGGACGTCGCTGGTGTTGATTACCAATTCGGCCTTGCCGGCCCCGGTCGGTTCCATCCAGGATCTTGAGACGATTCCCGTCCGGCGGCTGGCCTTGGGCGATCCCAAAACGGCCTCGGTAGGGAAAGTGGCGGCAGAATTCGTGACATATGCCAAGCTGGATAAACGGCTCCGCCCGCAGTATCTCTATGGGGAACATTCCCGGGCGGTTCTGGATCTGGTTTCCACGGGGGAGGCCGAATTGGGTCTGGTGTATCGAACGGATGCCGTGTCCAATGCGAAAGTTCGTATCGTCGATACCGTTCCACCTGTCTCGCACACGAAGATCCAGTACGGGGCCGCGATTACCTGGTCGTCTCAGAATATCTCCGGAGCCAGGAATTTTATCGACTTTTTATTGACATCCAAGGTGCAAGACCGGCTTCAGGAAAACGGATTCGATCGTGTGGACTCCGGGGTTGGCGTTGCGTCACGAGAGGAGGGCAAATAATGAAAGGATTTCGGAATGTCTGGAAACTTTTGGGTGCTTGGCCGGTTCGCGCGGTCCTGCTCATCGCGGGATTATCAACCTTCACCGGTTGCGTGAGTACTCCCCCGGTCCAATCGAAAACCGTCTATCAATCGGGGTTGAACACGGTTCAATTGGAAAAGGATCCCGATTCCACGGTCAATACCCATCCTGTCACGCTGACTCCGACACAAGTGGGAAGCCTCCTGCGAGGCGTCAGGACATGGGAACGACGAAACGTGATTCACCGGCTCTACTCGGGTGAGGCAGATCGGGTAAGAGCCTTTCGCGATCAGGAAATTAACGTGTTGGCTCCCGCCCTATCGAAGGCGTTAGCGCAGGCTTCGCCAACCGAACGTATTGCCTTTCACCTCAGCCATCCCGGTGATGAAGGAGGAAAAGTCACCACCTCGGGATGGTTAGCGATACAAGGCTCCCAGCTCCATATCACGTTTAGCGAAGTCCATAACCTGCTGGTGCCCGGACCGGACATCAGCAAATACGACCGGCAGATGCCGGACGTTCGGCCGGTCTCTCCGGAATTCAACGTCACCTTCGAGCCGGAGGAATTTCTTGTCAAGGCTATTTCCCATTGGGCGCTGACCGATTTGGATCAACAGGAGGAGCTGCAAATCCGTTATGAAGACGCGTTAAAGGTGTTGCCTGTTCAGCCGGGTCTGGACCGTGAGAAAAATTCATAGTATCGGTCTGCATCGGGAGGTTCTCGTGATCCGTGCCTATGGGATTCATGAAAGCCACGATTATGTCGTTTATTGCACCAAAGGAGTTTGTGATGTTTATGTCAACCCGTGCTGTGCTATTGCCGATTGTCGGCGCGCTGCTGTTTGCCCTATTGGCGGTGGCGCCGGCGTCGTCCGAGATCTCTATTTTGAACGTCTCCTACGATCCCACGCGGGAGTTGTACCAGGAGTTTAACCCGCCTTCGCCCGCTACTGGAAGGAAAAAACGGGCGAAGAGGTCAAAATTCAACAGTCGCATGGCGGAGCCGGCAAGCAGGCCCGTGCCGTCATCGATGGATTGGAGGCTCATGTGATCACCTTAGCGTTGTCCTATGACATCGATGCCATTGCGGAAAAGGCCGGAGTGATCGCTAAGAACTGGCAATCCCGGTTGCCGCACAACAGCACCCCGTATACGTCAACCATCGTGTTCCTGGTGCGGAAAGGCAACCCCAAGGGGATTAAAGATTGGGATGATTTGGTGAAACCCGGCATTTCCGTCATCACGCCCAATCCCAAAACGTCGGGCGGGGCGCGGTGGAATTATCTGGCCGCTTGGGCCTTTGCCTCCGACAAATTCCAGAAGGACGAGAAGCAGGTGAAGGATTTCATCGCCCGTTTGTTCAAGAATGTGCCGGTGTTGGATTCGGGCGCACGAGGCTCGACCACCACCTTCGTCCAGCGCGGAATCGGCGATGTCTTGTTGGCATGGGAAAATGAAGCGTTGCTGGCGACCAAAACATTGAAGCCAGGGCGAATTTGAGATTGTCGTGCCGTCTCGCAGCATCCTGGCCGAGCCCCCCGTGGCGCTGGTGGACCGGGTGGTCGATAAACGAGGAACGCGCAAGGTGGCGCAGGCGTATCTGGAATATCTTGTATACTAAGGAAGGGCAGGAGATTGCCGCCAAGCATTTCTATCGTCCGCGTGATCCCGAAGTCGCGGCCAGGTATGCCGCTCAGTATCCGAAGCTGACATTGTTCACGGTGGATGACGTGTTTAGCGGCTGGCACAATGCGCAAAAAATCCATTTTAACGATGGCGGCACCTTCGATCAAATTTACGGAATCCCTGCTCGTCCGTAACACCGTCGGATTCATGAAAGACGCTAAGTGGGTCCAGGGGCGGGAGAGGGGATGGATGCCTTTTCTGCTCCTGACGGATCAAAAGCCAAGAGGAGTGGCAGATGGCAAAAGGACCGGGAGCATGGCTCCCCATTCCCGGCGTGATCGCTTCGGGGGTATTCATCCCGGATGGCAACTCGTGAATTTTTTGTCTAAGGTAAACGTGAATAGACAAGGAGCATCGGTCATGATTGTGGTGGTGGGCGGAGATTCGGTCGAGGCGATCAAGCAACGCTTCGGCATTGATGGAGCGCAAACGATTGAGCATTGGAGCGGACGCCGTTCACGTGATCTTCAACGTTCGCTTCCTAAAGATACGGAGGCGGTCGTGGTCATTTTGGACCGGATCAGTCATGCCCTGGCGCGGAAAGTCCGCGCCGAAGCCGGTCGGCGAGGGCTTCCGATATCGTTCATGGGGCGAAAATGGTCGTCTCGTTCTATGGCAGTCGACCTGGACCATCAGCAAAACGCAATCCTGCCGAAATCCGAAAGAGGGAGAGCCCAACATGATGTGTAATGAACAGATCGACGTGCGACACATCGGCATCGTGGCCGGAACTCTGAAGGGGCGGCGTTGTGCTATCGGACGATTTGCCGGGAGGCCGAAAGGTTCCTGGCACCTCATGCGCATCCGGAAATCACGATGCATACTTTCTCGCTCGGGACGTACCTGGAGTTCATCGAGGCGGATCGTTGGGCGGATGTGGCCGAACCTCCTGTCGCAATCCTCGGCGAAGCTGGCACATGCGGGAGCCGAATTCATTGTCTGCCCGAATAACACGTTGCATCGGGTGTTCGACGCGGTGCGCTCTCCGATTCCCTGGCTGCATATTGCCGACGTCGTTGCGGCGGAGGCCTTCCAACAGGGAAGCCGACGTGTCGGTCTCCTCGGGACACGCAGCGTCATGGAAGGATGCGTGTATCGGAAAAAGCTGGAGAGGATAGGGATTGATCTGGAGGTGCCTGATGCGCACGATCAGGCTCGAATCCATGCGCATCATTCTCAGCGAAATGATTCGTGGACACATCTCCGACGCATCGCGGTGTAATCTCTACGCGGCTATCGGGAGGATGAAAAACGAAGGTTGCGACGCCGTCATTCTGGGGTGCACCGAATTGCCGTTGTTTGTCACAGAGGAACAATCGGTCTTGCCGCTCTTGGATTCCACGCGCCTTCTGGCGCAAGTTGCCATTCGTCATGCCATCGGGCCAAGGGATACGAGGAACGATCACGACGATTCGGCCCACCTGGCAAGATGAGCGCGGTACGCAGAAAAGAATAAGGAAAGGGTCTTCACCGAATGATCAGCAATCTATTTCGTCCGCACGGAGTCTTGCCCGGCTTTGGACTCACGCTGGGGTTCAGTGTGCTGTACTTGAGTCTGATCGTGTTGATTCCTCTGGGAGCGTTGCTCCTGAAAACGGCCGGGCTGACATGGGAGGAGTTCTGGACCATCGTCACCGCCCCGCGAGTCCTTGCCTCGTACCGGCTGAGCTTCGGGGCTTCGCTGGCGGCGGCACTGATCAATCTGGTGTCGGGGTTACTGGTGGCATGGGTGTTGGTGCGCTACACGTTTCCAGGCAGAAAACTACTGGATGCCCTGGTGGATCTCCCGTTTGCCTTGCCCACGGCCGTGGCCGGCATTGCCTTGACCGCCCTCTATGCTCCGAATGGATGGATCGGCCGGTACCTCGCCCCCTATGATTTGAAAGTGGCTTACACGCCGCTGGGCGTCACCATCGCCTTGACCTTTATCAGTCTGCCGTTTGTCGTTCGCACGGTGCAGCCCGTGCTTCAGGAGATGGAATCGGAACTGGAGGAGGCCGCGGCCAGTCTCGGGGCCTTTCGATGGCAGACCTTTATCCGGGTGATTTTGCCCACCTTGACGCCTGCTCTCCTCACCGGGTTTGCTCTGGCTTTCGCCCGTGCGCTGGGCGAGTATGGCTCCGTCGTGTTCATTTCCGGGAACATGCCGATGAAAACGGAAATCGTGCCGCTCCTGATCATCACGAAACTGGAACAATACGACTATTCCGGCGCCACGGCGATCGCCACGGTGATGCTTCTGGCGTCCTTTGTCTTGTTACTGTTGATCAACGTTCTTCAATGGTGGAGCGGGGCACGCCGAACCTCCCATTAAGTTTGACGAACAAGAAACGAGAGAGAAATCCATGAACGACATCGCACCACGATTGCCCGTTTCCTCCTGGTGGGAGGCCCGGCCGACCACGGAACCGTTACTCATCCGCTGGGCATTGACCGCCCTGGCCATCGGATTTCTGGGGCTGTTTTTGATTCTGCCCCTGGTGGCCGTCTTTACGCAGGCCTTTGAGCAGGGCGTGGGAATCTATCTCGCGTCGCTGACCGATCCCGATGCGGTCTCGGCCATCCGTCTGACGTTGCTGACCGCAGCCATTGCCGTGCCGCTGAATGTGGTGTTCGGGCTGTCGGCCTCGTGGGCCATCGCCAAATTCGAGTTTCGCGGCAAACAGATTCTGCTCACGCTGATCGACCTTCCCTTCTCCGTCTCGCCGGTGATCTCGGGCCTGGTGTATGTCCTGTTGTTCGGCCTGCAGGGATGGCTGGGGCCGTGGCTGGCCGACCATGATCTTCAGATTATCTTCGCGGTGCCGGGCATTGTGCTGGCCACGCTCTTCGTGACCTTTCCATTTTTGGCCCGAGAATTGATTCCGCTCATGCAGGCACAAGGATCAGAGGAAGAAGAAGCCGCGTTGGTGCTGGGCGCAAGCGGCTGGCAGACGTTTGTGCGTGTGACGATTCCCAACATCAAATGGGGCCTGCTGTACGGAGTGATTCTCTGCAATGCCAGGGCGATGGGTGAATTCGGCGCCGTGTCGGTCGTGTCCGGCCATATCCGCGGGCTTACCAATACCATGCCGCTGCATGTTGAAATCCTCTATAACGAATACAATTTCGTCGCGGCGTTCGCCGTGGCCTCGCTGCTCTCGCTTCTGGCGTTGGTGACCCTGGCAGCCAAAAGCGTCGTGGAATGGCGATCCCATCGGGACCAGCGCAGTCTGGTGGAATTACGATCAGCCTCAATTGGAGAAATGCCATGAGTATCGAAGTGCGTCAGATCACGAAATCATTCGGCCCGTTCACGGCCCTGGACAACGTCAGTCTCGAAGTGCCCACCGGACATCTCGTGGCGTTGCTGGGGCCGTCCGGTTGCGGCAAGACCACCTTGCTCCGGATCATGGCCGGACTCGAATCTCCGGACAGCGGCAGTATTCTGTTTCATGGCGAGGAAACCACGACTCAACCTGTGCGGGAGCGCCGGGTCGGATTCGTGTTTCAACATTATGCCCTGTTTCGCCATTTGACGGTGTTTGAAAACGTGGCGTTCGGCCTTCGCGTGCGCCCGCGCCGGGTGCGGCCTTCCGAAGCCGAGATTCAGAAAAAAGTCCGTGAACTCTTGCAACTCGTTCAGCTCGACTGGCTGGGTGACCGGTATCCCACCCAATTGTCCGGTGGTCAACGGCAACGGGTGGCACTCGCGCGGGCCTTGGCGGTGGAGCCGAAAGTGCTTCTGCTCGACGAACCCTTCGGCGCGCTGGATGCCAGGGTGCGAAAAGATCTGCGTCGGTGGCTGCGCCGACTGCATGATGAGCTGCATATCACGAGTGTGTTTGTGACCCACGATCAGGAAGAAGCGCTGGAAGTAGCCGATCGGGTCGTCGTGATGAACCAGGGGCGGGTCGAGCAGATCGGGGCGCCGGATGAGGTCTACGACCGTCCCGCCACGCCGTTCGTCTACCAATTTCTGGGCAATGTGAATCTGTTTCACGGCCGGATTCACCAGGGCGTGGCGCAAATCGGCAATCTCGAACTGGAGGCCCCGGATCATCAGGAGGCCGTGGATGCGCAGGCCGTGGCTTTCGCCAGACCGCACGACCTGGAGTTGCACCGGGAGCGAACCGGCGAGCAGGACATCGAAGCTACTGTCCGGTATGTCAACGCCATTGGCCCGCTGGTGCGCCTGGAACTGGTCCAAAAGGAAGATGAGGCTTGATTCAGGTCGAGTTGACCCAGGAACGGTATCGCGAACTACAGATCAAGGAAGGGGAGCGGGTTTTTGTGAAACTCCAAAATCTCCGATTGTTCCTCGCAGACGGAGCATGAGCAAGAGATACACGAATCCTCAAATCAACTTTCATCGTAAGGCCCTGATAATCCCCTGAAGTGGAGGCACACCTTTCATCTTCTTCTTTCTGGGTTGATTAAATCTTAACCGTCATTGGGGAATTCATCTTCATGACGATGTGTGGACCCTCAATTTTCCGCACATTGAACAGATTGGACAGTTCGGAGATACCCCAAAGGTTCATTACCTCCACCGGATGATTAAATGGTAACTATCCAATGACCGAGCCAGGAACGCGACCGGTCGAGCACACCGAATCCCAACCATCCCCCGTGAACTTTTGGGAGGCTTTCATCTTTTGGCTCAAGCTCGGTTTTATCAGTTTCGGCGGGCCTGCCGGGCAGATTGCCATTATGCACAAGGAACTTGTTGACCGTCGGAACTGGATTTCTGAACGGCGATTCCTACATGCACTGAATTACTGTATGGTCTTGCCAGGGCCGGAGGCGCAGCAGCTGGCCACCTATATCGGCTGGCTGATGCATCGGACGTGGGGCGGAATCGTGGCCGGGGCCCTGTTCGTCCTGCCGTCACTTCTGATACTAATCGCCTTATCGTGGATCTATATCGCTTTCGGTGATGTATCACTGGTCGCGGGTTTGTTCTACGGCATCAAGCCCGCCGTGACGGCCATTGTGGTTCAAGCCGCGCATAGAATCGGCTCTCGGGCACTCAAAAATAATGATACTGTGGGCGATTGCCGGGGCATCCTTTGTGGCAATCTTTGCGTTCAACGTTCCGTTCCCCGCCATCATTATCGCAGCGGGCCTCATGGGTTACCTCGGTGGGCGGATCACGCCAAACACATTCTTAGCCGGTGCCGGCCACAGAAGGGCCGACACATCGGTTGTCCAATCGCTTATTGATGACGACACGCCAACCCCCAAGCACGCGCATTTTAGTTGGACAAAATTACTCAAGGTGGCTGTCATCGGAGGTCTGCTCTGGGTTGTCCCGATGGGGTGGCTGATGGCCACCTATGGTTGGCACCACACCCTGACGCAAATGGGCTGGTTCTTCACCAAGGCGGCTCTGGTGACTTTCGGCGGAGCCTATGCGGTGCTGCCCTATGTGTACCAGGGGGCAGTCGAACATTACGGTTGGCTCACGCCCATTCAAATGATCGACGGCTTGGCTCTTGGTGAAACCACGCCGGGTCCACTGATCATGGTCGTGACTTTTGTCGGCTTCGTCGGTGGCTATACAACGACCTTATTCGGACCGAATTCCGAGTTCTTATCCGGGGCCATTGCGGCAATCCTGGTAACATGGTTCACCTTTCTGCCCTCCTTTCTGTTTATATTGATAGGAGGTCCATTGGTCGAATCAACCCACGGCGATATCAAGTTCACGGCACCGCTCACTGCCATCACGGCCGCTGTCGTTGGTGTCATTCTCAATCTGGCACTGTTCTTCGGCTATCACGTCCTATGGCCGCAAGGCTTTACTGGCTTTTTTGATTGGGTTTCGGCCGTGATCGCCCTCGCCGCCGGCGTGGCCTTGTTCTGGTACCAGCGGAATGTTATCGAGGTCATCGCCTCCTGCGCCTTGATCGGTCTGATCCTAAAAACTTTGATTTTGTGAGGAGCGTCATGCTTGGATGATTGGACTATGAAGAGGCAGGAGGTGCCCAGCTATAGAGTCTGGTTGACCATATCGCGTCAAGGTCTAGGATCGGGTTAGGGACCATCGAACGCCCACCCCCCGGATGATGGCCAAGACCACCAGGATCACGCCCAGAATGATCCATTGCTCGAGATGGGCCTCCGAAAACCATTTCGAAATAATTTATGTCAAAATGAACATAAAAAATGCTATCGATAATGGACGCCACGTTGGACGGCGATTTCCCGGATAATGGTCCCAACCCCAAGATCTCGTCAAACCTCATTCATGGATCCAAATGGCTTTGGCAACACCCCTTGTATTTGAGATAGGACGACTATGCTGATCAGGTGTTCCATCAATTTCATGTGTCAATTCTTTCTTGACAGTTCTAAAATTCTGAATACATTAGAAAAAAACGCCTGACCTGTCAAGAGATACTACAATCACCGGCCTTAGGCCAGGGGGAGATTCTTAAACGTTGCTGGAAATCAAAATTCCAGTCAGCTTTGGCGCATTCTCGGTCCTAAGGAGGAACATCATGAAGTTAAAAGTTGGACCACTGATTGAAGAAGACTCATTCGACTTGCCAAGGACGGGCAGCCGACGAAGGGCGATCATTGAGCGATATGATTCAAGATGCCTTGATCGAATACCTGAGCAATGGCGCGGTCAATCCGAAGGAGCGGAAATTAGCCTACCAGCTTTTTTGCGAACGGCTGCTGAAACTGAAACCCGTTCAATTCCGGAAAGCACTGGAAGAAGATGCACGGGATCAATGAATCTTGATGATATTCCCGGCGGCAGCTTATGCGTGATCGACACGAATGTCTTGCTGTATGCCGAACAGGGAGTGTCCTTTCAAGCACAACGGCTACTGCGCCGTCTTGAAACACGAGAAGTGTTGGGTATTGATCGCCCAAACCCGTTTGGCAGGAATTAATGCACAAATTGATGTTGGCCGAAGCCCTCATGTTGGGACACCTGAGTGGGGGGACCCGGCTCGTCAACTAGCGGGAAAACCCGAAGTGATTAAACCGTTGACGGTGTATAAAGATAAAATGAGGTCCCTGGCTGTGCTTGGAATGGGTTTTGAATCTTGCACGAAATCTGATTTGACGGACAAGGCAGTAGCCATTCAGGCATGGTACGGGTTGCTCACAAATGATTCTGTCATTCTGGCCATTGCCTTGCGGCTTGAGGCGGATGTGTTGGTGTCTGCAGATAGACAATTTCACGCGATAAAAGAGATGCAGGTTTGTGCTCCATCCGATGTCCAATTGAGATGGACCTCATAATCCAATCCTCTGCCATACATCAGGGCGATGTTCCCCAACCCATAGAGGGCTGCTTTCCGAATGTGGGAATTACCTCACTCGCCCTTCCCGAACGACATTCGTTCAAGCCCATGTATCAAATGCACCAAGATGTGCTACGCATGCATCTTGTGTCTTCCGGACCATTCTACTTGGCGCCTTGAAACCGGCTGTAGGGCAAACCAGCAACCCCACAGCTTCACAGAGGAATTGTATAAGGAACATTCCAATGATCCTCACACAAAATGTCAGGTCATACCAGGAGCCTGTCGGACTTAGAGACAATCGGCTGCAAACGTTCGCTTTCGATTCCCTAATTCCGACAGACACCTAGACTACAGTCTCGGAAGTACCGATGCTGATAAACCGTATCATCAGTATGGGGGCATGGGGTTCATGAGATGCAATGGAAAGGATTGGGTTCAGGGCATCCTGGACAACCGCATATGCCTGAGCCCTTAGTTTGAGAACGTATAATCACTAGGATGAGGAAGGCGTCAGTTGACGAACATGCATCACATCTTTGCTCGTCGCCTGGCGCAATGCCGTGGTAGGAACCGATACCACGGCAATTGTTTCACCGTTGCCGGCAAAACACTCCACCTCATATCCTTCGGGATACTCGTTGGTGGCAGGATGATGCTCAACAATGGTCCCCATGTCGCCAGCGACTAAATTGTGAGTCCGGATATCTTGTGTCAGGATCACTCTGGAAAACAAAGGAAGAGTCATGGTTTTTCCTCCGGAATAAGGGTGATAAAGCGGGCGATGGATTGCCACCTTCTGCGAATCATCCAGACTGATCTGAGCCATCGCATTTTTCCATTGGGGCCGATAAGGGGGGCAAGGACTTCATATTTTTCCCCATAATCCCGACTTTTGGCCGAGGAATAACTTTTTGTGACAGATGCTGCGTTCTCAAATCGATTTCAAGAGTCTTCCAATTTTTTTGTTCATAACCCATGACACGAAGGAATCGTGCTTTTGATTCTCCATCGGGATAGGATAAATTGACAACATAATCCCGAAGTTTTTCAGGGGCAATGATTGTCGTTTCCTGTGAAAGCTTCATTCCCACCTTCTTGTGAAATGTCCGTTTGGCTTCACGAGAGAATTTAGGGGTTTATTTGATGTGAGTCAACCATAATGGGATCCAGACCATGGACAGTGACCCCATCTCTTACCGATGGCATAACTCCCGATAGGATATGAAAAAGTTCCGGATGACTTCATCCTCTACTGACCTCCATCGATCACCGTTGCCATCGCCAAACTCCCTGAGGTCTTTTCTTGCGAGCAGCCTGGCTGCATGCTCGTCCGGACAGGGCGAGAGATCTGATCCGATGGTAAGTCGATGGTCCACCTTATTTAATACCTGGGACGACGGGAAAGTCGCCGGGATCGGGGAACATCGAGCCGCATCCCTGTGGCCTGTGTGTTGGGAAAAGGCGAGACGATTCGTTGAGCGAATGAGGAGAGGTGGGGCTCTATGATGTGTTAGTCTGGGGACGGGAACATCTGTTGAAAGGGCTCGGCCCGTGTCGGGGACCATTGGACGGCGACCACCCGGATGACGGCCAACACCACGAGGATCCCGCCAAGCGTTACCCATTGTTCGGGAGGGGCCTCGGAAAACCATTTCGAAATAACCTCAGTGAGCATGACGACGAGAATCGTATCGACAATGAACGTGACCTTGACACGCCCTTCGGAAAAATAGGTCACCGTGGTTTTAAATACTTCCACGATCGCCAGAATGATCAAGGTATCCACGATAAGTTGCCGAAAAACCTGTTCGAGAGGTTCCGTGAAAAGGGCTTCCAGATTCATAAAAACTCTTAGAACCCCTCCTGCCAGCCCTGCGAGGATGGTCATAATTAATAAACTGAGGACGGCTTTGATGCCTTTCATCCAGAACTGAGTCAAATCGGCTTCCAAGGCTCTCGCCAGCCAGGAGGATGACTGTTGAAGGGTGCAATTGAATAAGGAAGGATAGGGGCGTGTCATGATCGATTTCATAGGGTTATAATTCATCCTTTGCAACGGGAGCTAATAAATCGCGAACGGATAGCATGCCAACCACATGGGAGTTATTGCCTACAGCCAAATGTCTTGTGTGAG
Source organism: uncultured Nitrospirales bacterium (assembly GCA_963785905.1). GTDB lineage: Bacteria > Nitrospirota > Nitrospiria > Nitrospirales > UBA8639 > Nitrospira_E. Next base: position 20,770 of record CAWAXJ010000013.1, read on the forward strand.
CCGCTTTCATGATCCCGGCAGCCTCAAAAATGGACTCCGACTCATCGATGGAGACAATGGGGCTGCTCATAATATGTTCGACATGGATGAATTCCGGCTGAAGATGAAAGGCCACGACCTTTCTCACAATATCGCTTTCCGTCACAATTCCCACTAGCTCTTCGCCACGTTTGACCAACAGGCTCCCAATTCCTCGAACTCGCATCAAGTTGGCCGCGACTGATACCGCTTGCACGGCGTCAATGCAGGCCAGGTCTCTGGTCATTAACTGTTCAACTCGTACCATACTGTTCTCCTTGGTTAATATGAACGTTCATGATGAAATGTACCGGTCTATTGTTAACCCGGGGTCGCAAGTAAATGAACTGGATGTAACATTTTTTGCGCTCCCCTCCTTTTGTGGTGGGTGCCTGGGGTAGAATGACTTCGAAAGGAAGTGGTGTGATCATGTTTGTTGGAGGAATATCGGTATGAATCGGTTTGCAAGATTAATGGGTCTTATGGTGGCGGGTATCTTCATTGGGGGGTGTGAGACACCTCAGTTTCAAACGATGAGTATTTTGGACACTCCTAACCGGGTGGTGGCCCTTCAGGTCATGTCCGATCCGTATGGAGGGAAAGGGCTATGATCATCCAGTCTCGCTGACCAAGGAAGAAATGATTCGAATTTTACAGGGAGTCCGGGTGGAGCGAGGGTTGATAAGCACTTCACAACATGCCGCATTCAGTGATACCGAAATTCAGTTATTCGCTCCCAATTTTGTCAAAGCCTTAGAAAAGGCCACGAAGGAAGAAATCGTCACATTTTTTGAAACCGCCCACATTGACTCGGAACATGACCTCACGACTTCAGGCGGTCTGTTTGTGGCAGGAGGTAACCTGCATGTGGTCTTGAGCAATTTTTCAGTCGAAACCCGCGCATGGCAGGATAATGATCGATACGAAGCTCCTTATCGGAATCGTCCTCTTGAACAAATGGACCCTCAACCAGGGCGCTTAGTGTTTGTGCCGCGAGAGTTCATGGTGGAGTCTCCCGATGGTGAAATCGGGAGCCGCTTCAAAGGCAAACCCTGGCAGGTGGCGATTCGGTACAAAGATTTTTTACAGAAGATCACCGCATCGGCAGAGGACAACAAGGAAATAAAAAGGAAATGAGGAGCTGGCTCACACCTTTCCCAGTAACATGAGGATTGAGAGTTAAGCAATGGAATGCATAGGTGGTTTATCCTTGTGCACCGTTCTTTTCAATCCGCCAATGAACGCTCAGGAGTGCGTAGAGGGTAACAAGCTATCCAGCGAGACGAATTCGAGTTGAGACATGAGGCCTCCAGCGGGGAATGTGAATCGCACGGTAACGCAAGCGAGTATATCAAAACGGGCCTCAAAGCTTGCTATTATTCAACAGTCCCTCCTGCTCCCTTACAACACCCCTGTTCCCAATCCTATGGCAACAATCATCAAAAACACCGCGATGATTGTTCTGATGGTTGGCATGGCGATTGTGTGGATATACCGGCTGGCCATAAACGTTCCCAGAATAGCTGGGGTTAGAATTCCAGCCATCACCAACGGTTGCTCAACCCAAATCGTTGCGGCATCCATCGTTCCGTAAAATATTAATCGCGACAGATCCACCAAACACGCAATCACCACATTGGTTCCTAAAAATTGCTCTTTGGTTAATCCGCTTTGCACCAGGCAGGCGCTACGAAAGGCGCCTTGATGTCCTGACAATCCTCCCAAAAACCCGCTGAACACTCCGCCGATTGAAAGAGGTATTTGCTGGAATCTCCCACGATTCGTGTTGTTTGAGAATTCCAGGTACAAAAATCCGCCTAACAACATCGCCACGACCATTTTGATCGGCGTGATGTTGAAGGTTGCGCCGAAAACATGATAGTGAATTTCCAGAGTCACATCGGAAAGCCACGCGAGGACCCAGGCTCCCGTCATGGCGGCCAGGAATGCGGGAACCCCAAATCGAAATACCACCTCCATATTGGCATATCGTCCTAACATGGCTAGTTTGACAAGATTATTGGTGAAATGAACCACCGCGGTCATCATGATGGCCAATTCCACTGGAAAGAAGATAGCCAACACCGGCATCAATAAGGTCCCGAGACCAAATCCGGAGAAAAATGTCAATCCGGCTGCCATAAAAGCAGCTATCCCGATTATGAAGGGTTCCAGCCAAACCATACAGCTCATTGCCTGGGGACGGCACGCCAATTTCCTGCGAGCGGGATCAGAATCCCCGCAGCAAGATTGCGGGACAGATATTCAACAGAAAAAGGGGCGTTGAATAATTGCAATTTTTGTCTGTTGATCCGCAGGTGGATACCCGAAAGCCATACGAAGAAAAATTAGGGGAGTGTTCAAAAAGCATGCCCTGAGTCTGGCCGAAGGGGCCGTCCGACCTGTCCTGAGTCAGTTGAAGGAAAGGCCGCATCCGCTTGGACGGGCGGAGCGTGCGAGAGAGTACGTAAGCGCGCACGACGCGAAGAGCGTCACGCTTGTGCGCCAGAAGGCGGCAAAGGGGGTGAACGTTTGGTCTGGCCACGGCCGCAAGGTACGCTCATCCCGTTTCCTATCCTGCATAGCTTGGGGGTTGCGGCGTGCGTCTTGTTCTTCAAGAATGTTCACTCACCTTGGGACGGGGGCCTTGCAGAGGTAATCCGGTGACCATCAAGTACACTTCCTCCGCAATGTCGGTCACATGATCGCCGGCGCGTTCCAACCCTTTGGCGATAAATAGCAGTTGAGTCCCGTCCTCGATGTGCCGGCTTTCCTGGCTCATCGTGCGGAGCAGATGATGAAACAGGTTGACGTAGACCCTGTCCAATTCAGCGTCATCCGCCCAGGCGACATTGGCTAATTGAGCATTATGGTAAATATAGGATTCCGTGACCTGGTGCAACATTAATTGGATGCGTTTCCCCATCCATTGAAATTGTTCGGCCAATTCGGCAGAGATGGGTCGTGACAAACGGAGGCTGCGTTTGGCGGTATTTTTCGCATAATCCCCGATGCGTTCTAAATGGATCGCCATACGAGAAGCCGCCAGAATAGCTCGCAGATCGTCCGCCATCGCCTGTTGTCGCGCCAAGGTGCGGGTCGTGTGGGTATTGATTTTTTCTTGAAGGGCATCCGCAAGACGGTCGCTGGTAATCACCTGCTCCGCCAACCCGGCATCGTTCTCCAACAATGCGGTCATCGCCCGGTTCAGTTCCTCGGATACGTGGTTTGAGAGAGCCACGATTTCCTGCCGTAGACCGTTCAGATCTTCGTCAAAGATGCGTAGAGTGTGTTGATTGTTCATGAGAAGCCTTTCTAAATTCGAAACATATGTCGTGCCGGTTTAGCCAAACCGGCCGGTGATATAATCCCGCGTGAGCATTTCTTGCGGCGTGGTAAACAAATCTCCTGTCGGGCCGAATTCGATCAACTTGCCCAGATGCATGTAGGCCGTACAATCCGAGATCCGCGCCGCTTGCTGCATGTTATGGGTGACAATGATCACCGTGAACTGATGGCGGATTTCCGTAATCAGATCTTCGACCTTGGCGGTGGCAATGGGGTCCAACGCCGAGGTGGGTTCATCCAATAAGAGGATTTCGGGCTGCGGGGCCAGCGCTCGGGCTATGCACAATCGTTGTTGTTGGCCGCCTGAGAGCCCATAGGCCGATTGCGGGAGGCGATCCTTCACTTCCTCCCACAAGGCGGCGCCGAGCAAGGCCTGTTCCACACGCTCGCTCAACTGTCGTTTGTTCTGGACCCCCTGAATCCGGAGACCGGCTGCCACGTTTTCGAAAATGGATTTGGGAAAGGGATTGGGTTTTTGAAATACCATGCCGATTCGAAGGCGGACCATGAACGGGTCAAGGTCGATGAGATTGCGGTTTTCGGGAAAAAGACGAATCTCTCCACTATACCGATTGCCGGGATACAGATCATGCAGACGGTTAAAGCATCGCAGCAACGTGCTCTTGCCGCAACCCGAGGGGCCAATCAATGCGGTCACTTTCCGATCGGCGATCGGCAAGGTGATTTCCTTCAAGGCTTGAGTTTCACCATACCAAAAGCTGAGTTTCCGAACTTCCGCCCGCAAGTCCCGCTCGGTGTTGGTTGTGGGGGAGGACGTAGACGGCGTCAGCGTGACTTTCTGGTCATGAGAATTCTTCTGTGTCATATGCGTGGTTCCTTGATAGGCTAATAGGGCATCATACGGGATTCCCGGGCCATCATGGATGGTTATCGAACCTGGCGGCGCAAGTGATAGCGCAACCAGATCGCCACCCCATTCATCGCCAGCGTCATCAACATCAGGATGACCCCGGCCGCCGCCGCATTGATATGGAATTCTGCCTGAGGTCGCGAAACCCAATTGAACATCTGAATCGGCATGATGGTAAAGGGGCTTTCCAGCCATTCAAAATTGATAAAAGGCGGATGGGCCTGAAGGGGAGAAGGGGGTAAGAACGCAATAAAGGTCAAGGCTCCGATGGTGATGACCGGCGCGGCTTCTCCAATCGCTCGAGCCAGACCCACGATGGCGCCGGTCAAAATACCGGGGCGCGCGGCGGGCAGCACGTACAAACGAACGGTCTGCCATTTGTCCGCCCCCAGGCCGTAGGCCGCTTCCCGCAAATCGAGCGGAATACTGCGAATCGCTTCCCTGGTGGCGACGATAATCACCGGCAAAATCAGCAACGCCAGCACCAGACCCGCCGTCAGGATGGTCTCTCCCAGCCCGAACCCATGGACGAACAGCCCAAGCGCTAATAACCCATAGATAATCGAGGGGACTCCGGCCAGATTGCTCACGTTGATTTCAATGAAGTCCGTGATCCAGTTGCGCGCGGCATATTCTTCCAGGTACACCCCGGCCCCAACTCCCACCGGAATCGCGATGGCGGCGGTGACGAACATGACCAGAATTGTGCCGACCCAAGCGGTAAGAATTCCTGCTTGAAGGGGGTGGCGAGAAGGAAAGTTGAGGTAAAAATCGGGATTGATGAGTCTGGGCCATCCGCCCACAATCAGGTCGATGACGACAGCCGCCAATAAACTCATCGCGACAATCAATACGGAAATGCCGATGCCGGCCATGATCAGATCTGTCCGGCGGTTGGCATCAACGATGCGGGCCAAGTCGGGAAGGGCGGCCTGAGACACGTCGGCTTTCATGATTAGTACACCTCCTTAAAGCGCCGCCGAAGAAAGAAGCCGATCAGATTGAAGGTCAAGGTGATGACAAACAACACGATTCCGGCGGCAAACACGGATTGATAGGCGATGGAATCATGAGGCAGATCTCCCATGGCCATTTGCACGATATAGGCGGTGATTGTGGCTGCCCCTTCGGTGGGGTTGAAGGAAAAATTAGGGTTTTGCCCGGCCGCGATAGCGACGACCATGGTTTCGCCCACGGCCCGCGACATGCCAAGAATAAACGCCGCCGTGATGCCTGAAAAGGCGGCAGGGACCACGACATGCGTGGCGACCCGGAACCGGGAGTAGCCCAAAGCGTATCCTGCTTCGCGCAGAGCTAGTGGGGACTGCCCGCATGGCATCTTCACTGACCGAGGCCGTGTAGGGAAGAATCATGATCCCCATGACGATGCCAGGTCCCAGCATGTTAAACCCTTCCAAACCGGGGATGAAGGTTTGCAGGAGAGGGGTAAAAAAGAGAAGGGTGAAATAGCCATAGACGACCGTCGGCACCCCTTCGAGCAACTCCAGAAAGGGTTTGACCGTCTCGCGAACCTCCCCACGGGCAAATTCGCTGAGATAAATGGCCAAGGCCAACCCGGCAGGAATAGACACGGCCAGCGCAATCCCTGCCACAGTCAGCGTGGCCGAGACCAGAGTCATCACGCCGAAGCGGGCATTCTCAAAAACCGGAGTCCACTGGGTGTCTGTCAGAAAATCCACCAGAGACACCTGGGCGAAGAACCCGGTGGATTCGGTGATCAGCACATAGACAATCCCCAAGGTGACGAACACCGAGGCTGCGGCTGCGACGAAAAGAATCCCGCCGGCCAGAGCGCCCCACAACGCGCGACGGCGGAGGAACCCTTCGCTGGCCCGTAAGGGAGATCCTGCAGGGGATGAGAGGCTTGAGGAGGATGGTGACCGTTGGCATGTGGTTTCAGCTCCAGATGGAATGCCCTTCCCCACCGGGGTGGCTGGGCCACCCCGGTGGGGACAAGACGGAGGAGGCGGGTTTTGACTTAGTGAGGAGCCCGGGCCAGCAGGGCTTCGATTCCCACGCCGACTTCCGAGCCATGAAACACCGTGCCGGTGAGACGTTTGGTGAATTTGTCCAAGGCCATGTCGTAGGCCTTGGAGGGCAACGGCACGTATCCGACTTCTTTCACGAGTGTTTGGGCATGGTCGTTGTTCAAATAGAACTCGATGAATCGTTTGACATGGGGCTTTTTGTCCGCGGCCCCTTTATTCACATACACAAAAATGGGACGCGACAGGGGTTGGTACGTGGCATTCTTGGCATTGTCCACCGATGGGCCCACGGGTGCCCCGCCTTTCCAGGAAATCGGCACGGCTTTCAACTTTCCTTGATTTTCCTCGTAATAGGCCAGGCCGAAAAATCCCATGGCATTGATGTCATTGCTGACGCCTTGAACCAGGACGTTATCGTCCTCGCTGGCGGTGAAATCCCCGCGGGTACTCTTCCCTTCAACAATAGCCTCTACGAAATAATCGTAAGTCCCGGAATCGGTTCCCGCGCCGAACAGTTTCAACGGTCGATCGGGGAAGGTGCTGCGAATCTGATTCCAATTGGTCACTTTGCCCTGGGCCGCAGGTTCCCAGACTTTTTTCAACTCCTCCACGGTCAGATGATCCACCCAGTCATTTTTGGGATGCACGACGACTGTCAAGGCGTCCAGGGCAACCGGTAATTCGATATAATCGATACGGTTTTCCTTGCATAGCTTCACCTCGGATTCCTTGATCGGACGGGACGCATCGGAAATATCCGTTTCCCCGCGGCAGAATTTTTTAAAGCCGCCGCCGGTGCCGGAGATGCCGACCACCACCATGGTTTTCCCTCCTTCGGCCTTTTGAAATTCTTCAGCCATGGCCTCGGTAATCGGAAAGACCGTGCTCGAGCCGTCTACTTTGACCAGTTCACGGGCTGACACTGTGGAGAAAGAAGCCGTAACGGTCAGAGCAATCGCTGTCATGATAAAAGACTTTGTGAAAAAATTCATGTGAAACCTCCTTATTGGTAAATGCGATGGATAGATTTGAATAATTGGAGCCGTCATGGAAACAGCCTTCTTGCTTCTTGAATGATTGATCTCCCGATCTGTCATGATGAAATGACAAGTCCATGGTATTCCCGTTAACTCCATGTAACATGTTGATGTGGAGAGGCATGACATTCATCCGGGGTCATTTTTCCCCATGCGCTGGACTCTCTCGCAGGCTTGTCTCAGGTCGATGGTAAGAGAATCTGCCAAGACTCCTATTCCATCGACACGAACAAGGGGAGAACAGGCCCCTCCCGGATGACAACCGACAGAGGCCTGTTCGAGGGACGAGAGGAGGAGTGCCTGTGCGTCCCTTGTGCGTTAGAACGAGACATCCCATTGCAGGCGAATCCGTTGTTCATGTTGATCTTCGCCAACACTGCTAGGCTTGGTCCAGCGTGAGCCAGGAGCCATCCAGTGTGAGTTTGTTGTTATGCCCGGCAAAAAACCGATTGATGGCCGTCGTGAATTCTTGCAATTTGTCATTCTTCAGCGAGACATTGGGATCCACGAAAGCGTAACGGAAGCGATCTCCAATGGTTTGGGGGTTGCCGGAATGAGATAATGGGGAAAATATCCGATCTGCGCATAACTCCCCATGAGGTTGGTTTTCTTGCCAGGGGCCCCTTCGGGAATTTGATCATTCTTGATTTCTTTCCAGTGGTACTCATGTTTAATAGAAAGTCCCTGCCGTTTGAACGCGAATTCCTCCAGACGGTATTGTCCGTCTACAGCGGAAGGTCAATCCGATGAAAAATGGGAAAATTAAGGAGAAGAGGGTTGGAGGCTCGGAGGAGCTAACCCCGAATTCCTGAAATGTATGCGGCGGTCAATTCTTCTTGAGGGGATTCAAAGAGGTGTTGAGCGGAGCCGGATTCCACTAGGCGGCCCACTCCGTCGAAGGACCAGAAAAACGCGACATGATCAGCAATGCGGCGGGCCTGCGCCAAATTGTGCGTGACAATGAGCACCGTATAGTGACCCCGTAAACTGACAATCAGATCTTCAACGATTCCGCTGGAAATGGGATCCAACGCGCTGCAGGGTTCGTCGAGCAATAGAATGTCCGGTGATAAGACTAACGCACGCGCCAGACAGAGCCGCTGTTGTTGCCCCCCGGAAAGAGACTGGGCCGGACGGTCTAGACGGTCTTTGACTTCATGCCAGAGTCCTACTTGTTGAAGGACTTTTTCAATGGTGGAGGCCAAGAGCGTGCGATCATGCGTGCCATGTTCGCGGAGGGGGAGTTCAAGATTTTTGCTGATGGAAAAAGGAAAGACGGTCGGTTTTTGAAAAATCATTCCCACTTTACGCCGCAGGAGGACCAGATCGGTGGTGGCGGCCAGGACGTTCAGTTCATTCATGTGCAGGTGCCCTGAGACGTGGCATCCCGGAATCAAATCCGTTAAGCGATTGAGGCTCATGAGAAAACTGGTTTTCCCGCACCCTGAAGGCCCCACTAACGCGGTAATGCATCCCCGATTAATTTCAAGATTGACATTCCGAAGAGCCTGCTGACCCTGATAGGCGATGGAAAGATGTTCCGCGCGAATATGGGCGACAGGCTCACAGCAGGGTTCGGTGGATTGGTAGGGGAGCCATGCTCTGAACCCCGGCTGTTCGTCGGGACCGGGATTTATGCGGGGAGTTGGTTGAATGAGGTCCATCGTGTGGCAATCCAGGAAGCAGAAAGATTAATGATCAACAGGACACCTACCAGGACAAGCGCGGTTGCATAGGCATGGGGGTTGCCTCCCGCCACATTCATGGCCAGATCGTAAATGTGCACAGCGAGCGATCGTCCTGAGTCCATCAACGATTCCGGCATCCGGTCCACGTACCCACTGGTAAAAATTAAGGCTGCGGTTTCGGCAATCGCTCGTCCCATTCCGAGAATACCTCCGACTAACAGACCGGGGATGGCGGCTGGGAGCAAAATAGTTCGGATGGTGGTCGGGGTTGATAACCCAAGGGCTGCCGCAGATAAGCGCTGATCACGGGAAATGGCGCGAAAACTTTCTTCCACCGTGCGAATCAAAATGGGTAACACCATGCAGGCTAACGTCAGGCCTCCCGACAGAATGGAAAATCCTAATCCGAGGGCTTGGCAGAACAGGGCGTTCCCGAACAAGCCAAAGACAATGGAGGGCACGCCGGCCAGCACGTCCAGTGACCCTCGAATCAGTCGGCCTAGGACATGATCGTGACGAGTGTATTCAGAAAGAAACAGTGCAGTTCCCAATCCCATCGGCAGGGCCACCCCCATGCATACTCCAACGATTAGCAGGGTGGATAGGAGGATCGGGCCAATCCCGCCTTCCCGCCCGGCGTTCTGTGGAGCAGAGAATATGAAGCTCAATGACAGATGATTCCACCCGTTCCAGAGCACATCGCCTATCAACCAGAGAAACGGAACGGCGACCATGGTGGCCGCCGTCCATATGATAGCGGTAGCGCCGTATTCTTGAATGCGTCTACTTTGTTGCGACATAGGTGTTTCGGTGGCGCAGGCCCTCTGCCATGCTGACAACCAGAACGACGAGCCCCATGAGGAAGAGACCACTCACGAACAGTGCTGCCCGGTGATTACCCAACGCATAGGACATTTCCAGAGCAATGTTGGCGGTCAGGGTTCTGATCGGATCAAACAGATGAGATGGCGTGCGCACCACGTTTCCACAGACCATCAGAACGGCCATGGTTTCCCCAAGCGCCCGTGCCAATCCCAATAAGATACCCGTGAAGAGTCCAACTTTGGTTGTGGGAAGAATGACGTGCCAAATCATCGACCCTCGACTGAATCCTAAGGCGGCGGCGCTATGAATATAGGCGACGGGAACGTGGGCCATACTTGCGTGGGCAACTAACATGATGGTGGGCATGATCATGAGCGTCAGAATGAGAATACCGGCCAGGAGACTTGGGCCGGGTGGATGCCAACGGCCGATGATCGGGACCAGAACCACGAGACCCCAGAAGCCGAACACGACCGAAGGAATCCCGGCTAGGAGTTCGACCATGCGGCGGTACCATCGGCTAAGAAGAGGAGGCGCATAAAAATGACAAAAGAGGGCCGACAGAATACCAAGCGGGGATGCGAGGAGGACCGAGCCGGCGGTGGCCCAGATGGTTCCCCATATCATGGGAGTCAGTCGATAGGCGTCTTCGGTTGGATACCAGTCTGGATCACTAAAAAAACGTGCAAGCCCTATGTGCTGAAAGGCGGGCCAGGCCTCACGAAACAGGAATAGTACGACCAGCAGCAGGAGTCCTCCAGCCATCAATGCGAGAAGGCGCACACTCCATGAGAGTAGACACTCACTCCTGGAGTGGGACGAAATATTGCTTGAGGATGAGATCATTGACCTGAGTGGACTGAGCGAAATCAATAAAGGTTTTAATGAGTCCAGCCGGAGAGGCCGTTGTGACAAGAGTTAGGGGGCGGGAAAGGGGAAATGTACCTTCCCTGACCGTTTCGATCGTGGCTGGAATATGTGCTAAGGGCAAAAGTCGGATCGGTATGCCATGGGTGGCATCGTATTGTGCTGTGCCAATGGAGACATACCCGATCGCATGGGGATTGCCGGCCACGGTCTTAACGCCTTGTTCGTTGTCTCCGATGACCACATGAGCGTGAATGTCACGATTGGAGAGCGCGAAGTAGTGCAGAAATAATTCCAGGGTGGAGCGCCCTTCCGCTTTATTCACGACGGTAATGGGCGCATCATGTCCACCAACCTGGTTCCAGTTGGAGATATTCCCCGTATAGATGGACCGGATTTGGTCATTGGTTAATTCATGAACGGGATTGGCCGTGTGCACGATGATAGTGATGCCATCATGCGCAATGACCGATCCATGTAAATTCCCCTCTTGCGGCTTGAGGGCGCGGGAGGCCATACCGATATCGGCTAATCCATTGACGACGTCTGCAACACCTCGTGAAGAACCTCCGGTTTGCACGTCTATGCGGATACCTGGATGACGGGTTTCGAAGCGCTTTCCAATTTCTGACACGAGGGGAGCCATGGTGCTGGAACCACTGATAATCAGTCTTCCTTCCCCGGCATTTGCGAACGAGTGATCTAGAAAATGCGGTGCACCGATTACCTCGCTTGTCAGGATAATCCCGAATATTGCCATGAAGAAAGGGCAAACAGACTTGGTTCGCATCATTGTTCTCTTTGATGTTGAAGCGGATGCCCTTAATCAAAAGAAATTTTGCAACATCCGAGATTGATGGCCTTGCCCGACGTAGAGTCTGAGACGGAAGAAGGTAATTGATACATCATGGTCTTTCCTTCCCGAGAAGATTCTACCAACCCCATATCCCTGAGAATTGCGAGATGATGGGACAGGAGACTTTGTTCCACATCTAATCGCTCCATCAGTTCCCCCACATTTTTCGCTCCAGCCATGAGTGATTCCAGAACCGCGAGCCGCGTGGGGTCGCCTAATACCTTCAGTTTGCTCGCGCACGTGGGAGAAGTGTTTTTTGTTTTCATGTAAATGGCTTGATCTCGCAACAAACTGCTAGAAGTCAGGTCATATGATTAAAATTTTATATGAACGAATATTTATATGAAAATCTGAGACAAGTCAAATGAAATGGATAAAAAAATTGTGAGTTCCCTCCTGAGATTACAAGGAGATTCCTTAGAAAATTTACAGATTCGTAACATAGCTGACATGGATCAGACATTGTTTGAGAGTAGCGTGTAGCTTGAAAGAAACAATGAAAAGTGACCTTCTGCCTTGGTGAATGCGGGTGGAAGCCGGAAAAACTATAAAATTTACTAACTGTTTAACACGGAGGAAACATGAAACAACATGGGGTCACATCACTGACATGGGTGCTACTAATGGGCTTATTCTTATTCGGGACTCCTGCCAAGAGTGAAGCGCAATTGAAACCGACACTCGATGAAGAGGTCCCGGGTTATTCTCCCGCTGGGCGTGTCTCCGGAAAGGTCACGGTTATCGGATCCAATACGATGAAAACGATTCTGGAAAAATGGCAGGACAAACTGGCGGAAATCCAACCGGGCCTGGTGGTGACGCTGAAAACCGAGGGGTCTAATACGGGAGCCGAAGTGCTCGTGAGCGGAAAGGCCCAGATCGCGGCAATGTCTCGGCCAATGACCAATGAAGAAATCAATCAGTTCGTGACTCGCCTCGGGTATCCACCTACCGCAGTGCCTGTGGCAGTGGATGCCCTCGCGGTATTCGTGCATAAGGATAATCCACTTGAACGCATTACCATTCAACAATTGGACGCGATGTTTTCGTCAGAGAGACGGCGTGGCGCTATGGAATCTCTGGATCGATGGGAGCAATTGGGGATTCCCGGCTCTTGGGGGAAGGAGTCCATTCATGTTCATGTGCGGAATACTGATTCAGGCACGCATCAATTTTTCAAGGATGTGGTGGATTTGGGAGGGATCGACAAAGAGACGGCCATTGTTGAGCCCGGAGCCGCCTCGGTTGTCGCCGCTATCATGAAAGATCCTTATGCGATCGGATATAGCGGAATCGGTTATCGTACCTCACAGGTCAAGCCATTACGAATCGCTTCCAAACAAGAAGGACCGTATATCGAGGCTACATTTGATACCGCGACAAATGGTACTTATCCTCTTCGTCGACTTTTGTACCTCTATGTTAATCAGCCTCCACAAGGGGAGCGTTCTCCTGTAGTTTCGGAAATCATCAAATTTGCAGTAAGCCGGGATGGTCAGCAAGCCGTTGTCAAAGCAGGATTTTACCCGCTTCCCGCCAAAGACCTGATTGAGTTGTCTGCGAGTTGGTCAGGGCTGAATAAAGCGGCTGCCATGAACGGTGCCGCGCCTGGAAGGAATTAAGCCTGAGGAGTTTCAAGCAAATCAGAAGGTGCTATACCGACCATGCCACCCCGCCCTCACCAAGACTTTTGTGGTAATGTGGCGGGGTAATGGTTGCATTCCATTATTCCATGCAGGGGGCGATGTGGGGATTGGGTGTGAGCCTGGTGGCTCTTATGATGGCCTGTTCCAATCCTTACATGGTGACGTTGACGGTTTTTGAATCGCCCTCGCGATATGTCCGTCTGGCCATTGATCCGACAGTATCGCTGGATTCCGGTTTTTCGCATCCTGTGGCTATCGACCCTGACGGTATGGCGACGGTTCTGAAGGGTATGATGGTTATCGAACCGGATTCGTTTATCCCATGGCCTTTCAAAGAGGACAGGCCACCCCGTCATCCTCTTTTCAGCGAGGCAGACATCCGGTTCTGGGCCCCCTTGCTGGCCAAAGCCTTGGATTCGGCTACACCGGAGGAAGTGGTCACCTTTTACCAGTCTGATGATATCTCGGCAGTCAGCCGGGAGGTGACGTCAGGAGGTATGTTTGTGAAAGATCAGCTCTTGTATTTCGTTCTGAGTAATTACCGGGCTCCCTCGCAATTTATGGCCGATTATGGTGCTGCCGATACCCTGGACGATCGTCGGAATCCGCTCCGCTCCATGGCTCCGCAACAGATTACACTGCAATTTGAACCCGATAGCCTGGTTGTGGCTTCGCAGGAGAATAGCCAATCAGTTGGCCTATCCCTTCAAAGAAGAGCCATTGCCGTTTTGTTTCGTCAGCTTCCCATCCGGCCGTCGGGGCTTGCGCGGGATCAAGACACAACTCCTGTGCTCTCGTCACCGAATCCTCAACGGCAATCGTACTGATTGAAATCTCTCTTCGACTCCCGCATTGCAAGGGAATGTTAAAACGTTTGGCCATGAGTCTTGCTGAACGGGCCACCGTGCCTGCGCCAAGGTTTGGCAGGCAGGTCAGCGGCAGTTCCATGGTTAATAGAAAGTACAATATGCTGAGAAAGAACGAATCATACAGAATTTATGGTTCCGGCCTTACAGCTTTACGCTGTATATCGGGAAGCCATTTTGGGGGTTTCCAGCAAAAAAGCGCCGGCAGGTGAACCCCTCGCACATATGTCCCCAACTCCTCTATATCTCAAAAGACCCCAAAACCATTGACGACCCGTCTGGGCCCATTGGAGCGGACGGACGCCAGTCTGCCCAACTCGCTCCGCTCACACAAGGCCGGCAGCGGATGAGAGCGTCCCTCCCTTGGGCCAGACGGCAGGCGTCGGGCCATGGGAGACGACCCTTTTGGGGACACTCATGAATAAGCGAGGAGCCAAATATTCTGCATGATCCGAAAGAAGACAGGGGGTGACGCTTTCCTCTTCCATTCCTCACACCTGCCACGTGACGCAGAGTCATCTGAATCAATTAGGTTTTGTGCTCCTTGAAGTATCCGAGGACATTGAGATGCACACCACAAGATATCACGCCCTCTCCACTCGCTCTTATTCCCATGATATCTGTCCCCGCCTGGCCGGAAAATGAGAATGGATCTTCATGTCGTTTCCGCCAGGCATTCTTCATTCCCGTGGAGATAGGAATTTCATCTCCACGTCATTCCCCTGTGAGCGGGAATCCAGGTGTCGTGATTCTCTCTGGATGGGCATCCGCTACAACTTTCGGGTATGACGGCAAAGATGGATGGATTGGCGCCCATGGGTTTGGTGCGAAAGATGGCTGAAGAGAATAATGGAGAGAGGTGCACCGTACATCACGTAATTCCCCGGAGAGAATAAGCGGATGCACGGTGGGACTATTTATCCTTTATCATGGCTCGGGGTGGGGCAACATCCGACTAATAATTCCACTGCAGTTGGAAGCGGATAAGATTGCCATAATAGACCTGGTAGGGATCGGGTCCTGAACTGTCGGACGAGGTGCGTTCGGTAAACGAGTAGGACGTCACCAGTTCAAGGGCCTCAGAGAATTGATACTCGATGCCCAATTCGAGTTTCCCGTACTTTTTGGTCTGGTGAATTGGCTTCGGACTTTCTTCCTCCATTGTAATACTGCCATCGTACGAATGGTAGGACCATCAGGCAGTATTTTTCGCAGCGATAGTTGTACATGGCTTGCACATAGCCACCCTCCAGACTATCGTTTTTCGATTTCAGTGCGGGCCTCATTGAGCTGCGGGCCTTCTCCCACCGTGTACTCGGCTTGCAGACCGAAGGGTTGCGGATAGAGGACAAAATACGCGCCGAACCGTTTGTCACGAATGTTGTTGGGACCACCCGGCGTTTGCGCCGCCCCTCCCCCTTCGGGCACGATAGCCGTTCTGGAAACAACGAACCTGCCGGTGTACGCGCTGACGCCGCCCTCCAGAATCTGACCATTTTGGAATTCGTGAGGATAAGCAAATTTGACGATGAAATGCTTGTTATCGTTTCTCTCGGATTGGTTGGCTGTCTGGCCGTTATACACGCCGAGGCCGAACATGCCGTAGTCTCCAGAACCCTTTAAGCCAGATTCAACCAGGTGCCGGAATCTGGCCCGGAGTATCCGAAGGCGTATAGTACAAGAAAAATCCGAGGTCTCGTTCGTTGCTGACGGCGCTGTTCAGGGCATCATTTCGATCCAAAGCCAATCGGTTCTGACTGGACTGTTCGTTCTCAAACCCATAGGGCACTTTGGATTGACCCGCCCGGATGCGCCATTCCTTATTTTCTGTCAGAAAGAGGTCGGCGTACCAGTCGCGGAGCTGGACTACGTTGCCGGAACCGCTGACCGTGGACGCAAAGTCCGGTTGAATATAAATAAAGATCCGATCATGGGGTTGACCGCTGAAGATGAGCCGCGCCCGCCTGAGAAAAAATCCATTGTTGGCCCCGATGGATTTGTCGCCCTGGTTACTGTCGAGCTTCCCGTTCGGCTGGCCCAACCGGTTCCAACGTACCTGGGCATACCCGCGAATATTGAACTTTTCATACCACTTGGCCTTGACGGGCGTATCCCCGACCGACCGGCTTTCCGCCAGGGCTTTGGTTTCACGCCGTTCCTCCTCGGCCTTGAGTTCGACCCACTCGTCGATGGTGATTTGCCCCTTCTCCAGCATGAGATCTTTGAGGTGTATCAGAATCTCCCGCAAGAACCTTGTCTGCCGGAATCACTAGTGTCAAAAAGATACAGCCAATGATGAAGCGCTGCCACTTCGTTAGTGCCGTCATTTGGGCTCCTTGTTGTTTAGATGGATTGGATGTTGGAATAACATACGTCATAAGCTTGTGAGTCCGAGCCTAGCCCCCCAAGGTTACAAAAAGGTTAAGAGCCCATGACCGTCTCGTAAAAAATAATTCCACGATGCAAGAGGTTTTTCCCTTCGCTGACGGTCACCGGATTCGGGAGGGGAAATGGGGTTGAGAAGGGTGGAGATTATGAGGAAGGAAGAATGCGTAGCCGTTTCACGTAAGTAAGGAATTCCGCGAATCGGATATGGTTGGCACAAAAATAAAGATGGTGAACGGGATCTCCGTGCCATGGGGCAGGAGAGCCAGTGGGGTTAGACTTTGCCCCTCCCGGACGCAAGGCCGGGCGGTCTGGACCTTTGTACACTGTTTAGTCCACAATTCTGCATCCGATTCAGATTTCTTATACGGAAAATAAGGAGGAAAGCGTCATGGCCACGATTGGACAACTCATGACACGCGATCTGAGTTTTGTTTCCGAGGAGGCGAGCATTCAAGATGCGGCCAAACACATGCATGCCAAGCGGATTGGTTCCTTGTTGGTCAAAAAGGATTCAGAATTTTCTGGAATTGTGACCGAAACCGATGTGGTTCAAGCGGTGGCCGAACAACCTGGGGAGATCGGGCAATTAACCGTGAAGGGATTAATGTCCAGCCCGATCATTTCCGTCGACCGGAATATGTCCCCCAATTATGCCAGAGACCTGATGGCCGATCGAAAAATCAGGCATCTGGCGGTCACGGAGAACGAAAAAATTGTGGGAATCGTTTCTGTTCGCGATCTCCTGGCGTATTTTAAAACCGTATGCAAAGAGTTTGAGGCCTCTGAAGCGTAATCCACATGGACAATCCCGGATAAATGATAGATCGCGAGCGGGCGACTCTGTCATAATGCGGGTTCTTCTTCCTTAATTCCTGCCTTTGTGGTCTCCAGTAAATGGAAAAGTGAAACGTGAGGCGTGAGTAGTACAAAGTGCCGAGGTGCGAAGATCTATTCTTTCTCCTGCCTTCTTAGTCCTCGCTTTTTACTTTCCCTCCTCCTTCCGGTTTTCAGATAAGTGGCAGGGGTAGTTTGCAATCAAGAAAATTTTGAATAATCCAACAGCCTCCAAAGTGAGGCGGTCTTTATCCCGTGTGGCTTTCCATCGCGGGTTACAGATTCTTCCCAGGTGGTCGAAGTGGGAGTGTGAGATGATGGAAATTCAGGCGTTCCGGCCAAGAACCGATTCGGGAGGGAGTGGAAATTCAAGATGAAAGGTGGTCCCTTCTCCCACCACACTGTGAAGGAGGATCTGCCCGTCGTATTCTTCGATCAATGAGCGCGCGGAATGAAGACCCGAGTCCAGTGCCTTTCCCTGGGGGCTTGGTGGTATAGAAGGGTTCAAATATTTTTCGCAGGTGTTCTTGAGGAATCCCGGGACCCGTATCTTCGATATTGATAGTGGCCATGCGATCGGTACGTCCCATCTGCTTCAAGGGTCAACGTGCCTCGACCATCCATAGCCTGTAAGGCATTGATAACCAGGTTGACAAAAATTTGCACAATTTCTTCCGGTCTTCGCCAGGATAATCGGACGAGCCGAATATGCCCGGATGATCGTCATGTTCTCCAGTGCCAACCGAAAACCTGGCCACTTTCATGGCCTCTTCGAGCTGTTGTGTGAGGTTGACGGGCGTACATTCATTGGGTTACTCTGACGAACATAGAGATTTGAGATCCTCGCATATCTTGATAATCCGTTTGGTGGCTTGCACGACCTCCAATGCCTGATCCCGGACTGCCATGGAATGATGTTCTTCTAGAAGATTTTCGGAAAAGCCTAAAATGACATATAGAGGATTATTGATGTCATGCAGGATCCCCAAGCCAGTGTGCCGATGTTGGCCAATTTTTCTATTTGGGCCATCTGTTGGGCTATCCCGTTTTTATGATCAACAATTTTTTCCAAAAGGGATGCGGTGTAGGGGCCGGGGATTTCCGGGTTCGTAAATTGAGATATGTTCCTCCAGAGCTTGGATGAGGAGCTACCGGTGAAATTCAGGAGGACATGAGGAGAGGTGTGGTTGAAAGATAGCGTGGAGGGTGAGGCTGAAGGAGTCTATGTCACTCCTGTTCCTGGGCCGGGTCATGGTCGGAAATCGTTGCGTTGGCTTTCCCGACAATTTCGATTCCTGGAATTTGCTCGAAGAGTGACAGTGCATGAAGGCTTTTCGGATGGTTGAGTGAAACGGCTATTCGAATTGGGTCGTCGGGTTTATGGAGGCCAAGGTCTTGTTCGCTTGATGCGAGGCTTGGGGTATGGCCATGTGCTGATCATTGTCACGGGGCTCCGAAGCCCATATTCGTTGTTTCAGGGAATGAAGGATGGAGTGAATTAGTTGGGCTTAGATTCTGTTGGAGGTCTCCATGACACCCTCCCTGTTGAAGAACGTACAACAATCGAGTACCGCCCTGGTCATTGATATGCCAACTTTTAAAACCAATGAATTCTTCGCTGTGCAAAGGCGTCGGCAACGGCACTGATAAGTTTCTCATGTTCCACTGGTTTCACCAAATAGTCGGTAATGCCACGATTCAAAAGTCCCATGGCCATGGGTAAATCGGGGTAACCGGTTAGCACGATCAGAGGAACACTGGAATATTCTCGTTGAAAATAATCAATGGCTTCGAGGCCGTTGATCCGCGGCATTCGGATATCGGTCAGGATAACATCCACCACCATAGGATGTTCTCCCTCATTGATAACCCGAATAGCTTGCTCTCCGTCCTCAGCTTCCACCACATAATACCCTGCTTTTTCTAAGGTCAGCCGGATCACTTTTCGGATATCTGGTTCGTCATCGATTACGAGGACCCCCCCGAGCATGGATTGTCCACCAAACATGCCTGCTGTTCGCTCTGCCCTCTGTGAGTTCCTTGTTCCGGTATTTACGAATGTTTCCTCAGAAGGGGAGGATGTGGGTTGGATGAGTAGTGATGAATGAATGCCCATAAGATAGATCCTTCCTTGGTATCCACAAATCTCCCGCTGGATACGGGTTATGTATTATGTGCAGTGCCCCTGACGAGAGGCCGAAGACCAGGGTCTTCAGGAATTCCAGATTCGAAATAGCGCCAATACGCCACCAAAGGCAATCAAAACAGTTGTGGTGAGGAAAATGATAATCATGGCCAGGTGTTCCTTACCTGAGGGTTTCTTCTATGGCAACCATATTATGCAATTATGCAACCCTCATACCGTTGGACCAAAAAAATCATCTGCAATGGGCTGTAACAGAAGTGCGTGATTGCAGAAGAAAAAGGTGCCGGAAAGACTCTCGTAAAAAAGAAGTAAAAAAAATGGAACGGTCAATTTGTATCTATTGGTATAATGGTTGTATCCGAACGGATACAACCGGGAACCTAAAGAAAAACATTAGATAAGAGTTCTGCATGACCAATTCTCCTCATAGTTTTTCAATGGCTCATGGCTCACCAATTCCGAATGACCTGAAAAAACAGAGCATCCGGGATGTGTCAGGATTAATCTGAGTGGAGCCTGGCGATGATGGAATCCGTGGGGAATGACAGCGAGAGAGAAAGATGGCCAAGTCTCTATGCAATAATGAAAAAACAAAACTGATCTGGTGTGATTCCCTATGGGATTAAGGTTTCTGCTGCGTGAGTTCCAGCTACATACCCTGTGGCCCACGCCCATTGAAAGTTAAATCCGCCGATGCGGCCGTCGCAATCCAGCATTTCACCGATCAGGTAGAGGCCGGGCGTGGCCCGGGAGGCCATAGAATGTGGGTTCACTTCCTTCAAGGGTATTCCTCCCGCCGTGACCTCGGCGAAATTCCATCCTCGGGAATTGATAACAGGAAGAGGAAGATTGGTGAGTGCCTGTGTCAACGCTCGTCGATTAGACCGCCGAAGCTCGCCCATCGGTATCATGCCAAGGTCCGTCATTTTTTCTTTAGGCCTGTCTGGCCCGGCGGTTGTGGGGCAGGCATCCTCTATAAACGAACATATGGTTTTCGCGACCCGAACAGGCAAATGTTCCGACAACAGTCCTGCCAGGGTTTGACGACCGGATGCTGTTCCGGCTTTGGAAAGCCAGCGATCAACGTCTTCGAAGGATTGGCCGGGAAAAAGGTTGAGGAACAGTGCGACCTCCTGTCCTTGTCCGTGGGCGATGACCCAGAAGCGACTGGCATCTAACGTGACCGGTCCACTGATTCCAAAGTGGGTCCAGAGCAAGCTGCCGCTTCGACGATCTACAAGTTTGCCCTCTACCCGAGTCATCAAGGTCACCTCATGGGAAATGCCTGAAAGGGTACCATGAAAAAACTGATCATGGAGCATAAGAGGCACCAACGCAGGATAAGTGGGGGTCACGGTGTGTCCCAATTGTTGAGCGATTGTCCATCCATGTCCATCTGAACCGGTCTTTGGTAACGATTGGCCGCCGGTGGCCAGTATGACACGACGACAGAAAAATGATTCCTGTTCTGTCTCGATGGAAAAACCCTGTCTGGAAGGGGCAAGGCTGTTTACGCGATGCTGAGGGAGAAGACGCACGCCAAGGGTCGTAATCTGGTCAAGAAGTGCCTGAAGCACCGTGCGCGCCGTATTCGTCATCGGAAAGAGTTTGCCGGATGGTTCCTCCTTTAGCGAGACGCCGAGGGAGTCAAACCACCGGGCAGTGGCCCTCTCATCAAAGCGTTGTAGCACCCGCTCGATAAACCGGTGGGTCCCGTTAAAATCTGATGGCGTCACTCGTACGTTGGTGATGTTGCACCGTCCTCCCCCCGACACTAAAATTTTCGCCCCGATGGAGCGCGCGCCATCGAAGAGTGCGATCGATAAGTCCGGCCGTGTTCGAGCCGCAAAAATCCCTGCCGCTAACCCTGCAGCTCCGGCGCCTATGACGGCGATATCTATCGGCTGAGACATGGATGGGGTTTTTAAAAATTTGATCGATGGCTATACAGTATGGCTGACATAGCTTTTTTGAAATAGCATGACATTGTGTTCCAGGAAGGTCAGATTCGCCTGCCAATGCTCGGCCAACCATTCACACGTCGATCGGGAAAAGAAGCAGACATGGGTGGGATCCTTGAGGTAGTGCCAGTCGTCAAGCGATTTCTCCTGTGGGACCAGTTGGGTCATGACGCCCAGAAATCCTCCGGGGTTCAGAATTGACCATAAGCGCCCCAGTTCAAAGCCAGGACGGTGGAGATGCTCGACCACTTCCGTAGCGGTAATGAAATCATAGTGTCGGTCTAAGGACGTGTGGGCAGGTGAATAAAAATGATCGTAAATCGTCATCAGATGACCCACTTCTTCAAACATCAATGACAGCGTTGGACCGGGACCTGATCCGAAATCCAATCCACGACTCTTGGGTGGCAGACGCTGCTGCATGGGCAGGAACATTCGGCTAAGGAAGGCTCGATAGTCCGGGTCATCCGGACGATTGTCGTGATGGTCGTATTGGGCCTTTTCATCGTTTGCAGATAGATACTGTTCAGTCGGGACAAAGAGGGCATCACAGGTTCGACACAATAAATAGTCACGCTCCCGGATTCGAGAAAAACGGTCAATATCGGTCATGTGGCATAGGGGACAGGCTTGAGCAGTACGATTCTGGTTTTCCACTGTGCACTCGTTACTCAAATGTTCGCGCTCATGATGCGGCGGGAAAAATCGCCGTATTTCCGGGTGATGATTAAAGAGAGGGGTATCGAGATGTAGCTCGGGTTCATGTAGATAACGGGAGATGCGGTTTTGAACAACGTCACGTGAATTGGAATAGTTCGAGAATCATAACACGGTGAAAGATCTACCGGAAAATGATCAGCATTTGGGGGACGGAAGGGGTGACAGCCGTCGTTCTCTTCAAGAAATGATTGGGTCCCGGGTCATCCGTATGGTCCGCCCGCTTTTTGTCCACTTGTGGGAAAATGTGGCATCTTGAATAGGCATAGGATATTCTGAAGAACTAACCAACAATGCAGACTTAATCGGTTGATGTGGGCGCTGTCCCAAACGGTTTGAAAAACATTCCGGCCACGAATCATGACCGGAATTGTACGCTAAGGAGAGCATATGGAAAAATTATTGCAAGGGTTGCTCAAGTTTCAGGAAGAGGTGTTTACAAAAAAGAAAGAGTTATTTGCCTCGTTGTCCAGGCAGCAAAAGCCAAGAGCCGTATTTGTGACCTGCTCGGACTCACGAATTGATCCGACCTTGCTCACGCAAACCGAACCAGGAGATTTGTTTATCATTCGAAATGCGGGGAATTTAATTCCTACCTATGGAGCCGCCATCGGGGGAAGTACCGCCTCTCTTGAATATGGGATTTCTGTTCTCCAAGTGAAGGATATCATCGTCTGCGGTCATACGGATTGCGGAGCCATGGAGGCGTTATTGCATCAGGAAAAACTTCAGGAGCTTCCTGCCGTCAAAGCGTGGCTTCAACATGCGGAGACTACGGTGCGAATCATGAACGATCTGTATGCCCATTTGCAGGGAGAGGAGTTATTTGCCGCCACCATACGGGAAAATGTGTTGGTTCAGCTCGATCATCTTAAGACGCATCCGGCTGTGGCAACAGGATTACGACGAGGAAATTTGCGTCTGCATGGATGGGTCTATTCCATTGAGACCGGCGAGGTGTGGGTCTATGACTCGAAGAAGAAGGCTTTTTACAATCCCAGGAAACGGAAACAAAAGACCCGATAGCGGTTCTACTGTGGTGTGTTCCTGGAGCTAACAGCGGGTCGTCGTGATCTGATCCGTGGGATGGTACATTTCAATCCGCCCCGCGATCTGTAAATTGCGTATCTTTCTTGTACTCAAGATTCCAGAGTTTGTGAAGGTGCCCATTATTTTATTTGGCATAATTGATAAGTCCAAAACAAAAACAGGGAAATTGTTTTACAAGAGGACGGTCCTGAAAGGACCGGTCAAGCCGCTCCTGCTTCATCTCCCGTGCCTCTCCTCATAGTTACCCATTCACTTCCACGATGTTCCGTATTTCAATTTGATCCCAAACGTTATTTCGGCCACCGTTTCCACTCTTTAGTTTGAGAATCAAACCACCATTGGGGGCCACCTAAATAGAGTTTCTTATGGCATTCTAAAGTTTCCCGCTGATCATGGGTCCATTCTTCCCATTCTTTTTTTTGGGAATCAAACCACCATTCCGGTTTATTATTAGTATGCAGATTTTTATGTTCGTCGATGGACCACTGGGGTTTCTGTGATGGCCATTCTTTCCATTCTTTAGTTTGAGAATCAAACCACCATTCAGGGTGCTCAAGATATAACATCTTATGCCCCTCTCCTGTGATTTTCCCATCTTTGTCCCATAGGTCGGCATGGCGTTGACAAAAGTCACTGGTGTTGCCTTGAGCCATACCGTATGGCACGAATGTGCTACTAAGTAAAAAGATCATGACGGAAATTTTCCCAAACATTTTCATTGGTAGACCTCTTAATTGAGAGATGAATCGATTGAAACTACAACATGCTATCCACTAATAATGTCCTTCCCCGAAAAATATTTCTGTATAATCGCAAGGTCATTTCCATGATCTCATCCCTCTGGCGTTCGTCCCTTCTTCGACGTTGGAGGAGAAGATCCCGAGCTACTGCCATTATCCGAAACTTAGAAAGAGGGAGTCAATTAGATGAAGTATAATGAATCGGGAGGGGAGACAGTAGGGATAAATTTCTTAGAGGAATCCCGATTTTGTCTAAAGAGAGGGTCCAGGGCTAATAGCAAGTCTTGAGGTAATATCTTCCGGTGGTTAGGAATGGAGGTAGTAGGGGGATGGAGATGCCGCATTAATCTTGTTCCAATTCTGTTCGGGAGGATGGGTGGTGGAGGCCATATTGAAAACAAGACCTCCACTGGCAAGGCAGCCTTCAAGTATTTCCATGATTGGGAATTCAGAAGATACCGGGCCGAATTGAATGGCGTAGTGCTAATCAGAAATTATTTGCTTCTATTGAACCGGCAAGAAATTTCCTTTGTTTACAATCATAGTCGTAAAGATGTTAAGAGCGTTTCAACGTGTTGTGATCCGTGTGATGGAACACATCGGGACGACCGAATTTGGAGTTGCGTATCTTCCTGAAGCGAAACTTTCAGGGTTGGTGAATGGTCACCGTTAGTTCATCTCGCATAGTTTTCATCACTTCATCCCACAACCAGTACTCGACTTCTTCGTGAAACGGCTGCTCTTGAATGAGTGGCCAGGCTACCGTGGCATACGTAGTCCATAGAGAACTTGAGGCCGGTTGATCGCCGGGCCCAAGGGTGTGAACGTGATCCGTTCCGAGAAATGGGTCTCCCGGGCATTCTGCTTGGAATGTGAGATGTCGATACCTGATCGCCTTCCTACGTTCCGGCTAAGGAAGCTAGGGGGCCTAAGTGGGCCTCGATGTCGGCGTGAGCTGAATAGCCAGGCAGAGGACTCAATCATGGAGTGAAGGCTCCTTTCCTGATCGTTTTCACAAAATGGGACAATGCTACGCAAAAAGTGAGTAAGACTTCGTGGAATATGAAGGACTGTTCAGGCCATCCAGACTCGCACCGACTGCACCCAGCGATATGGCATGAATGGCCGCACCGGCTATTTTGGGCACACTGAGTTGGATAGGTTTGGTGCGTAAACATTTCAGGACATAGGTTGCCGCTTGATCGGCAGTCATCATCAGTGGCTTCCAGGACGCCTTTGGTAGCTTCGTATCCACAAACCCGAAGCGAATATTCGTGATAAACACTCCGCTGGGTCTCAGCTTCAACGCCAGGGAAACCAGATAGTTGCTGAATCCGGCTTTCGATGCCGTATAAGCGGGAGAGTCGGAATTATAGAAGTCATCGGCCAAACTGGAAAGACCGATGAAGTGACCTTGTCTGCGCTTCAATCCAGCCGGGCATCACAACGGCCAATGTCCGCACCATGGCTGTGAAGTTTACCTCAATCACGCGCGCTTCTTGCGAGAGGTCAGGTAAGCGCAACTCCGAGCCAATAGCCGCGCAAAAGATGCATGCGTCAAAAGGGCCTTCCGTGGCAAGAAGATGCTTGCAGAACCTGTGGATACTCGGGGGCGGCGATATCCTGCACAACATGTCGCGGACCATTCGGACCAAGGGGGCTTGAACTTCGCGAAAGTCCGACGACCAGTTCACCCCGGGCGATGAGCGCACGGGTCACCGCCGCCCCGATTCCATCCGAATTGCCAATGAGGAGAATCTTCTGTGTCATCCAAAGACCGAAGGCCAATTGATATGGCGTCCAATCGCCAATGCGGCAATCCTGACATGAAACAGCCGGTAAGTGAAGAGGGGAGCCGTCATCAAGTTGCTGACCTGTACATTTTCTCAAGCGTTGGCTAGGATGGTCCGGCAGATCGGCTTACTCTGCTTACACGAGTATGAAGAAGAAAATTACGATTTTTGTCTCATATGCGCGCGCCAATCGTGATCTCGCTACCCGATTTCTCAGGAAATTTCGAGAACAGGCCGCTCCCTCCAAACAGTATCACTACACTTTTTGGCGGGATAACGACATTCTGGTTGGCGAAAAATGGCATGAAGAAATTCAACACGCCTTGGGACAATGCGACGTGGGATTGGTCCTGGTCAGCCCTGCGTTTCTAGGGTCGCAATACATTCAGGATCACGAGCTTCCTGAATTTGTGAAGGGTGGAGACAAACCGGTCATCCCGGTCATGTTGCAACCAATCGATTTGGAACGCCATGATCTGAAAGGTTTGCAACAGAGGCAAATCTTCCGGCTGGATCGCCCGCGTTTCGCCTCCCCTAAAGCCTATGGCGAATGTTCGGGGTCGCATCGCGATCAATTTGCGTTGGAACTGTTTCGGCAGGTCGAGGCCCGTTTGGATAAAGTCGCTGAGCAGATAATCCGTGGGAGGAATGAGTCGAAATGGCCTGTCCGTAGTAATGATATTTCTATTATCCAATATTGATCCTAAAGAACCCCTATGACTGAACCCACGATTACCTGTCCACACTGTAAGACAGAAATCAAACTGACCGAGTCGCTCGCGGCCCCTCTTCTCGAAGCCACGAAGCGAGACTTCGAACTACGACTGGCTCAAAAAGATGCGGATGCTGTCAAGCGGGATGCCGCCCTGCGTGAGCGCGAAGCTGCACTCACCAAATCTCAAGAAAGTTTCGAAGAGCAAGTCGCCGAAAAACTGAAACTCGAACGCGGCAAAATCGCGGTGGAAGAAGCCAGGAAAGCCAAGCTGGCTCTCTCCAATGACCTTGAACAGAAATCTAAAGAGATACTTGAGATTCAAGAGATCCTTAAACAGAAGGATGAAAAGCTTGCTGAAGCACAGAAAGTCCAAGCCGACCTGCTCCGCAAGCAGCGGGAATTGGATGACGCCAAACGTGAATTGGATCTCACCGTGGAAAAGCGGGTGCAGGAAGGACTCACCGCCACGCGGGATCAGGCAAAAAAAGAAGCCGAAGAAGCGCTCAAATTTAAAGTCATGGAAAAAGAACAGACCATTACCTCCATGCAAAAACAAATTGAAGAACTCAAGCGTCGAGCTGAGCAGGGTTCCCAACAACTTCAAGGAGAAGTGCAGGAGCTCGAACTCGAAGCGCTCCTCACCTCGAAGTTTCCGCTGGATCAGATTCAACCGGTGGCCAAAGGTGAGCATGGCGGCGACGTGCTGCACCGCGTCGCCGGCTCATTCGGCCAATCCTGCGGAACGATTTTATGGGAATCGAAACGCACCAAAAACTGGAGCGATAGCTGGCTCATCAAGCTTCGCGAGGATCAGCGGCAGGCCAAAGCCGAAATCGCGATCATCGTCAGCCAAGCCCTACCCAAAGAGGTGGAGACGTTCGAATGCATCGACGGTGTCTGGGTCACTCATCCCAAGTCCGCGCTGCCTGTGGCCATTGCCATGCGCTACACGCTCATGGAGGTCGCTTGCGCGCGTCAGGCTTCGGAAGGGCAGCAGACCAAAATGGAAATGGTTTATCAGTATTTGATGGGTCCGCGCTTCCGTCAACGGGTGCAGGCGATCGTGGAGGGGTTTTCCTCGATGAAGGAGGATCTTGATAAAGAGCGGAAAGTCATCATGAAGCAATGGGCAAAGCGTGAAGAGC
This sequence comes from uncultured Nitrospirales bacterium, assembly GCA_963785905.1. Classification (GTDB taxonomy): domain Bacteria; phylum Nitrospirota; class Nitrospiria; order Nitrospirales; family UBA8639; genus Nitrospira_E. The sequence continues at coordinate 48,290 of CAWAXJ010000013.1, forward strand.
AAATTGATCGGGTGATGCATGCGACTGTCGGCATGTATGGCGACCTTCAAGGCATCGCCGGGAAAACCTTGCAGGAAATTGAAGGGCTGGAACTGCGAGCGCTTGATGCGCCAATAATGGAAAACACCGAAACCGAATAAGATGTAGACACTTTTCTTAGACCTCGCCCATTTGCAGGGAAGGATAGCAGAGGGGGGTAGTCAAGATAAGAGCCCTGTTACTCGCAATTGGCTCGAAGCCAGTGAGCAAAGTCTGTTTCGGTGATTTGATGACTGGCCAAATCCATGATGGCAGCGGTGGCTTCTTCTTCTGAGGCCCTCAGCTTGTGACCATTGCGTTCCAGTAACATGCCGCCGATCAGATAGCCTGTTCGTTTGTTCCCATCCACGAAAGGATGATCCTTTATCATTCCGTATGTATAAGCCGCGGCTAATCGAAATAAGTTAGGCTTTTCGTAAGACCAAAGATTGACAGGGCGAGCGGGAGCCGATTCCAATAAGGATTCATTACGGAGGCCGGGTGCTCCCCCAAATTTAACTAGAAGGACATCGTGCATGGCAAGCACTGCTTGGTTGATGATCCAAACTGGCTCATTCATTTGGCCAGTGCCCGCAAGTATTGCGGTATTGGGCCATGAACCTTTTCCCAATTTTGATCTGTTTTTCAAATTCTGGATCATAGGGGTGGAATCCGGAAGACTTTATCCCCACCTGCACATTCAGACGCGACAATACTTCTTTGGGAAGAACCCCCCACCAAAGAATTGCCGACTTTACGAACCTTAATTTCCAACATAGTGGATCTCCTTTTTAAAGTTATAACTTATGTTATAACAGCGTTGGTTGCCTGGCAAAGCGATCAATCTGCCCAAGCACATTTCCTCGGCTCCATGGAAGATCTTTGTGAGTCCGAAAAAAGGATATTTGGATTCTGGCTCCCCGGTCATTCCTTTTTCATTCAATCGCCTTCTTCTGAGGAAATCTGGGTCATGAGGAGCTTAAGAGGATGGGGCTAAATGCCCCAACCGTAACTCGCTTTCCAGAAATCGTTGAAAAACCCCAATCTTTTTTGTGGCATGCAACTTGGAATGGCACATGGTCAGAGGCCAGCGATCAATTACTCTAAGAGATGTACCGTGGATCATTTATGTAAAAAAATTATCTCGTCTTCTTCCCTTTCCATAGGAGAAAAACTGTATGCATCCATGTGGTGGAAAAAAAATCCGTGATTCCTGGATTGGCGGCGTTGTCCTTTTCATTCTCAGTAGTGCCTCTGTCTGGGCAGGAAGCGCAGGGGATCTCCAGCCTCGGGTCCCACCCGAACGCATGGAACAGGCCAAATCCTTTATCAATCCGTTTACCCCCACAACGGAATTCATTGCGAACGGGAAAAAATTATATGAAGGGAAAGGCTGGTGCGCCTTTTGCCATGGATGGGAGGGGACAGGGGCATCGAGTGCCGGTCGAACCTTTCCTCCCGATATTAAGATGCCAACCAACTTTGCGGATGCTGCCTGGCAGGCGGCCAGAAGTGATGGGGAACTGTTCTGGGTTCTGATTCATGGTAGTCATGGGACAGATATGGTGGCGTATATGCCGCAGTATATTACGGACAAGGAAGCCTGGCAGATCATTGCTTATATCCGAACGTTAGGAGGAACCTAAGGGTGTCCCTATGTATTTGGTACAAACAGGCGTGATGGTGGGCAACGGTTTCATCTTTTAATCATAGATAAGGAGGTTGCATGCTGAAGGACCAATCATTCAGAAAAATGCAGGCGGCAGGCGTAGCTGTTCTGATGCTGGCTGTGCTGTCAGGTTGTAGTCATTACGGTAAACACGACGTGTCGAAAACGGCCAAAGCGACCATTCAAGGGTGTACGGACCCCGCGATTACTGGTACCGCCACGCTCAAAGAATTTGATTCCCCCGAAGGCATTAAAAAAATCTATGTGGAGATGGAGGTCAAGGGACTAAAGGACGGGAAGCATGCCGTGCATATCCATGAAACGGCGAACTGCCAACCGTGCGCCGCGGCGAAGGGCCACCATGATCCCGGCCCATTCGGAAAAACCACGCCGGATGCTCCGGACTTCAACCATCCCTTTCATATGGGCGATCTTGTGAATCTCACGGTGGTGAATGGGGCGGGGACCATGCATGCGGTGACCAACCGGGTGGCATTATCAGATGGCCGGTTAAGCGTGTTTGATCAGGATGGCAGTGCCTTCATTATTCACACCAATGAAGATCTCTACTGCGATCAGGATAGCGAATTGAATCCGGGGTGCGCCGGTGGAGCGCGGGATGCCTGCGGAATAATCGAGCAGATGCCAGTCATGTAGGGACAAGAGCACTACTTGGTGAATTCTGACACGAAGAGAGCGAAGGTTAGTGAGGATTGCACCACGCGTGAACACACAACCAAACAAGAGAGTAAGCCATAATGAGAAACGCTATTCAATGGTCGACCGGGCTCATACTGTTACTTCTCATTGGGACGCCCCTGGTGTACGCCCAAGAGCATGGCCATCAACAGATGATGATGCCGAGGGTGCCAGCCGACAAATTGGAGGAAGCCAGGGCGATGACCAGTCCCTTGTCGCAATCGCCGGAGATCATGGAACAAGGGAAGGCGATTTACGAAGGAAAAGGCACTTGTGCCAATTGTCACGGTGTGAACGGCCGTGGGGACGGACCGGGCGCAGCGAACCTCAATCCGTCGCCACGTGTCTTCCGGTCTCGCGGCTTTTGGATGCATCGAACGGAGGGAGAAATTTTTTGGGTGATTAAATACGGATCGCCGGGGACTTCGATGATTCCTTTTGGCGGATTGCTCTCTGATGATGAGATCTGGACCGTGATGCAGTATGAGCGAAGTTTTTCGGAAGGACCCCATGGAGGAGGAGGCCCTGAAGGTGGTGGACGGCATCAGGGAGGGGGAATGATGAAACATCGCGGGGATCAGGAGGGGAGTGGTAAGGAATCTGGATCAATGTCCATGGCTGACCAACAGATGAAACCCAGTAAGGGCGTTATGGACAAGGCGGAGAAAGCCAAAGCCGCCTCGATCGGTATTGCCGAGGCCATTGCTGCCGCCAACAAACATGTGCCCGGAACGGTATTGGAAGCCGAGTTTGAAGTCAAAGAGGAACAATCTTTCTGGGAAGTGGAAATCGCCACCGACGACGGCAAACTCATGGAAATCAAAGTTGATAGCCAAACGGGAGCGATTCTCTCCTCCGAAGAAGAAAAGCCGGAACATGACCAGAAGCATAAGCGAAAGCAAAAAGGGAAAAGGCACCAAGGGTCGAATGGTGAACACGAGGGTTGTGAAGGTGGAGGTATGTGTGGTGGAAGCATGGAAGGCGGACATATGGGCGGTGGACCTATGAAAGGTCATAAGCAGGAATAGCGTGTGTCGGGAGTGAAAACGACGGGCGGATAGGTGCAGGAGAAAAAGCAGAGGGGGTTGCAAGTCTTCAGGGCAGGTCATATGGCAAGACGCGGAATCATGAACGGGGCCGTTCTTATCGTCTTCATGCTCCCAGGACTTTCTTTCCCCGCAAGAGCGGCTCAACCTCCGGCTGAAGGGGAAAAGATTGTGAAATCCGGTTGTGTGGGTTGCCATCGGATTGAAGGAGCGCCGATGCCGCGCTCGAGAAAATATGCGCCGGATTTGATCTGGGCCGGGAATAAATATCAACGAGCCTGGTTGGTGGCGTGGCTCGAAAATCCGAAGGAAAAACTTTACCCGGTCGGCTATGATTTTGACGCCAAACGAAAAGCGCGGCACCTCTCGCTCTCATCAAGCGAAGCGGAACAGGTGGCCGATTTTTTAAGCACCCTGAAAGATGCGAGGATCACCGAGGGCATCATGAAGCCGGGCACCCCGGAAGAACTCACACGTGGAGAGCAACTTTATCGGGAGCATGCCTGCCAAAATTGCCATTGGACCCCGGCGAAAAACCGGCGTGGCTATACCGGGGGGACTTCCAGTACATCTCTCGTCAATATGGGAAATCGTCTCCAGGCCGATTGGGTCTATCGCTTCAATCTCAATCCTGATGATTTTGAGCCGCAAAGCGGTGCGTATATTCCCAAACCTCCACTTCCGGAGAAGGATATTTACGCGATTACCGCCTATATGATGACGTTCAAAAAACCATAACGGGCATTCTATAGAAGGGGTGACAGATGATCGGGTGTTTTCATCGGATGAAATCAGCAGAGAAAAAGAAGTGTGGCGTAACGCTGTTCGTCGGATTCGCGTTGGGCATGATGATGGCCGGCCTGGCTGTTGCCGGAGCGGGGGATATGGAAAAAGGCAAAACGTTCTATCGACAAAGTTGCGGGCATTGTCACGGATTGGAAGGGAAAGGTGATGGAGAAATGGGCGGGTATTTAAACCCTCGGCCAGCCAATCTGGCCAGTGAAAAAACCCAGTCCAAGTCAGACACCGAACTCAAAGAGGTCATCTTAAACGGTCGCTCAGGCACGGCAATGGTGGGATTTGAAGGGGCATTGGAAGAAGAGCAATGGAATGACCTTCTGGCCTTTCTCCGTTCCTTGAAACCCTAAACATGCGACACATTCATATTCAGGAGACAGGATACGTTCAAAGTCGTGATGCCGGTTTGATGCAATTTAATTTCCGGATCTTCACAGGGGGAACAGAGGCCCTGTTGACCATGGGAAATTCTCATTCGGCCAATCCGGGTTCACCACGATCACGAACGACCATGACTCGCGGCATGTTTTCAATAGCCCATGAGGCAAAACAGAAGGGAAGGAATAGTATGGGTACAGATCAGGGGCAAACGAGACGGGTGAAGACTCAACTAAAGGTGCAGAAAACAACTCAGCGGCTGGACACGGCTGATTCCTCAGGCAAACTCTCATTGTCCGTCTGTGACGACTTGCAGGCGCGTATCGCCACCCGCGCGCATGAACTGTATGCGAATCGTGGTTGCGGGGACGGGCACGCACTTGCTGATTGGATTCAAGCGGAACGCGAGATTCTCAGCCAGGTTCCACCGGGCTAAAAGCGGAATGCAACGTGTGAACAGGAGGTATCAACGATGATGACCATGAGCAGATCTACCGCCCTCCACGCTCTCATAGGCGTCCTCGCAAGCCTCTCGCTTTCGACTTCCCTGGTTCAGGCCGATCCTGTCGATCGCGAACAAGCTGCCGGGAAAGTGGCCGGGGTGTTCCTACAGGAGTTGAATGAAGCGATGACGCGGGAAATGGGCAAGGGCGGCCCATTGGAAGCCATCAAGGTCTGTGGAGAGTTGGCTCCGGAAATTGCCAACCGGTTGTCGCGGGAAAACGGGTGGCGGGTGACACGCGTGGGCACCCGTATACGCAATCCCTTGCTCGGAATGCCGGATGCCTGGGAGCAGAAGATCCTCGATGAATTTGTTGCACGAGTTGCCAAAGGGGAAGCGTTGGCTAACATGACTCATGGAGAGGTCGTGACAGAACCGGGAGGTGAATACTATCGGTTCATGAAACCTATTGCCGTTCAGCCTAAGTGTCTGCTCTGTCATGGGTCACCAGAGGCCATTCCGGACACCATCAAGACCGTTTTAAAGAATAACTATCCCTTCGACGCCGCCACGGGGTACAAAGCCGGAGACTTGCGAGGGGCGGTCAGCATCAAGCAGCCACTTGGCGAGCAAAGCACCAAAATAAATAATATTGACTCACCGGATGTTACATCTTACAAAAGGAGAGACGATGAAACGGGTGAAGGCAGGGGCTCGACTGCCACAATCATCTTTTTTCTATGCTCAAGTGCTGGTCTTTCACGCGCAGAGACCGATCATCATGGTACGACAAGGTGGAACCCGGGATTTCGAAGACGTCTTCGACAAAGCGCATGGCGTTGAATCTCCCTCCGGCTGCGCAGGAAGGTCTCAGGCTAACCATGCGGGAACATCTCGAGGCTATCGACGCCATCCTCGCCGCGCTGGCGCGAGAAGACTTTCCCAGGGCAGCCACTCTTGCAAATGAAGAACTAGGTTTTCCGAAACATCATGTGGCCATGCAGCGAGAGGAGGGGGCCACATTCCCGGCCGCCTACCATGAGCTGGCGATGGCCCACCATAAGGCCGCGGAAGGCCTGGGCGCGGTGATCCCTACCAAGGACCTCAAACAGATTCTGCCACACCTGGAGCAGACCATCCACGCCTGTGTGAAATGCCACCAAGTCTTTCGCTTGAAGGATTAAAGTATAAAAGCTTAAATCTCACCCTCCAAAAGGTGGAAGAATAACATGTGTCTGCAATAGCCACCGCCCGGGTTGTCACGCTGAGCCCAGGTAGAAGAATCTATGTCCAGGTCGAGAAGCCCCAGGGTTCACCGAGATCCTTCGTGGAACTTCTCCTGAGGTCCCTGACATGCCTCTCAGAATGTGTTCTGTTCGTGAGAAGCATAGGATTCAACAGGCATTGTCTGACAAAATTCGCTCAGATTTTTACAATTACAGGAAGCGCATAGGGTAATCATTGTTTCTCTTGCGAGTTGAGACTAGAACTCTTCCCTCATTTTGTCATACCTGCAGGTTGTTGGCAGGTATCTTTCTCAAAATGCGGCACGAGTGAACTGATTCCATGACGAATTCACATCATGAATTTGCCATCCTGGCCAGCCTGCTCGCAGCTCTGGTCACCTCACTGGGTCTGTTCACCATTCGCCGGTTCGAAACATGGGGAAAACATAACGCCACCTACTTCTCCTGTTTTGCGGCAGGCGCGCTGATCACTGTGTCCTTTCTCCATATTATTCCCCATGCCTTCAGCATGACTGAGCATGCCCCGCTGTATCTGCTGGTGGGCTATCTGGCCTTTCACCTGATCAATCGCTTCATTCATGCCTATGTTTGCGATAAGGCGCCGGCGACAGCGATCGGGTTGATTCCGCTACTCGGCATCGGCCTGCACTCGATGCTGGATGGAGTGGTGTATGCCATCACGTTTAGCGTGAGTGTCCTCACTGGAACGTTGGCCGCCATTGGTATGGTATTGCATGAGTTCCCGGAAGGAATAGTGACCTATGTGCTGTTGCTTCGCGGGGGGTTCACTCCGAAAAAGGCCTGGCTGCTGGCTTTTCTGGCTGCGGCACTGACCACACCACTGGGGACGGTTGTCGCGATCCCCATGATCCATGAAATCGATCAGGTGGTGCTGGGTGCCCTGCTGGCGCTTTCATCCGGAGCGTTGGTGTATGTAGGAGCCACGCACCTTCTGCCTTTGGCCGAGCGTGAAGAGAAACCCTACAGTCTGGCAGCGATGGCAGGAGGAGTCGTTGTAGCCCTCGGCATTATTCTCACCCACGCCTGATGTCCGAAAAAACCTTTCATCAGGAAATGTCCCGTTTTCGAACAAGCGGCAATATGATCTTATTGCATTCCCTTTAAGTCTTCCCAAACGCGCGCCAGGACCCAGAATATGGCCACCACGCTTCCGATGATCACGCACAGAATGGCTAATAAGAGCCCGATGACGAAGGTCCAATTGCCGGCGGTGGATGTATGACGATTCGAAAACGCATGTCGCTCCAACAATTCCACATTTTTCACATTGCTCTGAAACCACACCGAAAAAAGATCACCAAACACGGGGATAGAGCCAATCATGCCGTTTAGTGCGATATTCAGGCTCATGTGGACCAACACGATTTTGGGAAGCTGAGCCTGAGCGCCTAGGAAAAGTATAACCGATCCAGCAAGGCTTGCAATCGCATCGCCCACCCCTGGAATCAGGCCAAGGACTGGATCCAAACCGATTCGAATGGAGGTCCCTGGAATCGTAAATTGACGATCCAATAGTTCTGCCAGGTACTTGGCAATCTCAATTTTTTTGGAATGTTCCATGAATTGATAATGCGCCACTCAGGGATTATTGATGGAGCAGATGAAATATGGGTCAATAGAGATTCTTATGCTGGGCTATGAAAACAGATTTGATTCAGGGATGTAATGGACACATAAAGATAAAAAAATTGAGAATTGTCTGGTCAATAAAGGAATCCTCTTCTCTTTCGGCGATATTATCAATTCTCGGGGTAATGGGAAATAAGAGGGAGGGTGAGTCGTCGCGGCATTTCATTTTCACCGGTACACCATCATTTGCACCGTGGTCACAAGAAAATGACTGAAGATATTAAACCGATGATTAAAAATCCCCGCGAATCATGCTTTCCCATACTCATGCTTCTTATAGTAAATCCACCAAAGTGTATCGGCCATGTTTGGATTGCCATCTGAGTGTGTGAGAGCAATTTCTGCATAGGAAAGGGCCTCATCCAGATCCCCGCCATCCTTCGCCAGCAGCCAGGCTAAATTAGTGGCAGCCGGTGCAAACTTCGGGTCGAACTCCAAAGTTTTTCGAAAGTGAGTTTTCGCCTGGGCAAAGTCATCTCGTTGTTGGGCAATCGCGCACCTGGTCTGTGAGAATCATTGACAGAAGACCCCGCCTGCTCCGAGGGATCCGGTGCCGGCACTGGGCCGCCGCGCTCCTGGTGAGCCGCGTAGTAGCCTCACTCTCGAAAGTGTCCACTCGTTCAGGAGAGCAGTATGGATTTTTTCCCTTAAATCTCGCCTTAAAAAGTTTTCTAACCCTATGATTTGATCTATTTTATTGTACAAATTGATTTGATGACCTACAGTTTTATCTCAATAAACTATTTGCACCACTTCCTATAGATTGCGATAATGGACGCTTACTTTACGAGAGTACCTAAGCTAAGGAACAATATTCCATCCTGACGAAACATCGTAAGAGAACTCCTGACCCTAGGAACGAAATTCACCCTTTTTTATCGTCCATTATGTAGGAGACCGAGAGCAAAATGACGTTCATCGAAAAACGAACAGCCTATAAGGCAATAAACGACCGAAGGATATTGTTTGTGCATCCCTCTTACAATCGTTCATTTGGCAGTTTCTACAACATTTATCAGTTTTTTCCTGGGGCCCGGGGGTTAATGAGTCCTCTGGGTATACTAATAGTCGCAAACTACCTACCCCAAAGGTGGATCATTCGTATCGTAGATGAAAATGTTCGAACACTTACTGATGCCGATCTCGATTGGGCAGATGTCCTCTTTATCTCCGGAATGCACATTCAGAAGCCAAATATATTGAGGATTCAGCAACGCGCACACGGGCGAGGAAAAATGACGGTACTCGGCGGATGTTCCGTATCTGCAGCCCCAGAAGATTACCCCGACATGGATGTTATTCACTGTGGCGAGCTTGGTGACGCCACTGACGAGCTGATTGAGTTGGTGGATAAGACCCCCGTTGGGTCATATCCAAAGAATCAAATTCGCTTAAATACATTGGAGAGGATTCCTCTTGCTGATTTTCCCTGTCCTGCCTATCACCTCATTGACATGAGCTCTTATCTTGTGACTCCTATGCAGTTCTCTAGTGGGTGTCCTTATACTTGTGAATTTTGTGATATTCCAGCTCTCTACGGCCGCAATGCCCGACTCAAACCAATCGAAAAGATCATTCACGAACTCGATGTTATTAAACAAAGAGGGCACGTCGGTACGATCTACTTCGTCGACGATAATTTCATTGCTAATCAGAAAGCAGCAAAGGACCTTCTTCCGGCTCTTGCACAATGGCAGAAGGAGAACAACTATCCTTTCGACTTCGGTATGGAAGCAACAATCAACTTGGCAAAGCGTACTGATATCCTTGAGGCAATGAAGGAAGCATATGTTACTGATTGTTATTTCGGTATAGAGAGTCCTGAAGAAAACACTCTCAAGGATATCGATAAAAAACAGAACCTTGGAATGCCGCTGGTCGACGCGCTCAATAAGGTGAGAAGTTATGGTATTGAAGCACTCGCTGGCGTAATCCTGGGTTTTGACAGCGACACTGAGAAAACTGAACAGTGCCTTCTTAAGTTCATAGACGAATGCAATTGCCCATTGATTGCCGTTAATTTGCTCTTTGCACTTCCGAAAACCCCCCTTTGGGATAGGCTTACGATGGAAAAGCGTTTACTCCCCGACGAAAAGGCCTACCACACAAACATCCGGTTTAAAATGCCTAATGAAATCGTTCTCGCTATGTGGCGAAACTGCACGAGAGCTGCTTACGAACCGGGAGCCGTTTACCGTCGTTACCAACACAACATGGAGACTACATACCGTGCGAGGTTACAGCTCAGAACCGGCCGCTTTGGTCGTGGCCCGAACCAGCTGCCCAAATTGGGTTACATCCTGACCAAGATCCTGTGGACAATAGGCTTACGCTCCAGTTATCGAAAAGAATTCTGGCAACAGATTAAGCGGACTCTTTGTGAAGGTGACTTGGAACATGCCATAAAAATTTCCGTAATGGGGCACCATTTTATCGAGTATGGAAAAGAGTGCGAGAACACTTCGGTCCGAGCTTCTTACTACACCAAAGCCTAATCTTCAGCGATGAACCCACAAGAACGTACCTTGGCCCGAGTAACCATCTTCCCGAATTCTGTGTTGCATGCCCAAAACAGTGGTCCAAACTGAAGAGACGACGCATCGAGCCTATCGGCACAGGGGAACTAGTTGAAGGCAGTACTGGTAAACTCGACGACTGCAAGCTTTGCAGTTCCCTTCTTTTAGGATCGATAAGTAATCAGCATACCTTGATGCCTTATCCGTTCGCGGTAAAATAAACACCGTTTTACCACGACAGTTTTATAATTCTCTCTTCGGTGATTCTTCCAGTGAAATGGAACAATAGAATTTTCACTTAGGATAGTGATTCTGATTACGAAAATTAATTTAGCGAGAATGGCGTAAGGTTCCTGTAATGAGTGAAATTTTTTGTTAGTTATGGAAAAGAAGACAAGGAGAGAGTTCAACCTCCAGTACGATACCTTGAGGGGAAGGGATGGTCTGTATTTTGGGACACCAAAATTCCCACTGGTGATACGTGGGATGAGGTTATCGAGAGGGAATTTTTCCTGCTCTTTTTTCGTTTGGTTTTTTAGTTTCCCTTTATTCATTGAATTTTGTAGGGTTAATACAAAACTCCTTAAAATCAGAATCCCGTTATGTGTGGGCGTTTCACTCGAAAAGAGAATTTTCAGCGGTTGGCTGAACAACTGGGTTTGAAGGTCCTTCCTTCATTATCCCCACGCTATAACATCGCTCCTTCCCAAATGGTGGCCTGTATCCGGACCAACCCGGAAACTAAGGAACGAGAGTTCGCAGAAATGAAATGGGGGTTGGTGCCCTCATGGGCCAAAGATCCGAGCATCGGGAATAAATTGATCAATGCCCGAGGGGAAACGGTTGCGGAGAAACCCGCCTTTCGTAGAGCCTTTCACCAACAACGCTGTCTGGTTCTGGCCGACGGGTTTTATGAATGGAAGCGGGAGGGGAAGAATAAACAACCTTATTACATTCGTCTCAAGGATGGCCGTCCATTTGTCTTTGCCGGAATGTGGGAACGGTGGGAGAAGCAAACCCCGGCCTTGGAATCGTGTACGTTGATTACGACAGGACCGAATGGGGTGATGGAGCCCATTCACCATCGCATGCCGGTTATTTTAGACCCGAAGCAGTATAACGAGTGGCTGGAATCATCACTCCACAGCACTGAGCAATTAAAGGCGTTGCTCAAACCGTTTCCACCAAAGGAGATGGAAGCCTACCCGATCAGCCTCTTGGTCAACAATCCCCGACACGACTCCCCCCTATGCATTCAACCGTTAGAATCGTAGTCCGCATTTCCCTTATCCATCAAATTTTGTATGGTGGACGAAATAAATCTATCGGGCAATGACGTGGGCAATATCGTCTCAAGCATCTCGCCTTGGGTGGGTGGGTTGGAGTGGAAAATTGGAAAGCTCCAGGGACCATCAATATCCCAATTATGGTTTTCTCCGTGGCTGCAATACTGGTTGGTTTACTATTTCTGTGGTTGTCGTTCAGGAAGTATGAAAAAACTTAATTCGGTCAACTGTTGTTTTATCCTTATATGGGTTGCCGATAGGGCATTCGCCACCACCTTCCAAGCTACGATTGCCAAACATAGCTTGTGGACCGTCAGTATGCAGCCACCCTGGTTTTCTCAAAAAGCCTTTCCGGGTTTTAGGGGGAAGAATTTCATGACACCACGCGGAGGGGGCATGACAGGACCACCGTCATACTCGAAAACCTATCGACCTTCAGCCGTTTCGGTTACCCACTGATAGCCTTTTCCACGCATACACTTTTCAATGGCCATCCCGCTCATGTCTAGCCTAGCACCCCTTGAATCCGCCAGTGTTCCAGGTTGGGGTTGCTGGAAACTCCCCCAGGTTTGGCATTCGCCATAATCTCGTTGAACCGTCTCAGGTGCCACGCCTTCTTTCACCCATTGTCCTCCGGAACATCCGAGCACGAGACACGTCAGCCCTATGGCGAATGGTCGGTAGTCCATGAAGCTGTTCCTCCTTGATTGAAGCCATTTTAACCGGAAAATTCGATAGGGTAGTGTCGTAATGAAAGGATTGCTTATTTTTATGAATTGTCTATGAAAAGCGAATACCCCATCATGCAGCCATGGGTCTATTAAAAACGATCCCCTGGCACGGTCACCGCCAGACGAAATTGTTTGGAGCCGTAGGAAGCCTTTGATTTCTTCTAGTAGTTTCAAAGAAGGGTTTTTCATTTCTGATAGATCCAATTCCCGCCATTTGAATGCACAACGCCGGTTTCTTAGAATGAATCGACCATTTAGGCTTTAGAGAGTTTGAACCATCACCTTCTTGTCTTCGACTGACTTCCTGGAACGCCAATTACCCTATGCATCATTCTCCATCTCTGCACGGTGGCCGGAGTTGGATAGGGCAGAAAAGGAGGTTGTCCTATGAAGACGACGTTAGGTTTGCTCATGATCGGGTTGCTGGTTTTTGCGTTTCTTAGTCCAGTCTATGCCGAACGTTATGTGGTAGTGAACGGGTAGCGGTTGTTTATTCCCGAGATTCAATCTGTGGAGCAGGTGTATTGCGGGCCTATCCCGAATAGGCGGTAGGGGATCAATCTGCAAACCGGTATAGGGGGTTAGGAGAGGAATCCCAGACTGCAGGGGCCTATGCCAATAATTGCCGCAATCCCCAACACCGGGCCAGGCTTGTTCGAACGAGGAATGCTCGTTAGCCCAAGCGCTTGTATTCGATAAATCAACTCTTCGGCCTCTTCTTCTCCCTCGTTATGGGAATAGGCTGTCGTGGTAAGCTGGATGCTAAGAACTTCTTTTCTTTTTCTGTACCCATCCCTTAAAAAAATTTACTCATGAGCAGGATAACTAGGATTTCCCGAAAACTTCTTCGGATCGGTCATCGGGGTGCAGGCGGACATGCCCCGGAGAATACGCTGGCCGCTTTGGAACAGGCCATTAGGCTCGGTGTTGATCTGGTGGAGTTTGATGTCCGGCGATCATCGGATGGGGCCTTGGTGCTCGTTCATGACGAACTGTCGACCGGACGACAAACGGGAAGGGGAATGTTGAGTCCTTGCCTCTCAGTGTCCTTCGGGAATTGGATGCGGGAGGAGGCGAACGGATTCCTCTCCTTGAAGAAGCTCTTGCGTGTCTGAACGGACGGGCAGGGGCCATGATCGAGCTGAAGGTGAGAGGGATAGCCGCTGACATTTGTTCGATAGTGAAGGCGGCTCATTTTCAAGGACCAGTGATTTATGCCTCGTTTTTTCATGAAGAATTGCTGACCGTAAGAAGTGTAATGTCGAATGCCCACACGCTGGCGTTGCTTGAGGGCGCTCCCTTACATCCCACGGCGTTTGCCATCGATGCCAACGCAACTCATGCAGGATTGGCATTAGATTCTGTGACGCCTGCAATGGTGCAGGCATTACAGGCGCAAGGTATGAAGGTATTCGTCTTTACGGTTGACGAATGGAATGATATTGACCGAATGAAGCGGCTGGGAGTCGATGGCATTATTTCCAACTTCCCCGAACGAATCTCATAGGAGAAGGTGGCTCAGCGAAAAAAAATGACGGTTCCCCAAAAAATAGGCATGAGCCGATTTGAGGTGATATTCTAATTGTGTATGAGGGACAAACCTGAGTTAATCGATCTGATCCGCGAGGCATTTGGAGAGTCTCCGCATCCTGGTGATGCCTTTCTGGTGGGAAGTCGTGAAGGTTGCGAGCCGTCCGAGGTCATTGCACCTTTTATGAGGGTGACCGATTGGTTGGAAGTTTCAGCGGGAAATCTTGATGCCAATTCCGAGGCCCTCAGTTTTTTCTCAGAGGGCGGCTTTCGGTTTTTTCTCCCCGCCTATTTGATCGCGGATCTTGAGGGTCAGTTGCACACTGCTGATCCCCTCTTTCACCTGACGGGAGGGTTTTCCGATGCGGTGGTGCAGGTGCCGACAAAGACGCGAACGTATGAAAAGACCATTGGAAAGTCGGCCTTGTTGAATCCCAGGCGCTATGGAGCCATGACGTTTTATGATTATGCTCGCTACCGGTTGTCGATTTTCTCGCGGGAGGAGGCCGCGGCCATTGTGGGGTATTTAGAGTATCGTCGGGATTCCGACTCTGATGGAATCGATACGCCCAGCATCACGGCCGCGTTGGATGGTTTTTGGCGGGAACGGGCGGCCACCGCTCCCCCTTCTTCTGCTCTACAAAAGCATATTGAGGATGAAGCCGCCTATATCAGGGATCTGCAAGGCCCGTAACATGGTCTTGTAAGAGGGAACCCAAGCTCCATTCTGCCCCTATCCTGCAATCACAAAATCGTAGTGACCGACCAGGCCATCCGTGATTTTTCCTGACGTGTCCGGCGCATATTCCACGATGACGCTCTCCTGTTCTTTCGAGGTGAGCCCTGCATCAAGTATCACCACATCCTTGGGCAACAACTTCTGATTGAGGGCGTTGTTGGGGATATGGTCTCCACGGAAATACAGTTGGGTCACCAGTTTGGGACGGCCCGGAGGCAGGATCTCAAAGTGAAGATGTGAGGGGCGATACAGTCCGTTCTCCAAATCGATGGGGTAAAAGCCCGGCACGATGGTTTTAAACCAATACTCTCCCTGTTCATTGGTCACCGCGCGTCCCCAATATTGAAAATGCTCGTCATGTTTTCGGTGAATAATTTCCCCGGTTTTGGGGTGGGGAAAACTAAACATGCCTTCATCGCCTTTGTGATTATATCGGCCTGAGGCTGACGCACTCCACATGATGATCACGACCTGAGGTATGGCGTTGCCGGTCCGTGCGTCCAGGACTCGTCCGCGCAAATACACGATTTGTCCTTTGGCCTGTCCTGTTCGTCCTTTGACAAACGTGAGGTCCTGGTCATTGGCCTGGCTAATCGGAAGGCGAGGATCGGGATTTTCTCGAATAGCCTCTACCTCGTCTCCATCGTCGGGAAAAAATGGGCCCAGAGCTTGGCGAGGAGTTGGTTTGGCGAGCAGTTCCGCCAGGCTGGATGAGCCGATCAGCCCTCCGGCAAACAAGCCGAAAAGCCCCATTCCCCTTTTTAAGACCATTCTTCTGGACAATCGATTGGGTTCTATTTTCATGGGGTTTCCTTCTTCGAATATGTAGGTGGCAAATTATGGATGACGAGGGCGATGATGAAAGGACGATGATTCCGGATATTTCACTGATAGACTTCGTGTTTGATGGCAACTCTCAAAAGTGTCCAGGCTGTTCTGTTATTCAGTTATTTTTTCACATATGCTCTCCACTTTCAAATGAAATGACACAAGATGCAGACTTTAAAGGTGAAGGGGATGTGCGGTATGTTGTGAAATGATAAGGAAATGTCCAATCAGTCCAATGTGCTTCGTCCATCTCGTGTTTTGCCCATGAAATCTTTTCTCTCCCTTGGCGAACCTTTGATCTCTATGCCATTTCTTCTGCTGTGACCGATCAACCTTGCAACATATGTGTTGGAGCATGGCCGCTCAAGGATCATTTTCTTGGTGATTGTGGTCTGACCAAGGCGTATTTATTTGAGGACCAGTTCTTTGCCGGCTGGACGGTGCTGGTGTTGAAGGAGCACGTCTGCGAGTTATTTGGGTTATCCAGAGCCTCGCGGAGCCTCTTGATGGAAGAAGTTAACCATGTGGCCCGGACGGTGGCACAGGTTTTTGACGCGAGGAAAATCAACTATGAACTGCTCGGCAACCAGGTTCCGCACATTCACTGGCACCTGATTCCCAGGCTGAAGACCGATCCCGATCCATTAAAACCGGTATGGTGTGTGCCGCATGATCCGGTAAGGCTCCCTGTTGATCAATTGGCGGAACGGGTTCACCGTCTTCGATCGGCCTTGTGTTTTGATATGAACAAACCAGTCTGATTTTTTCAGGCTATCCATGGAAGATTCAGTCCCTTCGAAGACGTTCCCGTAGGCTGGGCTGATGTCCTTCGCCCTCAATCCTTTTAAAATGTGAGTGAGTCACCAGTCTATGAAACTGCGGATTCCCTCTCTTCAGAGTCGATGAGGAATTGTGGTCGAGCTGGTGGACTTGTTTCAAGCTGCTTATAGTTGCAGGGAGGAATGTCTTCCTTGAGCCGCTTCAGGAGAGTGGGAACTTTCATTTTGGGAGGGATGTCGCACACCCAGACGTGCATTCCGGTTTCTAATTCTTCAAAGTGTCGTTGAAGGGCAAAACCTGGTTTTTCCATGAAATAGGCGGAAAGGAACCCGGTAATGCCTTGTATCACCCATGGATTTTCTTTCACATATCGGTAGCTGACCCGAATCTCGACCCTCTCAATCATGTTTTGGCCCCCTGTGCAGTACGATTTCGCTTTAGAAGGTCTCACCCTACCAATTTCTTGGTCTATTGGGAAATTGAGGAAAACCATCGGAAATCCATCCTGATTTCTGACCATGCATTGTTGTTCCTGACGGCTAACGTCTCATCACCGACGTCTTCCTCCTGATGAATCTTCGCGACACATTTGCGGGGATGACAGATAGGTATTCCTGAAAGCATTGGCTGGTGTGATGGGAGAATAGGCAGATCGCAATGTGTAGAATGTTTTTGATGGAAGGCTTGAAACCAGGGATATGATATAAGGAATAGGCCGAAGGGGCAGGAAACGAGGGACGGATAGGCACCCGTGGGTGAATCGATCCGCCCCCCACTCTTGGTTAAATCTTATTGGTGTTTTTCGCTCTTACCCTGCATGCCTTTCATCCCGTCTTTGCCATGTTTTTCTTTGTATTCCTTCATTTTTTCCTTTCGTTCTTCTTGCATTTCCTTCAACTTCTCTTGTTGTTCAGGAGTCAGTTCCGCTTCAATTTTTCCCATGGCCTGCTGGCGTATCTCTTTCATTTGCTCGTGAAGAGCCTCCATCTTTTGGTGTTTTTCCTCAATGATGGGGAGAATCTTGTCCTGTTGCTCCTGTGTGAGCGACAGCTTCTTCGTTAATTTCTCCAGGTAGGACTTGGGATCGTGTCCGTATCCTTTGCCATCCTCGTCTGCCCAGGCTCCTGCGCCAAACAGACTCAGTGCGACGGTTAGCATGAAAAGCCCCAGCATGCGCGACAGGGTCTTCATCTTCCTCTCGTTCTTCATTGTGCGTTGGCTTGTGTGGTTCATTTCTCGCTCCTTTGTGAAAACGGGTTGTTAAAAGGGTTAGTTCATCAGTATATCAAATGACAGAGTGCCGCTGCTTTTTTGTGAGTATTGCCTGGAGAGAGTTATCCAGAATAAGAGAAAGTATGGTTTTGGTTTTTTTCCGATGGTGCTTCGCAGGAGGGGCTTTTCAGACCGTTTGGGATTTTTCGTGATGGATCCAGGGCTGTATGTTAAATAAATCGCCGGCAGCTCGGGCTTTGACACGTGCAGGGGAGTTTCCCGTCGTGATGGGAGTCGCGATAGTCGAGCGTGAGTTCTTTGCCTGCCTTGATATAGTGGAGCGCGTAAAACTCTGCCCGTTCTCCAAGAATTCTCATGAAGGTATTCGGTGTGCACGAGTGATTGATGAACCGGAATCCTGTCGTCTCTTTGCCTGCATCGATCGACTTCCCGTTATTCACTTCGACAATGGCAATCCACTTTTGGGTCTTGGCGCCGCTTTCCCCCTTCTCGTTGCGTGATGAGTTCCCCTTCGTACTCGCCGATTTTTTGCCGTGGTCGCAAGGTGACTGTAGTGAATAAGCCACGGCCCTCAATGGCACTGGGCTTTACTTCCATCGGAACCGGCCATTTTTTATGGTTGAATGTCGACGAGTGTTTTGGAGGCATCAATCAGGTTGTGGCACTCTAGTTTGTCAGGCGTAGATGAGGAGGTGTGCAGGGCATGTGAAAGGATGGAAAAATCTTTCCAGGACCGTGTTGTTGAGCCTTAATCTCCGCCTAGAAATGCATCTTCATCAAATTCAGGGATGGCATGTTCTTCTTCAATCCCTAGTCCACCCTGGAATGATTCCCGAATAGCAAGAATTTGCTGGTGAGTGGTCGTATTTTCGACTTCCTTTCCAAATCGATCAAGAAACCGATCGCATAATTCCAACCCGTGTTGAAAATATCGGGCCAAAGGTCCTTCCGTGACTTGCTGCCAGGTGATGTAAATCAGGAATTCCTGAAAGTGTTGAGCCTGCGGGAGCTGTGCACCCAATTTCTGAAGGGTGTCAAAGGCTCGCTTGGCTTCCGGCCCTTGATCGGTGGAAAAGATCTCCTCCGCTTCGAAAATATCCGATTCAAGAGTTCCGAGTTCTCCTTGTTCCTCAGCGTGCTGGAGAGCCTGTTGAGCGGCGATGGCTGGATCAAAATTCATGAGTGCCTTCCGTGTCGTGTCCCGTTGATCGTTTGCGTAGCTTGAATCAGGAAAACTATTTTACCGTGCCGGTTTTTTTCGGGGAAGGGAGGCGAAGGATTGCTGCAAAAATTTCCCCAGTCCGTCCAATGTCGCGTGAAAGAGATCCAACCCTTTCCAGGTTTTGTTGTTGAGTGCCCGGTGTTTCTCCGCCCACTCAAAGGCGACCGGAAGGGGCATGAGCCGGACGGGCCCGCCCGTCAGGTCTGCCCACACAATACTCAAGACGGTGCCTGCCCGGAGAGGAATAGGAAGTTCCTGAACACCATTCTTTTCCGTGTCCTGGCACCACTCCGCCGGAGTGTCGACCAGATATTCCCGGCAGGCGGCGGGACGGTGTTCATAAATGGAACAGGCATCGTTTTCCAGAAAAATACACGGAAGTCGTAAAGCATAATAGGCCCGATTGATCGGGTCAACGTCCGAATCGGATTTCTGGGTGGGGGATTCTGCCCATTCCTGAAGCACGGGAAGCAGCCCGGCTGCTTGGAGCCGTTCCCTGATTTCCGTTAACCGGTGTTCGATTCGCGCCCGATGGTCCTGTGGCAAGTCTTCCAACATTTTTGCAAGCGCAAAGGCTTCGGGTGGAGAGACCGGAACCATGATGCGCTGGCAGCAGGCCCCACAGCCCTTTTGGCAGGAAATCTTCTTGCCCGCTTGAATGGTCGTGGACACTTCCAGTGCTTGGGCCTGTTCGCCAAGGGATCGCACCATCGGCACAAGGTCGGTAATCGGGATGAAGCCGGTGGGGACATCCAACCGTGCCTGTAATTCTCCCGAAATGGTATTTATAGAGAGATTGAGACGTTCGGTAGGCGGTGTCATGTCATGTATGCCCTTGCCATCAGGGTTCGTGTCGGTGTTGCTTGGGGTTTTGGTACAGTGATGATCATTTGTCCGGAAATCGTCCGATGCTCACCCTCGTATGAAGGGTTAATATTGTTCATTCTCCAGATGGGAGTGTTGAAAAAGGCCGCCAGCGGCGTTCTCGCCCCTTGGCCGTGCTCACATACTCCCGTGCACGCTCCGTCCGTCCAAGTGGCTGCGGTCTTCCCTTCGAGAGGCCTCAGGACAGGACGGACGCCTTTTTTGAATACTCCCGTATTCTTTCTTCGTTTCGCTCTAAGGTATCCACTTGCGGAATAACAGTCACAAAATTGTCATTATTCAACAGGCCCCAGGTGAGTCTTACATGGACTCTACCATATATGGCCATCATATGAATTGTAAGTCGGATGTATAGGGTCATGTCTACTCCACAATTCAGTCAGGGCCGGAGTGACTGGACAATTTTTTGTTCGGCTCGGCAGGAGTATTTGACGGCTCTCGCGGAAGTCGTGGAACAGAGTTTTCTTCGGCGGGATACGGCACATCCCGTTTTTTGTGGATGTATCGATTGGCACTCCAGTGTTCATGGCGCCTATGCTCTACTAACTGCTGCCCGGCTGACTGGGCAAACCCGGTGGGCCAGAGTGGTGGATGCTGCCCTGGAGTCTGAATGTTTGGCTTCCGAACTGTCCTCTCTTAAACGGGGGGATCTGCATCATGAATTGCCTTACGGCTATGCCTGGTTTCTTAAGCTGGCCCAGGAGCGTGAACAAGGGTGGGGCCAGCTCGATTTACTGCCCTTGGCTACGGAGATTGCCTTGGAGTTGTCGAACTGGCTCTTGTCCTTGTCGGATGAAGCGGTTGTTCATCATGCGCGACGTCGGGAATACGGGAATCTTTCCTGGCCTCTGCTGAATCTCTGGCATTGGGGTATATGGAAACAGGATTCGGGACTGCTTGAGCACCTTTTAAATTTTACCAGGGGACGCTTGTGGTCGCTGGATGAGGAATGCCCTGTTTTTCTTGACCATACAACGGATGAGTTTTTTCCGGCAGCGCTCCAGCGGTGCCGGGCACTGCTGACGATTTTATCACCTGAAGACTCTTCGAAATGGTTGGAGTCTCATAAGCCTGAAAGTGGAACTCTTTCGCCTCTGACCACGTTTCCCACCACTCATTCAGCCGGATTGAACTTCAGTCGAAGTTGGGGACTGTGGACACTGTATCAGCATACGAAGGATCCGGCATTCCGTAATCTCTACGCCAACCATATTACGACGCATATGGAGTTGCCGCAGTATTGGCGGGATGACTATCGAAAGTACGGGCATTGGGTGCCCCAATTCGGTATTTACGCGATTGCGCTCAGTTTTGATGAGCGCGAATTAAGTAGGCGGCACCATCTATTTAGTTCCTATGACAGTGGAATTACAGGCCGATACCAATTTTTGCCAATGCCGATTCAGGAGAAATAAGGTTTCGTTTTAGCCCGAGGCTTCTGGCATCCAACCCCATGGCGAGTCCAAGGAGTTGAGGAAGGTGCAGGATGGGGAGATCGATGGACAGGTTTTCCTGACTGGCGGCTTTGGTCTGCATGCCGTCGAGGTTGAGATGACAAAGCGGGCAGGGGGTGACCATGATATCCGCTCCGTGCGATTTGGCATCACGGGTATGGGTAGCAACCATGGTGAGCGAATTTTTTTCATTGATGGTCAGAATGGGAAATCCGCAGCAGCGGGTTTTTCCCGGAAAGTCGACGACTTCGGCGCCAAGAATTTCGATAATGCGTTCCAGAGATTTTCCCCGATCAGGATGCCGATCGAATTCCAGCGCATCGGTCGGGCGTTGGATGTAGCATCCATAAAAAGGCGCGGCCCGCAAACCTGTTAACGGCCTGATCATGCTGTGGCGAAGCGAGTCCTCTCCCACATCCTCCAATAGGATCCACAGAAAATGTTTAATATTCGTGGTGCCCCGATAGTCCAGCCCTTCCTCTTTCAAGAGGCCATTAATCTCCTGAAGATAATGCGCCCTGGTGGTGAGACGATGATTGGCCTGGCTCATCACCCCCTGGCACGTACTGCAAATGGTCATGATAGGCAACCCTTGTTGTTCGGCCAGCGCGAACGTGCGGGCATTCAGCACATCGCCCAGCCGCAGGTCTTTTTCCTGCAACACGCCCGCACCGGTGCAGGAAGCGGTTGTCATTTCTGCCAGTTCGATTCCCAGTCTGGGATAGACCTGCATGACGGATTGATAGAGTTCGGGGCAGGCCCCTTTGGACACGCAGCCGGGGAAGAAGGCGTATTTCATGGCGTGGTCTTGACCCGTTTGAATAACCGTTGTATCTGTTTGATGCCGGGAATCGCTCGATGGAATGGGCCTGATACAGGGACTTTCCCTTTCAGTAACGATTGCATCACCATGGGGATCATGCCCATTAATCGACCCACATGTTTAAGCCCAAACGTCCGGACGGCCAGCATGGGCTCATCCAGGATGCCTTTGTGTTTGATAATGTCGGTAAAGACTTTAGCATGGCGGGAACCGCATGTGGCAGGAATCTGTGCCGCCATGCCTTTGGCGCGCAGAGACATGATGCGGTCCATGGGGTCGACACCCTTGGGACACACCTGAATACATTCCATACAGCGGGTGCAATCCCACATCCCACCAGGCTGATTGAGGCTGTCAAGCCGGAGCTTGGTGGACGCATCGCGAGGATCGGCCACGAACCGATAGGCTTTGGCTAACGCTGCCGGGCCGACAAAGGTGCTTGTCGACGTCCAAGACCGTACAATCCGAAACGCAGACTCCGCACATGATACAGCTCATGACACCGGTTAAATGGCTCATCGACTTCGGGTGGGGAGGTGTATTCGGCCTTGGGAGCCGTCCCTTGGGGTTGCAGCCAGGGTTGCACTTGTCGGATTTTGCTCCAAAATGGTGCCATGTCGGTGACGAGATCTTTAATGACCGGCATGTTATTCATGGGTTCAATCTGAATCGTCTCACCCTCCGAGGCCATCGAGATCATTTTGGTTTTGCAGGCCAGCGCGGCATGTCCGTTAATTCGCATGCCGCATGATCCGCAAATCGCTCCTCGACAGGAACAGCGGAGCGTCAATGAATCATCTACCGTTTCCCGAATTTTGATGAGTCCATCGAGAACACTCTCGGATGGGTCGATCTCCAGATCGTATTCCTGGAAGTACGAGGAGGGATGATCCTGCTCGGGATTGAAACGGCGTATGCGAAGGGTGGTGTGCATGAGTGGGATGATTTTTCGTCCGTTTCTTACACTATACTTCCCTCAAGCCTTTTTGTTGAGTCCTGCAAAGCGCGACCGAGGCTGAAGGAGAAAATACGAATGTATCCAATCAATTAATAGACGCGGATTTGTGGTTGCCATTGGGTAATGCACACCGGCAAATACTCAACCTGGGGAGGACCGTCGGGTGTATAATAAACTAATACATGTTTCAGCCATTGTTCGTCGTCCCGATCAAGATAATCCGTCCGGAAGTGCGCCCCGCGGCTTTCTGTTCGGGTGAGGGCGCCGACAATGATGGTCTCCGCGCAGTCCAGCATAAACCCCAGTTCCAGCGCGGCGACTAACCCGGTATTAAACACCTGCCCTTTATCCTGGATGGTGATGTCCGGGCCAGCGTGCTTTAAGATCCTTGATTCGGTGTGAGGCCGTCTCCATGCCTTCCTGCTCGCGAAATACCGAAACATACCGGTGCATAGTGGTGCCCATTTCCAATCGAAGGGCCGCGACCCGATCTCCCTGACCCTGGCGGGCAAGAATGGTCCGGACGAGTTGGCGATCGGGTTCAATGGTAGCGTCGGAAATAGGCACCGCGGGAAACGTTTTGGCATACTCGGCGGCACACGTTCCTGCCCGTCGGCCGAACACCACCGTGTCCAAAAGAGAATTTGCGCCAAGCCGGTTGCCCCCATGCAAGCTGACGCAGGCTGTTTCTCCCGCTGCAAAAAGCCCTGGCAGGCCTTTCCATTGTCCCTGAACATCCCAACAACGGCCTTCGGTGTCGGTTTTGATGCCTCCCATTTGGTAATGCATTCCCGGCCTGATGGGCAATGGCTCTTTGGCTAAATCGACATTGGCAAACGTTTTGGCCTCCGCATAAATTTGCCCTAACCGATCTTGAAGAACCTGTCGACCCAAATGCCGGCAGTCAAGCAAGATACAGCCTTGGATGCCACGCCCTTCATTGATTTCAATATATTCAGCCCGGGAGACAACATCTCGCGAAGCCAGCTCCAGCATGTTGGGAGCATAGCGCTCCATGAAGCGCTCGCCTTTGCTGTTGAGGAGATAGGCTCCCTTCACCTCTGGCGGCTTCGGTAATCAATAACCCCTTACCCTTCAACGTTGTCGGGTGATATTGCACCATTTCCATATCCATCAACGGTGCGCCTGCGCGGTAGGCAACGGCCATGCCATCGCCCGTACAAATCAAGGCATTGGTACTTGGTTCGTACACACGTCCCAGACCCCCGGTGGCCATGATAATGGCGTTGGCCCGAAACAGGACAAATGTGCCGCTACGAATTTCAAATGCCACCACCCCGGCACATCGTCCATGGTCGTCTTTGGTCAGGGATGTCACGAACCATTCTTCATAGACGGGAATTTTCGCCTGCATGACTTGTTCATACAGCACATGCAACATGGCCTGGCCGGTAAAGTCTGACACGAAAAATGTTCGTGCGCGCTTTTGCCCACCGAATCGGCGGGTCCCGAGGCGGCCTTCCTCATTGCGGTTAAAAATCACGCCCATGTGTTCCAAGGCAATAATATCCCGACCGGCTTCTTGGGCGAGGACTTCCACGGCGTCCTGATCGCACAGATAATCGCTGCCTTTGACGGTTTCGAATGCATGGTCCTCCCAATGGTCGCCCCTGTCAGTGAGGGCGGCGTTAATGCCGCCTTGAGCGGCATTGGAATGACTGCGCACGGGATGGACTTTGGTCAGGAGGGCGACAGAAGCCCCTTGCTCATGCGCGGCAATGGCAGCCCGCATCCCGGCCAGACCGGCACCAATGACGAGAACATCATAGAAGGAGGAGGTTGTCATGATTTCCAAGCACGAAAGCGTCGCACCTGGAGGTTGGCCAGTGATGACGTCGGCCGGCTTTGTGACCGATTAGGTAGAAAAGGATTCACGCGTTTCCACTGGTTGATAAGGACGATGGCGCGGGCCTTCATAAATCTGGTCAGGTCGGAACAAATGATTGTCTTGATATTGTTCAAAACAGTGCGCTAACCATCCGGCCACCCGGGCCATTGCAAAGACGGGAGTAAATAAATCGGTCTCAATCCCCATCCGATGGTAAATGATGCCGGAGTAAAAATCCACGTTGGGCCGAATGCCTTTGGGTCCTACTCGACGTTCCATTTCGTGCTCAACAGCCCGGGCGAGAGTAAATAAGGAATTACCGTCCGGCCGGGTATCCATTTGCTGAGCGAACTCTTGTAACACTGTGGCGCGGGGGTCCTTCACTTTATAAATGCGATGCCCGAATCCCATGATTTTTTCCTTCGTCGAGAATTTGTGATCAAGATACGCAGGAATGGCTTTAATGGCTCCGATGTCCTCCAACATGTGGATAACAGCCTCATTGGCCCCGCCATGCAACGGGCCTTCCAAAGTTCCAATGGCTGAGGCGATCACCGTAAAGGGATCGGCCAGGGTAGAGGCTGTCACCAGACCGCTGAATGTCGAGGCGTTCATGGTGTGCTCGGCATGCAAAATCATACAAATGTCAAGCATTCTGGCGATGTCGGGGGCAGGGACTTTTTCCGAGAGCATGTACAAAAAATTTTCGGCATATGACAGGTCGTCACGAGGTTGGATCTGCTCATCCCCATGACGCAGGCGGGCAAACGCCGCGACGATGGTCGGGAGTTTCGCGATGAGGCGGACAGCGGTCCAGTACCGGGTGGATTCATCCCGGACATCCGGAACCGGATAAAACATTCCCAAGGCGGCCACGGCCGCTTGCAGGGCATCCATCGGGTGACCATGCTCGGGGAGACATTTCAGGAGATCGGCGATGCGATATTTAATCCGCCGATGGTGAGTGAGATCCTCGTGAAACCGTGCCAATTCTGTTTGGGTGGGAAGCCGGTTGAATAATAATAAAAACGAGGTTTCGGTAAAGGTACTTCTGGTCGCGAGTTCCTCAATTCGGATTCCGCGATACTCCAGAATTCCTTGGAGACCATCCACATAACTGATGGTCGATTTGGCCGCCGGAACCCCTGCCAAGCCGGGCAAATAATCATGCATGTTACCTTCTCTCCATTGGGCATCACCTCTTTTTGTTCATCGTATTATACCGTGAGTGGCCCCTGCATCCCAAATGGTTCCAGTCAACCTCCTGTCATCATTGGTCGCGATTAGCAGGAGGAAAAGTTAAACAAGTATAAAAGAAATATTTGCTGTTTCTCGTTTGATGAAATTGGCTAGATGCAATAGTAAATGTTGCTGTATCGGGTTGCGATACTTTTCAAAGTGCAAGAGTTGTTGGCTCCTGTAGTTCGAGCATTTCCAATCTCGGCCTCGTGCGCAAATGGAGGGGAATTCACATGCTGGAGGTCAATGGCAAATCGGAATGAAACGCCATGATGAGTTTCCTGAATTTCGCGTGAATCCCGTGATGAAATGAAGAAAAAACACTCCTGAGCATTAATGGATTGTCCTGTTTGGGATTCTTTCGTCTCATCGAACCTGAGGGGGTGTTGGGGTATGGGAGGTATAACCTGCTGGACCACCAGAATGACGACATTTTTTTTAATATGGGCACTTTCTTCGAAAACAGTTAATGGGGGCTCATTATTTTTTTATGGATCTGCCAATCTGCCCTTTTCTCCCTACAGGGTCATTCATGTAGTTTGTAGGGGATTACCTGCACTTCTTCTATAGCCGCTTTGAGCTGTTCCATAAAAAATGTCGGCTAACTAGTTGATGTCGTTCATGAAACCTTTATGGCAAGGGGAGGGAATGACCTTTGCATTTCCCATTGACGAATTAACAACCCGAAATACCATGGAAAGTCCAGTCGCATGGAATTGTCGTGGAGGGAGGTGGAGATGGAACCATATAAGCTTATCGGTTTCTTGATTGTAGTGTTGGGTGGTCAGGGTGCCACACCAGGCTTTGCGATGGAAGGAGATACCTCCTCCGCACAGACTAAGGTGAGGAAGGAACTGCATACCACGTCGCCTACCACTCCGACTTCCCGGTATATGAATGTAGAAGGCAATCTGAAAGAGATCCAGGGAGATCTGTATATCCTTGAGGTGGTGTCGGCGGACCAACCGATTCAAGTACAGGTTGGGAAAGACACGGCGTTTCCGAATGGGCAGAAGGAACCCGGGCAATCGGTTCAAGCGCTTGTGTCTGCACAAGATGGACATGCGCTGATCATTCGATAAGGAAATCTCAACCCGGCCGTTGGGGGGCGATCCGGGAGGACTGATTCCAAGCCCATCAGGTAAGAAAATAATGGTGTAAATTGAGATTTCATGAATGCGGGAGGGGAGGACATTTCAGAACAACCCATTTTGTCACTTGGGGGAGATACAGTGGGTGGTTCGAAGTGTTCGTCCCTCCGCTATTTTTAGATCGGATGGTGCAGGATAACAGATCATGGGAGGGAAGGCCAATGAAGAGGTGCGTAAACTGTTTCCAGGAATATTCAGCCGTTGATTTTGTCGCTCTCCGAAATCTATGTGAACACGTATACTTGGATTCCCTTGCACAAAAATGGAATCCTTCCTTGGGTCGGTCTTCCGAGCCCTTCTCCAGCTTGAGGATCTCCCCACCAGCGCGTGAATCCCTGGATGACCTCGTGGCTGTGGAACAATAGAGACACCGGCTTAGGAGGAAGACGCTCTGTGCGAATGTTCTTCTGCGTGATAAGAACTCCGGACCAAAGGTCCGGATTCGACATGCTGAAATCCTAGAGCCATTCCTTCTTGTTTGAATACCTCAAATTCTTCAGGGGTATAATAGCGGGCGACCGGTGCATGCCGAAGGGTCGGCTGTAGGTATTGGCCGATTGTCACAATGTCACATTCCACCTCGCGAAGGTCACGCAGGACCAGGCGAATTTCCTCGTTTGATTCCCCTAAGCCTGCCATAACCCCTGATTTAGTTCGTCCTCCCATGGACTTGGCCCATTCCAGAACGTCCAGAGAACGGCCGTATTTCCCCTGTGGACGAATTGAGGGAAAGAGGCGAGGGACGGTCTCAATATTATGATTCAAAATGTCCGGTTTGGCCTGCATTACCACTCCCACATCCGCCTGTCGACCCTGAAAATCAGGGATGAGCACCTCCACCGTGCAGGTCGGGTTTTCCTGGCGGATACGCTCAATTGTCTCCGCGAATAATGCGGCGCCTCCATCGGGAAGATCATCCCGGTTCACTGATGTCACAACCGCATGCCGGAGTTTGAGGAGCTTAACAGCCTCAGCCACCCGCTGAGGTTCCTCTCGATCCACTGCGGAGGGGCGTCCGGTGGTCACCGAGCAGTAATGGCAACGCCTGGTACATATATCCCCAAGGATCAGAAACGTGGCCGTCCGGTTATTCCAACATTCCCATATGTTGGGACATCGAGCTTCTTCACAAATCGTATGCAGTTGATGAGTATCCATCAGTTGGCGGATTTCCTGGTAATGGGGGCCAGGCCGGAAGCGGACTTTAAACCAGGAAGGGAGGGGTTTTCTGCGTGAAGCAGCTCCGGAAGAAGAGGTGTGAGCGATGTCTGAGTCGGGAATGAATGTCATTGGTCTAATGTATGTGACCTATGAGTGTTGCCGGATGTTGTTGGATATGGTGCGACCCAACGTTGCACTTCCTATTGTAACACGGGCCGGTAACCCTGCCTACTCTTGAACAGGTTTAATTATGGCTGTGGAGTAAAACCTGAAACGTCTTAAACGATGGGGTCAACGATCAGATGGGGAGATAAGCCGTGTCACGAGAAGGTCATGAGGGCTGATCAATAATTGGAGAAAAGTGGTTGGCCCAATCGATGGCTTCCAAATAAAAATCCCGAATAGTGGCAGGAGCAAGTTGGAGATGTTTGAGTTCCAACCATTCGCCAAGTTCGTAGGCTTTCACACAGTTCAACACGATTCCCATCGTTCCGGTTCCTGAGGCTAAGGCTTCAAGAAGGTCGTCCGGTAGGGGAAGGTTTTTGACAATCTCTTGCATGGGGGATTGGTATAAGGCGTCTAAGACCGACAGCAGGCCCATGGTGAAATATTTTTCCGGAGAATCACTATCCAGGCGGTGTCCTAATCTTTCGCACATTTTGGCTCGTACCAACGCGATCACCAGGATTTCCGTCGGCTGCTCTTTTCCCGTGGTCATAATAATGAGGGTGGCCCAGGTGCGAATCCGGTCGATGCCCACCATACATGCAGCTTTCTCAATGGAATCAACACGTCTGGGAAGTCCCACGTAGGCCGAATTCACATATTGAAGAACCTTGTAGCTTAACGAGAGATCATTGCGAATAAACTCGACGAGGCGATTCAACGAGATGGAAGGGTCCTGAATGTTTCCCAATAATTCCAGGAGAGCTGGACGATTCCCGGGGATTTCACGGCCTCGAACGATATCAGGGCGATAGAAGAAGAACCCCTGAAAATAGAAAAATCCTATCTGTTTACAGGTGTCAAAGACTTCCCGCGACTCCACTTTTTCGGCGAGAAGACGCACACGGTAATCCCGTAAGTGCCTGGTCTCTTGCTGTAATTGTTTTTCGCTTTTACCTAACACATCGATTTTGACGATATCTGCCAATTCCAGAAACGGGCGAAAGCGATCATGAAACACAAAATCGTCCAAGGCAATGGTATAACCCTGCTGAGAGAGAGCGGCAATGGCTTCAGTCACACGAGGGCTGGGTTCGATATTTTCTAGGATTTCCAGGACGACTCGATTTTTTGGAAGAGCCTCACAAAATTTCTCCAATAAAAAATGCCTGGGAATATTTAAAAAGGCCAGATGAGATCCCACCACATTTTCCAAGCCGATATCGAGGTAGGTATTTAAGAGGACGTGCGCCGTGGCTACTCCCTCATCACTGAAGTTGCTGAATCGATTTCACAGTTTCGATACAGGATCTCATAGCCAATCGTTTTTAAATTTGGGCCTAAGATCGGTTGGCGACCGACAAAGACATCTCCGTATTGCGAAAGAACCGTGTTCATGGCGATAGGCTTAGAATTGGGTGGTCGTTGAGTTGTGAATGAGGAGGAGGCATGCCGGTTTGTCTGCTGGTCAATTTTAACTAAAATTTCCTAGCTGATATGAATACCCTTTCATTATTGTCGGCATTTCATCATTAAGAATGAAGTAATTATACCAACTCATCAGATTTCCCCAAAACCATCTGAAGGAGGTGCTCGCACCAGCGATTTCCGATTTTCCTGGTTCGTGGGATCCTGAATCTTAAAAACTCTATTTTCGGAATTTAAGTCAATGAACCTTTTACTTAGAGAGATGAGAACTAATAGGGTGTGATCAAAAATTTGGAATCAGAAATGACTGAGAGGGGTTGCAGGTGCATTTTTGCAATGTGCCTCAAGTTCAGAGGATGTTTTGCAGAGAAATTTCTATGATAATGTCTGGCTCATCAACTAAATGTCACGAGGCGTTTTCATGAAAATTGTGGGTGGTCTGCCAGGCTTCTGCGTACTTGGTGGGTGTGAGGAGCCCACAGAAAGACGAGACAGTGTTGCTGGGTTGGGTTGAGGATAGAGTCCTTAGGATGTTGCCGGACAAAGGAAGGTCTCGCGATCTTCCACTATCGTGTCATACCCCTTCACGCCGGTGCAAAGTGAAGAAAGCTCGGAGCCAGGTCCTCTACCTTGACTGGCCGACTGAAGGAATTCCCCCCCTGGTGTTGGTCGCAATTCAGGGTCATTAAAAGATCAAGGTGGTCCTGGGCTTCTACGCCTTCTGCCACCACTTGTATCCCAAACTCATGAGCCAAAAAAATCATGGCGGATACCAGAGCGCGGTCTTCCGGATTACCCGTGACGTCGGTAAGGAACGACCGATCGATTTTTAACTCATGAAGGGAAAAGCGTTTTAAGTAGCTGAGGGAAGAATAACCCGTCCCGAAGGGTCGAATCGCTGTTACGACGGCAGAAACCCGAAGGCAGGATTTTTCCCGATCAATTCATTCCTTGGGTTGGTGAACCTTATTGTGAAAATGTTCGCGACGTTCTTGTGGAATTTTTGTCCCGAAGGAAGACCAAAAGGCTGTTGTTTGTCTTGGCGAGCGCTCGTCGACAGTATTCCTGGCCTTTAGGAGAGAGAATAGGCCGGTGGCCGTGATGGGTAGAGACCCGATGGCCCGTACGATGATGTGAGGAGCGAAGGTTGGTTTCAGTCGTCTTTTCGGAAATCCTATGAAGAAGTAAAATCCGTTACCATCCCCCTTTGTCTCGGCGGGCGTTTTTCCGCCGGTCCCGACGGAATCGGCGGTCTGACCTGGAACTGGAACCATTTTGGGTAAAGTGATTAAGGATGCGATCGCTCAGTTTGGAAAATTGAAGGGCTGGTACGCTCTCGGGATGGATACACACAATAGGAAGTTTTTTGACAGCTGCGGTACAACACAGCTCCGGCACGGGTGGAATCATCACCAGGATCTCACAACCGACTTGTTCCTCAATTCCCTTAATTCCATCAGCCGGTGGTATTCCCGATCGGTTCACCACCGTTAAAAATATTTGAGCGGAACCCTGGTTTTGAAGTAATTCCAATTGTCTTTTTGTTTTGGCGATAGAAATTGCATCGGACTCCAGAACATGATTGCACACCTGACATTGGGTGAGGAAAAACATAGAGGGAAAAGAGGGCTCAAGAGGAAAATCGAGAATAAGATAGTCAGCAAGGTTCTTGAGAAGTCGAAACAAAACTGAGAGAAGTTCAGTGGAGACCTGATTGCCAACTTCTTGAGCCCATGGTGACATAGACAACACTTTAAGGCCGGTGGAATGTTGCATCAGCAATTGATTGACAAAGTCTTCATTCATATCTTCCAACTTGGCCGATGAGTCGCTGAAGCACGAGCTGTCCGGCATTTCAAGAAGCCAGGCCGAGGTGCCTAAATGAGGACTGAGTTCCACATAGATGACGCTGTGGCCTCCCTGAACAAGCGTCATGGCGACATTGAGTGCTACCGTCGTCGTTCCTACTCCTCCCTTCGTGCCCGTAAAACCAATGACTCGACCAGGCTGTCCTTCCCCATCATCGCCGGAAGCTGTGACATCTGATCCTTCATCTTTTAGATGAGTTTTTATCTCCTCAAGAAATTTCCCCGTTCTTTCTTGTCTCATGTCTAGCTTTCCTTTGATTGCACTGGTTTTGGATTCCTAGGGTTGGTCATAAATATGCCTGATAGGCTTCCCTCAATGGGACCATCATGATTTAATTTATCGGAATTTTCATGAATTGACTAAAGAGTCTTCACGTGTAAAACACGCGGTGGCTGCTTATCGGCACTTGAAATTCCTCGAAAAAAGTGGAGAGAAATTTGGAAAGAGCGTTTTGACTTTGATTTGAAATCCTACCGGAGGCGCTGAAGATATTTGTAGATTTGGATGGAAAACCACCTGGTAGGTGACATCAATGAGTGGGGAACGTTTGGTAGTGAACCGATTGGCGCCTCGGAGCCGGACTGAGCCTCTTCCATCAGGTCCAACATACTAGAGAGTTGTTTCCCGGCTTCCAGCATTCATTCATTGAGTATCTCTTCGTTTAGTCCCGTCAATGTCCATGACTAGGGTGTGACCAGCTTTGCGTTCATTGAGGTCCGTTGATGTTCTTTGTTTGCCACAGGAGCGAAACTGGATACGGACAGATGATTTCAGGGTAGTGTGAGAGTGCTCGAAGGTGGACAAAATGCTTGAGTCAGATTTCGTCAGAACGGTGATCTATACGGCGCTCATAGAATTACCATTGATATTAACGGGAGATTGGAAAATTCCCATGAAGGCAGTAGCCTCGGATTTTTGAGAGGGCCTGATTATTCTTGTGGCGGGTCGGGAGGGAAGTGTTTGCGATGGAGTCGTTTTCGTCCCCAGGCAATAAGGCCAAAGGACACTCCGAGGGCAATGGGAACAAAGATTCCTGAAATCAGGACATCGTTGGTTATCCATCCGAGCTTGTGAAGAGTTTTAAATATATAGTTGGCCAAGCCACTCAGGTAATAGGCGATGACGATGACGGAGAGGCCTTCGACGGTGCGTTGAAGAATCGCCTGGCTTTTAGTGGTGTTATCCACACTCAGGAGTAGTTTCCTATTTTGATCTTGCAAGGAGAGGTTTTGCTCTTGTAACACCAGATCCACCTTGGTGCGCAGGATGGCGATCGTGCCTTCAAAGTCTTGTTCCAGCGAGTGAATCCTCGTGAGAAACTGTTGGTATCCTTCGACCACTCCGATGATTTTCCAATGGATGTAGTCGGATAATGTCCGACCGAACGGGACGGGTTGCTCTTGTAAGGCCAGCGTATTGCTATGGACGATCCGGTCATACGGAACGGAGGCTGACAACCGGTAGCGCATGGAACCGGCCAGCCGCCCCACTTCGAGAAAATCCTGGGTAAGACCTTCCAGCCATTGCTGGAGGGCGATGTGCGTGGCCTGTTGATGTTCTTTGGTAATGAGACTGCGTTGATACAGATGGCGTTGTTCATAGATTTGCACCTGATCAACGGCGTGGGTAAAGGCTGAGTAGGGGAGCAAAATGAGATGCGTGTAATTTTCCACGGAGATGAGGATATCGATCAGGTGGGGTAATTTGGGACGAATATCTGCGGCCGAAGGAGACCAAATGAGATATCGTTCTTTGCCATGCTCATCAGGGGTAAAGCTGGTGGCAACCGTGATCGATTCTGTCAAAACCTGACTGGCATAGAGTTGAGGTCCTCGAAGAAGGGCCACTAACTCCTGTTGGCCGTACTCGCGCCCGGGGGTGATGAGAATATCTAACGCATTGACCTGTAATCCTATTGGGGAAAAGGGGAAGAGGTATCCTGGATAGGTAATCGAGCCGAATTCGAGAAGTTGGGCAGGGTCGCCGGGAATGTGCCAGATTTGATAGCTGTAATATTCTGTATGGGCTTCCCAGATGGCAATTAATCGATCTCCGTTCACAGCGTTGGCGACGCCAAAGCCAACTTTGTTTTCCACGACCGAATCGGTTTTTTTTATGCCGAGGCCATGAAGGAGTTCTTGAAATTCCCTGCGGCTCTGTGGACGTTCAATGGCGGGATTGGCCATTCGATGGGCGGTATGATGTATATGGGCAGGGGCATCGAGCCATCCTTCGACGTATTTTTGTGGCGGTTTATGAAGCTGTCGAAGAACGCCTTTTTCAGGAGAGGGTGGTTTCAGGCTCATCGCATCTGGTGTCCTTTGTGTGGGGAGACGATGGTGTGGGTTCTACCCCACTTGGCCCTGCTGCTGCAAGAGCTATCTTTTGGCGGGATCCGGACATCCAAAATTCCTCATTTCGTGCTCTGCAATGGCTGTGGGTAGACCGTATGGCTGACGGGTTTGTTGGCAGGCCCTTCATGTATACGGATAAAGTCGATGATTCGGTTTTCAGCCCAAAAGGGGTCTTCGTGTTGGGAGGGTCGTTGAAAAAATCCGCAGTGACCACCATGCGTCGGTGCCATCAAATGAATCCAGGGGTTTGAGTGGAGCGAGGGTTCGGTGAACATGTCATAGGGGATAAATGGATCATCCTGGGCCGTGATGATGAGGGTCGGAATGGTGATTGAAGCCAGTCCATTCAGCGCGGCACACTTTTCGTAATAGTCTGCGGCATCTCGATACCCTCCGTCTGGAGCGGTATAGACCTCATCAAATTCCCACATGGTCCGAATGCTGGAGAGGCGCGCCAGGTTCCATTGACCCGGATACAGACGGGATTTTTTTCGTAATTTCGCTTTTAGACTTTTCAGAAAATATTGATGATAGATCCAATTAGAGGGACGTTGAAGGGCACGTACGCACGTCGCGGGCTGAATGTTCGGACACACTGCCACGACCCCACGAAGCGAAGAAAGGGATGAACCAAGTTCTCCTGCCAATTTGAGGGTGAGATTGCCTCCCATGGAATAGCCGACAAGCCACACCTTGTGGCATCCGTCTTGTTCAGTGATTTCCCGAATAATGCTGAAATAATCCTGACTGAGACCATTGTGATAAAGAGTGGGGGTGAGATGTTCCGATCCTCCGCAATTTCGTTGATTGATGCGAATGCTATTCCACCCGGCTTCCCACGCTTTCTGCGCGAGTCCCCGCATGTAGTGAGATTCAGTGCAGCCCTCGAGGCCATGGACGATTAACACCGTCGGGTGTTGTGAGGGAGATGGCTGCCAATGACATTTGGTGAGGAGTCCGATTTCGGGGGAGATCTGAAAACGTCGGACTTGTGTGAGCATACCGTCCGGAAAACTTCCGCGAGGCCACCATCGAGGGAGGAGGGTCATGCGGTGAGGGCCGTGAAGCCAGGGGTGTGGAATAAACGGTGGAGAGGGGTTAGAGCAGAGGTCAAGCATGTGTGGGGCCTCGTGTGTGATTCGGCTTTTGTCCCTACCCTGGGTTACCAAACGACCCTGGCATGCAGCAAGCGATACCAACCTGTTTTACTGGGAAAATCAGGCGATCATGTGTTATCGGCGTTAAAAGAGGAGCGTGTATTTGACAGGGCACTAAAAATTCCGGTAGATCACCTTAAGTTTTTTGGAGATTGTTTCCCGCTCTCTTTCAGCGAAATTCCATCGATCTTTACAGGAGGGCAATTGGGCCATCTATGAAAAAAATGAAATCACCAAAGTTTTCCGGAAGCCGGGAAACGTTCCTGATTTTTATCGTGGCGGGCTGTGGGATCATGGCCACACTTTCGATCAACCTGTTTAATCAGCCGGCTTCCGCCCCCGATGCAACTGACGTAGTTGAATCTACCAGTCAACATCAATCAGACACTGTAGCAGGTAAGGCCGCATCTGTAGCGTTAATTGACGTGCCATTGGCCACCGGCACCGAGCCTCTGGATAAGTTGTTTGTTCAATCCGGCTGTGCGGTGTGTCACACCATTCCTGGTATTGCTCCTGCGCTCGGGCGGGAGGGGCCCCCGTTGGTCCTAGGTACGAAGGGACCACTTCGATTGGCAGACCCGCAATACCAAGGGACCGCGACAACGGTTCGTGAATATATTCAGGAGTCGATTTTGAATCCAGGGGCGTATGTGGTTCCCGGTTACTCCGATCGAGTAATGCCCAGATGGTATGGGAAGCGGCTCAATGCGATGGCCTTGGATCGTATTGCGGCCTATTTAGAAGATGTAAAAGAGTAAGGGCCAGGCTACCGTGTCCGAGGTCAATTCCTTTGCCCGGATTTTGCCCTGTTTCTTTCTTAGGCCCCACATGGAGATATGATTCGCCTCTTGATGTGCTGAGCTCAGGTGTTCGCATCACATTATCTCCGATCATCATTGGCAGGCCTTTACGGTTGAAATCGGAAACCAAATAACATACCGATGTTGAAATTGTCGTTACTCACCCGGTTATTTAAATCAATATCTTGAAAGGTGAAGATGAGGGTGCTTGCGAGGGAAATGGTCCGACTGATGGTAAAGGCCGCTGTCGTTCCAAATGGGAAAATATAGCTGACATCATCATCATCTCGACGCCCTCGTTCCAAATCCGCATACACAAAACCTAATCCGCCAAACGGAATGATGGTGACGGCACCGACGGGGATGTGATATCGAGCAATTCCGGCAAATGTGATTTGAGTGAGGTCTCCGCCTGGAGAAATTAAGAGTTGTGGTCCGACGGACAATTGTGAGTCCAGATAATAGTCCCCCTGGAAACTCATGGTGAAAACCGTGTCATCGGAGGTATCCGCCAAAAAGCCGATATCCGTTCCAAACCCCCAGCGGTTTTCTGCCCGGACGTGAGGGCTCCCGACTGAAAGAAAAAAGAGCAGGGCCAAAATGGCAAAGATTGTTTTCACCCACTTATCTACCATCATGGAGGTTCTCCTATTTGACTGATTTCCTTAATTGAGTTGAAAGGAAAAGATTTCTCAATCTGATTTATCAATTCATTCCTGTTTGAGAAGTTCCGATTTTTGTTCGCCTAACACTCTCTCGCAAAACCATACAGCCTTTTCTCTCGTTCATGAATACGGATAGGAGGACGTGACCTTCTGGATTCTAAGAAAGGCGATTTTCTCTACCATTTCTCATGTTACCGGTCCGACTCCTCCAGGCTGGCGTGAGGTCGTCGCTTATGACCAGAAATGTGTTTGGAGAAAAGGAGCACGTTATTTTTGGGTCGATTCCTCTACTATTTTTTCTGTGCCATGCACCGCGTCTTTTAGGGCCTGGCCGGTTTTTTCTGAAGCGTCATTGATGGCAGTCCCGGTGCTGTGCATTGTTTCCTGAATGGAATCGGTGGTTTTTCCCATCGCTTGATCGACTGTTTTCCCGGCTTTTTCGGCAGGACCCTCTGGTTCGCTACACCCTGATAGGGAAATCACTAATCCACATGCGAATAAGACGCTCAGCCTGAATGAGGGGATTCGTTTCATATGCACAGACCTCCTGCAAAAATACCAAACACCTTGAGGCCATCATTGGTTCTTCGTGACAGATAGGAAAGTAACAGCGTAGGTAGGGGTGAATAAGATACGAGGACCAATTCATGATTCGATGAACTTACTGTATTGTAACCTAATTAGAAAAAAGATCAATGATTATCACGTAAAAATCTTTTAATTGGGTTTGATGCGTAAAATTGGGTGGTCGTAAGTCGAAAGAGCATGATCCACGAGGATGTTGCCCATCAGCTCTTTCGCGTGAGGCATTCTGTGAGAAATGTCAAATTATTTACTAGGCATTCAGGTCCAAACATCATTGATTGGAGGCGGCGTGTAACGAGACTTTTCTTAACTTTTTTCTCAAATGGTCGATAAGAAGATTACATCTATTTAGGAAGTGAGCAGAAATCAACAATCTTGAGAAGTTGAGGGTGTTATGGCCAAACCGGTTGGAAAGCTTCGAAAAATAAATTTGAATGAAGTGTGGGGGAATGAGCCAGACGGATTTGGATCGTGGCTCCAGCAGGAAGAAATTTTAGACATCTTGGGGGAGACGATTGAACGCAAGCTCAAGCCTGCTGGGAGTGATATCCCCTTAAGTACGTTGGTTGGGGGGGTTCTCGCAAAAGATGCCAAAAGTGGGAGTTATGTGATTGTGTTGGGGCATTTGGAGGGTATCAATCCCGACGCACTCGGGAAGCTCATTATGTATGCCGCCGGCCTTGATGCCAAGGCGGTGGTGTGTGTGGCGCAGGAAATTTCTGCGGAAGTTCGCCAAACATTGGATTGGCTCAATGCCGTTTCCCGGGATGATGTGAATTTTTATGGAGCAGAATTAGAATTATGGCGCATTGATGATTCAGTGCCTGCTCCAAATTTTCACGTCGTATGCCAGCCCAACCTATGGGCCAGGCAATTAAAAATGGGCCAGGAAGAAGGAGGAGAAGCCGGAGCCGAAGCTGCGAAGGTCTCGGAGTTTCCTGAACTGAAAACGAAAAAAGATGAGGGGTTGAAGGGAGCCAAAGACAAAGTCACTGCTCCGCAAGGTAAGCCGGCTCCGGTAGGGAAAGATGGGGTATCGGTTCGCCAGAATTTTGTGTATACCAAAACATTCTCCTAAGACCATCATGTTGTCATTGGTGGTGGATGATGATCCATGCTCCATTCCACCGAGGGAAGTGCAATGAAGTGCTCTGATTGCGTATGTAGAATGACCTGAATCCCCTTCCAGAGCTTGTCCAGCCCCTTGTGACCTTCCGTTCTTTTATGCGATCCCATGATCTCATTTCCGTCGTTTGCTTCTGATGTTCTTTTGACGTTTCACCACCGTTGGTGGCGCAGATGGAGGGTCAAGGTCTAAGTCTCTGTCAGATCTCCCCTCAGCCAGCCTATTATTGTGGTTTCTTAAAGCATGTCCCCGAAGCTGGTTCACCGCTATTCAACAGAACCAGAGCGATCTTATTGTGAGAAGAATTTGACCTATTGCGTCGAATGTCATTATTTTAGGGTAGAATTCCTTCTCTTTTGTTGAGAGTTGTCGTGACTCATGCTAGCGTGGATGAATTCTTTTATTGAAAGAAGGAGAAAAAGCACAAGTATGGACCTTTCCGGATATCTCCTGCCCATGAAATGAATATAAGGGAATAATATCTTATCGTTGGGATACGCTACCGGACAGAACTTTCTGCGTTCGATACTCTGAGCCCTCTCAGTTCTCTATGTCATCACCCGACCAACATTTTTCCATCGATTTTATCCGGGCCAAGGTCATTGCAGACCTGGAGAGCCAAAAATTTGGCAAACGGGTGCATACCCGCTTTCCCCCAGAACCCAATGGGCATTTACATATCGGCCACGCGAAATCCATTTGTTTAAATTTTGGCATTGCGCGGGAATTCGGAGGGCTGTGTAATCTTCGTTTGGATGATACGAATCCAACCAAGGAACATATGGAGTATGTCACATCCATTCAAGAGGATGTGCGGTGGCTGGGCTTTGATTGGGAGGATCGCCTCTTTTATGCCTCGGACTATTTTGAGCAACTGTTTCAGTATGCCGTGACCCTAATACAAAAAGGCAAAGCGTATGTTGACAGTTTAACCGCCGAAGAAATCCGCTTATACCGCGGTACGCTGACAGAGCCAGGGAAGGAAAGCCCACACCGGAATCGTACCATTGAAGACAATCTGGCCTTATTTGCCCGGATGCGGGCCGGAGAGTTTGAGAATGGCGCGCATGTGTTGAGGGCCAAAATTGATATGGCTTCCCCCAATATTAATTTGCGGGATCCCGCGTTGTATCGCATTCGACATGTCACTCATTTTCGGACAGGTGAGGTCTGGTGTGTCTATCCGACCTACGACTTTGCCCATCCTCTCTCCGATTCATTGGAAGGCATTACCCATTCGTTGTGTACGCTTGAGTTTGAAGATCACCGACCATTATATGATTGGGTGCTGCGTGAATGTGCAGTCAACTGCCCTTCGCAACAAATTGAATTTGCCCGTCTGAATATTGGGCATACCGTGATGAGTAAGCGCAAACTTCACCAATTAGTGGAAGAAGGCCACGTGAATGGATGGAGTGATCCACGCCTTCCCACACTCAAAGGGCTTCGGCGTCGGGGATACACTCCTGAAGCGATTCGGAATTTTTGTGAGCGGGTTGGTGTTGCGAAACGTGACAGCGTGATTGAAATGGCCTTACTGGAGCATGCGATTCGGGAAGATTTGAACCGGTCGGCACCACGGGTCATGGCTGTTTTGCGTCCTTTAAGAGTGATTATTGAAAATTATCCGGTAGGGCAGGTAGAGGAATTAGTAGCCATCAATAATCCGGAAGATCCTAGCCAGGGGAAGAGACGGATTTTTTTGTCTCGTGAAATTTTTATTGAACAAGAGGATTTCATGGAAGATCCTCCCAAGAAGTTTTTCCGATTATCTCCCGGGCAGGAAGTTCGGCTTCGGTACGCCTACCTTATACGTTGTGTCGGGGTTGATAAAGATCCTCAGACCGGGGAGGTAATGTCCTTACGATGTACCTATGATCCGGATACGAAAAGTGGCGGGACCCAAGCAAGTCGCAAGGTCAAAGGAACCCTTCACTGGGTCTCGGTTTCGCATGCCATTTCTGCCGAAGTGCGTGTCTATGAGTCCCTGTTGACTCCAGCAAACTCCGGTTCGGGAAGTGACCTTCAAGATTTCCACACGCAGTTAAATCCTCATTCATTGACCGTTCTTGCTTCCTGTAAGGTCGAATCTGGTCTCCGTCAGGCGATACCGGGCAGTCGGTTTCAATTCGAGCGGCAGGGATATTTTTGTCTGGATCCGGATTCTACCCAAAACCTCTTAGTGTTCAACCGGACTGTGCCCCTTCGCGACACCTGGGCAAAAATCGGGAAAGAGTGATGTTCCCTTTCTCTGGTTTGCTTCAATCCTCCAGGTCGAGCTACTTTAAAGCAGAGG
This sequence comes from uncultured Nitrospirales bacterium, assembly GCA_963785905.1. Taxonomy (GTDB): domain Bacteria; phylum Nitrospirota; class Nitrospiria; order Nitrospirales; family UBA8639; genus Nitrospira_E. The sequence continues at coordinate 89,067 of CAWAXJ010000013.1, forward strand.
ATAGTTGGGTTTCTTCTTCCAATGTTGAAAAACGCCAACCTCCAACTGGAATATCCAAGATTAACGGGCCAATCTTCCTACGTTTAAGGTCGAGCACCTTGAGGGGCGTGTGAAATCTCGGGTCTTTTAGGGCATGAAAGACACGACGAAGATGCCGATTTTTCCCTTCCTTTAATACAACCTCTAATTGAGTTTTTGGCCCGACTTCTCGTTTTTTCGTGATACGGTGTACTTTCAAGATCCCAATGGGGGTGGGAACTCCAATCAACGTACGGGATAAGTCTTCATCTGAAATTCTTCCGCGGATAATCACGTCATAGGTTTTTTCGCACCTGCCTGGTTCGGTGAGCAGGTCTACCAATATTCCATCCCGTGTGAACAGCAAAAGTCCACGGGAGTCTTTATCCAAGCGCCCGATTGGCACCCATCCTTCCTCTAATACAAATGGCGGTAATGCCTGATAGACTGTCTTTCTCTCCCGCTCATCCATTCGGGTGACAATATATCCTTTCGGTTTGTGAAAAAGGATTAAACTGGACGGTTGGAAAAGAGGATACCCCGAACGCTCTCTCAACCTATTGAGGGAAGACATCGCTAATTTTTCCCTGAGGAATCGATTATGAAGGAGTACCTGAGTATCCCTGGTTGTTATTTTGGAAAAAATTCTCAGTTGTAGGATTGCCTCATTTTACAAATATGATCCCAATTCCCACATTATTTAAAAACTTTTCCTAACCCGAAATTTTAACCCCATTTTCTTTCTAACTATTTGGAAAGTCTCTGTGTGGTCATTTAAGCCGATACCTACCATACTGACTTTATTCTCGCATTTTCAGCCGATTTTTTTTGAAGATATATCCTCTCTTTTCTCAACAAGAGAGTATTTCTGGTTCCTTCCTTGGCAATAGGGAGTATCAGGACATACTGCGATATTTTTTGCCAGCCCAAATTTCTGAAGCCATTTTTGTCATGCATGCTGTTTTTCAGACATCGGGGCTGTTGCAGGTTGCATTTGGTGACCAGGAAGGCCACTCCTTCCTCAAGGTCAAAAGGTTTTTTTTAACCGCAAAACCATCCCAAAGCTCATTTGGCCATGATTTTATGTAGAGTAAGCTGATTTCCCCTGATGAGTGGAGAAGCAATGCAACTTGCCTGCAAATTAACCAGGTGTTGAATTTTTTACAGAATTCCCTTCCGAAATCTATTTCATCGTACTGTATCCTGTGTGAAGAGAGAGGTGAGTGTAAATGTTCGGTCCTTCCTTCGTCTATCCCATGCCTGATTCGTCATTGTTTGGTGGTAAGAGAAATTAAAAGTTAAAAGGGGGTAGCATATTAGCTCGTTGTTTTGTAGAATTTTTATTATTGCCTTGCAAAGGAAGGTCTGTTTTTAAGGGAAAGAGTTAAGACCGGGAAAAATCCTGCCGATAAATAGAATATTGGCAGGAATGAAGAACCGCTATCCTGAGGGGTCTTCGACATGTTAGGGAAAATTTGTTTCGTCTTGGCCATGGTTTTTTTAGCCTGTTGTGTGACAGTGCTTTCTTGGTTCGGATGGATGCATGGAGTTTCCTGGTCAAGGCGAAAAACGTGTTCCCCTCCTCAAGGGTAAATCCTTCAGTTCGACTCTCGACGCCTGCCTGTGTTGTTCGTGACCTGCATTGAGAACCAACATAAGTAATTAATTTGCAGGGATTAAAGATTTCCTGAGTGTCTGCTGTTTTTCAGGATTTTGAGCAGTGCTGGTAGGTCTGTGCATACTCCGGTATCGGCAGATGTGTGTGAATCGAGATCCATACTTGAATCCATTCAAACAGGAGAACCTGTGGTATGCATAGTAGAGCACGGCAGCCAAAGGACCTAAACGGCCAACATCATGAAGTAGGGACGGTTCCACAATGGAAGGATGAAGGTACGTATCCATGGCCAGATAGTTTGAATGATACGTTTTGGCGATGGGAGTTTCTCCGCCGCCGTTCGGATTACCGGCAGGATTGGGAAAAGTATTACGCGCAAACATATGACTTTGATGTGGCCTGCGCCAATGACCCCCAGTATCCCACTCGTTATCGTAAAAAAGTCTTTTCTCCCGATCATCCCGCCTTTAAAGCTCGAATGCCGAATTCATTGGAAAAGTATCATCTCAGTGGGTTGCCTAATCCAGCGGTCGCCAAACCCTGGATGTTGTCGTTCGATTCGAATTACGGTCGAATTTATTTTGGACAGGGGCCGGATTGGTTGGGAGGCGGCGAAGAAGTCAACCTGCGCTTATCGGAATGGCGGGTTGCGGCAGTGTTTGATCTTAAAAAGCCGATGCCGGCTCAAATCGAAAAAGTAAAATCCGATCTCATGGAGTGGCAAGAGCATCAGGTGGGCCGAAATCTTGAACGGCGGAAATGCCGTGATGAATGGCCGATGTATTTACGAGTATTGGATGCAGTGGATCTCGGCGTGTCGTTTCGGGAAATCGGGCAAACATTGCTGAATATACAAGATGATGAGGCAGGCGAAGCGCGAGCCAGCCAACTCTATAAACATGCCTGTCAAATCAGTTTGCATTTTCCTGGTTAGGGACATCTCGGTTATAGGTGGAGATGGAGGAGCATTTTGATGGGAACGGGAGCGGGTTTGGAGCCTCGGTAGGAGATCGGAAGGTTTTGAGATGAACATGCCAGATGGGAATTCAGAATGAGCAAATTAATTGAGGCCTTAAATCGTTTGCAGTCCGGGAACCTGAGGAATGTAATTCTCCCCCTTCTCCTTCGCCTCGGTATCTCAGCCGGCGGTACCGGAATCCGCGCCCAACATCGAAGCCAGAATCGAAGCCATTGTCAAAGAAAAAGCTTCATTCAGATGAGAGCCCACTTTTTAATCTGCCTCTTTGCGAATGGTTGGACATTCTCCAAAATGAATATCTCGCGAAGTTTCGTACGAGAGGGAAATGGTGCGGTTAAAGTCGCCGTTTTTCCTCAAGAAGAAGTATTACAAGCCTGCCAACAGGAATTAGATGGACTGGCCAAACGGGAAGCATATGTGTTGGCGAAGGTCGATGCGCGATTCACAAAATCCACATGGTCGAGCGACTGTTTCAGAAGATCGCAAAACAAATAGATTGGGATGAACTCGCCTATCGGTTTCTCCAACGGTTGCTCGAAGAGCATGGGTATCAAATTCCTTCAGATCGGAAAGAATTCTCGTTGCGGCAGGTTGCGATGGTGAATGAACGGAAGGAGCCGATGCTCCGCCGGGATATTCAAACATGGATGGAAAAATCGATTGAAGGTGATTCAGGCCTGTGCCGTGAATTTCGCATGGCGATGATCCGGCTGTGCATGTCTCAGTTGGATGCCGGCGATTCTGATCGTGTTTTGGCCACAGCCGTGAAAGAGTGGTTGTGTGGAGACCTGCGGCTGGTGACTGGAGTCAAAAAAGCTCTCATTTATCAAAAAATCTCACGTCATAATGCACGGTATATGCTGTCTTCTTTCACACGCTGGTTCGGTTATCCGGACAGGGAGGCCTCATTCTCTCACTCGATATTTCCCGGTATTTTTCTGAAAAAAAGCGAGAGGTGCCGAATGATGGTTCTCTCTCATTCTCGTCATTCGGCTACCATGGATTTATTTGAATTGTTGCGTCAGTTTATTGATTCAGCCGACGACATGGAAGGATTATTGATGGTGGTCCTGACACCTCAGGAGTTTCTGACCGATGCGCGGCGGGGCGTTGACCGATATGAGGCCTTAAAGTTACGGGTTTGGGATGACATCCGTCCTAAGCATCGTCAGAACCCACTCGCGACGCTGGTGCGGATCCAAGATGAAACCGCTGCAGGGGGAAAGATAAATCCGCCATGCCCGAAGCCGCAGAGTATGGTTCCGGTGATTGAGGCTCGTCGCGTCATTGAAGGACTGAGAGCCGGAGTCCCTAATCGGCATGTGGTCACCGCGTTAGGATGTCTTCAACCAGAAGTGGAAGGGCGGTTTCGGCGTTTACTGGAAGCCACTCAACAAAATGTCACAACCGGTCCGTGTCCCCGTGGAATGGTGATCGAGGGGGAGTTTGGGAGCGGGAAGTCACATATTCTTGAATATCTCCAAAGTTTGGCATTGGAAGGCAATTTTATCTGTAGCCGGATAGTGATTAGTAAAGAGACGCCTCTGTATCATCCGGTCCGTCTGTACTATTCGGCAATTGAAGCGGCGATAATTCCTAATAAGCGTGGAGAGGTCTTCTCGGAAATAGCTGGAGAATGTGATGTCTGGACGCCTCGTTATAAAAATTTAGTGGCGTGGGTGAATAACCCGGAGAATCGGATCGATGCCCGTTTTGCCGCCACGTTAATGCTGTATGAACGATTGAATTCTGATATGGAGTTAGGTCATCGAATGACCAGATTTTGGACCGGGGATCCCATTGGGGTAGGAGATTTAAAAAAATTTCTGCAAGAGGCCGGATTTGGAGATCGTTTTACATTCGGAAAAGTGTCGGCTGCCGAACTGGCGCTGCAACGGTTTCAGTTTGCCGCTCGTCTGATGCAAGCTGCCGGCTATGCAGGATGGATTTTACTGATTGATGAAGCGGAACTCATTGGTCGATATTCGGTGAACCAACGGGCGAAATCTTATGCGGAGGTGGCTCGCCTAATGAATTTGGATGGAGGTCCTACTCTACCCGGCTTAGGTACCGTGCTCGCCTTAACGACTGATTTTCGAGAAGAGGTCTTGGAGAAAAAAGGAGACAAAGTCAAACTTTTAGAAAAACTCCGGGCCAACAAGACGGAGGCCGATCGGTTGTTAGCCGACAAGGTGGAAAAAGGGATCGGGCTATTGCAATCAGAGCGTATCCCCATCGGTCATCCCTCTTCCGAGATGATTCACGAGGCACATCGGACGATTCGTGCGCTACATCTCAAAGGGCACGGGTGGCATATGTGGGAGAATGCTACGGATGGTCCGGCCAAAATCGTTCCGGGAACCAGTATGCGCAAATATGTGAAGAGTTGGGTGACTCATTGGGATTCTCTTCGGTTTTATCCCGGAGAAAAATGTGAAATTGAAGCCTCTTCATGGACACCTTTATACGTCGAGCAAGAAGGTGATCAGGAAGAGAATGCTCAGGAAAATGCGTGTAAGAGTGATACTACTGCCGTGCCTGAATACGCCACGGTGTGGGCGTCAGAGGATACGGAATTGGTCGCCACAGGGATTCCAGCTGATCCTGTCGATTCCCCAACTTCTCCACAGTGAAATCCGCTTTTTTTGGTGAATCACGCCGCTTTCATGATATAGTAAGTCGTTCGTTCCCGGGGGTTGCCGGGAGTGAACGGGTTACTTTTATTGTTTACCCAAGAAATCATATTGAGTTACCGATGATGAGGCAATCCTTCCGCATTGCGTCAGATCTCCTGCCGATATTGGATTCCTTGAACACGTCTTTCTTTTGATCTGCCCTTCCATTCGTGGCTTCCTACTTACACGTGCCACTTACATCTCCGTTCGTCACGATATTCCGAATGTGGTGGCCTCTGGCAGGCAGTTGGATGCTCATGGGCTTGGAATTGCCACTCGTGACCGCAACCATTTCTCGCCTGGTAAATCCTGAAGTCCATTTAGCGGCCTATGGTGGAGTGGTGTTTCCTCTCTCCCTGTTGATTGAATCTCCTGTGATTATGATTTTGGTCGCTTCAACCGCGCTGTGTAAGGATTGGTCGGCCTACAGACTTATTCGAAATTTTATTTTATTACTGGGAGGTATTCTGACATTAGTTCATATCTCAGTGGCTTTTACCCCTTTGTATGAGATTATCGTGATAGATGTGTTAGGGGCTCCTGAGGTCATTGTGGAACCTGCCAGGATCGGTCTGCAATGCATGACTCCCTGGACGCTATCAATTGCAGTAAGACGATTTCTCCAAGGAATAGTGATTCGAGCAGGTCAAACCCGCCTTATTGGCCTAGGAACGTTGATCCGCTTATTCGTGAGTAGTTCAGTCTTGTTGGGGGGGCTGGTCCTTAATAGTTTTACGGGGATTGTGGTGGCGACGGTGGCAATGTCGTCCGGGGTGATGATCGAGGCGGCTTTAATCCTTCTTTTCGTGCGTCCGATCCTTAAAGGTCTAAAAGAGAGTAATCCGCAGCCTGTGATGCCTCTCACTCTCAAACAATTAGGAGTTTTTTATTGGCCTTTAGCTCTCACGCCACTCATCACTCTCGCGACTTTGCCCATTGTGAGTGCGGCCATCAGTCGGATGCCACAGGCCTTGGAATCCCTGGCAGTATGGCCGGTGTTGGGAGGATTATCATTTGTTTTTCGAAGTGTGGGATTTGCCATGCAAGAGGTAGTTGTCGCGCTTTATGATCGCCCTCATTTTCTGGCACCTCTGAGAAAGTTTGTGGGACTGGTTTCGCTGTGCACAAGCGGAACCCTCCTGTTAATAGCCGCGACACCGCTTTCCGCTATTTGGTTTGAATGGGTTGCGGCTCTGACTCCAGAGCTTTCCACGTTGGCCTCGACGGCGCTATGGCTGATGGTGATGTTCCCGGCCTTGAGTCCTTGGGAAAGTTTTTTTCAAGGTGAATTAGTCCATCGTGGGTTTACCACCTGTATTACTCAAGCGGTCAGTCTTTATCTTGCAGGAAGTTCTCTCCTCTTGTTTCTGGGAGTTCTCTATGGACAGGTCACCGGGTTGTATGTGGGATTGGCAGCGATGGCTGCCGGCCTAGTGATTCAAACGTGGTGGCTGTGGAAACACAGTCGCAGGTTTGAATATCAATCGAAAACCTTATAGGAGTCGGTTTTGAATTTATCAAATTGTCTTTGTGAAACTCAGATTGTCAATGGTCGTCTCGAAACTAGTTGAGAGCCGTGAATGGAATTTCCTTCAACGTGAAGGGCCATCCCTGCATATCATGAAAGGACAGAAAGAATGAAAAATCCTAATTTCTTGCTTTTACAGAGAAAGTTACTTGTTAAGAAGAGTCATGAAGAAGGAATATAAATTGCTTCGTTAAAAACTTCAGAGGAAAAGGAAAATTTTCCCTAATCAATAGCATTGTAAATTTATGGGCAAGCGAATGAACAAAATTCTGGTAGTTGACGAGGATATACAGGTAAGGGAGTCTGTTTCACTTTCTTTAGAAACGGCTGGCTATACGGTCATGGTTGCCGGAACCTGCCAGGAAGGTCTTCAACATTATGAAAGGTTTTTGGCGTCCCTGATTATCATGGACGTGGTGGCGTTGGAAGATGGAGAAGACGAACCTATGTTGCAGGTTCATCATCAATTCGCCAGTATTCCTATGATTACGTTGACCGGGAATATCTCATCCTCTGGTGGAACCGTGAGTGCCCTTCACCACATTGTCCGGCCAATCTGCACCTTGCAAAAACCCTTTACGGTCGATGAGCTCCTTCATACCGTTCAAAAGGTTTTGGCATACTAGCCAGTTTCTTTCCGGTTCCTGCATCTCTTTTCACTCAACATTTTTCTTTTGCGCCGGCTGAAGCTGGTTTCGGCACAACATGCATTCTCTTCCTAATCGCTGGGAGGTTCGAAGTGTCCTGGAGGGCTTGATCCCCACGGAATCGTGGTGGGACGCGCCTGCTTCACAAGGCTTTGGAGGCTCACCTGAGCGGCTCGAATTAACTTTGGATCTCCGTGTTGGAGTAGGGTGGTGAGCAGGACGAATATGTCCTCGAATTCACGGCTTGACTGGATAATTCGTTGAAAAATGGGATCGGACGAGGATTTGTCCGGAAGTCCTGGATTGTCTTCGTCCGGGTCATTCCACAACCGCTGAATTATTTGAGGATCGTAATGCAACCAAGCGGTAGGAATATTCAAATATCCTGCGATAGTTTCGAATACTGAGACGGAGGTATCCAGAGCGCCGCTCTGCACGGATTGCAACGTTGTGATCTTCACACCCGATTTTTCAGCTAATTCGGCCAAGGGTATGCCGCGGAATTGACACCATTGAGCGATGTGATGGCCTAGCGACATGAGGCGATCATAGCCAAGGATTGCTGATCTGTCTACTCGTTGAGAATTGAGTCAGGTGTCGCAGTATTTTCGGTGAATCCCCTTAATTTTATGAGCAGGTTCTGACTGGTTTAGCAGAAGAGGGAGATGGTATTGTTTGGCGGCTTCATTGCTGTTGGCAAATAGAACCTTTCCAATTATGCGAAGAGACTTCCAGTGTAATAGGTTTTGGCCATTTCATCATGGGTCACAAAAGTGTTTTGGGTGGTAAGGGCTGCCCTGATCGTGCTTAAGTTCCTGGCAAGCAGGTATTGTCATTCCTGGAAGTCGGGATCCTGATTTGACAGAGGAGAAGCGAATTGCTTTGCAACGAAGATGCAAAGATTCACCATGGAGAGAAAAACTCAATACACTGTTTCCTGGTGGACATGGCCCAGTCCGGTTGGAGATTTATTGTTGATCGCAGATGCCAAGGGGCTGAGAAGATTAAGTTTTCAGAATGGCCCCCATCCCGTTGAGCCTGATTCTGCCTGGGAAGAACGAGTGTGGCCGTTTAAAGAAGTGATTCAACAATTAGAAGGCTATTTTGCAGGACAGTTGCAAATATTTCATGTTGAATTATCGCTGCAGGGCACCGCTTTTCAACTCGCAGTTTGGCATGCTCTCCAACACATCCCATATGGGGCAACCACAAACTATGGTGAGATCGCTCGTCAAATTGGCAATGCCAGGGCTTCTCGGGCCGTGGGGGCAGCCAATGGGCAGAATCCAGTCTCGATTATCGTGCCCTGTCATCGGGTGATTGGAAAGAACGGGCATTTGGTGGGATATGGTGGAGGCTTACCTATTAAAGAAGCTCTCCTCCATCTAGAACGCCGGTAACTCAATTATGAGGCCGTAATGTGGTGTTTTGGAACGCGAGGTCTGTGATGGGTTATTCAGCAGGATGGTTTATAGAGGGAGAAGGACCATTGGATAGCAATGAGGCTGAAGAATTGACAACAGAACGTCTAGAGGGAGAAACCGTGCCAAAATGTACCTGCGCATGTGTCGTGCCTACATCCTCTACATATCGACGTAGAGTTTCCCGAATAACCGGAAACGCGAGGTGTTCCCATGGGATGCTTTCAAGGGGCATAAGGCAGACTTCCAGGCTTTCCTCACCGGGTCCAAACTCCAGATCCTGTAAGGCCGCACGGTAGACGACATAGACCTGACTAACATGGGGTAAACTAAATATCCCATACAAAGAGTGGATGGTCACGGTAGCATTGGCTTCTTCCAACGTTTCTCGCGCGGCGGCCTCTTCTGTACTTTCCCCTAATTCCATAAAGCCAGCTGGGAAGGTCCATAAACCTAATCGGGGTTCTATGGCTCGTCGGCATAGAAGGATTTGCCCTTCCCATTCGGGAATGCAACCCGCCACAATTTTGGGGTTTTGGTAATGGATCATCTGGCAAGCGGGACAGACTGCCCGGAGAAGGGTCTCGCCCAATGGGATTTTCTGCTCAACTTCCGAACCGCATTGGCTGCAAAAGTTAATGGAAGGCATGCGACAACCACTATTTGCGTGTACGTCATCCATGGATTCGGCCGCTGGCGATGGGCGGAAACAAAAGGAAAACCATCTGATCTGTTTTTATGATACCTCGATTGGCACGTAATTCAAATTACTTTCTGCGGTATGCGTTTGATCTCCAACTGATAAAAAGCGAGTGTGAGGGAGGCGGGGGCGTTCACGAGGCATGGAATGGCTTCCATTGGGTATATCATTGTGAATGATCTTGTGCCTTTGTTAAGGTCAGAGTTTATCTGGATTCACGTCATTAGGCTAGTGATGGTCCTGACCCTAGGGGGCGTTTGAAATGAGTGCGAATGATCAACAAGTGATTTTTTCTTTAGTGGGTGTGGGTCGAATTCATCCTCCGAAGAAACAGGTTTTGAAGGATATTTACCTGTCCTTTTTCTATGGGGCCAAAATAGGCGTATTAGGGTTAAATGGATCCGGAAAAAGTACTCTTTTGCGGATTATTGCCGGGCTTGATCCGAACTACATCGGAAAAATCACCTTTTCGAAGGGGTATTCGGTTGGGATGTTTGAGCAGGAACCTTACTTCGAAGCAGGAAAAACGGTCAAAGAAGTTGTTGAAGAAGGCCGTGCAGAAGTCGTGGGATTGCTTCGGGAATATGAAGCAGTGAGTCTACGGTTTGGAGAGGAACTGAGTCCGGATGAGATGGAGAGGCTATTAGAAAAACAGGGGAAATTACAGGAACAAATCGAAGCAGTGAATGGATGGGAATTAGAACATCAACTCGAAATAGCCATGGATGCGCTTCGTTGTCCTCCACCCGATGGCAAGGTTGACAATCTTTCCGGAGGAGAGCGTCGGCGAGTGGCTTTGTGTCGTCTCCTGATTCAAGAGCCTGACATTTTGTTGTTGGATGAACCCACCAATCATTTGGATGCGGAAACGGTGCAGTGGTTGGAGCAGCATCTTCAGCAATATAAGGGCACGGTCATCGCTGTGACCCATGATCGGTATTTTTTGGATAATGTCGCGGGATGGATTTTGGAATTAGACCGCGGTCAAGGGGTGCCATTCCAGGGAAATTACTCCTCCTGGCTGGAGCAAAAAAAGACACGATTGGCCCAGGAGGAAAAAACCGAGTCTAAACGGCAAAAAACCTTGGAACGGGAATTGGAATGGATCCGTCTGTCTCCCAAGGGGCGCCAGGCAAAGGGCAAAGCCCGCGTCACACGGTATGAACAGTTGGTTGGAGAAGAACAGGCTCAACAGGCCGATGATTTGGAGATTTATATTCCTTCTGGACCACGGCTTGGCGATGTTGTAGTGGAAGCCGCCAATCTCTCTAAAAGCTACGGGGATTGTCTGCTGTTTGACAACCTGTCGTTTTCTTTACCCAAAGGGGGAATTGTTGGCGTTATTGGTCCGAATGGTGCAGGAAAATCCACATTGTTTAAAATGATTGCCGGATTGGTCAAGCCGGATACGGGCACTCTCATTCTGGGTGAAACCGTTAAGTTGGGATACGTGGATCAGAATCGCGAGATCGACGGCAATCTCAATGTCTGGGAATGTATTTCGGAGGGAAAAGAAACTGTGTCATTAGGAAAGGTGGAAGTCAATTCCCGTGGCTATGTGTCACGATTTAATTTTTCCGGGTCCGACCAGCAAAAAATGGTTAAGGATTTATCCGGTGGGGAACGCAACCGGGTTCATTTAGCCCGTATGTTGAAAGAGGGGGCAAATCTTTTATTGCTGGATGAACCGACGAACGATCTGGATGTGAACACGCTACGTGCTTTAGAAGAGGGATTGGACCACTTTGGGGGGTGTGCCGTGGTCAGCAGTCATGATCGGTGGTTCCTTGATCGTGTCGCCACTCATATTTTAGCCTTTGAAGGTAACAGCCAGGTGGCGTGGTTTGAAGGCAATTACAGTGAATATGAGGCCAATCGCAAAAAACGATTGGGGAAGGCTGCAGACCGTCCGCATCAAATTCGATACAGAAAACTCACCAAATCTTGAGGGAATGCCATGTCCAGAGAACCCGCCAATATGCCATCCTCTTCAGAAAAGGTTTACCCTGATTCAGGCTCGACAGGGAAACGGGGTACCGTCATGATTGCACGAGTGGTAGGGATTCTGTGTGTCGCGGCGGGATTTATCCTGGGGATTCATGGGTTGGATCATCCTGGCTCTCCCATGCTCCCGGCTGCGTTAGGAATGATAGTTACGGGCTTAGTTGCCCAAGTGTTCGCATTGGTGAGGGCCTGTTATGTGGGTTCACAAGGCAAGGGGTGATGACTGAACCATCCGTTGGTGCGACGCCTCAACCTGTTGTTGTGACCCAGCTCATTTCATGTGTAGTTCTCATGCTCTGCATCGCATTGGTATCCTGTGCTCCCTGGAGGGATAGCTATTTCGATGATGGGGTGGGTGTGTTAACTCAGTCTGATGTGAAAGGGAAGCTGGGAAAACCGCATATGGTCAAAGATCCACTGCTTTCCCACGACACCACGTGGACATACAGGTATGCCATTTCCGAAAGTGAGTTGGATCCGTCTGGCATGAAATCCTTGGGCAAGCAGGCAGGAGGGCTGATGGGTGGTGCCAAGGGAGGGCCCCGCGAAAAAGTGTATTGTTATATGTACATCCTGACCTTTGATAAGGAGGGTATCTTACGTCATTGGGAGCGGGAGATTTGCCAAATTCCCAAAGAACCGGATCCTTTTCAAAATAGCCTCTCTGGCTAAGCGGGTCATTTTCACAGGTCGAAGTGAAACTCCCCCTCATTGCGTCGATATGAAACCGTGCGTATGAGTCTTCAAGGGATAAGTCGTATGAGCGTATATAAAAGTGGCGCATTTCTTCAGCAATGTTTCTCCGTGCACCCGCTGTCGCTAAACTTAAAACTCGTCGCCCCACCGGAAGTGCTTGGTGTGGTCTGTACGAATTGTCGGATGCGGCATCGTTTGACCATTCAGCAGGTGCCCGCGCAATCAACCGAGAAGCCTGAAAAAGGCAATACTGATTTGCTTCCTCTTCAGAAATGTTTTCATGGCCATCCCGAAGATATCCGAATCAGCTCGGTTCACGTTGAACGTCATGCGGTAGAATTCAGGTGTTGGCCCTGCCGTCGCACCTATGTCGTGAATGTTGTCCTGTTTGAGACCCATCAATCTTGATGAACCCATTTCATCCAATTTTTCTCCTCAGCTTTTCATTGAACACTTCACGCAGGTGATTGTTACCGGGTGGGCCTGAATATGGTTGAACCGAATGGGGGTACTGAATGAAGCTGGTGAACATGGCGATGGTAACAGCTCTAGGGAATAGTGAACTGGCGCTGAAGGATCAGTGGGGCTCCCACCGGTAGATGAACCGGAAGCAGCGCCACATATATGTGACGCTGCTTCAATATTCCAGGGGGAATTCTCTTATCGATTGGGCTGAGGGGTGTAGCGAAGATATGGTTTAACCACCCGATGCCCTTTTGGAAAGAGGGTGGGTACTTCTGCGTCTGTCACTGCAGGCGTGATGATGCAATCCTCTCCGTCTTTCCAATTTGCCGGTGTGGCGACTTTATGTTTGGCCGTTAATTGGAGTGAGTCAATGACACGGAGAATTTCATTAAAATTCCTACCAGTTGATGCGGGATAGGTAAGAGTTAATTTGACTTTTTTATCGGGTCCGATCACGAATACGGATCGAACGGTCATATTATCGAGAGCATTGGGATGAATCATATCATAGAGATTCGCGACTTTTCGTTCCGGGTCGGCAATAATGGGATAACTCACCGTGCAGTGTTGAGTTTCATTGATATCCTTAATCCAACCTTTATGGGAGTCGAGAGGATCCACGCTGATAGCCAACACTTTTACGTTTCGTTTTTTAAATTCCTCCGTCATGTTCGCCATGGTTCCCAATTCCGTGGTGCATACGGGGGTGAAATCTTTTGGGTGTGAAAAAAGTATGCCCCATCCATTTCCAAGCCATTCATGGAAATTTACAGTGCCCTGCGTCGTTTCTGCCGTAAAATTTGGTGCTTCATCTCCAAGACGTATTGCCATAAAAGTTCTCTCCTGCTATGAAATTGGTGAATAATTGATTTCCACAATGTACAACACCCGCGAGAAAATGCGAAGATTCTTACGGGTATTTTTTTCTACGATTTTCAATGGCTTTTCAGTTTAAGGCAGTTCCCTTCAGATGGTCAACTTAGCTTCGGATCCACTATGGGATGGAAGTTTAGTCTGGAATTTTGCTGTACCCAGCCCTTAAAAATATAAGGAGAAGAAAAAGAGCTTATGGCTGAATCATCATTGCAAGTAGCAATTATTATGGGAAGTAAATCGGACTGGGATACCATGAAACTATCCAGCGAAACGCTTACCAAACTTCAAATTTCACATGAAAGTCGCGTCCTTTCTGCACATAGGGCTCCGGATGCTTTGATGGATTATATCCGTCAAGCGGAAGATCGTCGTGTGCAGGTGTTTATTGCCGGGGCTGGAGGTGCCGCACATTTAGCCGGGGTGATTGCGGCGAAGACCCAATTGCCGGTGTTAGGTGTTCCCATGCAATCCAAAGCCTTACAAGGCCTCGACTCTCTTTTATCGATTGTCCAAATGCCTAAAGGCATCCCTGTGGGAACCCTGGCTATTGGGAGCGCGGGTGCGGTGAATGCCGCATTATTAGCTGCTGCTATTCTGGCCCTTGCCGATTCGTCTCTCTCCAAACGGTTGCAGTCCTATCGTGAAGATCAAACCCGTGCGGTATTAGCAGAACAGTTGTGAGTGTCGATGGAGGGAATCAAGAGGACTTTGCCATGAGAGGTGAAGGCCAGGCCCTGGGAATGAGACGGTGAAATTGCCCAAACCTACCCAACGATTGGTATGGGCCGTGGATCCGGTTTGCCGATACACATTCAAGAGGAAGTATTCCGCGGGCAGGACTGACTTGGCATTCGACAGTGATCCCTCGGTGGCTAAACAATTCGGATCGTTCACCTGTCTGAGACGGAAATTTCTTCACTTTTCCATGGGGTCCTTTGCTGGTGTGGATGGCTCAAGATTGCCCTCGTCAATCCATTCAAATCGGGAGACCAGTTTCCCTTCGGATTCAATCTTTTCGCAAAACATCCCCAGCGGTCTTACCCAAAGGCCATGTGCTCCATAGAGCGAGCGGTACACCACCAGGTCTTCTTCTGTTTCGGAATGCTTGGCGATACCAATGACTTGGTAATCTTTTCCTTTATAGTGACGATATCTGCCGGGTTTGATCATTGGTATAGCTCTTTTCTTGATATGTCTTTGTTGTATTCAGGGCTTCTTGGGTTGTGGCCATTTGTATGTTGTGCAATACCCAGAATGACGATAATCTGACGGCAGGCTGGCGGAAGGTTATTTCGGTTAATAATCCTGGCGATAGGCATAGAGAGCGATGCTTCCTGCCACTGTGGCATTTAACGGAATTGATGGTATGGTTTTGTGGAATACACAGTCGTTCGGCAAAATGAAATGGGGGAACCCCTACTCCCTCTTCTCCAATGAGGAGTCGTACGTTTTCGGACCATTTCACCGTAGATAGATTCCTTCCCTGTAAATCCAAGGCCGTAATCCATTGCAATGTTTCGACCGAATCCAGGTCGGCGATGGACCCTCCCCACTTTAAAGTCTGAACAAAAACCGCTCCACTACTCGCCCGAATGACCTTAGGGTGGAATGGATGAACGGCTTCCCGAAGAAGAATAACCGTTTGTACGTCAAAAGCTCTACAACACCGTAGTAAGGCACCCAGGTTTCCAGGGTCTCCGATTGGGCAAAGGACCTCCAAGCCATTGGGTGGGCGGGTCAGATCCATATGAGAAATTTCAGGGATGCTGCATACCAAAAGAGGTTCTTTGGTCCCAAACACGTCCAATACCTGAAACAGCGGATGTGTAAGTTCATAGCGTTGAGAATGGGCGGGGAATTCTTCGCTAAATTTCCAGGAGGGCGGGAGTAGTATTTCCTGTACGATGGTCCCTGGATTATTGTGAATGTTCCTTCGTATTTTGTTGCCTGAAACCAGGCATTGATGATGGCGTTTCACCCCGTGAGTGTCGAGTAAGGACAGCCATCGTTTGTAATGAGGGTTTTGCCTGCTGGAGATAGAGTGTAGTTGACTCACAACGATCTACAGAAATGCAAGGTTTTGAAAAGCCTGCCAGAGTGATATTGGGAATGTCCGAGAAAAGAACCATTCCTACTATGCCTGGAATCATAGCAAAAACTATTTCAAGAGACCTACAGGAAATGCCGATAACTGACTCAAACGGGTTGCTCCGCTCCCCTCACATTCGATTAAAGGTCGTCCGACATACCAATTTATTGGTTATCCGTGAATAGAAGAGGAGAAAAACATGTTGGGATCTTGGTCCATCGGAAAAAAGGATCAACATCATGATGATCCGTCACAAAATAATCAGGGCGAAACCGCATCTCATGCCGCAGGGACACCGCTTGAGTACGACAAAGCGGTAGAATCATTGGCCAGAATTTTGAGGAGTCTGGGACGTCATGCCTTTGAATTAGACCATCTCTCGGAAAAGGCCATTGAAACGGTGTTTGAACAATGGGCCATGCATGTGTTGATGGGTGCTCCGATTCCTGCCGAGGAAGCGGAGATACCGGAACCGAGGATCAAGCGTGATTGGGGAGGGCTGACCCAATTTGTGAATGGACATCGCCAACAGGAAAAAACGTATGTCACACGAAATCTGCAAGATGTGCGAAATGTTCTTTGGGAATTTACCAATATCGTGGGACGCGCAATGGTCGAGGATCAGGAAACTGATCAACAAGTGACCAACCACCTGGCTCAATTGCGCACGGCGACGGAGAAAGGCTCCTTTCAAGAGGTAAAACTCGCTATGTTTGCGGTGGTCCAGGGGATCAATACCCTGATAGATGATCGAAAAAAACGTCAACAACAACGGCTGAAAAAGCTGGGAGAAAAATTGTGTGCGGTTGAAGAGGAACTTGGAAGTGCCCGAAAGCAAATGACTCTTGATCCTTTGACGCAACTGTTTAACCGCGGGGCGTTGGATCTTCAATTGGAACGAACGGCCAATGTGAGCTTTTTCTCTGGAACGTCGTCCTGTATTTTGATGGTGGATGTTGATCATTTTAAGCACATTAACGATACCTTTGGCCACCCGGCCGGTGATGCAGTGTTACAGCAGTTGGTGAATCGACTGGTGTCGACCTTCCCGAGAAAGACGGATTTCATCGCAAGATATGGAGGAGAAGAGTTTTGTATCTTACTGCACAACGCTGGGAATGAACTGAGCCAACGGTTGGGAGAGCGGTTGTTGCATACTATCCGAGGAGAGGAATTTCACTATCAGGATAACCGAATTCCCGTCACTGTCTCTATCGGGGTAGCTGAATTAATCCCTGGTGAAACGGTGGCCTCCTGGCTTGAACGGGCAGACCGAGCCTTATATCGAGCCAAGGATAGTGGTCGGGATCGATTGTGTCTGGCTATGGAGACGGCAGAAGGTATTTAGGAATGCCAGGGGACAGGGGCATGCGATGACTTAGGTGGATTGAAGGGTCCTGGAGTGGCTTAAGTGTTTGACGGCTAATCGATGGACCTGAGTCATTTCTTCGAAATTTCCCAGTCGAGTGTGAAAGAAGCTGGCAATTTGTGGGATCCCGGTCATGATGTACCCGAGAATCGGCTCCCAATCTTCCGGTTGTAAGGTTAACCGACCTTGGCTTTTCTCACGAGCCAGGGCAATCGCTGCTTCTGTGTTGGGGTTGATCCAGATATCCGCAATGATGCCGGATAGCGCAACCGTATCGACCAAATATTGCAAGTCCGATGGGGTTTCAAACAATTCCGGAGCATGGCTGTAGAGGATCGCCACTTGAAATTCCTCAGGAAGCTGCCAATGCTGCGCAAGCCAAGCCCCAACCTGTGAGTGGTCGACACCCAAGTGTTCGAGTTCAAATTCTTGTAAGAGGACATGAACGTCCAAATCGAGACTCAGTGTAGTGAGTTCTTCTGAGGCCACCTCATTCAATACCAAAAGTCCAATATCTTGAAGAAGGGCCCCGAGAAACAAGAGTTCGACATCCGGATAGGCAAAGTGTTTCCCAATGGCACGGCCTGCGACACTGGCTAAGATCGATCGTCGCCAAAATTTCACGTGGTCAATCCCGGATGTCGATATCTCCTTCATATCTTTGATTAAACGATAAAAGCAAAAAGACAGCGCCAGGTTGGCGATCGTTGAAAATCCAAGCAAGGTCACACCCTGCACAATGGTCGTCACCTTGTGGCGCGACCCTCCGTAATATCCAGAATTGGCCATAAAGAGGATTTGAGCCGCCATCCCTGGATCCTGGCTGATGATATTAGCTAATTCAGAGGCTTGCGTCTTTTCATTTTGGCACATTTTGAGAATTTTAGAGGCCAGCGGAGACAGTATGGGCAGGGATTTGCAGCCTTTAATTCTCTCAAAGATTGTCGAAATTTCTTCGTCTTGGGCTATATCTAAGGGAAGTGATAGTTGCATGAATTCATCCTACGAAATAGAAGGTTTTTACATAGTAATGATAACCACGACGCCTGTCGCTACCTCGCTCCTTCTTGTTTCTTTTCGGTAAAAAGTAGAAAGAGCTTAAGGAAGGTGTTGCGGCTCATTCACTGATGGTTAGAGGATAGGTCAAGCCACCTGGAATTCCTTCGCATCCTATCTGATCGGCTGGTTATGCTCGGTATTCCAATCCTAATCGGAAGGTAAACGGTGGAGCTGGGAATCCGGCAAACTGTTCATATGAGGAGTTGGTGATATTTTCGAGGGCTGCATAGCAACTCCATGCAGTGAAGGGATGGTAATTGAGCGTGATGTCTGCCTTGGCAAATCCTCCTACTCGTGTCGTTTGGGTTGGAACTTGAAAATCCAAACTGGAGCTCGACCCATGTGACTTGGCTTTTGACATTGAGGGTCGAAGAAAGCCTCATCGTGACCCCAAGCCATCCGCGCCATTTTGGGCGATTTCTTAGTTGAGCTCCCGTTTCCGTCACCCGAGTGGTGAGGTGGGTGAGACTCGACTGGAAAGAAACGGCAGGGATTGGCGTGAGGGACAGGGAAATATTCCAACCATGAGTTTCTGCCTTATCAATATTGGCCAGGCGAATAATTCCTTGATTGAGGAGTTCGGGATCGAGGTCAATAAGATTCCGGAACCGGTTGTGAAAGTATTCTATCGTTGCGGTAAATCTTTCATCGAATGTGTGATAATCTAGGCCGAGATCCCATCCGATGCTGGTTTCGGGCTGTAAGGCAGGGTTACCTATCAAAGGATCGCCTAAACTGGATAAGCTGGGCAATTTGAACCCCCTTCCATATCCACCACGAATCTGGATTGAGGTCAACAGTTGATATTTCGCTCCAATCCTGGGGTTAATCTTCGGCTGAAAACCTTGTGAGATATCGGCTCGAATGCCGGAGTTCAGGGTTAGTTTTTGCCACCAGACCGAAGTCAGTTCGGCAAAGGTTCCTCCGAGTGTTCGCCGAATGGCAAAGTCATCCGGTTGGTTAGAGGAGCCTCCGAAGGAACTCAAGTCTTGCGTCCCGTTCCGTCTTCCCCGTTCATGAGTCAACTGTTCACCAAGTGAAAACTTCCATTGGGGGCTGATCGTCCATGTTGTCGTCATGCGTGTTTGAAATCGGGTATAGAGGGTTTCAAAGTCAGCCGGAGGCAGGGCAAAGGTGGTTGGAGTTGCAAGAATTCCGGGGTTTGAAACGTCTTGAATTCTCCGAGTGATGCTCAGAAATACCTGATGTTGCCAACCCGAAGGATTGTGAAATGAGGCGGACAAACCGGTCAGAAATTCTTGGGTCTTTCGTCGTTCGGTTTCCCGGAGCAAAGCCAGTTCTGAGCCACCACTGCCTTCTGGAAAACTCCGGACCGTTGAATCTGTATATTGCCCGTTTAGTTGAATGTCAAAGTTGAGATCTGTATGTAAGGATAAATTCCATCCAGCCGAGTCCATCAAAAATGAATCCTTCTCGATTGACTCTCCATTTTGGGTATGGGACAGCGACAGATTGGCGGACAATGGTCCAAGAGATCCTCCGGTTTGGACAAGCCCTTTGAGATAATCGAATCGACCGCCTTCCCCCAACAGGCGAAAGGAGGGGGCCGTGGCAGCAGATTTGGTAATGAAATTAATTGCGCCAGCCATGGCTTCAGATCCATAAAATGCCGAGAGAGGACCCCGAACAATTTCTACTCGATCAATCCGATCAATAGGAATAGTGGAAAGATCCACTGATCCGCCTCGCTGGTTCGTTGAGTCATTCATGGGGACACCATCCAGCATAATCAAGGTGAAGTTGGGATCGGCACCTCGGAGATAAACTGAGCTGATCCCACTTCTCCCGCTCATCTCATCGGTATGGAGTCCTGGGACTTGTTGGAGCATGGTGGCAACCCGGTTGGGCTTAAGGGGAACAAATTGTTCAGTCTCGAGGATTGTGACACTCTGAGTCGATTGGTGGAGTTGGGTTGGTTGGGCGGAGCCTGTGACAATCATCGTATCAAGAGTCGTAACCGACGATTCTTGGGCCAGTACCGGGGTCAAAAATATCTTCAGAACTGTAAGACTCGCCAGGAGGATATAACCTGGGAATGGCGGGAAAGGGGTCGGCATTATACAATGACATTCCGGTGGGGACGGAGGTTTGCTTGTCGGACTGACACAGCCGTTCTCACCGGATAGGATCTATACGAATTTTCAATGCTTGTCCACTTCTTACAGATGAAAGTTTGTTCATGAAAAAACATGAATTTCGAACCGAGCCTGTGGCGACCACTTCCATGCCTTCGGGGATGGTGCATTTGGTGGTCAATGAGGGAGCTGAACGATTTAGTTACTATGGAATGCGGGGCATTCTGGTGGTATTTATGACTGGAATGTTATTGAACACCCAGGGAGACCTGGATCCCATGGGTGAGGCGGAAGCAAAGAGCTATTACCACCTGTTTGCCTCGGCTGTATATTTCTTTCCTTTTTTAGGGGCGATATTGGCAGATGCGTTTTGGGGTAAATATAAAACCATTATTCGTCTGTCCCTTGTGTATTGCGGAGGCCATGTCGTCTTGGCTCTGAATCATACCCGGTTCGGTTTATTTGTCGGATTAATTTTGATTGCCATCGGCTCAGGGGGCATCAAGCCCTGCGTGTCAGCCAATTTAGGGGATCAGTTTGGCTCTGCGAATGGCCATCTCCTCACCAGGGCATTCGCCTGGTTCTACTTTGCGATCAATGTCGGGGCCTTTGGGTCCATGATGCTGACCCCCTGGTTATTGGAACACTATGGCCCGAGTCTAGCCTTTGGAGTACCTGGGATTTTGATGTTTCTGGCGACCCTCATTTTCTGGGCTGGCCGGAACCACTATGTCCATATTCCTCCAGACCGTTCTGGCGTGCTTCAAGAACTGACAAGTCCACAGGCATGGCGTGCCATTTTGAAGCTGGCAGGTATTTATGTGTTTGTCGCATTTTTTTGGTCTCTCTATGACCAAACGGCCTCAGCATGGGTCCTCCAGGCCCAGCACATGGACCGTGTCTGGATGGGTGTTGAATGGCTGCCGTCGCAAATCCAAGCCGTCAATCCGGTCTTAATTATGTTGTTCATCCCTTTGTTTACCTATGCCGTGTATCCGCTGTTGAATAAAATTGTTCCCATGACAGCATTGCGAAAAATGGCTATGGGCTTTTTTATGGCGGTGGGGGCATTTCTGATCTCAGCATACATTGAGCAACAAATTGGCGTAGGGATGGAACCAGCCATTGCCTGGCAGTTAATGGCTTTTGTGGTGATCACAGCGGCGGAAGTGATGGTGTCCATTACCTGTCTTGAATTTTCATATACCCAGGCTCCCCTCAAACTCAAATCACTGATGATGGGCTTGTTTTTGCTTTCGGTGTCTTTAGGAAACGGGTTTACCGCGTTTGTAAACTATTGGATTCAGAACCCGGATGGGACGGTTATGTTGACAGGCCCTCATTATTATTGGTTTTTCGCTGGAGTCATGTTTTTCGTTGCCTGCCTTTTCCTCCTTGTGGTGAAAGGATATCAGGAAGAAACATACCTGCAGGTCACGGCAAAGGATGTGAATCGCGTGGCTAAATAACTTGAATAGATCAATAAGAATATGTTCAGGCTTCTCTATCCAATTCAGCTTTCCACAAATTCAAGAATATATGACAGCTGAATGCCTCATGAGGGAGGGACCTCTACCAAACGATAGTTCTTTGGGATTCACAGGAGTCCCCGCCTTTAAAAATGGAAGAAGCCAACTTAATAAAAAGGGAAAAGTGGATAGGAGGAAGGTCTATTGGAATTGGTGCGAGAGGATTACGAATTTTTCTCTCGACTCAGATAAAGGACTTGATTCACTCGAAAGGCCTGGTCGTAGTCTCCGGATTGGATATACTGAGAATGAAAGCACCGTCCATCGAACATGATAAGCCGATTGGGTCGCATGTCGATCAGTTTCAGTAATTCCCAATATTCATTGCCGTCGTTGATGTAGGTATTATTTCGACAGGCGAAGAGGGGATTGAAAATCATGCTATGTTGGAAATTTTCATATCCTTCCCGGCTGGTAAAAAATTCATCGCTCAGTTCCAGTTGATCGGCAAGTTGTCGAATCGAGGTGTCAGGCATAATGGGAACCCGTTCAAGCCCTGTAGGTCGATGGCGATATAAGCCGGTCCCACCCATACAGGAATCTGCAGGATTCAGATACACCATGGCCGTGATATCCTGATCAATGTGAGGCTGCCGTTGACCAACGTTTAGGCGGTAGTTCTGAGTCTTGATGCCCTGAAAGACGACAGGTTGGGGAGAAAAAAATGTGTGCAAGCAACATCCCCAAATGGAACTCAATGTGTCAACCAGTTGCTCGGTTTCAAGGCTAAGGCTGGCGCGCACCCCGGGGAAATTCCCCACGATTTCGAAACGGTCGGTATAGGAAAGGTTTAACGCCACTTGGAGAACGTCATCCGGGTGCTGATAAAAATTATCGACCACCACTATCTGATGCTGTCCCAGCCCAACGTGCTGAATAGAAACCGTGTGGTGAGGATTAATGGCTAAAAGATCCGAGCGAATGTGTTTGGACATACAGTCCTTAGACTACTCGGTTAGGATGAGTCAAAAAAACGGTTTATGGTGCCTCTTGTCCGAACAGGAGTCAAGTACCCTTAACAGAATTTCTGATTGAGAAAGAAAGGCATGAACTATCAGCAGAGTTGAGAGAGGAGCCTGAGCACATGGGAACCACTTATAGAAAAATTTTAGACCAAATTCGAATGGCCTTTCCTCAACCGGTTTCAAACCGGGTGCATGATTCCTATTTTGTTCACAGCATCATGAGGGCTATCGAGGCAGTGGATACCCTGAAAAGTGAACGTCCCATCCTTGGGGAGCGCGGAGAGTTGAATTACAGTGCCGCCAGAAACAGTCGGCTGGCAGAAAAGGGAAGCACTGTCGAGGCGGTTACGCAGGAATTGGTTCAGTACTGTTCCGGGCTCACGTTATGGGGGCATCCTCGGACACAGCAAAATGTCGTTCCTCCCGTCACGATATCTTCTCTCATTGGTGTGTTGCTCTCCTCACTCTATAATCCGAATTTGGCGTGGGATGAATATAGCCATCGGGTGGCCTTCGCTGAAGTGGAAGTTGTGGCCATGATGGCCAGATTAATTGGGTATGATCCGGAACGAGCTGGCGGTATGTTTACCTTCGGTGGAACCGGAACCACCCTATATGGCATTAAATTGGGCTTGGAAAAAGCGCTTCCTGGCGCCATGGAGCATGGGATTCGTGAAGATGCCGTGGTATTCGCCAGTGATAGTAGTCACTATTGCCGGTACAATATTGTCGGTTGGTTAGGGTTGGGCGCCAAAAATCTTATTACCATTCCAAGCACTGTCAACAATTCGATGGATCTCAAGGCTCTTCGGGTACAAGCCATTCATGTCCTTCAAGCCGGTCAAAAAATCGGAGGAATTATTGGTACCCTGGGGACCACGGATGCCTTTGGGGTGGATGATCTTCGGGGAATGGTGAAGTTACGGGATGAACTGGTCCAGGAATTTTCACTTCCCTATCGTCCCCACATTCATGCGGATGCGGTAATCGGGTGGGCTTGGTCCGTGTTTAATGACTATCTATTTGAAGCGAATCCGTTAGGCTTTCGTCCTCGGACCGTGCGGGCCTTGGCCGGGGCTTGTCAGAACATTCGACATCTTTCTCTGGCGGATTCGATCGGAATTGATTTTCATAAGCCAGGCTTTGCGCCCTACATTTCGAGCATGGTTCTTCTTCAACATAAAGAAGATCTTGAATTGCTACAACGTCCACAAGATCAAATGCCGTATTTATATCAATTTGGAGAACAACGGCCGGGAATGTATACCCTGGAGACATCAAGGCCTGGTACGGGGGTTCTCGCTGCCCTGGCGAATTTGAAATTGTTCGGTAAAGAGGGGTTGCGGGTAATCATTGGCCACATTGTCGAAATGGCGCAGCTCCTACGGGAACATTTAGAGAGTCATGAGTGTACGACGGTGTTGAACCGGGAAAATTTTGGAACCGTCACCCTCTTTCGGGTATACCCTGAAGGAGTGGATACGTTCCAGATAAAGGAAAAAGAAATGCATGATTCTTCGTTCCGCGATGTCCTATTAGAACACAACCAATACAACCGGAAAATTTTTGACTTTGTGCATCAGGAAGGAATGGCGGGTCGAGGGGGTGATGTTGTCCTTAACTGATTGTTATCGCCGAACCGATTATGGGGAACCGATCGTCGCCTTGAAATCCTTTATTCTTTCCCCATTTGTCGATAAGGATAATGTTGAGACTGTCGTCGACAAGGTGTTGGAAGCCAGAAAAGTGCTGACTCCATCATAATCAAATGAGTAGCAAATTGAAGATGAAATGAATCCCTGTGGCGATTAATAGGAATGCTCGGAGAGTGCGTCAAGAAAGAGCGGTGCATAGATTCGGCTCTGGACAGCTAAAAATCCCCGTTCCCGGAACCCATGATAGGTGACGGTTATTTCCGTTTCAGGGCCACGCCAGGTGTATTGTTGACTCAATCCCCTCATCATGGACCCATATGGATTGTTGGTTTTTCCAAACTGGGTTTCCAGAAGATGCAACAGAGATTTATGGTTAGCTTCTCCCTGATAGTGGAATAAGGCTCGAGCGTACTTCTCTTCTAAGGTAAAAAGTTTAACTGATTCCATCTCAATGCCTTCAATCTGGGGTGGCCCGATTTTAATGGTGTAGATATGCAAGGTATTAATCGATTCAATTTTCTTCAGGTCTGAACGGTCTTTGAGTGACTTCCCCCAAAGGCTGCCGAAAAAACCTTTCGGATCTTGTTCTATGGGCGTGGCGCTCCAGGCAGGCGTCAAAAAGAAAAGACAGGCGCAGACGGTGAGGTATATTATTTGGTTGGCTGGTTGTCTTTTGGGGTAAAACGAGTGCCATAACATAATATTGAAAACGCTACCATGCTCATAAGGTGAAGGCAATGAAAAAATACATATCCTTGTTTGGTGTGAGACCAGCAGGGAATTCTGAAGATGCCCGCGAGAAAATGATTGGAAATGAAAAAAGAAGAATTAGAGAGAGTGAAACGCTGGCTGGAGTTCAGGAAGATCAATTTTTGAATCGGGGAATGAATTTTTGTTTAAGATGTAGTCTTTCCCGGAATCTCCGGCATTCAAAATAATCCACTTGTCAGGGTTTTGGATGATGGCTTGGACCAATTGAGTATGGAGCTTGTGCCCCGCGCATTTAGCGATAAAATGGCCAATAACAGGAATACCTAATAACGACAGATCTCCAATGAGGTCCAGAACTTTATGCCGAACGCATTCGTTCGGAAAACGTAATTCATCTTCATTCACCAAATCCGTATCCGAAAAGACGACCGTATTGTACAGGGAGCCTCCTAACCCTAGTCCGTGTGACCACAAAAATTCCACTTCTTTTTTAAACGCAAAGGTACGAGCTCCGGCGATATTTTTCTCAAACTCATAAGGTGTGCAGCCATGTCGATATTCCTGTTGTTGAATGAGCGGGTGGGGGAAATCGATACCATACGTTATCTGAGGGAGGGCTGAAGGTAGGACCGTAATTGATCGTTGTTCGTCCTCTACGCAGACCGGCTGTACGATTTTTAAGTACGTACGTGGTTCTTCCTGGGTGGTGATGCCACCTTGTTGGAGAATGCCTACAAACGGGGCTGCGCTTCCATCGGCCGCAGGGATTTCCGTTCCTTGCAATTCCACATAGGCATTATCAATCTCGAGTCCGGCCAGCGCACCTAAAACATGTTCAACCGTTTGTATGTGGAAATCTTTGGCTTGAAGTGTGGTGCAATGGTCGGTTTGCCCCAAAAATGAGATGGAAGCCGGGCAGGATTGAACACGGTCGGCCATCTGCTTCACAAACACGACCCCCGTATTTGGTGGAGCTGGATGAATAGCCAAGGAAGTCGGATTGCCAGAATGCAGCCCAATGCCGGATAAAAAAGCCGATTTTGCCAGAGTTTGTTGAAGACGCATAAAAATGTTCAAGTCTCTATGAACCATGAATGTGCAATAGTTGTACTATGTGAGAGAACAAAAAATATTTGTGTTTTAGGAGAAAAACATACGTGGTCGGCTTTGAAGTGTTGCAGAAACGCAACATATGTATAATTTTTCACAAAATTTTATTTGGCCAAAACATGTTTGAAATCAGTTTGTATGAGTCGAGGTATCCGGCAGTTCAGTGGGGGATGGTTGGGGCAAATCGGTAAAATTTCTAAGAAAGCGAAGAGACTCAGAGGAAGAATCAGAAAAAGTGGAGGAGCGGGCTAATTGCTGAATGATCCCTCGATGCTTTTTTTGTAAACCAGAGGCTGAGAAAATTTCCTGAAATAATAACCATTTTTTTGTGGCATCCTGTAAGAATCCTTGGCAGAATTCTTCGGGTTTGGTTCTGAGTGTATTGGATAAATATTGGAGAGCTTTTTCAATACTATGATAGGGAGGGGCCAAATTCAGTTGGGCGTAGAACTGTTCGAGGTGGCCTCTGAATTCTTGTCGAAGAATGTGAATAGGGTCTGTTGACAACAATGGGAATTTTATTAACACATGGATTAGACTGACAATATATGCCTTTTGCCTCCTATGCTAATGAGATTAGCGGTTGATTGACAAGTCTTTGCCCAGAAAATTGGGAAATGAACTGGAGGAAGGAGAGTTTGAGCAATGATAACTACAGAATTTACTTAATGGCCGCCAGCATATCCTTCATGGCGGGCTCCTTCAATTTTTGAAGTGCTTTGGCTTCAATCTGGCGGACCCGTTCGCGAGTGACCGACATGCTTTGCCCGACTTCCTCAAGGGTCCATGGCTCATCTTGGCCAATTCCAAAACGGAGACGGATCACCATCTGTTCCCTTGGGGTCAGCGAATCCAAAATTCGTTCAACTTGTTGATTTGTTTCCTGTCGGGAGACTGGTCCATCAGGTGTCAAGGTTCCCGGATCTGGAATAAAATCAGTGAGAAATGTATCCCCTTCTCCAACCGGCGTTTCTAATGATATTGGATCTTGAAAGGCCTGAATGGTTTCGTGAACTTTTTCCGCGCTCAGTTTCAGGGTTTCCCCAATGTCTTCTATTTGCGGTGGGCGGGCATACTGTTGAGTCAATCGCTTGGATGTACGGGCAATTTTATTAGAAATTTCATTTAAGTGGACAGGCACCCGGATGGTTCTTGACTGATCGGCCAGTGACCGTGTGATGCCTTGCCGAATCCACCACGTCGCATAGGTGCTGAATTTAAATCCCTTTCGATACTGAAATCGCTCAGCCGCTTTCATAAGTCCAATATTGCCTTCCTGTACCAAGTCCAGAAACGCCAGCCCATGTCCGGTATATCGTTTCGCAATGTCCACGACCAAGCGAAGATTCCGTTGCACCAGTTCGGATTTAGCTTTTTCTAATTGGAACCTGGCTTTTTGGAGTTGTTGGCAAAGAGAGTGAATGGCGGAGCGTTCGGAGGGATAGGTTAGATCTAATGCCAACAAAACGCATTTCAATTTTTCAACTGCTGGAGCCGAAAGCCCGCTTAAGGCAAACGTTTCCTTAAGAGTCGTAATGGTTTCTTCCCTTTCCGGTCCTTTTTTCTGGCTAAGTATGATATGAAGCCCTTGTTTAATAATAACCCGGATGGCCCTGGAGGCTTGGTCTATTTCTTTCGCGAGTTCGATCTCGGAATCTTTATTGAGAAGTGGCCGGCTACCAAATGATCGAAAATATAACGATTCAAGAGCCGGTCCGAATCCTTTAACGGTAGACTTTCTTTCCTCGGTTGTCGCAGTGGCAAACTCTGTTTCTGTGGGTTCATCTAAAACAGTTTGGTATTTCATAACGATTTCCCCGGACGGTTCATAATCCTTGCTGATTATGTTGTTTAATAACAATATGATCTTAGATAATGGTTTAAAAGCAAAAAACAAGCCAATAACGTCTTTTATCCCTTTAAAAAACTCACCAAAGAAATTTTGATGCAAGGAACGGGTTTCTGCTTTTCGGGTGTTTTTTGCACGACTGTTATCTGAACAATCTTCAAATTTTTAAAAATAATAATAAAATTAATGAGTTCAGAATGCCTTTCACATTTCAGATAAGGAGGATTTGTTATCTAAGAGTCGGTAAAAACCGAATTCTCTGGATAGTTCGAAAGAGGAAAAACCTAAAATATCATGGAAGACTGTGAGATCAATTAGGGTGGGAAAGTGAAGAGAGAATTGACGGAACTGTTAGATTCCTTACACACTGTTACAAAAACGGTCGAGATCTTCCTCCCGGCCAATCATCACCAGGACATCCCCTTTTTCAATGACGTCATTGGGTTTTGGGGTGAAGTTAAAGGTTTCTTCTTTCATCATCCGCCCTTTGACCATTCGGGTAACCTGTTTTTTTATTCCAATCACGTTCAAATTATGCTGACCACGCAATTTGACATCCTCAAGGCTTAATCCAGACAAATTCTCCGAAACGGACACTTCTTCAACGCTATACCCCGGGGCTAATTCTAAATATTCAAGCACGCTAGGTGAGACCAGGCGATGTGCGAGCCGGATGGCCGCATCTCGTTCAGGGTAGATGACTTCATCGACTCCAAGATTTTTTAAAATTTTCCCCTGGATTTGGGCCACGGCCTTGGCCACAATAGATTTCACCCCCATTTCCTTAAGGGTCTGAACAATGAGAATACTGGCCTCAATGTTTTCTCCAATACTGACCACCGCCACATCGACGTTTTGAGCACTGACCGCTTTCAAAGCCCGTTCATCTGTCGCATCGCATTGAACGGCAAAGGTCGCAATGTCACTGATCGCCTGAATCTTTTCTTCGTCCTTGTCGATGGCGAGTACTTCGCACCCTTTAGTGACCAGTGTTTGAGCCACGCTATATCCGAAGCGCCCAAGACCAATGACGGTAAAAAGTCGTTTCATAATAGATTATACAATATTCGACGTTCTCATCTTCTTAACTTTTCGTTTTATAAATCTGCGAAGGTGTTGGGGCATACTAAGAGTAGGTCATTCCTATCCCGAACTGGTGACAATTTCTGGATCCTGAGGAGATGCCAACCAGACATGGAACACCAAATTTTAAAGGGTCGGGACAATTGTCAAGAAGTTACTGAAGTAGGTGTGAATGGTGAAGTTTTTCAATCATACGTCTGAATGGAAGAGGTGTCAAGAATAACGCGGCTCGGAATGTATGTTTATTGTTGCTCATGATTCCTTCTGAAGCCTCCCTTATTTTGATGGGTATCAACGGGGAGAATTTCCTTGATAGAATACGCCCCTTATGAAAATATTTCAGTGTGGAGACAGAGTTCATTTAATTGATAAAAAAGAACGACCTTATGCGGTCACACTCAAAGCCGGAGAAATCTTTCAACATAGCGGAGATCGCATTCCTCATGATGACATTATTGGAAAACCGGATGGGACCGTGGTCCAGTTTTCCAATGGAAAAGTCAATGGTGGCTGTTCTTCCAACACTAGCCGAATATACGTTGAAAATGCCCAGAGGGGCTCAGGTGATTTATCCCAAAGATCTGGCCGTCATACCCATGTGGGCGGATATATATCCCGGGGCCAGGGTCTTTGAGGCGGGTGTGGGGTCGGGAGCGTTGACGATGGCCCTCCTCCGTGCGGCAGGTGACCGTGGGTGTGTGGTGAGCTATGAGGTAAGAGAAGATTTTGCTGCCACGGCCACAAAAAATATTGAACGATTTATGGGGAAGGTGCCCAATCATTTTCTCCAGATTCGGGACGCTTACGATGGTATTGAGGTAGGAGAAGGGATTTCTTCCTGGATGTTTGATCGAGTGGTGTTGGACCTTCCGGAACCCTGGCGGGTGGTTCCCCATGCCGCACGGGCCTTAAGGTCCGGTGGCCTTTATCTGAGTTATGTCCCAACGGTGCCGCAGGTCATGCAAACCGTGCAGGCATTGGAGCAGAGCCGGGTCTTCACCATGGTTCAAAACTTTGAAACATTGTTGCGGACCTGGAATATTAAAGGCCGAAGTGTCAGACCGGATCATCGAATGGTCGCACATTCCGGGTTTATTACCGTCGCCAGAAAAGTTGAAAAAAACATATGGAATGCCGAGCGATTGGATTTTATTGAAAATTTCTCACAACAGGACGATCATGTCATCAAGGAGGATGAAGATGCCGGCAATGGATTAGAGACTCCTTAGTCACTTGTTGGCCAACCATTAGAAAGTTTTTGTGATGACCGCTCCTGTGAAAACGATTCTCATCGCCGATGATGAAGAAGATCTCAGGCTACTGGTCCAAGTTACTCTCGAAAACCCTTCTTATCGGATCCTCACCGCAGCGGATGGTTGCAGGGCGGTGGATGCCATTTCGGCACACATTCCCGACCTATTAATTCTTGATTGGATGATGCCTGGTCTTAATGGGTGTGAGGTGGTGAAAAGGCTCCGGCAAAATTCTGATACCGCAAAAATCCCTATCGTCATGTTAACAGCTAAAGACGGGGTCGAATCACGTGAGCAGATGGCCTCTCTTAATCTCGCAGGATATTTGGTCAAGCCATTTAGCCCACTTGAACTGATTCAGAAGGTTCGGGAAGTATTGGCTTGATGAGCAAAGTGTCACCCAAAAAAGCTGGCATCCTTGGTTCTGGTTCAAAAAAAAGCGCACAGCGAACATCTTCACAGCAATCTGTCAAAGGGCAACTTCAGGCTACCAGGTCACAGCTCATGTTTTTTGCCCGTGACCTCAAACAAATGTTGGAGCAGGAAGGACAGAAAACCCAACAGCTAAAAAAAGCCCATGCCCAAACGCTCGCCTATGCCAGAGACCTCAAGGTGGCATTGGATGCCGAGCAACGCAAAAACAGTGAGTTAGAACAGGCCTACACAGACACCATTCTTCGATTAGCCCGTGCGTCACGCTATAAAGATGAGGAAACAGGAGCGCATATTGAACGGTTGAGTTATTATTCACAATCTCTTGCCCTGGCCATTGGCTGGGATCAGATACGCGCACGATGTTTATTTGCCGTAGCGCCGATGCATGATGTGGGGAAAATCGGGGTTCCCGATGCCGTTCTCGGGAAGCAAGGCCCATTGACGGAGGAAGAATGGGAGTCAATCAAGCAACATCCTTTGTTGGGGGCGAGTCTATTGGAGGGCTCGACTTCTCCTTTGTTGGAGATGGCCAAAGAGGTGGCGTTAACTCACCACGAACGTTGGGATGGAAGTGGATATCCTAAAGGTCTCAAGGGAACACAGATACCCATCACAGGACGGATTGTGATGCTATGCGACCTCTACGATGCCTTACGGAGTCGCCGACCGTACAAACCAGCGTTTACGCATGCGAAGACGTGCGATATCATATTCAACGGTAACGACCGGACTCAACCGACCCATTTTGACCCACAACTCCTTGAAGCCTTCCGGGAGATGCATCAGGACTTTAACGGCATCTATTCCACGGTGGCGGAATCCTAATTTTTTTTTAGCGCAATCCAATTCTGTTTATTTGGGCTGTTCGATGGGAAACCCTGCCTCTTCCCACGCGTTCATACTCCCTGCCACGTTATACACATGCTGATAGCCCAGTCCCATTAATGTTTCAGCCGCAATATTACTGCGGTGTCCAGATTGGCAGTACACCACGATGTGTTGATCCAGGTTGGTTTTGAGTTCACGGTGTCGTGCTTGCACTTCCCTGAAATCAATATTGAAGTCTGTTCCGGGAATGAACCCACCGATATGTTCATCCGGGCTTCGAACATCGACGAGCACAAATCCTTTCTGTTTGGGCTGGTTAGCTTTATCAAGCCCTGCTTTAAGTTGTTGGACAGTTAAGAGATAGGGTTCGGCAGAAACAATGGCAGGGTTCCACCATCCCAGAAAAAGAAAGGCAAGCCCCAAGGAGAGAGAGACATGTTTCATAGTTATCCTCCGTGGTGTTGGGAAAGGCTCTCTTGGATGAGAAGGATAAGAGGAATGATCTTGTCCTTTTTGAAAATGAAAGTGACCGGACAATTATAAATGAATAATTTAATTGTAGGGTTGGGCAGAAGAGACGGTCAAGCCAGCCTTCCGGGATAAGTGAGTACCGTAAAAGCTTCGAACGCGAAACGGTCATCAAATCGTATCCCCACTGGAAGGGGAGGATAACAGGAGGCCTGCACACTGTTGCCGCACAGGCTGAGTAAAGGTTGAAACGTAGCGGGAAAATTCCGAAGTCTTATCGTGAGGAAGGAGTTGCCTGTTTTAAATCCTCCAATGTTAGAAGAGAGAGCAATTGAATGCCCATCTGTGCCAGATTGCGTTTCCCTTCAACGTCAGATCGATCCACAACTACTAACCCATGAGTCACCTTTAATCCCTGGGAGCGAGCTGATTCTGCGGCCTTTAACAAAGAGCCGCCCGTTGTGACGACGTCATCAACCACTAGGGCCGTTTCCCCCGGATGGATGGTGCCTTCAATCAATTTGCCTAATCCATGATCCTTGGGTTGTTTGCGGACAACAAACGTTTCCCATTCCCGTTGTGGATCGGCGGTATAGCCAAAATCTGAAATGCTGGTGGCCAGGGGGATCGCTCCGATCTCTAGCCCGCCGATGAGTGTGAAATCGAATGATTTGAGCAGAGTATAGGCGAGTTGAGCCACAAGATGACGTGAGTGCGGGTGAGCCAATACAATACGACAGTCCACATAATATGGACTGGTCTTCCCTGAGGCTAAACGAAAGCCTTCCTGCTGATTCCACTTGAAGGCTCCTCTTTGATGGAAGGCCTGGATAAGTTCATTTTTCGCCATGAGAAGTTCGGAGGAAATAATTTTTGAGCTATATGGGAATTCCTTCTACCATTACGCCTTCCTGCACTGCAACAGGGCATGGAAACAATAATGGCGATGGGAGGAGAATTCAAAGAGTAAACGGAATGCCGTTGTGGAGCAGAATCCCTGGACGTTCATCAGAGTGGATGCGTATAAAGGGGTAGGAGAAACTCAGCCAGAAGGAGTGTGGTGAATGTACAAAGTGAAAAAGCGTCCCTTGAAGAAAGAGAAGCCTGCCGTTCTCTATAACATTCTTGAGAATTACACCGATCATGATCCTCCCGGGAATGTGATGGTCTGTGGAATGACAGAGCCGGAAGATCTTGCGATACACGCCCAAGTGTTGTCGGAAAGTTACGATATTCCTTTGGAATCAGTGAAACATTTGCTTCAAGACGGAGGCGTCTATCTCTACCCGCACGAGGGACCACTTGTCACAAAAGGCGCATTCGTGTGCAGGGTGGATCCAACAGGCAAAGCTCCCAAACACACCTGGATGATGGATCTGGAGCAGTATGCCTCTGCCGAACGCCTGCGTCGGAGCTATGGCGTGACTTTGGAGGAAGCCATGGAGCGGGTTTTTTATCGAGGGCTCCCCATGGAATTACAGGATCGGTTAAGGAAAAAGAATCTGGGACTAGATGAGACGAAAGTCGATTTTGGCATCACGCAGGGTGGAGATATTACCTATATCGATTTTCGAAAAGACTGGTCTCCGCATTTTAAACGAAAATGCGTGATGCCTGATGGACAGTTAATTGAGACCAGCGGACTCCATGATTTCGCGGAATTGCATGGGATCACCGTCGATGAGACTCGCACGCTGTTCGATCACGGGGGAACCCTAGCACTGAAAGATGGGGGAGCCTTAGCGTGTCAGATCATTAATGGCCAGCCATCGGTGGCCCGGTTTAACTCGCGGCAATACAGCAAAGCCAAGGCCGTCGCCAAACAAAAAGAGCTTCATATGTTGGATGCGTTAAGTGAAGTGGCCTATCAAGACCCGGTATTGATGCGGGCGCTCCGTCGTGCAGAGAATAGTTCATTGTAAATATTCTCTGAATCCTCAGCCGGCCAAAGTCTGATGGTGGACATGCTCAAGTCAAAGAAAATTACGAGCCCGGTCTTGAAACACAAATATCTTAAGGTTTTTTACTCCTTTAGCTAATCCCAACCAATGGAATCGTAGCCTCGTTCCGACAGACACCGATTGACGAACGATTTGTAGGCTGGTGAAGGCTGCGAGGCTTGAAATAAACCGTGAATAAAGCCCACGGTGGCTCCGGTTGCGGCTCCTACGGCTGCCCCGATGCCAGCTCCTCCTCCAATTGCACCACTGACCGCACCGATTGCACCGCCTGAGCCGGCGCCGATGGCGGTATTTCCGGCTACGTTCGCCGCGTCGTGCTCGGGGACATAATCCTCTGCAAGTTGCTTGCACTCATCAACGTCCTGCTCAGCCTGGTGGGTTCCAACCTGTTGGAGATGGCTGTTGGGGTAGAGAATAGGGCGAGGACCCGAACAACCGGCCGCCAAGAGGAAGACACTAAAGAAAGTGAGCGTGATGAGGAAGGAAGAACAATGAATATGGGACATACTGTGCTCCTTTGACATGAGGGATTGATTGTTTAAGGAGAGGGGGATTTTTGGCGAACAAATCGGCCGGCCAGACACATGAGCAACTTTTTGGGCATAAATCGAGCAATCCATCGAGCCGCGATTCCTGGCAAGCCAATAGTCACGAGGGACTTTTGGCACTTCAGTGCCTTGAGCGAGGCTTGCACCACGTCGGACGGGGTTTGAGGGGGAAGGATATGGCGTGGACGATGGTGTGCCGTCTGATGGAAGTCGGTTTCGGTGTAGCCGGGGCAGCAAACTTGAATGGTCACCCCACTTCCCTGGGCTTCTATCGCCACGGACTCAGAAAAAGAAATGATAAATGCTTTGGTTGCTGCATATTCGGCCATAAAGGGAATGGGGAAAAAGCCAGCCACTGATGAGACATTGATAATTGCGCCCTGGTGTTGCTTCATCATATCAGGCAGGAACAGTCTGGTGCTTTCTGTGATCACATGAATATGGACCTGTAACATCTCTTGAATTGTTGAGAGAGGCATGTCCACCAACAAGCCATACCTGCCAAATCCCGCATTATTCACCAGTAACGACACATGAGGCCGAAACGTGTGGGCTAGACGATAGAGAGTAGAGCCTGCGTTGGGCCGAGAGAGATCCAGAGTTTCTGTCCGGACCTGGACGGAATAGGCGTCCTGTAAATCCCCGGCTAATTGGTCTAGACGTGTTTGGTCTCGCGCGACTAACAGGAGGTCATACCTCTGAGCCGCTAACGCGCGTGCATATTCAGCACCAATTCCCCGTGAAGCTCCTGTGATGACAGCAAATGGGGGTAGGGGGCTCATGTGTCCGGTGTGAGGAATGATTGCACAACCATAAAAGCCCACATCAACAAAGGTCAACTGAGGTTCGTACGAGGGTCCTCTTTAATTAGGACGTTGAGTGTATTTGATGAGTGATAATCGTGGAAAACGCCTGGAATTATTAAGAATCTGCCAGCGTGTGCCGAATGAACATCATATGCGATATTCGTCGATCAACCGGGTCTGTCTGTAACCGGTTGTCTGGATTCACCACAAACCAGAGGACTCTATCAAAGACCATGAGTGCCGAAGGATTTGAAAATGCGGCAGAAGTCCGTGGCTCGACATCGGCAACGGGTGTGCTTGAAGTACCGGATGCCGTCTCCCCTTCTAAGCCTGATCCGAAACATGGGAATTTGGAGCAGGCATTGGCTGATATTGAAGAGCAAGCCGGGGAATTAATGAAATCGATGAAGCAGGTGATGGCATCGTTTAAAAAAATTAAAGATGCAGCGAAGGTGGGCGATTTAGTCAAGCTCCGCAAATTATTGGAGGAAGGCAAAGCGGTTACGCTGAGTTTGGGTTGTGACTTTATAAAAACCCAAGAACGTCTGAATTTTGATGAATCCGGTTATCTCGCGGGAAAAGCCTTTCGCCAGGAACTTCTTACCACTGCCCAACAAATGGGTGTCAACCTCTATGAACATGATGGCTATTTGTTTTCCTATCCGGTTTTATTGCGAATCTTACACAAAGAATGCGCAGTAGCAATTGACCGAATGCGAGAAAACCGGGTTCGCCCTTCCGTCTTGGTCAAACGGTTAAAGGAAGTTCAAAATCGACCCTTACGATTTAAGCCGCACACGTTTCTTGAGATGGTTTTTACGGCCTATTCCATTGTGGTGGCTGGTCGAGGAAAGCATCTGATCGGGAAAGGGACGGTGATTCCCTTATTGGAGCTGTACCAACTCCTCACACTCCTTCCCTGGCAGGCCAGCGAATACACCCGGCAGGAGTTCGGCCGGGATGTCTATTTGCTGGATAAAAGTGGAACCATTACGACCAAAAACAATCATCGGGCTAACTTTCATGCCAGTACCGGAGTGCGCGATGCCACGAGAACGTTAACAGTGATTGCGCAAGGGGGAAGGGAGAAAACCTATTATGGAATTTCCTTTGTCCAGACGGGATAAACAGACCAGGATCGTTATTTAAGTTTCCCTAGGGTGAGCCGAGAAGACGAACTAGAGTAAAAGGATATTGAAGGGAAAATTATGTCTCCACAGGAATGGTTGAAAGTTATCAAAACTGCCTATCTTCAGGGATTTATCCGACGAGGAGGATCAGCTGTCAAATTCGCGGTCGTCGAGGATGCCCAGGATACCAAACCTGTGACCTCTGGAATAGGGGAGGTGTCGCGAGAAGAAGGCTTTGTCACGATTCAGGCTGACTCCCGTCGTACGAAAGTCCAACTCATTGACCTCTTGTTCCGGGAAATGGCCAGACAAATCGATTGGGATGACCTGGCGTTTGATTATGTGAAAAAGCTCGTAAAAAATAATCAGCGGCGGATTCCGGATCTCCGGGAGGAGTGCAGCTGGTCCGTTCTGGCTTCGCTCAACGGGTGTGATGAGGCCACGATTCAACGCGATATCAACTCATGGTTGGAAGGATCGCTGTTCCAGGATTTCCACATGAGTCGGCAATTCCGGTTGGCCATGATCCAGTTGTGTTTAGGCCAGTTGGCAGCACCTGACAGCCAGTCGAAAGAGGCCACAGCCATTAAAGCTTGGCTTAAAGGAGAGTTGAAGCAAATGGCCACTCTCAAAAAATTATTGATTTTCGAAAAAGTGAATCGCAGCAATGCCCGTGACCTCATTGCGTCTTTTGCTCATTGGGTCCGCCTGCTGGGAAGGCCGGGCGTGGTGTTGACCATCGATATTTCAGCCTTTATGGGCAGCAAGGGAGCCGGGTCAACGACCCTGAACTATTCACCCTCGGCGGTCATGGATGCGTATGAGATGCTGAGGCAGTTTATCGATGGGAGCGATGAGATCGAAGGGTTATTGGTTGTGGTGGTGACCACACAATCCTTTCTCTCTGATCAACGGCTGGGACTGAATCGGTACGAAGCGTTAAAGCTCCGAATCTGGGATGATGTTCGAGATAAAACCCGTCAAAATCCTTTTGCGCCGATGGTCCGGCTCACGGAACACATCGAAAAGTTTGACGAGGGCCGTCTGCTGGCCAGAGTGGGAAGTCGCAAAGAGGATGTGCAGCATCAACGTGTGATCGAATCTTTGAGGGCGGGAGTGCCGAGTCCGGGAGCCGTCAAAGCGCTGGGCTGTCCCCAGCCGACGGTCAAGGCCAAATTTCAACAGATGTTACAGGAAGCCCAGGCCAGTATTCATAAAGGTTGGACCACCAAGGGAATGCTGATTGAAGGGGGATTTGGGACGGGGAAAACCCATTTATTGGAATCACTGAGACACATGGCGTTGGAATCCCGATTTGTGTGTAGCAAGGTTGTTATCAGTAAGGAAACTCCTCTCTATAGTCCGGCGTTGATGTTTCGAGCCGCGATTGGAGCGGCGGATATCCCGCAAAAGCGGGGAGATGCTCTGGCAGAGGTCGCAGCGGATTTAAATTTCAAGAGTCCGCAATATGCTGATTTCTATGAATGGGTTCATCGCCAAGGGGGAGAAATTGATGGACGGTTTGCGGCCACTGTCTTTCTCTATGAACGCATGGTGAATGACCCGGAATTGAGTCATCGGATGATTCGATTTTGGGCGGGGGATCCTTTGACCGATGCGGAAATAAAGCGGTATCTCAAGTCCTGTGACTCAAACGTTTCGTACCGGTTTGAACGGATCTCGGCCATGGAAATGGCATTGCAACGGTTTAAATTTGTCTCACGACTGATGATCGCCGCGGGGTACTCCGGTTGGATTTTGTTGATCGATGAGGCGGAAATTATCGGCCGGTATTCCTTTAAGCAACGAGCCCAATCTTATGCAGAATTAGCCAGGTGGCTGGGTCGGCTGGAAGCCTCCAGCTTTGCGGACCTTGGGTATAAATCCGGATTGGCTGCGGTGATGGCGCTCACCGATGATTTTCAAAGTGCCATTCTTGATGAAAAAGGCGATCGGGAAAAAGTTCCGGAAAAGTTGCGTGAAACAGGATCTGAAACCGATTTGGTGTTGTCCAGACAAGCCGAACAGGGTATGCGACTCATTGAATGTGAGCGTATTCCCCTGGTTGGTCCCTATGACCAGCTCGTCGAAGAAATCTACCACAAAATTCGTACCATCCATGGTGCGGCATATGGGTGGGAGCCACCACAGGTTCCCACGATTGAACGGTTATCCAGCACCCGAATGCGTGAATACGTCAAAGGATGGATTACCGAATGGGATCTGAAGCGTCTTGATCCCACCCAAAAGGTTGAAATCGAATTGACTGAAATCCGGCAAGACTATTCTGAAGATATTGAACTAGAAGGGAATCAGGACGAAATACTTCAACCTGCGCTGTCGGAGTCTACCTAAGCCGATTGGTAAAAACTTGGAAGTCTTACGATTTCGAGTAATGACAAAAATTTTGCTTGGAACAGTTTCAGAGGCGGGGCTCACAAGCTCCGTCCAGCAAGGTCACAATCAGCCAATTGGAACCACCGGGAACAACTGATGTTTTAAAAATCTCCGTCTACACATAGCGTGTGGTGGCTTGATCTGATTCTTTGTCATACCGCCAGAGCCTGAAGAGTAATTTGCGCATGAACTCATTTTTTAACCAGTGAGGGATACTAGCAATGGATTTACGGCCTCAAGAATGGTTTCACACACTCCGGAAGGAATACCTTCAGCGATTTATCGGGCAGGGAGGGTCATCCGTCAAGTTTGTGGTGACGCCTGATGACATCGATCGGACAGGAGTGCAGACCCAATTAGCGATCTTGGCTGAGCAGGAGGGTTATGCGTGTGTTTCGGTCGATTCAAAAGAGACCAAGATTCATATGATGGATAAGTTCTTTCATCAGGTTGCCCGCCGGATTCAATGGGATGACTTGGCATCACAATTCGTCCGTCGGCTCCTGCAAGAAAATGGATATCAGATACCCGATAGCAGAGCCGATTTTTGCATGGCAGGGATTGCCCGGATGAATGAACGGGCAGAACCGTTACTACGCCGGGATTTGAATAGTTGGTTGGAACGGGCAATCTACCGGGATACGCAGATGTGCCAGGAATTTCGTATGGCAATGATCCGGTTGTGTTTGGGCCAAATGGATTCCGGCTCGGAAAGCCCATTTATGACGGAACCAGTCAAGGCCTGGCTATGCGGGGAGATCCGTCAAATTTCCGCTCTTAAGGAAGCCCTTATTTTTCAAAAAATCGGGCGGACCAATGCCCGATATATGTTTGCCTCGTTATCCCGTTGGTTGCGGTTAGTGGGAAAAACAGGCCTGGTGGTTTCCTTGGACTTGAGTCGTTGTCTGATCAATAAAAAACCGGATTCTCCGGAAGGGCTATATTATGGAGTTTCGGCCACGCTGGATGCCTACGAAATGCTTCGTCAGTTTATTGATGGAACGGATGATTTGGAAAGTTTGTTGCTGGTGGTTCATGTGCCGCCAGAGTTTTTGACTGACGGGCGGCGAGGGCTCAACCGGTACGAGGCCCTGAAATTGCGCATTTGGGATGAAGTCCGTGACCGCCAATATCAAAATCCGTTGGGTGCCCTGATTCGTCTTGGAACCGAATTCGTTGGGGACGAACACGAGACGGGGAAAATGGAATACCCTGATCGCCCGGCCATGGCCAATGGGGATGTGGGACACCAACGTGCTATGGAAGCGTTACGATCCGGGGTGCCGAATCGCGATGTGGTGCAGGCGTTTGGAAGCCACCAACCGGAGTTGGAAGGGAAATTCAGACGACTGCTTCAACAGATGGAAGCGCAGGTTTCTCAGGGTTTGCCCTCTAAAGGACTTGTAATCGAAGGAGGATTCGGAAGTGGGAAGTCACATCTTCTCCAAGCCTTGCAACAAGTGGCGCTAGACAATAATTTTATCTGCAGTCCTATCGTGATTAGTAAGGAGACGCCATTCTACAATGGGGTGCCTTTTTTCCGGGCAGCCATCAATAATGCCATTGTTCCCGGTAAGCATGGCGATGCTTTGACGGAAATATCCGGCGAGCTGAATTTCCAGAGCCCTCACTATGCCGATTTGTATGAGTGGGTGCATCGTGGGGACCAAGGCTGCGACTCCCGATTTGCCGCGACCCTGTACCTCTACGAGCGGATGATCAATGATCCCGAGCTGAGTCACCGTATGATCCGGTATTGGGCAGGTGATCCGTTGAGTAATAGTCAACTCAATAAATACCTTCAAGGATGTCCTCCCGAGGTTCCCTACGCGTTCAATAAACTGTCTAATCAAGACCTGGCCGTGCATCGGTTTCAATTTATCTCACGGCTGATGGTGGCCGCAGGCTACAAGGGCTGGATCTTGCTCATTGATGAGGCAGAAATTATCGGACGGTATTCATTTAAACAACGGGCTAAGTCCTACATGGAAGTCGCGCGGTGGATGGGGGTGTTAGACGAGTATGCTTGTCCGGCGATAGGGGCCATTGTGGCATTGACCGATGATTTTCAAAGTGTGGTCTTGGAAGACAAGCAGGATTCTCGGAAATTAGAGCAGATGTCTCAGGGAGGAGTGGCGGATGAAGCCCAGGCGCAAGCGTTACTCGCAGTCCAGGGCGTCCGGCTGATTGAAGAGGAAAGTGAACCACTGATACGCCCGTATGATTCCATGGTAGATGCCTTATATGAACGGCTCCGCTCCCTTCATGGATCGGCGTATAGTTGGACGCCGCCTCCGATTTCCGCCGTGGAAAAATTATCCAGTACACGGATGCGTGAGTATGTTCGCGGGTGGATTACGGAGTGGGATTTGCGAAGGTTGTATCCGGATGCCCAATTGGCTATTGAAATCCTTGAAGTGCGGCAAACATATGAGGAAGATCAAGAACTGGAAACCCCGATACCTGAAGACAATGATTCTGCAGGCTTATCAGAGTCTGAGGAAGCCTTTATGGCGGTTGCCATGCAAAATCAAACTCCCGTGTAATTGGGAGGACAACTTCCGGAAACGGTTCGGGCAATGACTGTGGGCGAATCGGTACTACGGCTGTCTTGAGTGGGAGAACACCCGGAGTTTCCCATGCATCCCTTCAATGGCCGTTTGTTGTTCGGAGAACGGACTTCATTCACCATACAATCCGCCCGACAACGTCAGAGCCATTGAGACAGTGAAGGCTCGTTGAGTTTCTCCCTACACACCCGTTTTCTCAACCCGCAAAGCCTCGTGATGGGTCCGTGTACCGGTCGAGTATGATCTGATCGGAGGCCAACGCTTTTTGAGAAGGATGGAAAGTCATCCGTCCCAAAATTCAGCGCGGTGGGTAGAATGCTCGCATGGTCCCATGGCTCAATTTCGTCGGGTTATTTCCGATAGGCTATGACAGAGGACGTTCCTTGAGGATGAATAGGTATGAGCGGTCGTAATCGGGAATTGTCAAGACCTATGCTGGGATCACAGGTGGCTCTTCGTAAAGAATATCCTTTGCAGGTCTTGGGACTGTGGCGGAAATCTGCGAGCGGGGTGTTAGGGGTTCTAGAATTCTTGCACAAACATACGCTTGTGGTATTAACCGTGCTATTTGGACTTTGTTTAATCGTCATATATTTCCACATTTCCCAATTAAAAACACAAATGATGACGGCCATAGCCTTTCGTGGAGCGGATATTTATACCAGAGCCGTGAATGAAATGCGGATATGGTATACCGTCGAAATTGTTCAACGCCTTCATGATCAGGGAATCAATGCCTCGGCTGAGTATCGAGACCATAGAGGCGAGATCCCTCTACCGGCGACCTTAGGCCGGACCCTGGGGAGGCGATTGGTCGCGGGACGACCCGGTGAACAATTGCGGTTGCTGAGCCCGTATCCGTTTCCCCGAGGGGGAGATTCGAGGAGCCTCCTCGACGCGTTTCAGGAGAAAGCCTGGAAATTTTTTACCCAACATCCGGGTGAACCGTTTTATCGGATTGAACAGGTCGACGGGCGTGAGTCACTCCGTTTCGCAAAGGCCGATCTGATGCAAGGAGCGTGTGTGGAATGCCATAACGGACATCCCGATAGTCCGAAGCGTGATTGGCAGATCGGGCAAGTGGCGGGCATGTTGGAGGTGGTCTATCCCATTGATTCGTTAGAGAAGGTGATGGGAATGAATTGGCAGGGGACGTATGGGTTGATGGGCATGCTGGTCTGCTTATGGATTGGAGGATTCGGGTTAGTGGTTTTGAAGCTCGGGCGGGTCGCGAGCGAGTTGGAAGAGCAGGTTCGAGAACGAACCGCCGCGTTGCAAGACGCGAATACACATTTGGAATTGGAAATTCATGAACGACAGTTGGCCGAAGATACCCTTCGCCAGGCTAAAGATAATTTGGAAAAACGGGTCCAGGAACGGACGAAAAAGTTGGCCGCCTCGAATGCGGAGCTCATTCGGGAAGTGGCGGAGCGCAAGCGGGCGGAGGACGATATTCGTAAATTGAATTCTCAATTGGTCCAACGTTCGGCACAACTCGAGGCTAGCAATAAGGAACTTGAAGCCTTTAGTTATTCCGTCTCGCATGATTTACGCGCCCCGTTACGTGGGATCGATGGATTTAGTCAGGCCGTGCTGGAAGACTATGATGAGAAGCTGGATGAGTCGGGGCGAAGTTATTTGCGTCGGGTACGGGCAGCCAGTCAACGGATGTCCCAGCTTATCGATGCCATGCTTAATCTGGCACGGTTGACTCGCGCTGAAATCCATACCCAGACCGTGGATATGAGTGCGATGGTCCGGGCCGTGCTTGACGACCTTCAAAAAATGGAATCGGATCGGCAGGTGGAATGTCGTGTCGCCAATAACGTGTTCGCCACAGCTGATCCGCAATTACTGCGAGCTGTATTAGAGAATTTATTAGGCAACGCCTGGAAGTTTTCCCGGCAACAGACCCACCCGCACATTGAATTTGGTCATGGGCAGTACAAAGGACAGTCAGCGTATTTTGTCACAGACAATGGGGCGGGCTTTGATATGACGTATGTGCATAAACTCTTCGGCCCCTTTCAACGGCTTCATGCCTATACGGAATATCCCGGCGTGGGTGTGGGGCTGGCGACCGTGCATCGTATTATTCAACGGCATGGGGGGCAAATTTGGGCAGAAGGAGCGGTGGGGCAGGGCGCAACCTTTCATTTTACATTGTAAGTCGGACCAAGGAGGATATTATGATCAACAAAGTCATTCTGTTAGTGGAAGATCATCCAGACGATGAAGAGCTCACAATGCGGGCGCTCAAAAAAAACAATATTAAAAATGAAGTCGTGGTGGCTCGGGACGGCGTCGAGGCATTGGAATACTTATTCGGAACCGGAGCCCATGCCGGTCGTGATATGAGCCACATGCCTCAAATTATATTGTTGGATCTCAAGCTTCCCAAGATAGATGGGTTGGAAGTGTTACGACGGCTCAGAGCTGACGATCGGACGAAGTTTCTCCCGGTGGTAGTCCTCACCTCGTCCAAGGAAGAGCAGGACATTGTGAAGAGCTATCAATTAGGTGCCAATAGTTACGTTCGAAAACCCGTGGACTTTCAAGAATTTTCTCAAGCGGTTCAAAACCTGGGGCTCTATTGGCTGATTTTGAATGAATCGGCACCGGAGAGGGTTCCCGTCTAATTGTCATTATTTGAACATTGAGTGTGTCGCAGGCACAGAGACACTCGACCGCATCTGAGGTTCAGGGAGATGTCCCGGTCTATCCATACCTCAAAGCCGGAAGAAATTCTGAGAAGCCGATGAATTTGAGCATGCCGTTCTGCCTGTCAAAAATTCCAACAGCTGTCAAAATTTCAGAGTAATCATACGGGAAAGATATGCCCGCCCACCACACAACCTGCCTATTTTCCTATTGGCATTCCTCCTGACCCTCGACCCATTTTCTTTGTTTCCCTAAGATCTTCACTTCAAGATTCCGGGCTTTCCCGTCCCGGGCATATCCCTTGCTCCCTTAAGGAGAGAACCGCCACATACCAAACTTTTCAAGGAGGAGCGTCATGAGACGAATGCTCAAATGGGATATGCCGGAATCAGTCGTTCCCTATGCACAAGCATGGAATCCAAAACGAAAGAATACGGCTGACGGCATTGGGTTGGTGACGCACAGAGCATCCAGGGGGAGTGGAGCCGGAGTCATTCATTGTGCAAAATGTGGAAGCGAGGTGAAAGTCTTTGTTTCCCCAAAACGGAATCCTCATTCCAGTAAATTGGGGCGTGCGGTTTCCATGAAGGATC
This sequence comes from uncultured Nitrospirales bacterium, assembly GCA_963785905.1. Lineage (GTDB taxonomy): Bacteria > Nitrospirota > Nitrospiria > Nitrospirales > UBA8639 > Nitrospira_E. The sequence goes on from CAWAXJ010000013.1 coordinate 133,859, forward strand.
ATGATTTGTGTCGGCGATGTTGGCGACGATTGATGTACCAGCAACGGAAAGTGGGTGTGGTGACATTGCCTCTTTCCTTATTTATAGGAGGAAAGAGCCTACAACCTCGTTTACTGGTTCCCACGTCCTATTCTGTTCCCAGGGAAGCTTCGTAACGACTGCTCGATAGTGGACATCGTGTGTGTGGGTGAAAGGCTTATGCGCCCAGGGAGGTGTGGCGCGAAAGGTCCGGCACGCAAAAAGTTCATTTGGAGGATGTGGCCTCGGCTTGCAAATGTTGAATGAAATTCGCGGCAAGATCGGCATTTTGATAGACCACTTGCATAGCCAGGTTGCCGAAGGGCCGGCGCACAATCTTCAGTAACACCCGCCCATCTTCATAGCCCACATTCAGCTCATCGTGTTGCCCGGCAGCAAACGACTGCATGGTCGCTTCGGTCAGATCGTGTGTGAGGCGATAACTCTCTCCCAGGATGACCTGTAATTGTTGATGCCATTCATCAGTGTATGGCCCCATATCGATCGTAATTTTTGCCAGTTTGGAGATTGGAGCGGTTCCTGAGGATTCAGCGGCGCTGGAGGCTGTTTCAGACAGATAGGTCAGTTCCAAATATCGATTTTTATCGGTGAGTTCATAGAGACATTCCGTAGAGCTGCGGCAGGCTGGTATTGCCGAAACTTCCTGCTCCGTCATCCCGAATGTCAAATCGCGGAATCCGTTAATGGATTGTCCGGCATATCCTAGTGCACACGACAAGATCATGGAGGTCAATGCGATCAATGAACAGAGTCGCATGCGTAGGATGCCTGAATACGGTTTCATGGCTCAATGTTCCTTCCTGAAGATAAAGAGATGAGGCGAAATGGTTCAATCAGATTGTCAATAATGCCATAAAGGATCTCTTCACCATATCAAACCCTTCCTGAAAAAGGCGATGCAGTGATGCAATAAGGGCAGAATCGAGAGGATAAGTCCTCTTCCTAATATCTTTTGAAAAAAGCTTCTCTGTGCGAACGGGAAGTAGTGTAAAGTCGAATGGGAAAATTTAAGGGTCCAAGTCAGAGCACCACCTTACACGTGGGGAATGAGTCGATCCAGGAACGTGGAAAGGGGAGAGAGCACCATTGCTTCCACACAACTGCGACTGAGGAGGGCAGCCGAAAGGCCGCGACAAATTCTCTCGTGAAAGAATATCCCCCTTCGGCTTGGTAGCATCTACAAATAGGTTAATTATCGTTTTTTAATGCCGCGGGTGGGTGGGGCGTGGAGAGGATCGTCGGGCCAGAAGTGTTTGGGATAGCGGCCTTTCAACTCTTTTTTCACTTCCGCGTACCCCGTTTTCCAAAAACTCTTGAGGTCCTGTGTGACTTGAACAGGCCGTCGGGCCGGCGATAACAGATGGATGAGCAGCGGCACTTTGCCATTGGCCAGTAGTGGAGTTTCCGTCATACCGAAAAGTTCCTGGAGACGAACAGCCAGAACCGGAATCTCTCCAGACTGATAATCCACGGGAATGTGTGACCCTGTCGGTACGGTGAGATGGGTAGGCGCTAACGTGTCGATCGCACGTCGTTGTGCCGGAGTGAGAAGCGCCTGAAGCGGCCAGGCAAGCTCGATTCGTTTGAGCTGATTGAGGCTAAAGAGATTGGTGAGATAGGGGCCAAGCCACTGCTCAAGTGTGTGAAGAAGGGTATCGTCCGAGAGATCCGGCCAGGAGGATTCCGGTCCCGTGATGCGTTGGAGAAATTGGATGCGCGCCTGCCAGTTTCTGAGAGCAGGAGTCCAGGATAAGCAGGATAGTCCCTTGTTTCGAAGGCCTTCGAGTAGCGCGGTTACCACCAAATCAGGATCGGGATTGGGGAGGCGGCTTTCCTCCAGAATGAGTTCTCCCACTCGTCGTTGGCGGCTAGCGACGACGGTTTGTGCCGATTCATCCCACATCACAGACTCTGTGGACTGCATGAGATCCGCGCAATGGGTGATCAGATCTTCACGAGAAATCGGGGCGGCCAGATAAATGAGTGCCGTTGATGGTGCGCCATTAAGGTCTGCGATGACCAACCATTCTTCATGCTCTAACGGATCCGGATGATGGAATTTTGCGCTCCGCCCATTGGTCAGCCGGTATCGGCTGGCTTCATCTGTTTGTCGTTGGGCAATCCGGTCCGGATAGGCCAGCGCCAGGAGTACACCTATTTGATCAATCTGTTGTTTGGGGAAATGTGTCGAAGTGGCAATGTGGAGCGTGCGTTGCCAGGTCAGAGAGACTTGGCGAATGCGTTGGAGTGTTCCCGTATCCGGAGATCCTTTGTCCTTCTGTCCCTGGGAGGCCGCATAAAGCATATCGAATCGACTGCGAAGATCGGCATGTTCTCGTGCCATTGATCCTTTGAATGCATCGCGTTCGCTTAAGGCTGCGGCCAGATCACACGCCAAGGCTCCTAAGCCCAAAGTTTTTCCCTTGAGGACCATATGTGCCAGCCGCGGGTGCATGGGGAGGGCCGCCATACACTGCCCATGATTGGTGATGTGCCCCTGGGCATTTAAGGCGCCAAGGTAGCCAAGGAGCTGTCGTGCCTGAGCCATGGATCCGGAAGGTGGAGGATCCAGCCAGAACAATTCCTGTTGGTCGCGAATACCCCATCGGGCCAATTCCAAAGCCAGGGAGGTCAGATCAGCGTCCAGAATTTCCGGTGCGGTGCGCGGCATGAAAGTACGTTGCTCGGCCTCAGACCACAATCGCACACACAGGCCTGGTTCCAGGCGTCCGGCCCGACCGCGACGTTGTTCGGCCGATTGTTGCGAGACCGTGATGGTGTGTAACCGGCTCATCCCGCTGCGTGGATCAAAGCGCGGTACGCGCATAAGACCGGTATCGACAACGAGACGGATTCCTTCGATGGTCAGACTGGTCTCGGCAATGTTGGTGGATAAAACGATTTTTCGCCATCCGGCCGGTGGCGGCAAAATGGCCTGGTCCTGGGCCTGTGTGGACAGATTACCATACAGCGGTGCGATAAGCGTATGCGGGTCGAGCGGAAAGTCAGTCAAGAACCGTTCCACTTGCCGGATTTCTCCGGCTCCGGGAAGAAAGACCAGAAGGTTGCCCTGATCGGTCTTCAGCAGACGGTAAATGGTTTGTGCCACTTGCAATGCAAAATCTTTGCGCTCCGGTTTCCCGACATAGCGGGTTTCGATAGGAAACATATTCCCCTCGCAAGTGATCAAGGGGGCCTGTTGCAGGTGCTTTGATAGTACCGCCGTGTCCAGTGTGGCTGACATGATCAAGAGCCGAAGGTCTTCTCGAAACACCTTCCGGGTTTCCAGGCATAAGGCCAAACCCAGATCGGCTTGCAGGCTGCGTTCATGAAATTCATCAAAGATCACCAGGCCATAGTTTTGTAACGACGGATCGTGTTGAAGGATTCGCGTGAGAATGCCTTCGGTCACGACTTCCAGTTTTGTGTTCGGGCCGATTTTAGTATCTAACCGAGTTCGGTACCCGACGGTGGTGCCAATGGCTTCTCCCAGGAGGTCGGACATGCGGCGCGCGGCCGCACGTGCGGCCAACCGGCGAGGCTCCAATATAATGATGGACTTTGGAGTAAGCCAGGGCTCTTGAAGAAGGGCCAGCGGGACCTGCGTCGTTTTTCCGGCGCCCGGCTGTGCTGTGAGGAGGACGATGTGGTGTTGCCGTAGCGTCTGTTGCAAGTCAGGGAGGACAGAATCAATGGGATAGGATACGCTTTTCATTCGGGCCTACCGAAGGTGGAATAGAGACTCATGGTTTTTGAGCAGTGTGCCGGTCCCAAATGGTTGAATAGGAAATTTACCTGAAAAGATCAAGCAGGAATAGTCTTTAACCTGCCGGTCAATTGTTTTATGATTGGCCCGACATAAGAGGGAGACATGATATTATGAAATTACTCCCATTCAGCGAGATGTGGACGCCCTTGTATGAGTTGCATGACTCGCTTACGGTATATTCGACAATTCAGATCAGGAGGAGATGACGGGATGAGCACGAGCATCAAAGGAAAACTAGCTACATTAATTTGTGGATTGCTGGGGCTGTTCATGATAGCTTCAACCGGAATGGGAAGTGAACCCGGGCCTGAATCCAACATAGAACATGCTCACCATTGATGGTCATACAGTGCCCGATATTGGCCCGCTTCCGACGACTGTACCCGTTCCGGCCAGCCAATTTGAGTTATGCCGCAAAAGTTGCGTTAGGTAAGCAACTCTATTTTGATGGACGGTTATCCAAAAACAACGCCATTTCCTGTGCATTTTGTCATAATCCCGTTACGGGATTTGCCGATCCCAACCAAACCTCCGCGGGCGTTGGAGGATTGCGAGGAGGCCGGCAATCACCGACCGTATACAACACGGCCTTCAATCGCTTTCAATTTTGGGATGGTCGAGCCGGTTCTTTGGAGGAACAGGCCATCGGCCCCGATTCACAATCCAGTTGAAATGGCCGAGACCCACGAAGCAGTCGTACCTAAAATAGGTAAATTAAAAGGTTACCAGGAACAGTTTCAGAAGGTGTTCGGAACCGGTGTGAATTTGCAGAGTATCGCGGAAGCGATAGCCGCCTATGAACGGACGATCATTTCCACCAATTCGGCCTTCGATAAATTTGTTTTAGGCGATCGGCAGGCGATGAGTGAAGACGCCCAACGCGGGATGGCACTATTCAAAGGAAAAGGCCGCTGCATTTTGTGCCACAACGACTCCAATTTCACCGATAATCAATTTCACAACACCGGTGTGCCTCAAGTCGGACCGATGAAAGAAGACTTAGGCCGGTATAATGTGACGCGAAAGGATGCCGATAAAGGTGCATTCAAAACCCCGACGCTCCGAAGCATTATTGAATCCGCCCCATACATGCATGATGGTGCCTTTAAGACCTTGGAGGAAGTCGTGGATTTTTATGATAAGGGAGGCAATGCCAATCCAAGTCTGGATACGCTTATCAAGCCTCTGGGATTGGCGCCCCAGGAGAAAACCGATCTTCTTGCCTTCTTGAAAGCGTTGACCGGCGAACCGATTCCGTTCGAGTTTCCAAAATTACCGGAATAAACCAATTTGAAAGGGAGATATGTGAGTACTCGTTTATCGGTTGGGGTGGCAGTGATGGTGGCCATCTTATCCGGCGGAGTCGTGTGGGCGGATGGCCTCATCGGGAATGCCGAGATGGGGGAGAGTGTGTATCGGACCAATTGCTTCAACTGTCACGGAGCCACAGGGCGAGGTGATGGTCCGGTGGCGGACAGCCTCACGCCACGGCCGGCCGACCTGACGACGGAAATAGTCCAGAAAAAAACAGAGGAGGAATTGTTGAAAATCATTCGAGATGGAAAGCAGGGAACCTCTATGCCATCCTGGAAGGGGGACTTATCCGACCAGAACATACAGGATGTTCTGGCGTATCTACGAGGGTTTGGGCGGTGACCGGAAACGCAGTAGGGGACTCCAATCGGATCGTCAAATCGGTAGATGAATCCACCTGTCTAACGCAAGCCGTGAATGAAAGCTTGACTGATTTCGCCTCTGGCCACCTCGGTCACGGGCCCTTTCATCGTGATGTTGTATTGAGAATCGACCGTAATATCCAGCGTCCCCCCCTGGGCTTTCACCCGAACGGGGCTTTTGACTAAGCCTAACCGGACTCCTGCAGAGGCTGCTGCGCAAGCGGAGGATCCTGAGGCCTGTGTCTCCCCAGCCCCGCGTTCCCAAATCAAAATAGAAATGGCTCGTGGCCCGGTGGGGACGGCCAGTTGGACATTGGTCCGTTTCGGGAAAATAATGTGGTTTTCCAGTTCCGGCCCGATTTCCAAAAGCTCCTGGCGGGTCCATTGTTCTTCTCGTTTCTTATACACCACGCAATGCGGATTTCCGACGCTGACCCCGGTAAACCGGAGGGATTGGCCGGCCGCCTTAACCGGTTGTTGGATCAATTCAGGCACGCGTAGAGTACAGGGGAGGGCAATGGGTTGAAACGAGGCACGCCCCATGTCGACCGTGGCCCCATTCACGTATCCGTTGCCATTGAGTTCCAATTGGATCTCGACCAGGCCTCCCCTGGTTTCTACCGTAAATTGTTTTTTCTTCGTGTGCCTGGTGTGGTACAGATAACAGCCGAAAATCCGCAGCCCATTCCCGGATTTTTCCGCTTCACTCCCGTCAGGATTGTAAATCCGCAGATCCAAAATCCGCTTTTTTTGTAGGGCTGAGGGCCAGGATTCCGTCACTTCCCACGCCCCAATGTCGATCACAGAGTGCCCGGATGATGCGCGGAGTTAATCTAAAAGAAAGTTTGGCGGGGTCAAGGGCAATATAGTCATTCCCCAAACCATGGCCTTTAAAAAAAAGATTGTTCATGCCTGCTCCACAGTGGAATGGATCTCTGCCGGGTGCTGGGCCTTTCGAAAAGGCTTGTTCCCGGCTCGACGGTAGGACCTGGATTATACGTAAAAACGAAGAAAGTGGAAAGTACTTAGAGAGGTGAAAACTCCTGATTGAGGAAAGATTTTGTCTTGGGCAACGTCTGCGAGTGCTCTAAAGGTCAATCAGGTCACCGTTCTGAGGAAAAACGATGATCGGTTCACCGGTGCATACGTCGTAGAGGGTAGGAAAATCTGACTGGGTTAGAGATGAAGCCGGGTGCTGCTGTAACCGGAACCTGAAGAATAAGAGCCTGGTTTTTTGACTTCGAATGGACCCGGGAATAAGAAGGGTTGGGGATGCACTCCATCAGGAAGAGGATCGGTGCGTCAAAATTTTGATGATCGAGTAGGTGAGAAAAAGGCCAGAGGCCTCGCCGCAACTCAATGGTGACGGCGAAGCAAAAAACCCCGGCTGAACAGTAGACGCGCTCACTGGGCCTTTTTGGACTGGTTTCGCGCGGAGCGGCGTTCGTTGTCGGTAAGATAGCGTTTGCGGAGGCGAATGCTTTTGGGTGTCACCTCGACCAGCTCATCGTCCTCGATAAATTCCAGGGCAAATTCCAACGTCATTTCCTGCGGAGGAATCAGGTGGATGGCTTCATCTGAGCCCGACGCCCTGATATTCGTCAGTTTTTTCTCCCGAATGGCATTCACCACCAGATCGTTCCCTTTATTATTAATACCGACAATCATGCCTTCATAAAGGTCCGCTCCGGGATGCAGGAAAATTTCTCCCCGGTCTTGGAGGCCCCACAGGCCATAAGCCACAGCCTGTCCGGGGCCGTGAGAAATCAGCACCCCGGCCGTACGATGAGGAATCTCTCCTTTGAAGGGCTGGTATTCGTGAAAAGTTTGCGACATCACGCCGGTTCCTCTGGTCATCCGTAATAATTCACTGCGAAAGCCTAAGAGGGCCCGGGAGGCAATGTGGAATTCCATGCGGACCGTGCCGACGGCGCTGATAAGCAGATTTTTCATTTCGGCTTTCCGGCTGCCGAGCGCTTCGATAACCGAGCCCTGATAGCCTGGGTCCACCTCAACGATCACGAGCTCGACTGGTTCCAGAAGTTCACCATCGATTTCTTTGAAAATGACTTTGGGCGGGGACACTTCCACTTCAAACCCTTCCCGCCGCATGGTCTCGATTAAAATGGACAAATGGAGTTCCCCCCGTCCGGAGACTTTAAATCGCTCGCCGCCATCGGCTTCCTCCACTTTGATGCCCACATTCATCATGGCTTCGTGAGCCAAGCGTTCACGAATGTGTCGCGACGTGAGAAAACGTCCCCCGTCTTTTCCAGCCAAGGGACTGGTGTTGTGGGAGAAGTTCATGGAAATGGTTGGTTCATCGACATTGACGGTTGGTAAGGCCGTCGGGTTTTGGGGGGAGGCGAGGGTTTCCCCCACCCGAACGTCTGGCACTCCTGCCAGGGAGATGATGTCTCCAGCCAGAGCGGAGTTGCTTTCGACGCGGACGAGTCCTTGATAGGCCAACAGTTTCGTGACCTTTCCCCGAGAAATGCTGCCATCCCGTTTCACGGCGACGATAGAATTTCCGACTTCTACCATGCCATGGACAATCCGTCCGACGGCTACCCGCCCGATATACGAGTCATATTCCAACATGGTCACGAGCATTTGAAACGGTTGCTCAGGATCAGCCACTGGCGGCAAAACCCGATGGATGATGGTGTCCAATAAGGGCTTCATATCGACTGCGGGATCCATGAGGTCCAGTGTGGACCGTCCTTCTTTGCCGGATGCGTACACAATGGGGAAATCCAATTGTTCGTCGGTCGCGTTGAGTTCACAAAATAAATCAAAGGTTTGATTGACGATTTCCTCAGGCCGGGCGTTGGGGCGATCGATCTTGTTTATGACCACGATGGGCTTGAGGTGCAATTCCAACGATTTTTTAAGGACGAATTTGGTTTGAGGCATCGGGCCATCAAAGGCGTCCACGAGCAATAACACGCCATCCACCATTCGCAGGATTCGCTCGACCTCACTGCCAAAGTCAGCATGGCCGGGGGTATCAACCAGGTTGATGCGCGTATCTTTATAAAGCAGCGAGGCATTCTTTGAAAAAATGGTAATGCCGCGTTCTTTTTCCAAGGGATTCGAATCCATAATGACGGCTTCGCCTTCCTTGAACACATGCGCGCCGGTTTGTCTCAGCAGGGCATCGACCAAGGTGGTTTTGCCATGATCGACGTGAGCGATGATGGCGACGTTGCGAAGGTCTCTTCGTCGTTTTTGATTCAGCATGACAGTCAGTTCCTTTGTTGGGCACAACCGGACGCAGCACGAACCACATTGTTCAATGCTGAGGTTGTGTATCGAGGCCGGTCTGAGGAGATTTGGGCTACGACACCGGCCAGAACAGCCGGAGGATGGCTTGGATCCTATCGAGACGGTCGATTCACACAAAACCGTACAGGAAGAACCGTCTTAATGCAACTGGTTTTTCTTGACTTTTTCCTGAATTTTTACATGGTATTCTAACTTCTGGCGGCCAATTCTTCTGCTTCTCATTCAACCCTCATTACGTCGAATTACCCGGAACACTTCTTCTGACAAACGAGGGGAAGCCTACCGGCACGAATAGGCGGGTCGGTAACTTCAACGAGATGGATTTCGAAATGCAAAAATTTGGCCGGTTTTTGGTATACTTTCTTTGTTTTACTCCCTGGAGGTCGGTTCGCGGAATAACCCAGTGAGATAGGGATGTTCAACGTGTTACGGTTGGTGCCATCCCCCCAATTACATAAAGGTTCCCTGTCAGATGAAGATTCTCCTGTTGGAAGACGACCAAGAAACCGCGTCCTATATCGCGAGCGGGTTTGCGGAGGATGGGTATGTGGTCGACATCGCCACAGATGGGAAGGAAGGGTTCATAAAGGCCATAGATGAGACTTATGAAGTGTTGATTGTCGACCGGATGTTGCCCAGTCTTGATGGGATCAGTTTGGTCAAAGGACTCCGAACCTCCAATGTGAAAACACCGGTTCTTTTTCTCAGTGCATTGGGCGAGATTGACCATCGGGTTGAAGGGCTTCAAAGCGGAGGCGATGATTACCTCACGAAACCTTTCGCCTTTTCGGAATTAAAAGCTCGAGTCGAGGCACTTCGTCGGCGCCCTCCCATATCAACCGTCGAAACACGGTTACGCGTCGGGGATCTTGAGTTGGATTTACTCACACGAATCGTGAAACGGGGGGAGGTCCTCATCGAACTTCAGCCTCGCGAATTCCGCCTGCTCGAGTATCTCATGCGAAATGCCGGCCGGGTTGTGACCCGGACCATGCTTCTTGAGCATGTGTGGGATTTTTATTTTGATCCTCGCACCAGTGTGGTCGACACGCATATTAGCCGCCTCCGGATGAAGATCAATAAAGGATTCACCCAACAATTGATCCATACCGTCCGTGGCACGGGCTATCGTATGAGTGCAGATGCGTAAACTCCTGCGCACAGCCAGTTTTCGATTAACTCTTTTCACAGCCTGCCTCTTTGCGAGTTTTGTCATCACCACCTTTGTGGTGTCATATTGGATCGCCGTCCGGTATTTGCTTGAGCGGGTTGATGGAGAAATCGCCTGGCAGATTCAGATGCTTGTCAAAGAGTACCAGGCCGGATCTCTCAACTCCTCGAATCCTGACCTGGTAGAGCCGGGTACCTACCTTGTGTTGCGCGACGGCACCGGGCGTCCCATCGTTGAGAATTGCCTACAGGGACTGCCGTCCGAAAATGGTTTCAAGAGCTGATTCCAAAAACGACTCCGATTGATAATCCTTCACACGAACTTCGCGCACAGGCGGTGTTGTTGCCGGATGGCGTGCAGTTGGTCGTGGGACAGGATTTACAAGATCTTCAAGAGGCCAAGGAATTTTTACGTCAAGCGTATGGGTGGTTATTGGTCGCGATTCTCATTCTGGGGTTTGCCTGCGGAGCGATCGTGAGTGCCATAACGCTGCGACGTGTGGAAAAAATCAATCTCACCGTGGGCGACATCATGAATGGGCACTTTGATCGTCGTATTCCCCTCAAAGGGACGAATGATGAATTTGATCGATTGAGCCGCCACCTGAATCTGATGCTGGAACAAATTGAAAAATTAATGGGAGGATTACGCCAGGTTTCGATAGACATGGCTCACGATTTGAGGACGCCGTTGTCGCGAATGCGGCAGAAACTGGAGGGTGCGCGTAACCGTGCAAGAACCCTGCAGGATTATGATCAGGCTATTGATCAGGCGTTAAGCCAAAATGACGAAATCCTGGAAACGTTCAGCGCCCTTTTGGGAATCGCGCATTTAGGGTCTGGTGCCCATCGTCAGGGTTTTCATGAGGTCTCACTCAGTGAAATTTTCGAAACCATCGAAGAAACTTATGCTCCGATTGCCGAGGAGCGGCATCAAATTCTTTTTAGCACCATCGAACCCGACCTGATGATCCGTGGGGATAAAAGACTTGTCACACAAATGCTCGTCAATCTCGTAGAAAATGCCATTCGTCATTCGCCGCCAGGCGCACGAATTTCCATGATCCTTTCTCATCGAATGTCCGGTATGACAGCCGTTATTACCGATACGGGTCCTGGTGTTCCGGAAGCCGAACGAGAAAAAATTTTCCAACGGTTTTATCGACTGGAAACAAGTCGAACGACAAGTGGCAGCGGGCTCGGTCTCAGTTTAGTGTCAGCCATTGCCGACCTCCATGGAATCCGTATCAGTCTTTCAGACAACCACCCGGGATTGCGCGTGACCCTGGAATTTTCCACACAAAAGCCCCACTCAGGGGGACAATAGTTGTCAACCTTACCAATCCGTAATAATCCAGAACAGTTCCGGTAAGGTAGGATTGCCTACCATAGACAAGACAATTAAGAAAAGTTTGTCTTTTCCCTTGCGGGTTTTCCTGTTTGCATGCAAAAGTAGCAAGGTTTAAAAAAGGCCGAATCGAATCCTTCCCCTCACATCTGCAAGTATTCCCTTTATTTCTTTTATGGAGGTAGTCTATGCGCCCACGTCGAGTGACCATTCTGGATCTTGTCGCCAAAGGTCCCACGATCCCTCTATAGCCGGGTGATGAATCCGAATCTCGCGAGCATTATGCCGCAGGTCGTCGGGGTGTGGTGTGAGGAGTTGGGGCCATCAGGTGCGGTTTGTCTGCTACACCGGCCGGGAAGACCTCCAGGGGGAATTGCTGAACGAGACGGATATTGTATTCATCGGGGCCTTTACCCGATCGGCGTTGACCGCCTATGCCATTAGTAATATGTATCGCTCTCGCGGAGCCGTGACGGTGATAGGCGGGCCACATGCGCGCAGCTATCCGCAAGATGCCGCCAAGTATTTCGACTATGTGGTGGGGTTTACCGACAAAACCCTGATTCAGGATATTCTGGTGGATTGTGCGCAGCATCGTCCTCTTGGGGTCCAGCTCGCCGCGGCTCGACAGCCGACCGAGTTGCCGGGAGTAAAGGAACGGTGGAAATTCATCGAGCCGACCATCGCCAAAGCTCCCACATCCTTTAAAATGGTGCCCATGATCGGCAGCATGGGGTGTCCCTATACCTGCGGATTTTGTGTGGACGCCAATGTTGATTATCAGCCCTTGTCATTTGACCAGATCAGGAGGATCTCAAATTCCTGCGGACAAAGTTGAAACGACCGATTGTGGCCTGGCACGACCCGAATTTCGGGTCCGGTTTTAGGAATATATGAGGGCAATCGAAACGGCGATTCCCCCCAATAGTATCGACTTTATTGCAGAAAGTACGCTGTCGCTTCTGTCCGAGCCCCATCTCAAGCGATTACGCGCAAAATGGATTCAAGGCGATTTTGCCGGGCATTGAGTCATGGTATGACATGGGAGAGAAATCCCGGACGGCCGCAAAACCGGGCTAGGAGAAAGTAAGCAGGTAGCGGATCATATCAATTTGATCCTTCGCTATATTCCTTATGTCCAGGTTAATTTTGTGTTGGGAATGGATTCAGATCAGGGACCTGAGCCCTTTGAACTCACCAAGCAATTTTTGGATCTCGCCCCAGGGGCTTTTCCGGCGTTTAACCTGATTACGGCATTTGGCCAATCGGCTCCTTTTAACCGGGAATTGCAACGGGACGGGCGGGTGCTGCCATTTCCCTTTCATTTTCTCGATAACATTCATTCGATGAATGTGCGGCCAAAGCATTATACCTGGCCGGAATTTTATGATCATGTCGTGGATCTGTCGCAGCACGCGTTTTCCTGGCCGATGATTGCGAAGCGTGGCGATGGTGAATCGGGGCCTGGACTCCGAGATGGTATGAATTTCATTCGGTCGGTGTCGAGTGAGGTTCGGCCAGATCAAATCACCACACGAAAATCCGAAGATTAATGGATACGGATCTATCGGTCCGGCAATTTCTGGAAGGGAAGGGCGGAGCCACCGAGTTCTATGCCAGAAAAATTCGTGGCAAACTGGGTCCGTTATAGGACATGCTTCCTGGAAGGGGCCACGATGCACGATCATCATGCCTACCTAAATTCCTCGGAGAAACCGCTTTCCGCACTTGTAGAGTTGGAATCGCTCCCCAAGTTGGGAGTGATCCGTGTAGGGACAAACAGTAAGGGTCTACACGCGAAGTCCCACCCTATACGGAGGCTGCCAGTAACCTCGGTTTTAATGCACGTACCGCCTGATGAACTGGATTCATTTTTAAACAATCTAATGAGCTTGATGGGGGAACACTCTAGGCTTCTCTTATCTCTCGATTGCTTTACGAGATGCCGCCAGGTTGAGAGTTTTTCATGTAGCGGTACAGCCCCGCCCGTCAAGCGGATGTGGTCGAAATCCTGAAGGCAAGAAGACAAAAATGAAAGTTGGGATAATGAAGCGATCGAAACTTTTCCTGGCGAAGCCATTCTATAACTGGTTCTATAGTTTGCGGGGATGGGACGAGGTTACGACGAATAACTATGGATTCGCCCCTGTAAGTTCGCTCGTGGAACGAGAAGCAGATGCGGAACGGTATCAAATCCAAATGTACCAAAGCTTAATCGAGTTCGGCGGCTTGGCGGACTGGAATAAGTATTCCCTGTTGGAGATCGGATGCGGGCGGGGAGGAGGACTGCGGTATGTGGTGAAAGCATTCAGACCGAAGGAAATCATCGGCTTTGACTCCTCGAAGGCGGCGATCAAATTTTGCGAGCAAGCACAAACGCGATTTCCTTACCATATTTCCTACCTGCACGGAGACGCTCACAGCTTGCCGTTCGAGTCGAAAAAGTTTGATGTATTGATCAACGTCGAGGCCAGCCACATTTATTCGGATCTTGGCAAATTCTTCGGTGAAGTGGCTCGGGTCCTCAAGGACGAGGGTGTTTGTTTGTTGGCCGACTATCGCAAAACTAATAAACATGTCCGAGCAATGGAGACTTTTACAAGCAGGCTGCCCGGGCTACCTTGGTGGTACAGGCAGAGCGAGATATTACCGTCAACGTAACCGAAGCTTGCCGTTGGATGCGGACCGGCGCGCTGGTTTGATACGTAATGCACCGAGGTTGGTGCAGCCCTTTCTAGGCAATTACTGCGCGTTGCCTGGAACCCAAAAATTTGACAAATTTCACAGAAAACGGAGGTACTATTTCTTTATTAAGCTGGGAAACGGATTCAATCACGCCATGAACGTGGGGCCCAAACCTGACGCCCTCCTAGAATTCTATGATCATGTCGTGGGATCTCTCCCGGCATGCGTTTTCCTGGCCGATGATTTTTCGGCGCCTGTGCGTTAAACCGGGGCCTGACTCCACGGTTGTATAATCTGATTCGGTCGTGTCGAGTGGAGGATTCGGCAGGATCAAGTACCACACGAAGATCCGGGCGTTACTGGATACGGACATATCGGTCAGGCAGTCCCTGGAAGGCGAAAGGCGGCGCACCAAAGTTTTATTCCAGAAAAATTCGTAGCAAACTGGGTCCGTTATGGAACATGCTTCCGGAAGGGGCCACGATGCACGATCATCATGCCTACCTGCACTCTTATCAGGAACCTGCTCCTTCTCTTATTGGGGTGGGTCCACTCCTCCAGGTGCGGAATTAAGAATACTCCGCCTGGCAGCAAGTCTTAAACCAATGTCTTCTACCGTTGTCTAAGACGGAATCTCTCGCCTTCGCAACAACTCTGAGCGAACCGACACAATAGTTTTCATGGATGCCTTTTCATGCTGCATGCCGGTATAAAAAAAGCCCGGTTCTTCCGACCCTTGGCACTTTTACACCGGAAGAACATCGTCCCTGGGTAGCCGGGTAAGAAAGCAGCGCCGTCTAGGGAGCATCTCTTGCTTCATCGAATAGCGATGATGTAAAACCGGCTCAATGTCCTTTCCTAATCACCCATTCACTCTTACAATCCGGGATTGCATTTAAGGAGGCGATCGCTCCGGCAAGATCCTTGGCAAGGCCGGCGGACATCGAAGCGGGAATCGGGAGAAGCCCCTTTTTAATAGTAACCTCGATCTAATGAACAGAGGTCGGAAAGTGATAAATGCCTATACCTTACAAGATGGGAAGTTTCAGACTTTGCCCGTCCCGGAACTTTCCGATGCACTTCACCTGGCCATATGGATCGATCTCACCGCGCCAACGGACGACGAACGGCAAATGATAGAGACCCTGTACGGGCAACACCTTCCACCAGCAAGGAAGTGCGGGAAATCGAAGCCAGCGCCCGTGTTAATGAAGGAGAACAGGTCTTCATATCTATTCGTTCTTTTTTCAGGAAGAGGATCATCGTGCAACCACGAGGGCGGTGGCCTTTACGCTTAAAGACAATCGCATCATCACGTTGCACGACCATCCCATTCCATTGTTCCGTCTGTTACGTCGAAGAGCCAGACATGAAAAGGATCTGATCCAAGATCCGATATCGGTTCTCCTCGCGCTATTTGAATTGAAAATCGAACATCTGGCCGACCAGTTGGAAGCCACCCATTTGGCGTTGGAAACCATCAGCCAAACGGTACTGGAGAAAGAAGGCCGGAATCTGCAGGCGGCCATTAATTCGTTGACCAGGCAGGAAGATGTGAATGGGAAGGTGCGGTTGTGCCTGATGGACACCCAGCGTGCCTTGGCCTATATTTTGCGCCGAGGAAAAGGGGATGAAACGGCCCGCGACTGGATGCGGGAAATCCTCCGTGATATCGATTCCCTTCTTCCCCACAACGCTTTTTTGTTTGAAAAAGTCAATTTTTTAATGGATGCGGCGATGGGGCTCATCAATATTGAGCAAAACCAGATCATCAAGACGTTTTCCATCGCCGCTGTCGTGTTTCTGCCCCCGACCTTGATCGCGAGCATCTACGGGATGAATTTCGATGTCATGCCGGAACTGCAGTGGCGATGGGGTTATGCGTTCGCTGTGTGCGCCATGATCCTCTCCGGGATCGCGCCGTATTGGTACTTTAAGAGGAAAGGGTGGCTGTAATGAAAATTCGATTGATCGCCGTACGGCAATGCCTACGCCACAAAGGCGGTTCCAGAATATGCCGGCATCCGAAGAGAAGTGGTCTATCGGCCAGTCCGCCATCCTGCTTGGAGGTGTCGTGATGGCGCTCATTCTCTGCGCGGGTTGCCTGGCTCCGCGCACACTCAATCAAGTGGTCATGGCTTATGACCGATCCGTAACCGAGGGGTTGGTGGAACAGATGTTGTTAAATGTGGCCCGCGCGGTGCATCGTGAACCGATTCACTTTACCGCCGTTTCCAACATTGCCGCGACATACGACCTCCGATTCAGCGCCGGAGCCA
Organism: uncultured Nitrospirales bacterium; assembly: GCA_963785905.1. Classification (GTDB taxonomy): domain Bacteria; phylum Nitrospirota; class Nitrospiria; order Nitrospirales; family UBA8639; genus Nitrospira_E. The sequence goes on from CAWAXJ010000013.1 coordinate 150,113, forward strand.
CTCCGCCCCTGGGCGGGTTGGATGGAGGATGTCCCTTGCCCCGATTTTTGGAGCGACCATCGCTGAGAACCCTACCATAACGATCGTGCCCATCGAAGGAGAGGAATTTACCCAACGTCTGCTTACGCCGTTCCAGGAACATCGACTGATCCTGTTATTGCGTCAGGGCTATGATATTGATCTATGCTTCGACTTATGGCGCACGAAGTTCGAATCAAGAACGGCACGACCCAGGTTGCCTATCGCAACCTTCCCCGGATGAAAGACGAATACCAGGTTTTTCGGCGGTTGGCCCTGCAACTGTCCACCATTCAGGATCGGAATGCGGTGTATGCGGAGCCCCTCATTTTCGAAAAAAACGTGCCGTTGCCATCGGCGTCTATCACCCTCAATAGCGTCTCGGAATTGGGATCAGAGAATGTCTTGGCGCAGGACTCCCAGACGGGCGACTATTCCCTCCGCCAGCGGATCACCGGTCGTATTGTGATTACGAATTATGATCCAGACAACCTCCCCATGGCCGAGCGACGCCGTCTGCATGAAGAAGCGCTCCATGCTCCTCCCAATGATGTGCTGGTGGACATCCGGCCAGGGTATCCCGGGGGTGAATATCCATTTCATGGATCCTTTCGATTGCGGAGTTTTCATGCCATGATTAATTTTATTGGAAGAAGCCTGAATGATGAACCCGAATTTGATGTGGCTCCTGATCCCCTGTTCGGACCCAATGAAGAAAATCCTCCCATGACCTTGGCCATTCGACAATCAATAACTAAGCCTCCTGACGTCGATCAAGCCATCAGCTATCGGGGAGCCTACTATTATGTTGACCCCGCCGGGCCCTATCGCCGGTGGAATGCCGAAGGGTTTCGCCTGTTGTACCAACTGTTCCAGATGACGGTCTCTGAAATTTCCAGGGCGGGAATCCCCGGTATCACCATTGCCAAATAAATCTGCACCATCCATATCAGCGATGGATCTCAACATTGTATTTT
>CAWAXJ010000014.1:0-132235 GCA_963785905.1 uncultured Nitrospirales bacterium
GCCGGGGTTTACTGTTCAGGCGTTCTTTTGATCCCTAATTTTTTTAGACGGCTTCTCAGGGTACTCGGATTCAGTCCCAGGTGCCGGGCGGCCCCTAACGGACCATCAATCCGCCATTCACAGGCCTTGAGCGCCTGGTGAATCTGCGCGCGCTCGAGGTCTTTTAAGTGCGTGGGCGGCAGGGCATCGCTCTGAGCCACGGGAGATCGTAATACCGATTCATCGATCTGCACGACCGACGCATGGGAAAGAATCATGGCGCGCTCCATCACATTTTTCAGTTCCCGGACATTGCCCGGCCAGGGATAGTGAATCAGCCTGTCCATGGACCGGTCATCGATCTCCTGACCGTGTCGGCGGAATTGCACCCGATTTTTTTCCATAAAATGTCGCACCAGCAGGGGGATGTCATGCAGGCGATCCCGAAGAGGAGGCACCACGATCGGGAAGACATGTAATCGGTAATATAAGTCCGAGCGAAACCGCCCTTCCGCCATCGCTTTGCTTAAATCGGTATTGGTCGCGGCGATAATGCGCACATCGACATCCTTCCCCTCAATACTGCCCACGCGTTCCACAATCCCATCTTGCAAGACCCGCAGCAGTTTGGCCTGCGCTTCAATGGGCATCTCCCCGATTTCATCCAGAAACAAGGTGCCCCCATTGGCTAATTCAAATTTGCCGGGTCGTCCCTGCTCCGCACCCGTAAACGCGCCTTTTTCATGCCCGAAGAGTTCGCTTTCCACGAGGCCCGAGGGCAAGGCCGCACAATTGACTCGCACAAAGGGTTTACGATTGGCGGGGGCTCAACTCATGAAGTAACCGGGCCAACAGTTCTTTCCCGGTGCCGGTTTCCCCCATGATGAGCACGGACGTGGTGGTGGGGGCCACGGCCTGCGCAAGATCCAGCACGGTTTTGAATTTCTGACTGTGGCCGACCATCGCGCCGAAATCGTGGCTGACTTTGATTTCTTCCAAGAGGTAGGCATTTTCCCGAGTGAGCTGTTCCTTGAGGCGGTGAATTTCTTCATAGGCCCGGACATGATCAATGGCAAAGGCAATCTGCGTGGCCACTTGCCGCAAAAACTCCACATTTTCCGGGTCAGGTGCCCCCGCTTCGACACTGCCGATATTCAGGGACCCGAGGCACGTGTCGCCGATCATCATGGGAAGATTGATCATCCTCCCTAAGCCCTCTTCGTGATAATACGCGTCTTCCAAAAATTCCTGTTTTTGTTGGATGTACGGACGTATATGAAGCCGGCGATGATCATACACCCACCCCATCGCACTGCCTTCCCGAGGAATGATCGCATCACAGTGTAACTTCACCACCGGCATGCTGGTTTCCACCGCATAGAACCGAAAGGCATCCAAATCAGGGTGATACAGCGTAATCCCGGCTCGTTCCCAAGAGATCACTTTTTTGATGTGCCCCGTAATAGCTTTCCACAGCCCTTCCGTATTCCGTTGGGAATTTAAAACGTTGGTCACTTCTAAAAGTGTTTGATAAAAATTCCGGCCTGTGCGATCAATTTGGTGATCCTTTTCAACTATCATATCCAACCCCCCTCTCGTGCGAGTGGATCATACAGATGCCGTCTTATGTAGGGCCGCTCTGGCGCGGACGACCTCGGCCAGGACCTTCTCGATCGTGGCAACCCACATGAATACGCGGGGTATGTACAAAACTACCTCCAGATTCGTCGAGACACACCTACAGCAGTCGCTCAATCGGGGGAGGCGTTGGAATAACCGGACGACTGGGCAGGTCATTGGATCATTTCCTTCTGACTCAGGGGGATGGAAAAGACGCAGAAAAAAGATCGGCAGACAATAATCTTAGTTTAGCGGGAAGATAGCGTGGGATCTGGTCAATATTGCTCAGTATTGAGGAATTGAAACGGTGACGCCATTACACGCGGACCTGGCTGCAGTGATCCACTGAGAACCTGCATCGCGGACCAGACAGAAACCTCGTCGTGCGAGGACTCCGACGTTGGCCAGGATGGGATGCTGTGGACGTCGCAACCACTCCTTTGTATTCAATGAAACCCAGTTTGCGTAACTATAACCAGTGAAGGAATACCTCGGAATCGACAGGAGCGTCGTGGTGCTGAACAATTAGAATTTCAGCGAGCTGCGTCAGCTTAAGGGATATTCGCAGATGCTCGGCCTCCGGCTCGCCCTCTTATGTAGTGGAAGACATAAACTGGAGGGACGTCGCGTGAGATTATCTCACGGAATTTTTGAAGTGAAGGCCTGGATGTCGCTGGAGTCGAGGCCCCGTGTTGGATCTTTCGTTGCGGCCAGAAACTCGGAGATGTTTCGCTCAGCCCTTGGGAGACGCCTGACGATCTCGCGACCCACCTCATATTCTGTGCGAACCAGCGTGATGTCTCGAAGGTGAAACAGAGACGCAATGGCATTGATCACCATATCGATGGGATCAATGACCGGCTTCACCGTACTTTCATATCGGTGGTTCGTGCATGAAAAAATCTCGCGCCCCTCCTTCGTCGAGACCATTTTCACGGTTGCGCTCACCTTCCAGGCTGCGACAAGAAAGGCGTAATAGGCCTCATAATTCAGTAGCTCCCCGTAGACCACCGTATCCGCATCCAACCAGCGACCGAGTTCATCGGGAGAAACCGCATTGAGCTTGTCCCTGTCGGTGATTCCGCGGGTGGCCAACACCGCATCGATTGTTAATAAAGGCACGATAATGAATTCTCGTGAGGCAAGTTCCCCCGCAACCGCACGCCGCACCCGGTTCGCATGAGTCCAGGACCACTGGTTATGGTCTTCCTTATCGCGAATTTTGAATGGAATTTTATTGATGAGGTAGTCGCCTGCCCCTTTATCTGCAAACGGCAGCACCGCAATCTTTTTTGGCGGACGTTCTTGATAATCTTCTGCGATTACGAAGGAAGCCTCTCCTGGATCGGCCTCAATGAGACGGTCAAACCAGGTCTTGCGGCCGTGCGTGTCTAGCTCCTGCTCGGTTAAGAAAAAGGGCCGCGACTGTTGTTGTGGGCTAGCGCATCCTACGAGCAACGCCAGAATGAGTAAGAAATACATAACGCTCACACCGGGATAAGCCCCCTGTCGTGGGGAGTCTGGTCATCTGGGTTTTCTCCGTTCGTCGTCCTCTAAACCTTTACTGAAACACAAAACCCCTGCCAATTTCATATTGAGTAAGCCGAAAAATAGTGACATAAGTACGATTGTTATTCTGGTCAGAATTGCTCAGTGTGGAAGAATCAAGATCTTACTCACAGAATGCGGCCCGGCTCGGGCCCACGTTATTTTAAAGAAATCTTTTTGTCTTCTGGCGTTGAAGCCAGGCCGGGGCTCACGAGTTCGATCCGCAGGATCGGCCCCATGAGTTGCAAGGGCCCTTCGTAGTGCACGAAACTCGGGACTTCATCAGCCAGGATCCAACAGTGATAGTGAAATTGGGCCGGGAGTTTGCCGGTGGCCTTGCCGAGCAACTCCCGAATCATGCCGATGTCCGGCTTAAACTCGTATTGCAGCGCCTTCCGTGACAGGTCGCCTAGACGGACGGGGTCTTCACTGACAGGCAAGAGCTCCAGTTTAATGACCTCCGGCGCCGGTGTGAAGGCGAGAAAGTTCACTGTTTCGCCAGCGCCTTGAGGCAGGTTCAGCAACACCGTGATAACCATGCCGTTATAGACATCCTTGGGCAGATCAAACGTTCCGGTCACCACCTCTTCCTTCTCATCCCCCTCTGCTTGTGATCGAACCGTGTATTCTCCTGTGCCCCGGTCTATCGCGACGTCGATCTGGTCCGGAAACGACGGGCCGCGTTGGATGAGGCGATAGCTGATCAACGTAAACACCCGCTGTTGAGAGAAGGCAACTTTCTCATCGTGGAGAGAGCCGTCCTTGAATTTGAATACCAAATGACTTTCGACCAGATCTCCCTCCTTGACAACCTGGGTCATTTCACCCTGGCCAATGATCTCCCCGGCCAGCGAACGCACGAGAAGAAAGCCATGGGTGACCCCCTCCGAAAATCGCACCGCGATCGGAGCGGCCTCTGCCGGGGAGTAGACGAAGGCAGCGATCACCATCATGACCGCGAAGCCGTTGCAGGCCTGACGATGGTCCACCAAGGTTTTTAGACTACACATTTTGGCGGCTTGCTCCACACTACGCCATTAGTTGACCGTCAGAGCCTCCCGGTCAGGGCCAGGATGACCAGGATCAGGAGGACCAAGCCTAGCCCGCCGCTGGGGCCATAGCCCCAGTTGGCGCTATGCGGCCAGGTTGGCAGGACGCCAACGAGCAACAACACCAGCACGATGATTAGAATGGTACTCATCTCGTTTCTCCTTTTATCGCGAATGCAGTCTATAAAATGAACCCCCCGTCAGAGAGCTTTGACTTCAACGTCGTCCTCATTCATTCATTCTTCCGCAGGTAAAAAAAATCTTTTTGTCATGGCTGAGGTACGGGGCAGGCTCGCTCAGTGATGCTCGGGCTTCTCCTGTTTAGCCTCGGAGCCCAATTCCTTCGCTATTCCACACACAATCATGGACTGGGCGCAGATCGGGCACAGGTGTAGCCCAAGGGCTTGCGAGGAAAAGAACACTTCCAGATTTATCGCGCCACACTTACCGCAATAGACTGGCTTTATTTGGGCAGGTTTTTGAAGCAACAGGGCAACTCGGTAGCTCATAGTGTCATTCCTTTACTCGCTCAGGATGAAAGCGGAGAAGTGCTCTACACATTAGCGTTAGTGTATCGGGAAGGCAGCACGGGGTCTGGTCAGAATTGCTCAGTTGGAAGAATCGAGACGGGACCCGCTGGCACAGCCTGGCTGGGTTCCCTTCCACTGAACCTATGCAGCGAACACGGAGGGGGGATCCTAGTCGTGGAGGAGGACATTGAGGAGAGAGCTGTGCACGTGCAACCCGCCATTGTACTCAATGAAGCCCGGTTTGCGGAATTTATTCATAAAGAAACTGACGCGGGAACGCGTGGTGCCGATCACCAAGCTCCCCGCTTCTATCTCGGGGGATTCCCCTTGTTCTGCAGCTTGACAGTGTAGTTTCCCACACCTAGCGCCTTCACCTGCACCTGTCCCATTCTCCTCAAACGATCGACTTCAAGGAAAATCTGGGACCATCTGAAGCCTGGCAAGCTCAACACCAATTCATCGAGCGGACAACTGGAAGCGTCTTGCATCGCCAGGAAGATCTGGTCCGCGATAGATGATTGTTGGGACGTAGACACACTTTTCAAAAGCCTTCTCATAGCCTGTCCTCCCTTGGTATCGGGGGAATACGACCGGGTGGTCCTTCGAAAGACGCTGTGTGGTGGATGGGCGATCAGACTTTGACAGGCCTATGGAATGCGTAATGACATCCCTCATCCCGTCTCCGCGCCCTCCAACTGGACCCTGGACTATTCACAAATCAGGCACAAATACGGCCTCTGGATTTTTGTGAAGTTGTAGCACACCTCCGGATTTGTGGACCCACAATTCACTCAAGAAGACCAGATCCATACGGGAACGGTCTTGGGACAATCGACCCACACAGTAGAACGCGATGCCGCCTCCTTTCCTGTGCAGGAGGATGGCGAGGGCCACCTCAGAAAATTTTAGATATTATGCCTCCAGGACAGATTGCCGTCTGGTCAAAATTGCTCACTTATGAACATTGTGCAAGGCGCAACGAAGGACAGTGAGCGAATGGTCGTCACACACGAGTGAGCCAATGATCGACTATGAGAAATCAGACATCAGGCACATCTTCGCGTAATATTTCAAGCCCATTGAGCGAGACTTCCTGCAGCGATGTCTCAAACGCAGCCCGGAATTTGCGGTAACGTATCTTGGCGTGAGGCATCACGGATTTTAATGTCTCGCCGTCCAGTAAGGCTTTGAGCGCGTCGGGGGTGGCATGCTTGAGGTGCTCGAAATTGATAATGACGTCGAGCCTGACCTTCTCCGCCGCCTCTCTGATCCGCTTGAGCAGTTCTTGAGCATTCAGCCGATCCAGCGTGCCTTCCAAATCTACAAATAGTGCTGCAAACTGATCATGTCGTTTGGCTTTGATGTTCAACCAAAGCTCCGGGACCTGGGCTGGTTTTTGAATCCAGTCTTCTGCTTGATCGGCGCCAATGCATTCGGGATCAGGTGGCCAGGATCAATCGTCGGTAGCCTGGCCTGTAACGTCTTCAGGACCTTGGCCAGAGGGGAGAGGGTCCCTTTCGGGCAGGCCCGCCTGACCAGTTTGCGAAATTCTCGATTCATTTCCAGACGGGCAAGGAATCGCTGTTTCGTACCGGCCAACCGGCGCCAGATAGACGGGCAGCGAATAGAACTGATGATTGGCCCAGAAAAAGCCTTCCTCCAACTGCTCAGAGGTCATGCGACTCGGATGAAACACGACATGCTTGCCGTCATATTTCGACCAGTCCCTGTCGAAGATTCGACCGGCGCTATTGTAGCGTTGATACAGCGCGGTCCCAGGCAGCGGGGTCAACACGTTAAAATAGGCCAGCTCTACTTGATTTTTAACCAAAAACTCCACGGCGCGCTCAAACACGGATTCATCGTCATTATCGAAGCCGAAAACGATCCCCGGATTCACCATAATGCCATGGTCATGAAACATCTTGATCTCCTGCGAGAACTTCTGCACCCGGTTGAACGGCTTGTTGGTTTCCGTCAGACAGTCTTCGTCGAGCGACTCCATCCCCACGAAGACAGAGACACAGCCGCTCTCCGCGGCCAATTTGACCATTTCAGGATCATCACCCAGAAACATCGTGGATTGGCATCCCCACTGGATCTTCAGCGGTTTGAGTGCCGTCCACAGTTCCCGGCAGTACGCCCGGTTGCTGTTGTGCAAATCATCGACAAAGGCGAAGATGCTGCCGTCTTCAATACCGATCCGAATTCGTAGCCCCGTGACGAAGGCCTGCCAGAGCGAATCATGAGATATGCGTTCCACCAATTCGCTGCAGATCCAACGTTTGATCTGTGTGAGCTCCTTGATGACTTCTTGCACCGGCCGACGCCTGGTCGTCTTCCCGTTGAAGGGGGAGACGCTGCAAAACTCGCAATCGAAATGACACCCGCGCGTGGTGAAACTGCACTGTCGGGTCATGTAGGCATCGGGGCTCAGAAGTTCCACACGCGGGTTCTTATAATTCTCCAACGACGGAAACATTTCCATCTTATACATCCGCTTCATGGCCCCTGCCTCAAAGTCGGCGATGAGTTCGGGCCACAGATCTTCCGCCTCGCCACACACCACGGCATCACAAAACTGCAGGGCTTCGTCGGGACAATAGGTCGGATGGACGCCGCCCAACACCACGGTTTTCCCCCGTTTTCTGAACTCCCTCGCAATCTCATAGGCGCGTGGAGCGTAACAAGTCATAATCGATAACCCGACGAGATCGCACGGGTGGTCGAAATTCACGTCCTCCACGGCTTCATCCACGAGATCCACGTGCCAGGACTCAGGCGTGTAAGCGGCGATCACCGGCAAACTCAATTTCGGAAACCAAACCGCGCGCCGTTCCGACGCAGTCAGATGATAGGGGTTGTTTCTCGGATAGGGATCCACCAACAAAAGTCTTCGTGCATGCGCGCTTCCCGTGACTCGAGAGGAATGTGTTGTTGGGTGCATAAGCTCCAATGTTTTCTCCTTATAGCCGGCCTGATGGCAACACCGACTGGTTCTCACTCCGGAGGCCAAGGCTCCCCCTTTCTTTCGGAAGGCAGAGTCCGCAGAGCCCATGACTGATATTGCCGGATGGCGTTGGGACTTCCTCGTGGCCATAGATGACCCGACAGCGATAACATTGCTTGAACATAATCGTCATTGGGTGCTCGTACGCTTCCATATTTTTATTCATTGCTAGACCATCCACGTTCGTTCTGCCGGTCGAGGCACAATCGGACTCCCTCGCGGTCAAACCCATGCTATACCAGCGGCCGGATGCGGTCTGTTCAAAATTGCTCATTGAAGAAAAGAATAGAACCGGTGTCGCCATTGGACGCCGCCTGGCTTGTGGCTTGGCTCCACTCATCTGACGCAGCCGAAACGGATGGGAAACCTAGTCGTGGAGGGCGACCTTGAGGAGCGAACTGTGCACGTGCAACCCGCTGTTGTACTCAATGAACCCCGGTTTTCAAAACTAATTTAGAAAGAAACTGAGTCATGACCAAGCAGTGTGCTCGACGACGACAACACGATTTTCATGAAGATATCGAGCCATGGCTGTTCGTCTGCAAAACCTGTTGAACGTTTCTTGACAGGATGCAGAAGGAGTTGATAGAAGCATTTGTGGTAAGAGTGCGAGCGGACTTGGTCCGAACGGGAGGAACCATCCGTACTCGTACTCCGGTTTCGCTACCATCCGCGCAGTACGAGAATAAACCATTTCCAGTCATGAACCCTGCCGTCCTGCCGGCTTAGCGGATCGGTCGATGAGACATCGATTCAGGGCCCAATATCTTCAGGAGGCTTGCCCTGTCCTCTGCATGTTCTTCTTCTTGCGCAAGGATCCCTTCCAATACTTTACAGGTCGTGGGATCATGAGCGGCGACAGAGGTGACCATTTCACGATAGCTGTCGATCGCAATCCGTTTGGCTATCAGGTCTTCCGTGATCATCTCCCTCAATGACTCCCCTTCGACATATTCCGGGTAATTCCGGTTCAAGAACCCTTCGGTAGACAGATTCGGCTCTCCCCCAAGTTGGACAATGCGTTCGGCCAATTGATCGGCATGGGCTTGTTCTTCCATCGCGTGTTGGAGGAACTCAGCCTTCGCGCTGAAGGAACTGATCCCGGCGGCCATGAAGTAATGGCGCTTATAGCGAAGGACGCAGACGATTTCTGTGGCGAGTGCTTCATTGAGCAACTTGACCACCTTGGCCCTGTACCCAGAGGTCATGGTGCCGTTTTCAAGCCCTTTTCGTTCCCGAACCCGGAGCATCTTCACCTCTGTCAGCCCGTTAGTTTCTTTCACGATTCCATTCTTTTCCACGATTTCCTCCTTTCGGGGCGTGCCGACGCTTCTCTTCTACCGCTCCCTTTCGCTCAAGGCCTTTTTGTCATCCTCCCAAAAGGCTGCAGCCGCTTCTCCACTGACTCCCAAATCACATTGGAGAAAAACGCCTCCATGGAGGTCGGCCTACCCGAAGTCTTGTCATCGAGTAGAGACAGGAATTCCCACACATCCATGACGAGGGTCGAAATGAACCCCGCCACATGCCCATGTTCAAGAAGACTCATCCAATGGTTGGAAAGACGGTGGCTCACCGGGTTCAGGTTGCACACAGCCCACCCGTCTGGTCAGTTCGGAATAGGCCCGCATTTCTTCATGATGCGCCTTGCCATCTTTTATGAGATCGAAAAGATATTCATTTAACGCATTGGTGGCGCTGACATAACCTTCCCACAGGACCATATGCCTGTTCAGGGTCCGGTCGGGTATTCCGCTCAGTCCATGCAAATTCAAGACGCGGGGCTGAAGCGTTTCCGGGACCTTGATCATGGTGTCTCCTTTGTGGTGCCTGTGAGCTATGCCTGCACTCGTTGGATCCGATCATCCGTCGCGGGATGGGTCGCGAAGAAGCCTCCGGCCCCCGGACCTTCGGCCTGCATCAACCATGTCAGCGTGGCCGCCATGATCCGTTTGCCATCGTGCCCGGTACGTCTGAAGGAGCTCGGCACCATGGCGATCAGCCGCGTATTCCGCGTCTCGCCCGTAAGGTCGCGCGATCAACAAATCTCCGGCCATAGGCAACAGACCGGAACCTGGCACACCGAATGCGCTAAGCAGGATAGCGGCAATATTCGTCCCGGCCCCAATGGTCTGCAGTTTGCTCACGTGCCCGAGATCCGCATGCGCAACCTCATGCGCGAGAACCCCCGCGAGCTGTTCATCATTCGCCCGTTGGAGGAGTCCGGTCGTCACATAAAATTCGCCGCCACCCGCATTGGCGGCATTGATGTGGGAATCCTCCATCAGCCCGATGCGGACCTGATCCAATGGGATCGGGTGTTTCATTTTCTCCAGTAAGGGGATCAGCACCGCCTTCAACCGCTCGGCTTGTTGTGGATCGACAGGTCGCCTCTCAGGTGCCGACTGTTGGCCGGGAGCCGGCGCCTGCGAGGTCTGCATCGGACACCCTGCCAGCACAAGGGCCAGGCCCACCGTAAAGACAACGGGGCGCCATGAGACGGAGGATTGGTTCAAAAACATAGTCATGCCTTTCTCAAGGCCTTAGGTCTTCTCCTTCAACGTGAGATCGTTCTTCACCGACTTCACGCCGGGAACCTGCCAGGCGATCCAGGACGCATTGGCACTCGTCATGATGTTTGACACCTCGCCAGTCAGCGAGACGACCCCCGCATTGGTCTGAACTGCAATATCGGCATTCTTGAGAACCGAATCCTTCGCCATGTCCTCCTTCACGTGCGCGGTAAGAGTCTCATCCTTGTCTTCTACGGCCTCGCGTGCAGACGGGGCCACCACCTCAAGGTCATTCTTCACACTCTTGACGCCATCGAGGCCTTTGGCGATGCCTTCCGCCGCCTGCCTTGCCGCGTCGGAATCGACCTTGCCCCGGAGCATCACCTGTCCGTTTGTGGTCTCGACAACAATCTGCCGCCCTTTGACTCTGGCATCGGCAAACAGCGCAATTTTGGTCTTCGACGTCAGATACGAGTCAGTGATCGGCGTCTTCTCTGTGGCCTGACATCCGGTGAGGAATGCCCCGCCGACAACTAGAGCCGTGCAGAGTATGAATACGTAACGCATGTTCATGATCTTCTCCTTTACTGAAATGTGCAATTGCTCAGTGATTCATCTCTCTTCTTGAGGACGTCCCGTCAGTGCGTCTTTTTCTTTGTGGCGTCCGGCGCCGCCTGCTGATGCCACCGGTCCGCCCACTTTCATCAGTTCGTATTTTTCTCGCAATTCCGCTCCTGAACGTTGCCGACGTTCTCATTGTCATGGCCTTCGATCTGCTGCCAATCATCATCGGTGCCTTTGCCATACTGCGATTTGGAATCACCTGTGAACGCCATCCATTTTCCTTGTTCCCCGTTCATGCGTTTCTCCCGTCCGTGGGAGAGAGTGATCGCACCGTTGTCATATCGTCATATCGATCGGGCCCTGTCATCTCCAATTTCCCCATGATTGATCATTATGGCGAGACGATCGGCAACAGTCTGGTCAGAATTGCTCAGGTGGGAGGAATTGATCCTGTAGCTTTTGGTGCTGGCTAGGCGCTTGCGCGACTGGAATTGGGTCTTGGGCCGGACTCTTCCAACAGACTGGCGCGATCTTCTGCCTATCGCTCCTCATTCGACCAAAATTTTGTCCCGCCAGCGGCAGAATTGTTCCCCTGCGCCGGATCGATCTGCCATAGGGCTGACGCCTGACGGGCGCCACCTTCCGTGCCCCACATGACGTTGCCGTTTCACGGGGAATAATTTTGACGCATAGATGGGGTTCTGCCATTACGTTGCATCGCTCCACTCCCAATACTGGGCCACGTTATGGTTCACTCTCCCGCCGATTCGATGGCTTCTCACACTTGTCTCGCATCCGGTCCATTAGCTCGGCGACAATCGTTCTCATATTGTCCGGGGCAAGGTCCCGGATGGCATCTTTGTACATGCTGCAGTTCTCTCTGGCCTTTACCGGAGTGTCCTCGTTCTTCTGCAGGCATATCCGATAGAGCTTGACCATTTCCGCCACTTCCCGGTCTATCGCTGTTTCTGCGACATTGTTGGAAGCTTCCGAATCGGAGCCTGCGCCACCCAAACTGAGGCACCCTGGAAGTACGGCAAGAAACACGGCCCCAACCCAAAGAATCAGAACTTTCCCCGACTTGGTGTAAGCTCCTTTCCTTCCCGTCTCACTGATACGCTCATAACCGGAACTTGTTGCCTTCATTATTCCTCCTTCATTCCTCAGTGATTACAAAAGAGATAGCACTGTCTCTCTTTTTGTCCACGTTGGTGGCTAGAACGCGGGCAAAATTAGACGACTGGTTTTTTCTTTTCTAAATTCTTGGAGTTGTTGAGTGAGTTCAATGATCCGTTCGGAAAATGAATCTTAAATAATAAAACGGGAAATGGATGACAACAAGTAATCAACGTGGGTTCAAATCAGATTGAAACACATATGACGCTCAGGTCAGGACTCCTGGCACGCTCTTCTTCCCCTTTCTGTTTTTCTTCTAAGATACTCTTCTTGTAACCGGAAGAGATGTCTATCTTCCTGGCTGATTCTAACTTACGTATGCCACAGGATTTATACACGGGATTGAGTCGACGCATGAGAATCCGGATCGCAAGTATTCCTGTCTCGCCCCTGGGTCCCCACCCGTGGCAAAGAGTGCCGTCGAAGGCTATCCTCAAACAGATCTCGATTAATGGCTTGGGCGGCGGTCGCCCCCTGACCGGCAGCGATAATCATCTGACAGTTGGCTGGAGTCACGCAGCCCGCGGCATAGAGACCAGGCACATTGGTTCTTAGCCGGTCATCCACAATGATCTGTCCCTCTGCATCCACTAAGGCTCCGGCTCCTGCGGCCAAGGCATTGTGTGGGACATCACCACGCGTGGTAAAGATTGCATCGACCTGTTCAGGTTCACCGCGGGCAAACATGATGGATCGAAGACGCCCATCTGTATGCTCAAGGGCAAGAATGCCTTCCCGACGCACTGGAATCTCATACTCCTCCAGCCATCCGTGGTGGTCATCATCCCACAGAGCTTTTTCACCGTTGGTTGCCAGCATGACCCTCGGAGTAAACAGAAGCATGCCGAGGGCATAGTCCACGGCCTCCTGGTTTCGACCGATGATGACTATGCGTTGACCTTGCAAGCGATAAGCATCACAGTCCTTGCAGAAAAACAGGCTTGTGCCCAGACACTCTCTCACGCCCGGAAGCTCCGGAGGAAGATGCGTCAAGCCGGTCGCGATCAACACTCGTTTCGCCTGATAAGAACTCTGCCGCCCTTGAATCTGAAACGTTTCACCCTTTCTCATTATGGACTGGACTTCTTCCTCCACGACATCGACTTCGAATCTGGCTGCCTGGTCCATGCATCGCTCCAGAAGCTCCGTTCCGGCAATTCCGTCAGGGAATCCTGGATAATTTTGTACTTTGGCTTCCCACTTGGCCATAGACCGGCCCGAGTGGATCAGGAGCGTGTCCCGCCTGCTCCGACCGAGATACAGGGCCGCAGACAATCCCGCCAAGCCTCCGCCAATAATGATGACCTCCCGTATGCTTGTCATGCTTCGATGTCCGATCGTTGTGTTGAAGTGAGCAAGGGAGATAGGGAACTCCCTTCAGGCCTCGGGCAACCTATTATTCCGAAGAAGATTCATCCTACAATCGACTTCCTATGTTGGTTAAAGGCCTTGATCCCCCAACAGACCATTTGAATATTTTTCTCAGCTCCCCTGGCGAGGATGCGCGATTTTGCATGGGCTACTCCTTTTCTCCGACGATAGGCGCCTCTCACCCATGTCATGACCTGATCGTTTATCAATTCGAACCGGAAGATTTTAGCTTTAGATGGATCGATTCAAATGAAAGTCGGTCCGGTTTGTTTACCGCGCTTTCTGCGCCACATGACAAACCCGCAGCGTCCCCATTATCCGGTCGCCCATGACGGACACGTCATAGAATTCATCGTGTTTGAGCGAGCGCTGCGTTGGATGGTCGGAAAGAAATCTATGGTTCAACAACCAGATAGGGATTTCTAGACCCTTAAACCCTCCGGTCTTATACCTGTGTGGGCAAGGCGCTCAGGAACGATTAGTGTTGGTCTGAAGCCCTGAGATACCTTATCGGCACACTTCAGGGCTCGACCGCCTTTAGTAAACCTTACTTCTTCTTCGCGATCCTATTCTTTCCGTTTTTGGAAGGAGATGCGGTCTGCTTCATAAGTTGGTCTTTCCGCTTCATGACCTCAGCGCTGAGTTCTTCCCAGTCGATATCGCTCTTTTCTGCCTTGGGCAACATTTCATCCTCTTCCTCTTTGATATGATGTTTGCAAAGTTCGCCCAGCACCGTAAATTTAGCATCGTAGCGTTCGTCACCCGGCTGCATCTTTTTCAGTTCCGCGATCAGCACGTGCACGACATGATGTTCTTCGACTGCCTCATCCATGAGATCCTCTGCATCGATTTCAGAACGAATCGCCGGATAGATGAGTTCTTCCTCCAACGCGGCATGCACGGTAAGCTCCATTAACGCCGTTTCTACAATCCGTTCCTTAACCTTGGCATTTTCAGCCTTTTCAAATTCCTTGAAGAGCCCTTTCACTTTCTTATGGTCTTGCCGAAGCATACCTGTCACTGATGATGCGCCTGCCTTTTGAGTTTTTGGGGACATGGACGATTTCTCCTTTAAATGAATGAATGGAATAAGTATGTGACAAAACGTAACTGAAGAGTTGCAGGAGCCCCCCGCGTGATGCGCCACCACATGCGCACGTGTGGACCCAACTCTCGCGTCCACGTGATGTTCGGTGTTGCCGGGTTTCGCCCCGGCAGGCGAGGCCCTTGTGGTTTGGCAAAAGGCCCTAAAACCATTGACGCCCCCGTCTGGCCTCATGGGAGCAGACGGCCGCCAGCCTGAGGAGGGCGGACCAACTCGCGGAGCCTGTCCTGAGTCTTGTCGAAGGGCCCAAACAAGGCCCGCCGGCTGATGAGGGCATCCCTCCCTTGGGCCAGACGGCAGGCGTCGGAGCATGGGAGACGAACCTTTCAGGGACACATAGGAAGGAGCAAGGAATCCTATATTCTGTATGATGCATAAAAATTTCCTGCCTCTCTCCTGCGTGGTCCTGCCCATTTCCCGTCCTTCGACCCTTCTGATGGTGAAGGCACTTAACCTGCAAATCACCTTTGAACTAAGATTTATCAAGATGTGCTCTTTTCACCAACGTATAAAATAAATTTCTCCATCTCTTTTTTGTCCACATTATTGGCTAGGCGCCGACAACATAAGCCACCACATTCTTTCTTTTCCATATTCTCGAGGTGGGTCTCTCAGGTTAATCATCAACTCACCTGCACGATTAATGGTATTGGATTCCCCTTTCAGTAAAGCCCCCGGCAAGCTGGGGAGCATTTAAGATTTAGGAATCCAATTCTGGTTGTTTGGGATCGTCTTGCTGCTCCACGTGGCCGTGGCTATCGCACGAGGTTTCGTCCCGATCGGGCACTTGTCATCCGTAATTTAAGCGGCCGCATTCTGACATGAAGACCCGCGGAGGTCTGGTTCGAATTGCTTAGTTTGAAAGAATGAACCCGGCAGATAGCCGGCTCTGCCACCGGACCAAGATCAGTGGTAGGGAGAAACCTAGTCGTGGAGGACGACATTAAGGAGGGAGCTGTGCACGTGCAACCCGCCGTTGTATTCAATAAAGCCCAGCTTCCGAAACCTATTCATGAAGAAACTGACGCGGGAGCGCGTCGTGCCGATCATCTCGGCGAGGGTTTCCTGACTGATCTTGGCAATGACTGCCTCCGGCTTGCCTTCTTTCCCGAAATGAGCCATTAACAGGAGTAGCCGCGCGAGTCGCTTTTCACTGGAATTGAAGAGTTGATCCACCAAGTCCTCCTGGATGCGAATATTGCGAGCCAGGAGATATTCCATGAACAGCGTCGAGAAAGCGGGTTCGTCGTGGAGCACCTTGATCATCGCCAGTTTGTCAATACGGAGCAGAGAGGAGTCTTCCATGGCGGTCGCCGTGGCCATGCACACCCGCTGCCCGGCGAGACACCCTTCCCCAAAAAAACCGCCCGTTTCCACAATCCCGACGATGGCTTCTTTGCCCTGCTCCGAGACCACGGAGAGCTTGACCTGGCCCTTCAAAATATAAAATACGGCATCCGCGGTATCTCCTTGCGAAAAGAGAACCCGGTTCTTAGGGGACGTCAGACTCGTTTTGCCGCTGCCGACTTGTGTGAGGTACGTCTGAGGATTAAACGGCTCTTTTGGTTTGGCTGCCATGGGCTGTCTCCTTGGAGAGACCCTGGTTAAATTCTGTGGAGGTACGGGGACTGATCGCACAGGGCACGATTTATTCAGGGGTTAATTTTGGCACAATTTTGGCGGCGGTTGCCAGTTTTTTCTGAGGCCATACACGGACGCTCTTCAGGGACAAAGATTCCAGCCAGGAACCAAACTGTCTCCTACCCCCGAGACCCGATGCGGGAAAACATCTGAAATATCGAGCACCGGGCAGGAAATTCCAGACCTGGGCCATTGGCGTAGGATTTGCTCTATTAACCATGGAACCCCAAAAAAGAACTATAAGGTCCTTTCTCCAAACAGATTCCAAGAAGAGGGTCGTATTGTGCAGGAAGCGAAACCCACGAGAATACAATCGGCTGGGGGGATTCGGAGGCTTTCCCCCACGGTGATCTATGCAGCAATGTGCATCTTGAGTCTCCTGATGTCGGGCTGTCAGGAGCCTCCCATCCATGAATGGCAGCAAGCCCGGCAAGCGGTGGAAAGGGCCAAGCGGGAGGGAGCCTATACCTATGCACCAGATTTATATAGTTTAGCCGAAAGTGAACTGACCACCGGTGAAGAGGAATTTCATACCCAGGCCGGGAAAATCTTCTGGACGCGCGATTATTCCATGGCTGCCCGTTTGATGAGCCTGGCTCAAATCGATGCCGATAAGGCCCTGTCTTTCGCACTAGAAGAAAAACAGAAATCTTCCAGTTAAGCAGGCAGCAACCTCATCGCCTTCAATACAACATTGGGGGCAACCCCCTGCCTTCCCCAACGGTCACAGGTTCCAGCAAAGACAGGGCTTTCTTCGGATCATACAGAATATAAGGTTCCTCGCTCTTTCATGGGTGTCCATGAAAGGTCCGTTTCCCATGGCCCGACGCCTGCCGTCTGGCCCAAGGGAGGGACGCGCTCATCAGCCGGCGGGCCTTGTTTGGGCCCTTCGACACGACTCCGTCCGAGTCCCTTTGACTAACCGAAAAAATACAGTATGATCTGAGACAGTTGGTTGTCGTTTTCAGGAATTATCCACCTCTTGACTGCCATCGTGGGTTCGCCTGTAACCTGACCCGTAGAATTGTGATTCACCTGTTTTTTTCGTTCATCTGCCGACCCGTCAGCACACGACTTTTCCTCCTAGCGGTCAGGAGGTCTGGAATGATGCCTGAAGCTTCAAGGGTTATCGAAATGGTCGCAATGCGCCCGGTTCACACACATGTCATGAGGAGCCCAACGTGGAACAGATCGTAGATACGACCGGCGACATGTTTTTCCGGTACGGCCTGAGTACGTTTTTTCTGTTGTTAATCATCATCATCGTCAGAATGGGGATCCATCATAGTCTCTTCCGGTCAACCGAGCTATCCGTGGAAACGCGGAGACGGTGGGCGGTCAATCTGAGAAATGGCCTGTTATTTCTGTTTATCCTGGGAATGATTTTTATTTGGGCACCCCAACTGCAAACCTTCGCCGTCTCCGTGTTTGCCGTCGCGGTGGCCTTTGTCCTGGCCACCAAGGAAATCATTGATTGCTTGAGCGGATCCGGGCTGCGGGTGCTGACCAAAGCGTATTCCTTGGGGGATCGTATCGAAATTGGAGGAATTCGGGGAAATGTGGTCGACCACAACGCCTTGACCACCACCGTCCTGGAAATCGGACCTGGCCAAACCTCTCACCAATATACCGGCCGGGCCATGGTCATTCCCAACAGTTTTATTTTTGACCATCCGTTAACCAATGAAACGTATACGAAAAAATTCCGCCTCCACATTGTGACAGTCCCGCTCAGCACCGACGATGACTGGAGAACAGCCGAGCGGCTCCTGCTGCAAGCCGGAGAAGAAGAATCCGCGCCTTTTATCGAGGAGGCCAGGATGTATTTGAAAAAACTCGAAGGTAAACTGTGGTTGGATGCCCCCTCCGTTGAGCCCCGTGTCACCATTCAGTTGCCGGAACCCGGCCGCATTAATTTATTGCTCCGTGTACCCTGTCCGACTCAATATCCTTCCCGCTTGGAACAAGCGATCCTGAGAAAATTTCTTTCCGAATTTTCCTTTGCTCCTCGTATGTTTGCGCAGGAAACTCATGTGACACATTAACACTTCCAGTGGCCTTATTGCGCCTCAATATGGTAAACACTATCCATTCGTTTTGACGTTTCAGCATCCTCGCTGAACATCATCCACCCACACCGTGTCGGTTCCTAGAGCTAAATCGTGTCCGGACACGCTTTGTCCAGCCGTGAACGAAAACTGAAATTCCCGATTCAGGAAAAGGCCAATCCATGAATGTCGACACACTCGAAAATGATCCGCTGTGGTACAAAGACGCCATTATTTATGAACTCCATGTTCGGGCGTTTTGCGATAGCAACGCCGATGGCATCGGCGATTTTAAAGGGCTAGCCCAAAAGCTCGATTATCTCCAGGATCTGGGTGTGACGGCGATCTGGCTCCTTCCCTTTTGTTCTTCTCCCCTCCGGGACGATGGCTATGACATTTCAGACTACACAAACATTCATCCCCATTATGGAACACGGCGGGACTTCAAGGCGTTTGTCCGGGAAGCCCACCGCCGGGGATTACGGGTGATCACGGAATTGGTGGTGAATCACACCTCGGACCAACACCCCTGGTTTCAACGTGCGCGTAAAGCTCCCCCGGGCAGCAAATGGCGGAATTGGTACGTGTGGAGTGATACGCCCGATCAGTATTCGGACACCCGCATTATCTTCAAAGATACCGAACATTCGAACTGGACCTGGGACCCGGTGGCCAAAGCGTATTTCTGGCATCGGTTTTTCTCCCACCAGCCGGATCTCAATTACGACAACCCTGAGGTGCAAAAGGCGATCTTTGAGGTTTTGGATTTCTGGCTGGAATTGGGGGTGGACGGCTTGCGGCTGGATGCCGTGCCGTATCTCTTCGAGCGGGAAGGCACCAATTGCGAAAACCTTCCGGAAACCCATGCGTTTCTCAAAACGCTCAGAAAGCATGTCGACAAAAAATTTCAGAAACCGCCTCTTTCTGGCAGAGGCCAACCAATGGCCGGAAGATGCAGCCGCCTATTTCGGGAATGGCGACGAATGCCATATGAATTTTCATTTTCCCTTGATGCCCCGCCTTTTCATGGCGATGCAAATGGAAGATCGTTTTCCGATTATCGATATCCTGGACCAAACCCCCGCAATCCCGGAATCCTGCCAATGGGGACTCTTTTTACGCAATCATGACGAACTCACCCTTGAAATGGTGACGGATGAGGAACGGGATTACATGTATCGTGTCTTTGCGCATGATAAACAGTCCCGAATCAATCTGGGGATTCGGCGCCGCTTGACCCCGCTCATGGGAAATGACCGGAAAAAGATCGAGCTGATGTACAGTTTATTGTTTTCGATGCCGGGCACGCCGGTCATCTATTACGGCGAAGAGATCGGCATGGGTGATAATTTTTATTTAGGCGACCGAAACGGGGTCCGGACTCCCATGCAATGGAGTGCAGATCGGAATGCCGGATTCTCATATGGCAATCCGCAGAAACTCTATCTGCCTATCATCATCGACCCCGAATATCATTACGAAGCGATCAACGTCGAATTGCAACAAAATAATGCCCAATCCCCCCTCTGGTGGATGAAGCGCATTGTCTCCTTGCGTAAACGCTATAAGGTCTTCGGACGAGGATCCATTCAATTTCTCCATCCCTCCAATCGGAAAGTGCTGGTCTTCCTTCGGCGTTATCAGGATGAAACCATTCTGGTGGCCATCAATTTATCCCGTCACCCGCAATGGGTCGAACTTGACCTCGCGGAATTTAAAGGACGCCGTCCTTTGACGTTGTTCGGACGGAGTAAATTCCCGGCCATCGGCGATTTGCCGTATCTGTTAACGCTGAGCGGGCATGCCGGTTACTGGTTTGTGCTGGAACCGGTGGAATCAGGGAAAACCCGAATCTCCGGGAAAGCCGGAACATAGAATTACCCACCATCACCATCGCCAAAGACTGGGATCACCTCATCCAAAAACGGGAAAAGGTCAAACTGGAAAATATCCTCCCGCAGTATCTGCAAGGCCGACGGTGGTTTGGCGGCAAAGCCCGCATCATGCAATTGGTGGAAATCACGGAAGTGATTCCTCTTCCTCAAGAGGATCCCTTAGCCGTCCTCGCCTTAATCCGTGTGGAATACACCGAGGGAGAACCGGAGACGTACCTCCTCCCCTTGCGGTATCTCCCGGCCGATCGCATGGCTCCCACTTGCTGGATTCTCCGGCAGCCATTGCGCGCGTGCGAGTCAAAATGAAGGACAGCGAGCAGGAGGGCCTGCTCATCGATGCGATGTGGGATCGGGAATTTCAAAAACTACTTTTGGACAGTATTTCCCGAAACCGCCGGTTTAATGGTCCGGCAGGCGATCTGGTCACCCAAGCCATGAAAATATTCCGACGGCAGCTTCAGAAAGAGGTCCCCACCCTGGAACCCACCCTGCTCAAAGGAGAACAAAGCAATTCCTCTGTGTTGTTCGGACATCAATTCATCCTCAAGCTCTACCGACGGGCGGAAGTCGGCATCAATCCCGATTTTGAAATCGGACGGTTTTTAACCGAGTAAAGGTTTTCCGCATATCGCGCCCTTAGCCGGAGCGATTGAATATCAACGGGACAACGGAGAACTCCTGACCTTGGGCATTTTGCAACAATTTATTCAAAACGAAGGCGATGCCTGGAAATACACTCTGGATGAACTGAGTCGATACCTGGAAGAAGCCCTCACTCACCCCACGGCGATCACCACCTCGTCCATTCCTCATAAATCTCTGATGTCCTTAGTAGGCGAGGAGATTCCAAGCAGCGCCCGCGAATGGATCGGCCCCTATTTGGAGGAAGCCCGGTTGTTGGGTCTTCGAACGGGAGAACTGCACGCCGCGCTCGCCTCCGATTCCGAAGTCCCGGAGTTTGCGCCTGAACCGTTTACGGATTTTTACCGGCGAGGGCTTCTATCAAAGCATGCTGGGAACGCTCAATATGAATGTTCCGCTTCTTCGCTCCCAGGTCAAAGGACTCCAGGAACCTGTCCAAACCCTGGCGAAACAAGTGCTGGAAGGAGAAGGCCGCCTCCGCAAACGCCTCTTAACAATACGGGATCGGAAACTCACCTGCGCCCGCATTCGATGTCATGGCGACTACCATCTCGGTCAGGTGCTGTATACCGGAAAAGATTTTATCATCATTGATTTTGAAGGCGAACCGGCCAGGCCGTTGAATGTCAGACGACTCAAGGAATCCCCACTACGTGACGTGGCAGGGATGTTGCGATCCTTTCATTACGCGGCGCATGCCTCCTCTATCGGCTTGGTCGTAGGCGTCCGGCCGGAAGACTTTGCCTTACTCGAACCCTGGTCACGATTTTGGCAAATATGGGTGAGCGTCAGCTACCTCAAGGCATACCTTTCCATCAAAGAAGTCCGGGACATTCTGCCCCCGTCATTTGACGACCTTCAAATTTTGTTGAATGGGTATTTACTTCAAAAAGCGATCTATGAACTTGGTTATGAACTCAATAATCGTCCGGACTGGGTGCGTATTCCCCTGGACGGCATTATGCAAATTTTAGAAGTTGAATGATCTTTCGGATGAGGTGATCTGACCCGGAACATGCCTGCATTACAGATGATCGAGAGAGCCGTGGTCTCCCCGAATATCCGAAGAGCCCAACACGAAGGAGTGCCTCATGCCCAACATGCCCAAAACGTTACAAACCCTGATTATTGAACATGTCGAGCCGGAACTGGATGGCGGGCGCTATCCGATCAAACGGATCGTCGGGGAGAAGCTGGACGTCACGGCCGACATTTTCAAGGAAGGCCACGACACCATCGGCGCCGTGCTTCGTTACAAAATGCCGGGCCACAAAGAATGGTCGGAAACCCCCATGCATCATGTCGATAATGACCGGTGGGCCGGATCATTTCCCCTCTCGGAAAACACCCGCTATTTGTATTCAGTGGGAGCCTATGTCAAAAGCTTCGAAACCTGGAAGATTGAACTCACCAAGAAACATGGAGTGCTTCCGGACCTTTCGAGCGAACTCCTGGAAGGAGAGATGCACGTCAAAGAGACCATGGCTAGAGCGAAGGGCCCCGATAAATCCGAGCTGAAACTCTGGCTGGAGAGATGGAAGTCCGCTTCCGACCAGGAAGGCCGGATCTCCATCGCCCTAGACCCTATTGTGACGGCGCTGGTCGGCCGGCACGAACACCGGGCTGCCTGGTCCACCTATGAGAAAGAGCTGGAAGTGATCGTGGACCGTGAGCGGGCCCGTTATGGCGCGTGGTATGAAATTTTTCCTCGATCGGAAGGGACCGTGCCCGGAAAAGGGGGCACGTTTAAAGATTGCGAACAACGCCTGCCAGCCATTCGGGATATGGGATTCGATGTCCTCTATCTCACCCCGATTCATCCTATCGGGGAGACCAATCGAAAAGGCCCCAACAACAGCTTGAAGGCCAAACCGGGCGATCCGGGAAGTCCGTGGGCTATCGGAAGCCGACATGGAGGCCATGATGCCGTCGAACCGGCTCTCGGCACGATGAAAGACTTTGACCATTTTCAGCAAGCCGTCAGAGACCATGGCATGGAAGTCGCGTTGGATTTCGCCATCAATGCCACGCCGGATCATCCCTATGTCACGCAACACCCGGAATGGTTCAAACAACGTCCGGACGGGACGATCAAGTATGCCGAGAACCCTCCCAAAAAATATGAAGACATTTACGGATTTGATTTCTATTCTGAAGCCTGGCAGGGCATCTGGCAGGAAATGAAGCGGGTCATCCTCTTTTGGATCGAGCATGGCGTCAAAATTTTTCGAGTGGATAATCCGCACACCAAACCCGTTATCTTTTGGGAATGGCTCATTCGGGAAATCCAACAGGAACATCCGGATGTGCTGTTTCTCGCGGAAGCCTTCACCCGTCCGAAAATGATGCGAGTGCTGGCGAAAGCCGGGTATACCCAGTCGTACACATATTTTACGTGGCGAAACTCCAAGGGAGAAATGACCGAATATCTCACCGATTTAACTCAGACTCAAATGCAAGACTATTTCCGGCCAAATTTTTTCGCGAACACGCCGGACATCCTGCCGGAAATTCTCCAACAGGGAGGTCGCCCGGCCTTTAAATTCCGGCTCGTGCTGGCCGCCACGCTCTCCCCGACCTACGGAATCTACAATAGCTACGAACTGTGCGAGAATCGTGCGATTCCCGGAACCGAGGAATACCAGGATTCGGAAAAATATGAAATCCGGCATTGGGATTGGGATCGTCCTGGAAACATCCGCGACTATATCACCCGCATCAATCAGATCCGACGTGACTATCCCGCGTTACATACGTTCACCAATCTGCGGTTTTACCAATCCGACAACGACCACATTCTCTTTTATGGAAAAATGAATGCCGACAAGACCAACATGCTCTTGTTCGTGATCAACATGGATCCCTATACCGTCCATGAGGCTCACCTGCGAATTCCGATTGAAGACTGCGGGATTGGCGAACAGGACACATATCAAATGCATGAACTGATTCAGGATTACCACCATCAAATCGTGGGGCAGGACTACACCATTCGCTTGGACCCCAACCAGGAGCCGGCCGCCATTTTCGCCATCCGCCGCTGGATCCGCCGGGAAAGTGATTTCGACTATTTCATGTAAGGGTGAACTATCTCTCTACGCGTTACTTCCCGCCTTGTGGAGTCAGTCCCTGCAACTATTGGTAGGGAATGACATACTTCCAAATGGAGACCATCCCCCAAACCCCTTAATCGGGAAGTAACCTGGACCTGAAAAACTCTGAGTGTTCTTCATTTTCTCATTAAAAAAGGGGCTGCCTCTCGGCGTTCCTCTCACTCAGGCAACTATTTCAGCAGCGGTGGGTTTCATTTCGACTTTAGGAATCGCCATCTAGGAGGCGTGCTTATTGTGTCCAGCATCCGTGAGCTGGAACAAAAAGGGACTCCCTCGCTGGAGGCGATCATCACCGGTGCCGAAATGCAGCTTCGGCCAGTCCTGATGGCGACCATTGGAGCGGCACTGGGGCTGGTCCCTGCGGCCCTCGCCAGTGGGATCGGTTCCGAAGCGCAAAAGCCGTTAGCCCGCGTGGTACGGGGGCATGTTGACGGCGGCGTTTCTGATTTTATTCGTGGTGCCCATTTTCTATCATCTTTCGATCCGTCTCTCATTTTTCAAACGACCACCCGATCCGGAATCAGGAGAAGACCTTCTGACCGTTTCCGAAGAACTTGCCCTTCTGAATAAACATGAATGAAATCCCGTTTTCCAGCCAACCATACTCTCTCGCCCCCAAGGAGTAATAAAAAAAACGGGATACCCTTTCTCTCCGGATGAACTCCAGAGGAAGAGTATCCCGTCACGTCATGCACGATGACCGGTGAATTAAATTTTGATCGTCAAGTACAACGCCCCTTTGCCACGGTGGATAAAGATCAAAGCGGAGGAATTGTCTTTCAAGTGGGAAACCACCTTGACGAAATCCTCTTCGGAGCGAACCGGATGCCGATCGATTTCACTGATCACGTCCCCCTGAACCAGACCGGCCCGCGCCGCATAGCTACCAGGGGAAACTTCCATGACCACGACCCCATTGACATCCTTTTCCAATCCCAATCGCTGTGCGATGCCACGATCCAAATTTTGGACGGCCACTCCGGCTAACGGTCCTTCTTTCTCAACGGAACCGGTCTGGGCCACTTGGGTGGGATTGTTCTGTTCGCGAATCAACGCTTTCACTGATTTTTTGTGCCCATCTCGCATCACCACCATGTTCACTTCCGATCCAACTTTGGTCCGTATGACCTGATGTTGAAGGCTCCGCGGATCCAACACCGGTTTACCCTGAAATTCTACAACCACATCTCCGCGTTGGAGACCTGCTTCATCCGCCGGACTCCCCGTGACGACATTCGTGACAAGAGCGCCTTTGTTCTGGTCCAATTGAAAAGATCGGGCCAGATCGGTCGTCACTTCTTGTATGCCGACTCCCAGAAACCCACGAACAATCTTGCCCGTGCTGATTAAACTATCGTACACGGGTTTAGCCAGATTGGTGGGAACCGCAAAACCCACACCCTGATACCCGCCGGATTGCGAAAAGATGGCGGTATTTATTCCAACAAGTTCACCACGGGTATTGACCAAGGCGCCGCCCGAATTGCCCGGATTGATGGCCGCATCGGTTTGAATAAAATCCTCATATTGGGTAATGCCCATTCCTCCACGACCCAAGGCACTCACAATGCCCAGGGTGACAGTAGAATTCAATCCGAAGGGATTGCCTACCGCCAGAACGTATTCTCCCACACGAAGATTGCCGGAATTTCCCCAGGGAACATACGGAAGGTCTTTGGCATCAATTTTCACGACGGCTAAGTCTGTTTGAGGATCAAGGCCGATCACTTTTCCGGCAAACTCCCGCTTGTCCGGAAGGGTCACCGTAATTTCCTTGGCACCATCAACCACATGGTCATTTGTCAGCACATACCCGTCACTGGAGATAATCACACCAGACCCGGCGCCATGGCCCTCCGGGGCAGGGGGAGTACCGGGCCTGTTCGGCATTCCGGGCATCTCCGGCATTCCTGGTTGACCGAAAAACTCTCTCAATGGATCGGATGGGAATCCCGACATAGGACCTGGAGCCTCTTTTCGAACGGTAATATTCACCACCGCTGGTGTCACCGCCTGAGCAATGTCAGCAAATCCTCCCTTCTCCATATTAGGTGGGGATCCCGACGAGGCAGTCATTGCGGGCTGGGAAATCTCTGCTTGAGAATGAAACGGCATGTTCCACGAACCGAGCAGCAGGATTCCAGCCAGGAAACTGATGCCTGCCAGACCCGCCTTCTTAACAGTCATATGGCTCATATGGGTCAAAAATGAAGAAAGCCTTTGAAAAGGCCAACGACGAGAACTGAATTTTTTTGGGGTCTCCATGAACAGTCCTCCTTGATAATAAGAAATCCAACTCTGAGACTTTTGGTACCCATATCTTATCCATCAAGATTAAAATGGAGATTAAAGAGGCATTAATTTTCATTAATCTTAATGCGACCCTTTATATGATTTCTTTGAGAATTGGACGACGGGCAGCTATCCTCATATTTCACAAGCCTGTAACGGGAAGTTCAGTCAGAGGGGATTTGCATATTCTCACAATAGCGGATTGTTCACCTGAATTTTCGCGTCATCGAAGTCTCGCAAGGAAGATCTTCTTTCCCATGAAAAATCCTGGAAATGAGCCCAATCATGAGCAACCAGACAACTGAACCTTACCCTGAACGCACCTAATGTGACACAATCAGGAGTAGGAAATGTGGGTTCGTTATAGTCTACTTCTTTCTTAATGGTGTCTTAAAAGAATACTTTGAAGCAAAAAAAAATACTAATAGATGTGTTGACCTACTGATCGCCCTCCTGGGGGTTAATGTTTGCGATCTTGGCTTTTCAACGAACCGGCGGGATTTATCGACTCCGGCGACAAACAAATGGAAGACCTCAGATGACCGCCGATGCCATCAGTCGTCTGGAACCTTGTATTCGTGGGCAACAGAAACCTTCTCTATCGGAACAGAAACCCCCGTTCACGGACCCTAAACCATGAAACCATGGGTCATCCCGACGACCGTCTTTATTCTAGGATTGGGACTCGGGTTAAGCGGTCCGATACAGGCATCTCGTTATATTGATCCGTATGTACCAATCTTTTTAAAGAAAACGATTCAGCCTTTTGAAGGGTCGGTAATCCACAAGCAACGCCAACAGGATCGATTACTCATCAGCGTTACCACCCAAGACGGGACCATTTTAGCGACCTTTCAACAACAGGTTCAGGAAATTGACCTCCTCATTAAAGAGCGTGATCTGGTAACATTAGACGTGAGGTAATATGAACCTTTTGTTAACAACCCCCCGTTGCTTCGGGTCACCAAACAGACGGACATGACCCCTGCCATTGCCGCACCTCCGAATTCGTCCATTCAATCTGAATCCACGCAGGAAACCGGCTTAACACATACAGGATCTGTCCCCTAGACTAATGAGGCAGTATCGAACGCCTGTTTTCCCTGAAGTCGACTCATGTATATTCCCCATCAAAAAAAAGAGGTAAAAGTGGTTTGGATAACCGGAGTACGTCAGTTGAATTGGTCCATTATCGTAATTTTACAAGTTCTCTTGTTATTGGGAATGCTGACCGGCTGCGGCGCTATGAATATGATACCCGTGCCCGCATCGCCGACTGCAGTCCAGCAATTCCTCATGGCTCAGGCGTTGGAGCGCAGCCTGCATGGAGAAAACACCATACCCTTTCCCTTAACCTCCGGAGAAACAGTGAGTCTCGACATCTCTGCATTGACTGTTGAACAAGGATTGGCCGTTGCACAACAGTTTTTTAAGGGTGCGATTGGGGGTTGGTTGGGAGAAAGAGGGTTGAAGATTGCCTTGGATTCCACAAAAGCAAAGTATCGGATCCACATCATTGTTCAGGCATTTGGAACAGAGCAAAGGACCTCCCTGTTTGGTATACCTCAAATACAAAGTACCGTCATCCCAGTTGCAATACCCGAGATGGCGATATACGTTACTCAAAAAATGTCAGGATATACCCGTTTCCGCCTGGATATTTATGAAACGGCGACAGGCCAATTTGTTCGCTCTACTCCCTGGTTTCAAGGGTCTACCTACTTCAACGAATATACCGTTCTGTTTTTCTTTGATTTCGAATATACGGATCTGATCGCTCCATTTTAAAAGAATATTGTCATTTTCTACCGGTATTTTTCAGGTCATCTTCTTAAATTTTCAAAAAAACGAGGTATGTTTTCCTGCCAATCGTAGCCGAGCACTGTCGTGCCCCATCCACAATCACTTTCCGGTTGGCCTGCTGGGTAAAATCAATATTTTAGAAAGCGGATTTCCGGTCCACCGGTTGACTGGCACATTTGTTGTGGAGAATGGACTTTTATCCACAAAGGATTAGGTCTTGAAAAGCCCTGTGATGACATTGACCCGCCGCCGGAACCTTTGACATCCCCACTGATGGGTTTGATGCCATCGTGACGGTCAGTCTGTTCGGAGCCTATTCCTCGTTTCTGAAAAGTATCCCGCTGTTCGGGACCCTGATTGATGGAAGGAGAGCGAAAGAATTAACGATTGCCCTGTTTGAATTGGAGGGTCCACGAAAAACAGACCCTCAAGTGACCTATCTTCCTCTTTAATCTTTGACGGGAGGCATCTTGGGACTCGCGAAATTCCCTCTTGATGTCTTGAAAAATGTGCTCACACTTACCGATGCCTGTTAGGAAAAGTCCTCTAATGAGGAGCCGATTCAATAAAAAATGAACGGGGTTTGTGAAGTGTCCGGTGGCATTGGAAATTTCAGCAGCATGTCTCAACATCGTTTGTAGCTTCGTTAAGAAGATTTCACCAACACATACAAATGACGTGACGCCCGGATAAGCACGACCAGCACCGCCTTGTCTTTTTTGAGCCGTTGAGACCACAGGGAGTACTCACTCACGGATTGAACGGAATGCTTATTCAATTCAATAATGATATCTCCTTCCATAATCCCGGCCAGTTCGGCGGCGCAGCCTTCCTCCACGAATGAGACGAATGCCCCTTTGGATCCGGGATTCAGCCCATATTCCTGAGTGGCCGCCTCATCAATATCGGCCACTTCAACTCCGGCCAGAGGTTGTTCTAATCGAGTGGTTCGGATACGCTGTGAGGGAGGGACCGGTGGTTGTTCACCGATAATTGCCTTCACTTTGCGTTCTTTCCCGCTCTCGATCATACCCAATTCAATCTGTTGCCCAATGGGGGCACGGGTCACATGCTCCAGCAACATTCGTCCATCTTTCACTGGTTTCCCTTGGTACTGCAGAATCACATCTCCCCGACGTATTCCTGCTTTATCGGCTGGCGCCCCAGGGACCACATCTGTCACTAAGGCCCCATCACCACCTTTCAGTCCAAACCACGGAGCAAGCTCAGTCGTCATTTCTTGCACCCCCAACCCTAAATACCCCCTCACAATCTTTCCCTTTTGGATCAATTCCTCTAATACAGGTTTGGCCAATGAAGACGGTACAGCAAAACCCACTCCCTGATATCCGCCACTTTGGGAAACAATTGCGGTATTGATGCCCACTAACTCTCCGTGTACGTTCACCAACGCCCCGCCTGAATTACCAGGGTTAATCGCCGCATCGGTCTGAATAAAATCTTCAAATCGGGCTAACCCCATACCCCCTCGATCGAGAGCACTCACGATACCGAGCGTCACCGTAGAAGTCAGTCCAAACGGGTTGCCAATCGCGAGTACATATTGGCCAACCGCTAAAGAGGAGGAATTGCCCCAGGGGATCACTGGAAGATCCTCAGCCTGAATTTTAAGAACCGCCAAATCAGTTTCGGGATCCGCACCGACTACCTTGGCTGGAAATTCGCGGGAATCGGGAAGAATAACCAGGAGATCACGGCTTTCCGCAACCACATGGTTATTGGTCACAATATATCCGTCAGGAGAGATAATGACCCCTGATCCTGATCCCATTTGACGTTTGGAATTATTAGGAGGCTTAGGGATTCCGCCAAAATTTCCAAAGGGTTTGGGAAGGCCCCCTCCCCTGGAGTCGTACACATCCACGATAGCCGTGATGTTGACAACAGCCGGAGTGACCGCCTTAGAAATTTCCGCAAATCCGCCTGATGCCGCACTCGTTATTGGCCTATGTTCTTCGGCTAATTCAGCACTTTCCCTTGCCCATCCATGATTCCCTTCCATTCCGACAATGGTCGTAAAAGCACTCACCAACCCGATACAAGTCGCCAGTGGCAAGATGAAGAGCCCGACAGGCCACGGACAATGACGCATACACTCTATCTGCTTTTCAATAGCCACGATCATCCTAATTGTCCCTGTTGCGTATCTTCGACTATTCGCCCCACCAACTACATTCCATTCCTTTTAGACCCTTGCGATTCAGTTGAATGAACTGATGCCATGCACCAACCCTCAATAGGGGTAAACCTCTTCCCAGGGTGTTTCCAAAATACCAAAGACTACCAGAGCACCTCAGCCGGAAAATTCCTCATTCAATTGCCGACTGGAGAATTTCATCGAATGAGGGGAAGGGCTCCCGACCCGAGAAAGACATCCGGGCATAGGAGAAAAAAGTGATCCCTCGAGAAACAGAACTTGTCTGCTCGGAGGTAAGAGAAGAGCTATCGTCTACAGGATGACAAACCCTACACCACACCGGAATAATACCGGAGGATATCCGAAACAGAGACAATACCCACGATCCGTTCGCTTTCCGTCACAGCAAGATGCCGGGTGCCCTTTTCTTTCATGAGGCGCACCGCTTCAACAATCGAATCACTCGTCTCAATGGTTACCAACGGTTCTCGCATACAGGTTTTCACTGTGGTCGTGACCGGATCCGTCCCGGATGCGACAACTTCACGAGTCAATTCTGTTTCCGTGATATACCCCAGGAACTCATCCCCGCTTTGGACCAACACCGAACCGATCTTCCACTTCTGCAGACATTGCCCCACTTCACGCAAGGTGGCCTCTAGCGGCACCGATCGAACGGATTTCGCCATATAGTCGGAGACTTTCGGACCGGACGCTTTCGGTTTCTTGGATTCCTGAGAGAGCGGAGGCACGCCTCGCTTCCAGATCGGCAATGCCGCTTTCCAGCACTCGCTGACGTTGCCGGATCGTATCCCGCTGTGATTGGTGGGTGGCACTTTCTTCCGGTGCACCTTCGGGAAGATTCATCAGCCCCGCAGCTTCCCCTAATTGGGCATATTCATACGTATCTAAAAGCGGGGAAGAACTTCCGAACGCATCTGCCAGAATATCTTCTGTGTCCGAATCAAATTCGTTTAAGGATGCCGCAGTTGGTTCGTCGATCAAATATTTTTTTACAATGTCCAACTGTTGGCGTAGCCGATTGATATCTCGATCCAACGTCCCGACCCGATCCGTTTTAGACGACGTCTATAGTTCCATGATGCCTCCTAATCCTGAATGACAGAAATGAAACCCGATACTACCCTACCTTTTTAAAGAGAGGCAACCAGAAAATTCGTCATCAAACATCTTCAGTACTAAGAGAACGCAGGCGGGAGGGAATACGAAGGGACGATGCAACCCGGAAACTTCAAGGGTCAAGCTTTCAATAAACCCGAAAACAGGGTGGCAAGGCCTAAAAAACTGAAAAATCCGACCACATCGGTCACCGTGGTGAGAAGAATGGAGGACGATTGCGCCGGATCCTGTTTCATGGCTTTTAAGGCGAGTGGAATGATGGCGCCGGACAAGCCCGCAATCACCATCGAGAGAATCATGGACAATCCGATGATGAAACGTCAATCCCAACGACCGGCTCCATATTCCCACAGCAAGACTGGCTGCGGCCGAGACGGCCAGTCCATTTAAAAACGCCACATAGACTTGTTTCCCAGCTGACCCGGAACCATTGGGATGGTCGAATATCCCGCAAGGCTAGCCCACGAATAACCACGGCAAGGGATTGCGCGCCGGTATTGCCTGATTGCCCGGCGACAACCGGCAGTAAGACGGCCAGAGCGGTAA
This sequence comes from uncultured Nitrospirales bacterium, assembly GCA_963785905.1. Classification (GTDB taxonomy): domain Bacteria; phylum Nitrospirota; class Nitrospiria; order Nitrospirales; family UBA8639; genus Nitrospira_E. The sequence goes on from CAWAXJ010000014.1 coordinate 31,744, forward strand.
ATTGCGCAATAGTACTTTCAAACATACCCACCACAGACGCGGCCAGAAACGCCGTTAACAGGTTGAGTTGCAACCAGGGTAATCGTTTTCGGACCGAAAACCATACAGGGGAAAGCGCACGCTCATCTTTATTCGCTCCCACCATCGTGAGCAAGTCGGCACTCGCATCCTCCTGACTGGCTTTGATAATATCTTCGTTCCGAACGACTCCGAGAAGGCGTTGGTCCAAATCCACAACGGGGATCGTGAAAAAATGCCGTTCACCAAAGAGTTCGACAATTTCTTCCCGAGACTCCAAAGGATGGATGGTCGGGAGATCCTGAACCATCACCGATTGCAATTTTTCATCAGGGTCCACTAACAACAAATCCCGAACGGAAATGCGCCCCACAAGCTTCTGGGCTCGATCAATGACGTACACATCATGGACATCCTTTTGCGCCCGGGTCCGCACCTGTACCATGGCCTCCCGGACCGTGTGTTCTTCCTGCAATACAAAAAATTTAGGATCCATAATACGTCCCACCGACTCCGGCGGATAGGTCATGTATGACCGGATTTCCTGGGCATACCGTTCAGGAACTCTGAAGAGAATCGCCCGTTGAAGATCGTCGTCCAACCGTTGAAACAAGGAGGCCGCCAGTGAAGGCGACAGATGCGGCACGACTTGTTTCAGCACATCCGTGGGCATGATCGTCAATGTTTCCGCCGCGACAGGAGGAGTGATACTCGTCAGTAAATTCGCAGCATTTTTCGCACTGGTGCCTTGCAAGACCCTCAGAATATCGTCCACGGGATACGATTCCAAAATGCGGGCGGCTTCCTCATGATGCTTCTGAAAAAATGCTTCGTTCAGAAGATGGCCTCCGCCTCGAACCTTCGTGCTCCGCTGGATTGTTGACGAATCACTCATCGAATCTTGTTCCGTTCTTGTAGGGTTTGAGCCACATCCGTCATGAGACGAATGCCTGTTAACGAATAGGCTTCCCAAAGTTGCATGAGCGAATCACTCACCGACCCCAACGGCGCCTTGCCTCCGACATCTTTCTCAATCCGGCGTAACATCCGATATCGCAAGGCACCAAAAAATGTCCCCCATCGGTCCACCACCGGTAACGTATGAAACCGGCTCCACTCCGGATGTTTGAGAATCTCTTCCAGATTGGCTTCTGCCGACAAGGTGGTGATCTGGCTCTCCATCAGTGTCCCGACCAAATGATCGGAGGTATCAGTGAGCAATTGCCTCAATGTGACGACACCTTCCAATTTGCTATCACGGTCAATGACGTAGACATAATACATGGCTTTTTGTCCATAGGTGCGAATCCGGTCTATGGCTTCTTCCACGGCAATATCGGGAGGCAGGGTGAACACCTGAGGATCCGCTAAACTTCCCGCCGTATTGGGTGAATATCGCAAGGCACGGCGAAGAGTGGCTCCCATCGGATCATCCAACTCGATCCAGCACCTCTTGGCGAACAGGTTCCTCAAATTGCCGAAGCACCCCGATGGCGGATGTGGCGTTCAGGCTACTTAACACTTCTGCCCCAAGTTCTTTCGGAAACTCTTGGATGATTTTTGCAGCGGACACCGGCAGACAATGCTCTAGGACACCCGCGATTTCATCGCCGGGCAAGGCCTCCAGGAGCGAGGCCGATTCATGTGGATCGAGCGACTCTAAATGTCGAGCGGCTTCCACCGGATGGGCCTGTAAATAGCCAAGAGTAAGCCGATGTTCGAGTTCCATAGACTAATGCTCAGGATGGGTGATGACGGCTGTCGATTCAGTAAACTGGGTAGCCGGAACGATAACGCGGCCTTCTCGGGTTTCCATCACCACCGAGATGGGAGTGACCGCCACCACGGTTCCCTGATTCTCGCCAATTTTTACCGTCATCCCGACCCGCACGACTGACCCCAGATAATGGGCCGCGATGAGGTTCGCCACGGCTGTTCTTGACCCTAAGCCAAATGAGAGGGCTGCACCACCGATCAAACCGGCTAATAAAATCACAATGGTATTATTCAATAATTCCGTATTTATCCCGAGCGCATCAATGGCTGTCACGACGATCAACAGCACCACAGCCACATAGACAGCCTGAGCCACCATCGTTCCGTGGGTAATCCCCGCGGAACTACAGGTCATGGTAATCAGCTCACGAACGAAGTTGGCGGCGATCAAGCCCAGGATCAGGACCAACACCGCAATCCCGATTTTCGGGATATAATACGCAATACTGGTTAACGCATCCGATACCATGGTCAGGCTCAGGGTGTCAGAGGCTTTAATAAGAAAGACCAGAAATATTATCCAAAAGCCGATCAGGCCCAGGATTTCAGAAAGTTTCTGTTTGGTCCCCGATCGCTCCAGCAGAGTTTGAACAGCCGTTCGACTGAGCAATCGGTCAAATCCCATCAATTGCAACAAACGGGTCACAACGAAAGACACGACCCGGGCGAGCACATAGCCAAGGCCCAGCAGCATCAGCGCCAGAATAACTGTCGGCAGATAGGCAATGATTTGGGACAGGCTCGCGGTCACTGCCTCGGCTAAGCCGTCCACCCACCCGGCCATGGTCAATTTTTTTTCTTGCATGTGAAAGATCTTCCTCTCGTCCTGTTCTATTCAGAGGAAACTTATATTATTGCCAATCCGACCCGATAGGCTCATGGGAATGACAACCGTTCATCATACGTATTCCATTGGAAATGGCGCAACAAAAAGACCGGCTTCTTTCCTGATTTTTTCAAACCCGGCACACAAAGTTCTCTCCGACCCTATCAGGGGGAGCCTGACGAGCCCGATGCCTGGCGTTTCCCAAAAATTGTTCCTCCTCTCCGGCGCTCACGGAGAATAGCGTGGGCAAAACGCCGGATGGCAGAATCGCTTAGCCAGTCATTCAGCTCTCGGCTGACCCGCACGCGCCAGGACGGATAGACGGATTCGAGCGCTCCAGGAAGATTGGGTGTATCGAGTTCCGCCAGTAGATCTTCAAGTTGCACCATTAACAAGCGCGAGGGAGTTCGAGCTAAATACCGGTAAATCGCCTGAAGCATGTCATGTGAAACCCTTAAGGGCATATCATCAGTCGGAGACAGACCCTCCAGTCGTAACGCCTCCCATAACCGACGCCGATCTTCAGCACGCATACGCCAATCCTGATCAATGTCTTCTTTCCGGGGATATAAACCCGCTTTCTCTTTAATGGTGATGTCCCGCCCCATCCAAAAACCCTTCAACGTAGGCAGGTCATGCGTCGTCGCGGCAACAAGAGCCTGCTCCGGATAGGCATCGGGCTGCTTCATCGCCCCTTTCTCTTCTCGTTCAAAAAATAGAAGCCGATAAGAAAGAAGTCCGGCAGCATCCAACTTTTGCCGTATAGCGGGTGTCACGGTGCCTAAGATCTTCTCCGACGACCATGACCTTCCGCCGCACACTTTCTAAAGCCAGGACGGCCAACACCTCATCCACATAGGTCCGGACATAGACTCCATCCTTCCCTGTTCCCCCTCGAGGTATCCAGAACATCCGAAACAGGCCCAAGGCATGATCGATACGGAGAACACCCCCATGTCGCATGTTTTGTTGTAAGGTTTTGCGAAGAAATCGATAGCCTTCTTCCCTCAATCGAACGGGATTAGGAATTGCCAGGCCCCAACTTTGCCCGTTGAGGTTAAACGAGTCTGGAGGAGCTCCAACCGTGATTTCTGACGCGATTTGATCCTGAAAAATCCAGGCATCGGCTCCATCGGGATGAATGCCGACAGGCAAGTCATGATATAACCGAAGTAATAAAGATTTTTTTTTGGCTAATTGATCCAGTTTCTGTAATTGCAACTCACACAACCATTGAACATATTGGTAAAACTGTATTCGAGCGGTGTGGGACCGACGAAAGGCTTCGACATCGCTTGACCGGGGATGCTGAAATTCTTTCGGCCAGGTGCGCCATACCCAAGTCCCAAACCGTTCCGTCAAACTCTGAAATGTGCAAAACTCCGTCAAATGAAGTTGGTGGTGAGAGACAAAACGAGTAAAAGCCTTTCCCCGTGCCGAGGCCTTTTTCTTTTGAAGATGTTGTCGTCTAAAGACTCGAAATAATTCCTCGAATAATTCCCTTTTCACCCTTCCCACTGTTTCATAGTCGACCAGTGGACTGTTCCGAAGCTGTTTGAGGGTCTGCTGAAATTTTGCACTGTTGGCTTTCCGACGAAGGACCGACGAGGACCGCCACTCATCGATACCCTCCACATTCAGATACACAGGGTTCCAAAAGAGCCGGCTGGATGGAGAATACGGGCTCGATAATCCTGCCGCCGGGATGTGGAGAGGGTTGACTCCTATGGTGGCAGCTCCCCAACGAGTACCCGCCACTCTCATGACATCCCCTAAATCTCGAAAGTCACCAATTCCCCAATTCTTTTTTGATCGTAATCCATACAGTTGAAGCGAAATCCCCCAAGCCCGTTTGGGAGAAGAAGGAAGATAACATTTCCGGGGTGCCACAATGAGCAGGGCATTTCCCTCCACCGTTCGTTCCGGATGAATCGTCGCCTGGACTGAAAGACGGAAATAGCCCAGTGACCATTTTCCCGTAAAAGGGAAATGCGCTTGCACGTACTTGAGGCCATGGATCGTTTTTTCGGCAGAAACCTCACCGCTAGACCCTGGTATGAATAATTGCCGACAGGCTCCCTTCTCATCCGTCACCCGCACATTCAGGGAAACCTTTTCCAACCCGACATCCCCAAGAGGAAGAGACAGGGTAAATTTGTAGCGGGAATCAGACGGATAGAACACCACAACCCTATCAATGACCTGTAGCCATTGTTGATTGACAACGTCTGAAAGGGAATCACGGATTTCCTCCATTGAGGAGGCCTTCACTCCCATACTAGCCAGGACTTGCTGAAGATGAGGGATGTCAATTTGTCGCACCACGCCTAATCCATCATGGTAGACAGGTTCAATGCCATACTGTTGACCTAACTGCCAAATCGCGTCCTGCGAATCTTGATCGGGTTTCATAGGAGTCGGTTGAACAATGGATTTGTTTCTTTTCGGTGTGGGTGTTGGGACTCCCTAACACTCATTCCAGATGAACCATTAAGGCTTATCATGCGTTTTTCTGCTGGCGGAACGGACACACATACTTCCTGTCATTGGTTAGAATGCGGTAAGTGTAGTCCGGTTAACGGTAAATGCCCGGACTCAAAACTTTCCGATTCATCATGGTCCATTTCTCCATCGCGTCTCGCCATTGTAAGCGAAGATCAATCTTGTGTCTTCTGAAAACCAGTCCTCCATGTTGACCCTTTGAGGTGACCGCATGATGCTCTTTGATGCCATTGGGACGATTCCGTTAGTAGATCAGAGTTGGATTACCGGCAACGAATCTATCGGAAAGGACATCGGAATGACCTTACATGCTATTGAGATAACCCCCAATTTCGCCCTTTTTGGCCGATACCACGAAAAACCCGTCCCCGTCTCCTTCTGAAACTCTATTCGATACCGGGGTCGGGCTATCCAAAAACGAAGATTTCTGAGTTCAATACATAGGGCTAATGCCTGCGATCCTTCAGCCACTCCTCGAGTCTGGACAGCCAGCCAGAGCGCTCGAAGCATCAGAATGAAAGGACGGTGGACCTTCAACACTTACCACCAGGAAGGAAGTGGAGGAACCGCCTTCACAATATTTCCGAAAGATCGGCGAGGCAGATGACAGAAAAGAGCCAGGACCTGTTGCCCAAACCCTTTCTTCTTGGAAGGGTACCACCATTTCGAGTACAATGGTTTATACGTCATACTGACGGGTGCTCGAAATCTCATTTAAGACAGGAGGTCAGGACCTAAGCATGCCCCCTAAAACACCAGAAAACAAACAGCCCAAGAAAAAACCGCCTATCACTAAAAAAGCGGAACCGGCCAACAAGCCGGCAAAAAAAACCATAAGCAAAACTGTTACATCGGCCACGGCCAAACCGGGCATAGTGCCAAAGTCAAAAAACCAGCGTCCCGATATTCCTTATCCGGGTCCCTCTATGGCTTTATCCGAAGAGTTGCGGGAACGTATCGCTCATCGCGCCTATGAAATCCATCAACGACGGGGAGGCCAACACGGAAGTGATTGGGAAGATTGGCTCCAAGCGGAGCGAGAAATTCTTTTACACCAGCGTCGCCCTTCATAACGTTTCTCCGGGACAACAATTTGATAAACGCGACGGATTTTTCTTCTGTCAATTTTTAACAAAGGAGTTTCACATGGATAGCGATACACGATATGTCATGCTGGCGGGGCTGTCATTAATGGTCGGAGTGATTCTCGGTACCGGTTTGGGACTGTTGATGGCTCCTCAATCGGGTTCCCGAACCCGTCGTCAATTAAAGCACATGATGGAAGATGCCAGTGAACGGGCAGGAGAATTTGCGGACGATGCCAAAGATGCCGTCTCCGGCATCGTGGAACGCAGCAAAAAATTTGTCGGCATAATATTGATGTTACCGACAAGTGTCTCGCCAAACTGGGCGTGTAACTCCTAAACCATTTCCCCCCATCTGGCAAGCAGTTTGTCATCTGGAGTGATCTCTGCTGCCCTAGAATGTATCTATACTAGTTTTGGCATTATAGGTGTTTGTCAGAGCTTGGGGATCGAAATAAGGCAAATCCTCGGGAAATGAGATTGTAGGGCTGCCCCCCTTTCAGCAGCTTTTTACCTTGAAGGCCTTTCTTATCAAGAGGGAACGCCGTATCAAACACCAGTTCCCAACGCACCGACTTCGTATGGGCAGGAAGAATGAAGGCCACGTCCTCATGATGGGCATTTAATAACACCAGAAACGTCTCATCGACGATCGGCCGACCTTGACTATCTTTCTCCACAATGGCATCCCCCGCTAACCGGAGTCCTAAGGTACGGAGTCCCATCTGCCAATCCTCATGTGACATTTCTTTTCCATGCGATCCGAACCAGGAAATATCTTTCACTTCTGAATCTTCCATCCGGCGCCCTTGGAAAAACCTCCTGCGCTGAAACACCGGGTGGGTTTTTTTAATTCTAATGAGCAGCTTCACAAACTCCAGCAATCCGAGTTGCGAGCGCGTCAGGTTCCAATTCAACCAACTCAACTCGTTATCCTGGCAATAGGCATTATTATTACCCTGTTGCGTCCGTCCTAATTCATCCCCGCCACAGATCATCGGCACCCCCTGCGATAACAGCAACGTGGCGAAAAAATTCCGGATCTGCCGGTCACGCAATTCCTGTATGGCGGGATCATCGGTCGGACCTTCCACACCACAATTCCAACTTTGATTGTCGTCGGTCCCGTCCCGATTCCCCTCCTGATTGTCTTCATTATGCTTGTGGTCATAGGCCACCAAATCCTGAAGAGTAAATCCGTCATGGGCCGTCACAAAGTTAATACTGGCATAGGGTTGGCGGCCGCTTTCACCATAGAGATCGCTGCTCCCGGACCAGCGATGGGCAATTTCCCCGAGCAATCCACCATCCCCTTTCCAATATTGGCGTATCGAATCACGGTATCTCCCATTCCACTCCGCCCACCCCGGCGGAAAATTTCCCACTTGATACCCGCCTTCTCCCAGGTCCCACGGTTCGGCAATCAGCTTCACGTGCGACAACACAGGATCCTGGTGAATGATGTCGAAAAAGGCGCTGAGTCGATCCACATCATGCAATTCACGGGCAAGTGCGGATGCCAGATCAAAACGGAAACCATCCACATGCATATCATTCACCCAATACCGCAAACTGTCCATAATCAATTGTAAAGTCCGTGGATGCCGGACATTCAGCGTATTGCCACAACCGGTATAATCCATGTAATAGCGTGGATTTTCCGGAGACACCCGATAATAGGAGACATTATCAATCCCCCGGAATGATAGGGTTGGTCCTAAGTGGCTGCCTTCTCCAGTATGGTTATAGACCACATCGAGGATGACTTCGATTCCGGCGCTATGAAGTTTTTTGACCATCGATTTAAACTCATACACCTTTTCGCCTCGACCGGGGAAAGCTGAATACCGGATATCCGGTGCAAAATACCCGATGGAGTTGTACCCCCAGTAATTGGTGAGACCCTTTTCTGCCAGATAGGAATCATTCACAAAGTGATGGACCGGAAGCAATTCCACTGCGGTGATCCCGAGAGATTGCAAATATTCTATAATCGCCGGAGACGCCAAACCGGCATACGTCCCTCGTAATGAATCAGGAACATCAGGATGCCGCATCGTCATTCCCTTGACGTGGACTTCATAGATCACCGTCCGTTCCCAGGGAATATTTAACCGTTGGTCTCCCCTCCAGCTAAACGCCTGGTCGACGACGACCCCTTTGGGAACATTCGCAGCATTGTTCCGATCGTCAAACGACAGATCTCCGGTGGGATCACCAAGGCGATAGCCAAACATGGAATCGGACCATCGCACGACACCTGTTAACGATTTAGCATACGGATCGATCAGAAGCTTGGCAGCATTAAACCGGTGCCCTGCCTCCGGATCATAGGGTCCATGTACTCGATATCCATAGAGCTGGCCAGGACGCACTTCAGGCAAATACACATGCCAGACTTGATCGGTTCGTTCTTCAAGAGCAATCCGGTGGGTTTCCTGATCCTGGAGTTCATCGTCAAATAGACAAAGATCCACGCCGGTCGCATTTTCGGAAAACAAGGCGAAATTGACTCCCTGCCCGTCCCATGTGGCACCAAGCGGATATGATCGACCTGGCCAAATATTCATACAGAGCGTTCTCCTGAATGTGGTGTTCTAGTTATCGGTAAAAACGGAAGGTCATGATATAGAAAATCCTTAATCCGGGCAAACGGGATCACGCGCGTCTGACATTCCATATACAGCCCTCCATGCATTTGTTAAGCTTTCAATCATTGTTGATCAGCCGGCAATGCCGATCAAAGAATCACCGGCAGGAGAAAATACCCTTGGGAACTGTGAATGACTTACCCTGGCGATTAGAACTTGGCGCATCTTTCGGCAATGCCTCTTCCGTGGATTTTCGGGTATGGGCTCCAAATGCCCATTCGATGGCAGTCAAGATCAGGGGAAGTGTTGGCGAACCATTTCCACTCAGCCAGGATACGACCGGATATTGGACAGGGACCGTACAGAACATCTCTCCAGGCACCCGTTACCAGTATCTAATCGATCAAACCCTTGAACGACCCGATCCGGCATCCCGCTCGCAACCGGATGGAGTGCCCGGCCCATCAGAAATTATCGACCCTCACGCTTTTTCCTGGACGGATCGGCCATGGCGTGGAATACCGCTGGAACGCTACATCATTTACGAGCTCCATACCGGAACCTTCACGGCGGAAGGCACCTTCGATGCCATGATCAGCCGTCTGCCCTATTTACGTGACGAGGTTGGCATCACCGCCATTGAACTTATGCCTGTGGCGCAATGCCCCGGGACCAGAAATTGGGGATACGATGGAGTCTATCTATTTGCTCCGCAACACAACTATGGAGGACCGGACGGTCTCAAGCGATTCGTGGATGCCTGTCATGCAGCGGGTCTCGCTGTCATTATGGATGTGGTCTATAACCACCTGGGTCCGGAAGGAAACCACCTCGGCGATTTTGGCCCCTATTTTACTGACATCTACAGAACTCCCTGGGGGAGTGCCATCAACTATGATGGTCCTGAAAGCGATGCTGTCAGACATTTTGTGATCAGCAATGCCGTGTACTGGATTCATGAGTATCACATTGATGCCTTACGCTTGGATGCGATTCACGGCATCTTCGACTTCAGTGCCAAGCATCTACTTCAGGATATCGGGGAAGCGGTCCATGCGGAGGGACAACGGCTCAATCGCCAGGTGCATGTGATTGCCGAAAGCGACCTCAATGATGCTCGCATTATTTCGCCCATCTCTAGAGGCGGGTATGGGTTGGACGGGCAATGGAGTGATGACTTTCATCATGCCCTTCATTCCGTACTCACGAAAGAACGGAGCGGGTATTATGAAGATTTTGGCCAGCTGAAAGACCTGGCCAATGCCATACGAGAAGGCGTTGTCTATACCGGCCAATTTTCTTCCCACCGACGTCGACGACATGGCAATTCCTTTAAACAATGCGCCCCAGCACAAATTGTGGTGTGCGCTCAAAATCATGATCAAATTGGCAATCGAGCCCAGGGAGACCGCCTCAGCGGGTTGGTAGGTTTTGACGCGCTTAAGGCCGCCAATGCCACCGTTCTCCTCTCACCCTACCTGCCTCTCTTATTTATGGGAGAAGAATATGGGGAAACGGCTCCGTTTCTGTATTTTATCGACCATGGAGACCCTGCCCTCATTGAAGCCGTTCGACAAGGCCGAAAAAGGGAATTTGCCGCGTTCGGGTGGACGGACATCCCTGACCCCTATGATCAAGAGACCTTTGATCGTTCCAAACTTCGACCCTGCCTGGAAACAGATCGGCAACAACAGGCTCATGTGAAGTGGTGCCGGGCCCTGATTCAATTGCGCAAGACTATTCCGGCCCTTGGTACCGGAGCGAAAGGCGACAGGGTACAAGTTGGGACTCATCCGAAAAGTCAGTTATTGATTATACATCGCCGCGCCAAACAGGGACCCGAAGCACTCATTCTCATAGGGTTTCACCACAAGTCGACTCTGGCGTTGGCCAAGCTTCCGAAAGGGCAGTGGGAAAACCGGATTGACGGCGGAACCTCCACATTTGGCGGCCAGGAAGAACACCAGGCTCCACCTAATCTAGCGATTGAGAAATCCGAGCACGTCTCCTTGAAACTGCCTGCCTTTCCCGTCTGGGTCTATGTAAGAACTCACTAGGTCCGACTCAAGACCATCAGCCAAAATTTCTGTGAGCAAAGAAAAGCCCCTGCAAAAGTGGAGCACCTGGCGAAAAATGGTGAGGTCGTATCCGCCTGGTCATCATACCCCGATAGTATAATAGGAGAAAACAAAAAAGAGGATTTCCAAAATAGATTGGGACCGGCTTTCACGTTGAGTGGAGATTTCATCTCCTCCGAAAAATAAGTACGGCAAGAGATCCACAGATTTATCCGGGTTTAAAAAAGACAGCGGCTAACGGAGGAAGGGTCACGACCACAGAGAAGGGTTGACCATGCCACGCCGTTTCTTCGGCCTGCACCCCTCCACCGTTCCCCATATTGCTTCCACCATAGACCTCTGCATCACTATTCAACAGTTCCCGGTAATATCCACCGGTCGGGACGCCCATTCGGTATTGTTCTCGTGGAACCGGGGTAAGATTCAGGGCACAGACCACGATATCCAAGGGGTCTTTGGCCCGCCGGAAATAGGTAATGGTCGATTGTTCGCTGTCATGAAGATCGATCCATTGAAACCCGGTCCAATCAAAATCCACCTGATGGAGCGCAGGCTGAGAGGCATACAACCGATTCAGGTCAGCGACATACCGCTGTAGTCCTCGATGCGGGTCGTACTCAAGCAGATGCCATTGCAGGCTGTCCTCATGATTCCACTCCCACCATTGCCCAATCTCGCAGCCCATAAATAACATTTTCTTTCCAGGATGCCCCCACATATGGCCATATAAGGCTCGTAGGTTGGCGAAGCGCTGCCACTCGTCACCGGGCATTTTATCCAAGAGGGATTTTTTGCCATGCACCACTTCATCGTGGGAAAGCGGAAGCACAAAATTTTCGCTGAAGGCATAGATTAACCCGAAGGTGACGTTATTGTGATGGTATCTCCGATAGAGGGGGTCCAGGCTAAAATAATTTAACGTATCGTGCATCCACCCCATATTCCATTTAAATGTAAACCCCAATCCCCCGACATAGGTCGGGCGGGAGACCCCCGGCCATGCGGTAGATTCTTCGGCAATCATCACAATGCCGGGATGTTCCTGATGAACCACCGCGTTCAGTTCTTTCACAAACTCCACCGCCGCCAGATTTTCCCTCCCTCCGAATTTATTGGGAATCCATTCGCCAGACTTTCTGGCATAATCAAGGTAGAGCATTGAGGCCACGGCATCCACGCGAAGACCATCGATGTGATACCGGTCGAACCAACTGAGCGCACTATTGATCAGAAAGTTTTTGACTTCGGTCCGGCCGTAATTGAATATTCGACTGTTCCATTCCGGATGGAATCCCAACCTCGGGTCTGAATGGTCAAACAAATGAGTCCCATCAAACCAGGCCAACCCATGGGGATCTTCCGGAAAATGCGCCGGGGCCCAATCCATCAGGACCCCGATCCCGGCCTGATGACAGGCATCCACAAACGCCATAAATTCTTTGGGAGTGCCAAACCGGCTTGTGGGAGCAAAATACCCGGTAGCTTGATACCCCCAGGACCCATCAAACGGATGTTCTGTTACCGGCATCAATTCAATGTAGTTAAAACCCATGTCCTTCACGTAGGGAATGAGGGATGTCGCTAATTCCGAGTAGGTTAACCATCGGAACCCTTCCTCAGGAACACGCCTCCAGGACCCCAAATGGACCTCGTAGATAGACCAGGGCTGTGCTAGAGGATCTCGGCTTTGCCTGGCATTCATCCATTCCCCGTCCTGCCATTCATACCCCGAAAGATCACGCACAATAGACGCGGTTTTTGGTCGCAGTTCGCCTGAAGAGGCATACGGATCCGCTTTTAAAAACGGGGCATCCCCGTTTTGCGGTAAGATTTCAAATTTATACACCATGCCTTCATTCATATCGGGAATAAATAACTCCCAAATTCCAGCTCCCCCTCGACTTCTCATCGGATGCCGACGCCCATCCCATTCATTAAAATCTCCCACGACACTGACCCGCTTTGCGTTAGGGGCCCACACAGCAAAATTGACCCCTCGGATTCCCTGATGGGTGCAGACTTGCGCTCCAAGTTGTTCATACGCTTTATAGAGTTTGCCTTCCCCGAACAAATGCAAATCAAAGTCTGAGATGAAAGGGGGAAAGGCATAAGGATCATGACGTTGAATGGATTTTCCCTGACGATCAATAATTCGAAATTGGTAATGGATTCCCAAATCATGCCCTTCCCAGGATGCTTCAAAGACACCCTCAGGATGCACGAGCTTCATAGGGATGGGAGAACTGCCGGTTTGGCCGGGAAGAAGGATCGCCTCGGTTGCCTCCGGCAGAAAAGCCCGGACGCATTCGCTGGAAGAACCTGTCGATGCTGCGGGCTGAGGGCCCAACACGGAGAAGGGATCCCATTCCTGAGCAGAAACCAAATGTTGATACCGTGTGGAGGATGTTGCCATTGCCAATGATTCCTTTCTATGGTAATTAAGACCATCCTAACATACCAAAGGGGCCATGTATTCTGTACTCATTGCGTTTTTGTTTTTGTTATTTTTTGCGGTGGCCTTTTCCCTACAGAATTCTGAGCCCATCATCATTAACTTTTTCGCCTGGACCTTTCACGGGTCGCGGGCCGTGGTGTTGCTCACGGCTTTGGTGTTAGGTGTCGGCCTGACCGTATTAGCTGCATTGCCCTCCTACATAAAAAAAAGCCGGCTGATTGCCCGGCAACAAAAAACGATCGCAACACTGGAACGATCCGTGGCTGAATTAAAACATCCCCCGGCAAAAACCCAATTATGATCAAAAACCCTTCCGTTTCCCGGCGAAACAAAATACCAGAACGGACTCCACAAAAAGTCCTGGCTATGATCATGGCAGGGGGCAAAGGCGAACGATTGATGCCCTTAACGGAAATGCGCAGCAAGCCGTCGGTTCCATTTGCCGGCACCTATCGCATCGTCGATTTTGCACTCAGCAATTTCATGAATTCCGGCATCCTGTCCATGTATGTCCTGGTGCAATACCGTTCGCAATCCTTAATTGAACATCTCCGAAGGGCCTGGCGTTTTGGTGGCCCGAACCGCCAAAACTTTATAACCGTCGTCCCTCCTCAAATGAAGGGACGCGGCAAATGGTATGAAGGGACAGCAGACGCCGTCTATCAAAATGTTAACCTCATCCACGACTTTGCGCCCGGATTGGTAGCTGTATTCGGAGCCGATCATATTTACCGGATGGATATCCGGCAAATGATCCAATTTCATCTGGACCATGAAGCGGATGTGACCGTGGCGTCCCTTCCCGTTCCCATTCACACTGCGAAGGGGTTCGGGATTGTCGAGGTCAATGCGGCCCATCAAATTATCGGGTTTGAAGAAAAACCCGCTTCTCCCAAACCCATGCCCGATAATCCAGAGATGGCCTTTAGTTCCATGGGGAATTATATTTTTAACGCCGACACGCTCGTGCAAATTTTGGAACAAGACGCGAGTCAAGCGGGCACACACGATTTCGGGAGAAACATTATTCCCTCTCTGATCAAATCGAAACGGGTCCTGGCCTATGATTTTAATGACAATGTTGTCCCCGGCATTCATCCCTATGAAGAATGGGGATATTGGAGGGATGTGGGAACGTTGGAGGCCTATTGGCAAGCCAACATGGATGTCTTGGGGGAAACACCCATTTTTGATTTACGGAATGTCAAATGGCCTATTATGACGGATGCCTCGGTCGAACCGGTCGCCAGTCTGGTTCGCTCTCAAATGGATGATGCCATGGTAGGTCAAGGGAGCCTGGTGGTCGACAGTGCCATCAAACGTTCCATCATCGGGCGAAACGTCAGGATTGGAGAAGGCTGTATCATCGAAGAATCCATTATTCTTGACGGCACCCTCATTGGCTCAAAATGCCATCTTCACCGGTGTATCATTGACCGGTTTAACATCATCCCGTCCGGAACCTCTATCGGCGTCAAACACTTTGGGGAAAGTCGACGATCCTCCACCGGAAAGCATGGCCTCACCACCCTCCCCCGTGGACAATCGTATGGCGGACGAGCCATCCATTCCCCGCCATCTTTTTCCCCATAAGAGGAGGAGCATGACTCCTCCGGCTCCGCACCTTCCGCTCTCGACCTATCGCCTGCAATTTAACGCGTCATTCACGTTCCAGGATGCCTCCCGCATTCTTCCCTATTTGTCTCAACTTGGCATCACCGACTGCTACGCCTCGCCCTATTTGAAAGCGGCTCCAGGGAGCACACATGGGTACGACGTGGTCGATCCCACGGAATTAAATCCGGAGATCGGGACGGACGCCGATTATCAGGTATTTATCCAGGCTCTTCACGATCATGGTATGGGACAGATTCTGGACGTCGTCCCTAATCATATGGGTATAGCCGGATCGACGAATCGTTGGTGGCAGGATGTCTCTGGAAAATGGTCCTTCCTCCCATTACGCCACGTTTTTCGATATTGACTGGACGCCGGTGAAGCCGGAATTGGAGAACAAAGTTCTTCTTCCCATCCTGGGCGATCAATACGGCATTGTTCTCGAAAACCAGGAAATCACCCTCCACTATGACGACGGGCAATTTTTCCTCATCTACTATGAACATCGACTGCCTATTGATCCTTGTACGTGGAGTACCATCCTGACCTTTAGGCAAGACACACTCATCAAAGCCTGGAAGAATCCGATCCGCATGTGCATGAATACCAAAGCATTATCACCGCCCTCTCCCATTTACCCGCGAGAACCGAAACGAGATGCCGAGCGGGTTGCCGAACGGTACCGGGAAAAAGAAGTGATCCGTCGCCGCCTCTCCACGGTGATTGCAGAACATCCGATCCTTCACCAATTCCTACTGGAGAACCTTCGGCTACTCAATGGCATGAAGCATTCTCCGCGCAGCTTCGATGTCCTCGACCATTTGGTGAATCATCAAGCCTATCGACTCGCCTATTGGCGGGTGGCCGCTGAAGAAATCAATTACCGCCGGTTTTTTGACATCAACCAACTGGCCGCTATTCGCATAGAGCACCCTGAGGTTTTCCAGGCGGCCCATCAAAAAATCTTTGAATTGTTGACATCCGGTGCCGTGAATGGCCTGAGGATCGATCATGTGGATGGGCTCTATAACCCCCGCGCGTTTCTGGCTCAATGGCAACAATGGGCGGCTGAACATTTGGAGGTTCAACCGGATACACAGGGTCGCGCGATCTATCTCCTCGTGGAAAAAATCCTGGGTACAGGGGAACGCCTGAGTACCGATTGGCTTTGCCATGGAACAACAGGGTATGCCAACCTCGCCTTGGTCAACCAACTGTTCATCCAGGAAGCTCATCAACGACAGATCGAACACATCTACAGCCGATTTACCAAACAGGCCCTCCAGTATGACGATCTGCTCTATGACTGCAAAAACTTAATCATGACCAGTTCCATGTCAGGAGAAATCAATGCGTTGGGGCATCAACTCAACGTGCTTTCCGAGCGGAACCGGCGGTCACGGGACTTTACCCTGAACAGTTTGATCCATGCCATCCGCGAAATCATTGCATGTTTTCCGGTGTATCGAACGTATATTGGACCGGACCCTCTCGAAGCCGTGTTGGATCGTGATCGCGCCTATATCCGTTTAGCCGTCGCACGAGCGAAAAGACGCAATCCCGCCATCAGCAGCCTGGTATTCGATTTTATCCGTGATCTGCTCTCGAAAATTCCGCAAGACTCCCCTGATCTTGATTGGGACGTCATTCGTCCGTTTGTCATGAAGTTCCAACAAACGACGAGCCCGGTGACGGCGAAGGGCGTCGAAGATACGGCCTTTTATATTTACAACCGCCTGACATCACTCAATGAAGTCGGTGGAGAACCCCAACATTTTGGCGTATCGCTTTCGGCTTTTCACCAATACATGGAGGAACGGGCCGTCCAATGGCCCTCAAGCCTCTCCTCCACGTCCACCCATGACACCAAACGAAGCGAAGATGTCCGCGCCCGAATCAATATTTTGTCAGAATTACCTTCAGAATGGCGCCAGCATCTCAAAATGTGGAATCGGCTGAATAAAAAAGCCAAACAAACCATTAACGACCAACTGACTCCAGGTTTGAATGAAGAATATCTTCTCTACCAGACGCTCCTCGGAGCCTGGCCGTTCGGTTCGTTCTCGGAACAGGGTCACAAGCAATTTTTGGAGCGCATGCAGAGTTACGCCATTAAAGCCTTACGGGAAGCGAAAGTGAATACGAGCTGGTTGAATCCCGATGAAGCCTATGAAACAGGTGTTTGTGAATTTCTTTCCTGCATCCTTTCCCTGAGCTCCACGAATGCCTTTCTCCAAGATTTTATTCCCTTTCAACAACGCCTCGCCAAATATGGCATCTATAACTCCCTGAGTCAGGTTCTCATTAAAACTCTTGCTCCCGGAGTTCCTGATTTTTATCAAGGCACGGAGCTTTGGGATTTCAGTCTGGTCGACCCCGACAACCGGCATTCCGTGGATTATGTTCTCCGGCAACAACGGCTGTCCGAATTACAGCACATGCAAAAAACCACATCCCCTCTCGACTTTATCCATACGTTATTTCAGGATGCGGAAACCGGTCTTATTAAAATGTACCTGACGACGACGGCGCTTCATGTCCGGAAGAAAAATCCAAAGCTGTTTCTCGAAGGGTCCTATGTGCCTTTAGAAGCCAAGGGTGAACAGGCTCACCATGTGTGTGGGTTCACTCGACAGGATGACTCACATATCTGCCTGACAGTATTCCCACGATTTCTGACCAGCCTCATTCCTGATGCGACGACCAGCCCTATCGGAGAATCGGTATGGGGAGACACCTGGATAGTGCTCTCTCCTGAAATACACCACCATTCCTTTCGCAATATCTTGACCCAGGAAATTGTGACTCTACAAAATCACCCTGGCATGGTAGGATTACCGTTAGGAACACTTTTTCAACATTTTCCTTTTGCCCTATTGGAGCCTGTCTCATGACTGTGAACAAACTGAACACGTTACACGCCTCCGACCCTGAATCGAACTCTGATCAGTACACACCGCAGGGAGAGTTAGGATGGGAGGGACATGTGCATTTTTCAGAAGATGTTCCTTTATGGAAACGTGTTCTCGAAACATGGCCCGAGCTCAGGACAGGATTATCCTATAGTCTCATTTTTGCCTCTGGAGTCCTCTTGGGAGGAGCGATTATGGCCATGATGGCCGCACCAAAAGATCATCAGGAACATTCATAAAGACCGCTATAGAGGAGAAATTACGATGGATGAGCACACGACGCAGAGCGATTCAAGTTGGGTCAATACCTTTGTCTTCATTGCGGGGGTGCTCTTAGGAGCCGGTACCGCCATACTCCTGACGCCTGAGACAGGATCTCAGCTTCGCCATAGATTGGCACGAGGGGCCAAAACCGCACAGGACGAATTTTCTGATATGGCATCTCAAACGAAAGAAGCGATGCAGGCCTGGTCTGAAGAAGCAAAAAAAACCATGAAACAGGCCGCCACTCGAGTCAATTCCGCCGTGGATTCCACTAAACAGGCCGTAAAAGCTGAATCCTTCGACGATTAACTCACCCGACGCCGCCTTACCTCCCTCTATTCGAGAGGGGCCTTGTTCCCTTCACGGCCCTCATGATCATGGTGTCTGGGACAGATGCCTGCCTCCAGGGTTTATTTCCGGTTGATAAAGAGCGCCAGGTTTACCCTCTTTCATTCTCTTGTCCGGACGCTGGATTCGTGCGAGACTGGCTATCATGAATTGTTCAGATTCCTCCCCCTCTCCTCTGACTTCCCGTCTCAAGCTTGGGCTTGTGCTGAATGGCATCATCATTCTGGCTGAATTCATCGGAGGATATTTAACTAATAGCCTTGGGTTGATGAGCGATGCGGGGCACAATCTGATCGATCAAGGCTCTCTGTTGTTAGCCTTGTATGCTCATATCCTCTCCGCTCAACCCGCCACGGAACATCGGACCTTTGGCTATCACCGTGCCGGAACGATTTCGGCTTTCCTGAATAGCCTTCTTTTAATCATTACAGGTGGCATCATCGGAGTCATTGCCCTGAACCGGATGTTTTCTCCGGTTGCGATACCCGGCTATTGGGTGATGGGTATCGCGGGCATCAGCTTGATCGCCAACCTGGCCGTGGCCCTGTTATTGCGCAAGGGTGCCGAGGAGGATCTCAATATTCGCGGCGCATTTCTTCATATGGTGATGGATGCCTGGATGTCTCTCGGTGTTATCATCTGCGGGTTAGGGATTGCCTTAACCGGTCTCACAATTTTAGATCCCTTCATCAGCCTGATCTTGGTGATCCTCATTACGAAAGGCAGTTGGCCACTCTTTCGTCAATCTCTGGATATTTTATTGGAATCCACGCCCCCTCACGTCAACACCACAGATATTGTGACCACAATCGAAAGCATTCCAGGTATCAAAAAAGTGCATGATTTGCATATCTGGTCTGTTGAACCCCGTATTGTGATGTTAACGTGCCACGTGTTGGTGGATCCCCATACCGTTCCTGATAAAGATCAGCTTCTGCAACCCATTCAATCAGCACTCTCTTCGAAGTTTGGCATTCATCACCTGACCTTACAGTTGGAAAACGAATGTCACGAGACCGATGACCTCCATTGCAATCTCAGTCACCTTACAATCGGATCATCTGCCAAAGAACCAATTCTTCCGTATGTACACCATCATTAATTCTGAATAGACTTCCTTCGAAACACCCGCGTTTTAAGCCAGAAACCCGCCACGCCTCCTAACAAAGCCCCAAGGCTTACTCCGACGACCACATCCGTCACATAATGAGCTCCAAGATATACTCGGGATAATCCAATCAATCCTAGGAACGGCCACAGTATCCACCCGAGTGCCGGATAGAGCATGACTAAAAAGGCGACAACGGTGCCCGAATTCATGGCGTGGTTGGACGGCATACTGAATGCCCCCCCACACCCGACTAATTCATGAATGTGCTCTAAGACCTGGCAGGGCCGTGGACGGCCAATCAGTATTTTCAATTGGCCTCCAAGCCAATCACTGGTCCCGACCAGGAGCGCTAAACAGGGAGCCGCTATTTTTGCCTCTCCCCATTTCGTCCAACCCCAATATCCCACTGCCAATATTCCTGGAATCAAAAGATTGCTTTCCTGCGAGACTTGAAACATCAGCCAATCCAAAACAGAAAATTGGCCAGCCCATCCATTAATTCGAGAAAACCACGCCTCATCCATATTCATATTCGTCCCTCAACATTTCTTCACCCTGCCCTCAGTGAACGCCATGCTCTGCGAGGAGTACGGTTGGTATGATACAATAGCTCTATTTTGACGAGAAAGGATGTATCATGCTCATTGATACACATGTACATTTGGATGATCCCCGGTATGATTCAGATCGGGATGCCGTCTTTTTACGTGCTCAGGATGCCGGAGTTGAGAGGTTTGTCACCATTGGATGTGATTTGTCAACAAGCTATTCCGCGGTTCGACTAGCGACAGAACGATCCAACGTGTATGCCACGGTCGGCGTGCATCCCCACGAGGTAAAACGCATTGAATCCAACTGGTATGAGGAATTGAGTCAACTGGCCAAACAGCCGAAAGTGGTGGCCTTCGGCGAGATCGGACTTGATTATCATTATGATCACTCTCCGCGGGAAATCCAACGCCAACGGTTTCGTGAACAAATTCGCCTGGCGCACTCCCTCAGGCTTCCCCTCGTAATACACACACGTGAAGCGCAAGAGGATACGATGACCATCTTGCGGGAAGAACAGGCTAACACGGTCGGAGGGGTCTTTCATTGTTTCTCAGAAGACCTCTCGTTCGCCAGGCAAGCCTTGGACCTTGGATTTCATCTTTCTTTTTCAGGAATCATCACCTTTCGAAATGCGTCTCCGTTACGTGAAGTCATTCGGATCGTTCCTGATGACCGGTTGCTCATTGAAACGGACGCCCCATACCTGACGCCCGTGCCATTTCGGGGGAAACGCAATGAATCGGCCTATGTTACCTACGTGGCGGAACAGATTGCGGAAATTAAATATGGAGACTCTCCGACTGGGCTGGCCCGTGTGGCCGAACTGACCACCCACAATGCCCGTCGGCTCTTTAAAATTTCTTCATGATACGATTGCGCTGTCGTATTTTTTTGGGAAGTTTTCGAGGATTACCCTTTTTCTCCTTCGGGCGGGCAGGCACATGACCAACCTCCTTCTGGGACCCTTCCTTACCCGATCGGTTCCCCCTTGGTCCTTGTGAACCAATAGAATTCAGGCGTCCCATAAATTCTTGAGACCGGATCGAAAACGCCCCAAAGGCCTTTGCGACATTGATCACTTCGAGATCGGAGGAGACCACCGCCGTCTCTTTTCCATGGGTACGAATGAGTTGTTGAATGACCTGGTCAGCTTGTTCGCCCTGGGCCGAATAAACAACCGTCACACCGGCCCGATGAATGACCTGGCGTGTCCTACCTGTTTGTTGCCAGGCATCAAAAACCAGCGTGATCGGGCACTGGATTCGTTGACCATACAGGCCCAAACGAACAATACACTCTTCACGATAATGCTCCCCCTTTTCGACAACCCGATGAGGAGGCAGACCCATTGCTCCCAGCAAATTATATCCATCAATGATCAAATGATTCGGTGCCAATGTGGTTCCTTCAGGGTGTGAGGCCCTAGACGATTGACTCAATTCAGTCTACCCTTACTATGAGGAAGTTGAAAGCGTTTCCCTTGACAAAAAGGCCATCATCTGCGAAAAAAGATAGGAATGGCCTAATCGGTAGGCCCTCCACTCTAATGCTATCCCTTTATTTCTCCATCAGCCTGTTATTCCTGGCTTCTTCCGTTCCTGTTATGGGAGGAGACATGGTACCCCGAATTCTCTCGGTGGGGGAACCACCGCCATTTCTTCATCTGAGCGCTACCTCACCCTCTTCTACCTCCATTCGCAACATTCGGGCTCACCGTCACAAACAATACACCCGGGTCGTGTTCGATCTGACTCAACCTGTCCAACCGGATCCCCATGACCATCAAACCACAACAGCATTTCAATTGGAACTTCCCAACACGCAATTAGCCAAAGACGCTATAGCCCAATCAACGGCAAATTCCTTTCCTCTCGAATTGGATCTTTCGACAACGTCATCGGGGTCTATTCTTCTCACCATCCCTATCAAAGGATGGAGAAGTTACAAATGGTACGTCCTCCAGAAGCCAGCTCGCGTGGTTCTCGACTTATACCCCGCTCCCCCCACGACGGATAGTGCCAACGCGTCTCCTGACGGCGCCATGCCTTCCCCGCCTTCTCTTGAGGAACCCCCGCAACCACAGCCTGCTGTCGCCACGAAAAAAGATCTCATTATCGTGATTGACCCAGGACACGGAGGAAAGGACCCTGGGGCCTTGGGACGCACAGGTACGAGGGAAAAGGATGTTGCCTTAAATATCGCGAACCATTTGCGAGACCTTCTCATCAAGGAAGGCTCAACAAAAGTCCTCATGACCCGTGAAAGCGATGTCTTCGTGGAATTGGAAGACCGGGCAACATTCGCCAATACGCATAAAGCCGATCTCTTTGTCTCGATTCATATCAATTCCCATCCCCAAGCTTCCGTGAAAGGAATGGAACTCTATCATTTTGGTGAAGCCAGCGACCCACGGGCACTTGCTGTGGCCGCGCGGGAAAATGGCACTCCTCTTGTGAAGAATGCTCCCGCTTGGCAATTTATTCTTGCCGATAAACTCAATGACAAAAAAATTGACGATTCCCGAGAATTAGCATGGACGACCCAAAAATCCCTGGTGAAATTTTTGAATTCTTTTTATAAGATCAATGATCATGGGGTTAAAACGGCTCCATTCTTTGTGTTGCGCATGACTACGATGCCTGCCATTTTGGCGGAAATTGCCTTTATTTCCAATCCTACCGAAGAAAAACTCTTACAAAGCCCAACCTACCAAAAGCGAATGGCGGAAGGCATATTCAACGGCCTTCAATCGTATATCACCCCGTTACAAACGGCTTCACGCTAGTCGGGTGTGTCTCCGCTTTCTGCTTTGACTATATCTTCCCCATTCTCCATGCCTCCTGGCTCACATTCATCCTGGGAGTTCAACTCACTCTCCTACACAACGCCACAATCCGCACAACCATCATTTCTCCCAGCTGAATCATGGCCACCATCAAACTGACGATTGAATACGACGGCACGGCATACGCGGGTTGGCAACGACAACCTTATCAGCCCACCGTGCAAGGAGCGATTGAAACAGCTCTCACACGCATCACCCGGGAGAGAATTGCTGTCTTAGCCGCTGGACGCACCGACGCCGGCGTCCATGCTCGAGGCCAAGTCGCGAGCTTTCAATCTCACAAACCCATTCCTGAAAAAAAATGGGCGCTTGCTCTCAATAGCTGTCTGCCGCCTGATATTGCCGTGTTATCGAGTGAGCAGGTTCCTGAGTCGTTTCATGCTCGTTACAACGCCAAAGAGAAAGTGTATGAGTATCGAATTTACTGGCATTCCTCCCGCCCGGCCCTGGATCGAAATCGTGTCTGGCACCTGCCTTACGACCTGGACATCGAGGCCATCCGCCAAGCCATGTCTTATCTGTTGGGCCTTCATGATTTCACCTCTTTCCAGGGGCCACGCGCGAGTACATCGGATCCGATTTGTATCATTTCCCAAATTTCTCTCAGCTCCGATTTCATGACATTGATTATTCGCATTCAGGCAAATCGATTTCTCAAGCAGATGGTGCGGGCCATTGTTGGCACCCTGACCGAGGTCGGACGACACAAAAGATCCCCTGACTCCATTCAAGACATCCTTCAACTCAAAGATCGGCGTGCCGCGGGAGAAACCGCCCCTCCCCAAGGTCTGTATCTCGTTCAGGTACTGTATTAACCTCATGTCAATGTACCGAAACAGCCTGCCCTGATTCTTGCCGAATGGTCTCTCTGCTTCGTTCGTCTTCCTTAGAGTGGGCCCCTCTCCTTGCTACAGAGAATACGTTTCTCATGTCGCGTATGATGGGCCCTAGTGGATAGTATTTGAATATTCTTGTAAGGCTTTAAAAGAATGGTAGTGAAAGTTCTGCATCTCCCAGAAAACAACAGAACACATTTATTTTATTCCTTGCCACACTCATTTCTCACGAGAGCGCATTCCCGAACGCGAAATTACTTTAGAGGGAATCTTTGCTATAGTATTATCAAGTGTTCAGCCCTCATTTAACGCGAGAAGGTGCGATGTCCACTGCATTTCCTCCAGAGCTAAACCACCAAACGTTTCGCCTGGCTGTGGCCCAGTTTGATCAGGCTGCGGTTCACATGAGTTTGGAACCAGGACTTCTCGAGCGCCTCAAAGCGCCTCAACGCTCACTTTGCGTCAGTGTACCTGTCCGAATGGATAACGGAGAGGTTCAAGTCTTTCGTGGCTATCGAGTTCATCATGATTTGGCCCGCGGCCCCACTAAGGGAGGCATACGATACCATCCCGACGTCAGCCTTGGGGAAGTCGCAGCTTTGGCAATGTGGATGACCTGGAAAACAGCGTTAGCTGGGTTGCCCTTTGGTGGAGCCAAAGGAGGGGTCTCAGTCAATCCCTCACTCCTTTCACTGTCCGAATTGGAACGCTTAACACGCCGTTACATTGCAGAAATCTTCCCTTTATTGGGACCAGACAAGGATATCCCTGC
The DNA here is from genome assembly GCA_963785905.1 of uncultured Nitrospirales bacterium. Classification (GTDB taxonomy): domain Bacteria; phylum Nitrospirota; class Nitrospiria; order Nitrospirales; family UBA8639; genus Nitrospira_E. The sequence goes on from CAWAXJ010000014.1 coordinate 56,332, forward strand.
CCCCGATATTGGAACCAATTCACAAGTCATGGCGTGGGTGATGGACACATATAGCCAACAGGTTGGATACTCGGTCCGTGGAGTGGTTACTGGGAAACCTATTTCGATTGGAGGCAGCCTGGGGAGGGAAGAAGCGACCGGGCCGCGGAGTGGTGGATGTCACCTTGGAGGTCTTACGTCATTTTCGTCTGCGCATTTCTGATACCACCGTAGTCATTCAAGGATTTGGGAACGTCGGATCCCATACTGCGCGGATTCTTCATAAGGAAGGTGTGAAGATACTGGCGATCAGCGATCAACTGGGCGGGATTTATAATCAACAAGGACTGGATATCCCAGCAATTCTCTCTCACTTGGCCTCAAATAAAGTGGCAATTCCCTCTCTCACAAAATTCGGTGAGCCAATTTCTAACGAAGATTTGCTCGTACTACCCTGCCAAGTGCTTATTCCGGCTGCAGTAGCTGAAGAAATCACAGCCAAAAACGCTCCATTCCTTCAATGCCAATACGTGATCGAGGCAGCCAACGGCCCAACATCTCTTGAGGCGGATGCCATTCTGAAGGAACGAGGCATTTTTGTTGTTCCGGATATTCTCGCCAATGCCGGTGGAGTGATCGTATCCTATTTCGAATGGGTGCAGGACGCTCAGCGTTTTTCGTGGCAGGAATCAGATATCCACAGCCGACTTAAGACCATCATCACCGCGGCTTTTCACCGCATTCTCAATCATGCAGAAGAGAAAAATCTTACGATGAGAACAGCCGCGCTGATCACAGGGATTCAGGAAGTAGCTTACGCTCATCAATGTCGGGGATTATTTCCCTAATTTCAGAGCACTCATTGACCTGACTCACCTGCTTCAACCTTCTTTACCAGGCAAAAAACCAACTTCTTCCTGACATGTGAATGCTTTACTGAAGATCTCCCGAATAAATCTTCATGACGGTAGAGAGAAATTCAAGCGCTTGCGGTCTCGGCCGTTGAAAGGAATTTCTCCCAATGATGGATCCAAATCCTCCACCTTCCCGTATTCCTCTGGCTTCATCGAAAATTTTCTGATCTTCTCCTTTGGCCCCACCAGAAAAAATGACAATGCGTCGCCCGTGGAAGGTACTCTGCACCACATGGCGGATGCGTTCGGCTGGAGTGTTAATTGGAATCTTTTCGCTTTCGTACACTTTTTTAGCTGCCGCCTGTTCCACATAATTCGAGGGAACCTTGACCTTAATAATGTGGGCCCCGAGTTGGGCTGCAATTTGTGCGGCATAGGCGACCACATCGATTCCCGTCTCTCCTTCTTTGCTCAATCCAGCGCCACGCGGATACGACCACACCACTACAGCCAATCCATGCGACTTGGCTTCCTGAGCGATTTCGCGCAGATGTTGATACATCTCCTGGCTATGCGCAGACCCTGGATAGATCGTATAACCAACAGCACAGCACCCTAATCGCAGAGCATCGTGAACGCTCCCGGTGATAGCCGAATTGGGATCCTTGCTTTCAAACAGCGAATCGTTATTGTTCAGTTTCAGAATGAGTGGGATTTGACCGGCAAATTCTGCCGCACCGGCCTCTAAAAATCCCAGAGGAGCCGCATACGCATTACATCCGGCATCAATGCCCAGTTGGAAATGGTAGTGTGGATCATATCCGGAAGGATTGATGGCAAAACTTCTGGCAGGCCCATGCTCAAATCCTTGATCTACCGGTAGGATAACCAGACGCCCCGTTCCGGCCAAAAACCCACTCATCAATAAGCGGGCAAGATTTGCTAAAACCCCTGGGGCATTTCCATCATAGTTTCGTAATATTTCTTTGACTCGCGGTGTGATAACGTTAACTCCCTTCACAAGAAACCCTCCCTTTCAACAAAATACTCAAGGCGCTCTAACCCTGGGCTGTAGTGTAAAAGACCTGACGGACTAAGACAATATAGAGAATTTCCCCACATCCATTATGGTCGCTTTTCAGATTGTTCCACTTGTTTTCTGAGAGCGATAAGTTCTTGTTCCATTGCTTCAAACCGTTCAGCAATCGGATCGGGGATATTCGCATGATCCATGGTCGCTTCAGGTAGCCGGTCTCCAATGGTTTTGATAACCCGGCCAGGTATCCCTATGACAGTGGAATTCGAAGGCACGGAACGGAGGACCACCGAATTGGCTCCGACTTTGACAAAATCGCCGATCGTAATATCTCCCAAAACTTTGGCTCCAGCGCCGATAACGACATGATTACCCAATGTCGGATGCCGTTTCCCACGTTCTTTGCCGGTTCCGCCCAAGAGTTACCCCTTGAAAGAGGGTAACAAAGTCGCCAATGACTGCGGTCTCACCAATCACCACCCCCATCCCATGGTCTATAAAGAAGCCCCTCCCGATTTGGGCCCCGGGGTGAATTTCTATACCGGTAAGCCACCGAGCGAGTTGCGATATCAACCGCGGGATAATTGGAATGTTTTTTCTCCATAACCCGTGCGCCAGCCGATGAGCCAATAATGCATGAAAACCTGAATAGGACAGCAGCACTTCCCATCGACTGGTCGCCGCCGGGTCGCGCTCGAACACTGCATGCAGATCTTCAGTAATTCGTTTAACCAACCGCATAGCGCACACCATACCGATAGATCCAGATAAAGAGAATAGGGCATCATTTCATAGAGATTTGCTGCATTCAATGAGGCAAATGGCCATGGACGCAATGCCTTCCGCCCGCCCAATCATCCCAATGCTTTCCCCACTTTTGACTTTGACATTCACTTGAGATGAGGCGACCTGCAACACCCGTGCAAAATTTTCTTGCATCCCTTTTATATAAGGAGCCAATTTGGGAGCCTGGGCCAGAATGACCGTATCCAGATTTACCAGGCGGAATCCTTTTGCTACGAGTGTCTGAGCGACATTGTCCAACATCACCAAACTCGATAGGTTTTTGTATTCCGAGTTACTGCTGGGGTAGCGTGTTCCGAGATCACCTTCTCCCATGGCCCCCAAAAGAGCATCACACACAGCATGGGTCAGGGCATCGGCGTCAGAATGGCCATCCAACCCGCGAGAGTGTGGAATGGTAATGCCACCTAAAATTAGTGGACGGCCTTCCCGTAGGGGATGAATGTCATAACCCTGGCCAACTCTCATATTGAATCTGAAAATGACAGTAAAAAAGGAGGCATCCGATCGATACAGATCTGAGATCTCATATTCGCATTCCCATGGCTTTCAAAATCGCTTCTCCGAATCCCAAATCCTCAGACGTAGTTACCTTTATATTAAAACAACTCCCCTCCACAACGGAAACCGGGTAACCCATCCGTTCGATGAGGGACGCATCATCGGTGACGTCCCATTGGTGTTGTTGGGCCTGTTGGTGTGCCTCCACCAGCCAGTCATATCGAAACACTTGAGGTGTTTGAATCTGCCACAGTTCTTCCCGCTTGAGCGTTTCTTGAATGATCCCACCGGGATCCACCCGTTTCACCGTATCATGGATCGGCATCGCCACGACGGCCGCTCCGGTTTGTCCGGCACAGTGGATCACATTCCTGACAACTTTTTGATCAATAAAAGGACGGACGCCGTCATGAACCAGAACCCCATCAGGAGTGTTGGAAATAGCCTCAAGCCCGTTCCGGACAGAATCCTGCCGCCGCGTTCCCCCCGCCACCACTTGTGTGACTTTCTGTAACCCAAAGGGTTTCACAATTTCGCGCCAGCAATACTCCAGGTCAGATGCTGGAACGGAGAGAATGACTTCGCGGATAATCTCGAGATGTTCAAAGACCTGGAGTGAGTATACTAAAAGAGGCAGGCCCCCCAGAGAAAGGTATTGTTTGGGAGTCTTTCCTCCCATGCGGGTTCCAAGTCCCGCGGCGGGAATCACCGCCACAACAGAATTAAACACGCGCGAAGCTTAACTCCTCGTGTTCGGTTTCTTCTTTCAGGCGGGTAAAGATCATTCGTCCCGCACTCGTTTGCAGAACGCTTGTGACAATCACATCCGCATTTTTCCCGATCCAGCGTTTGGCATGGTCAACCACCACCATGGTGCCATCATCCAAATAGGCCACACCTTGTCCTGCCTCTTTCCCTTCTTTTAAGACAAAAACGCGAATGGTTTCCCCCGGAAGGACAACCGGTTTGAGCGCATTACACAGGTCATTAATATTGAGCACCTTGACACCTTGGATTCCCGCCACCTTATTCAGGTTAAAATCGTTCGTTAGGACCTTGGCCTCCATCTGTTTGGCCAATTCAATAAGCTTGGTATCGACCTCTTTGACATGAGGAAAATCATCTTCTACCAGCTCCACCTTAATAGTACTCATTTTTTGAAGGACATTTAAAATATCCAGACCTCGCCTCCCTCGAGCCCGCTTTAATCCGTCAGACGAATCAGATATGTGCTGTAACTCTTGAAGAATAAAATGCGGGACGACAAGTGTCCCTTCGATAAATTCCGTTTCGCACAAATCAACAATACGACCATCAATGATCACACTGGTATCGAGCAGTTTCTTAGTGCGGACAGCTTCCTTACTGCTGGTAGTATTGGCTGGGGGGGACCATCCTTCTTTGGCAAACCGTAATCCCATATTCAATCCCCAATACGGTACTCCCAGGAAGATCACCAGAGTCGCAAGAATGGTATGGACCGAATGAGGTGAGCGTGTCAACCCCAGGACCAAAGCAATCAGACCCGCCGTAAGCAGGCCAGCAACGAGCCCTCCTCCTCCAAACAAAACTAATGGGAAAGGAGCAGCATTCAACCGTTGTTCAGCAGCCAGAATGATCGCCCCAACTCCGGCCCCGACTCCCGCCCCTAACAAAAGTATAACAGTTTGACCATCAGACGGACCCCATCCCAAGGCCATGCCGAAGAACACCCCAACGATCAGAAATAGTATTCGCAAAACCATAAGAGATTCTCCTTCCCTTAGGTCGTTGATTCAGACTGAAGAAATTCTTCAGCCTTGGTCACATCGTCCCGACTGCCAATGTACAACGGAACTCTCTGGTGAAGAGCTAATGGAGTTAATTCATTCACACGTTTAGCGCCCGTACTCCCCAAGCCACCGGCTTGTTCAACCAAAAATGTTAAGGGTGCGGCCTCATACATGAGCCTCAATTTCCCCTCGGGGTTTTTTTGTTCTCCCGGATACATATATAAGCCACCCTTGCACAAAACACGATGCACATCAGCCACAAAACACCCGGAATAACGACTGGTGTATGGTCTTCTTGTCAGGACATCGGATTCCTGAAGATAGTGAAGAAATTGCTGAGTGCCGGTAGACCACTTTTGATAATTGCCGTCATTCACACTATAAATTTTCCCACGCTTGGGGATTTGAATATTCTTGGCTGAGAGAAAAAACTCACCTGCCTCCTGATCCAACGTGAATTGGTGAACCCCATGCCCGCAGGTATAGACTAAAAGCACACTTGATCCATACAAGATATATCCGGCCGCAACTTGATCGCACCCTTTTTTTTTCAAGGCTTCTTCAGAATTGGGAAACCCCTCAACGGAAAGTCGATGAATAGAAAAAATTGAACCTAAGGAGGCGTTGACATCAATGTTAGAGGAGCCATCCAATGGATCCAAAAAGACCGCATACCTTCCTTGACCATCGGCTTCTTTGATGAGGTAGGGCTTTTCCATTTCCTCTGAAACCAGCGTACTCACAAGTTCCATGTGCTCAAAGACATCCAGAAATATCTGATTGGCTCGTTCGTCCAACTTTTGAACCTCTTCGCCTTGCACATTAATTAACCCTGTAGATCCCAGAAACTGACTCAATCCGACTTTTCTAAGATCCTGGGCAATCAGCTTCGCACCCAGGGCAATTTGCATTATGATGCGGGAAAATTCTCCGGAAGTTCCAGGAATAGGCGCTTCCTCACGAAAGGTATGTGTCGATAAGGAAAGACGCGGAGTCATCAGTTATAATCCATAGGGAAATCTAGAGGATTTTCATTATATGCTTTTCCGCATAAAGGAGCAACGCACTTCGACAGAAATTCGCACCCAGTATTGCGAAAATATTCTCAATGATGAACCCGGCTGCGTTGATGAATGCGAGCCTTCATTGTGATGGATATCACAGAGTCATTGATCCTATCAGCGATGGCTTTACCAGAAATGGATGAGAATAGGCTCAGGAACGACCTGATATAAAAAAGAGTGAATTAACGTGGGGAGAGTTAGGTGGTGAGGTCTGCAGTGGCTTCAGAAAGTTGTCCTTCCAGATAGGCCTGGATTTGAGTGAGATGAGCCTGCGACGAGGCTTCAAAACGAAGGACCAGCGCAGGTTGAGTGTTTGAGGCTCGAATCAGGCCCCACCCTTCATCGAAGCAAACACGAATTCCATCAATCGTGATGATTTCACGAATGGGCAACGCTGATTTCATGAGATTTTGGGTGGTAGCGACATTTTTCAAGCGTTTTTTTACAGACTCCACCAAGAGGAACTTTTCATCATCAGCGCAATCCACGCGAATTTCCGGTGTCACAACTGTTGGTGGGATATCGGCCAATAATGAGGACAACGGTTTCTTCTGCTTCACAAGGATTTCGATAAGTCGACAGGAAGCATAAATCGCATCGTCATATCCATAATACCGATCAGCAAAAAACAGATGACCTGACATCTCTCCGGCAAGCAAGGCTTTTTCTTCTTTCATTTTGGCCTTAATAATGGAGTGCCCCGTCTTCCACATAATACCCCGTCCTCCTCGTTTTTGAATATCGTCATACAAAGTTTGTGAGGCTTTAACTTCTGAAATAATGGTGGATCCAGGGTGGTGTAGCAACACATCTCGAGCAAACAGGAGCAACAAACGATCACCCCACAAAACTTGTCCCTGTTCATCAATTACCCCAATTCGGTCGGCATCTCCATCGTACCCGATTCCCACATCTGCTTTCGTTTCCTTGACCTTCTCAATCAGATCCCTGAGGTTATCCATCACAGTCGGATCAGGGTGATGGTTGGGGAAATGACCATCCAGATCACAATATAATCCCGTCACGTGGCATCCCAATTGTTCCAACGCATCTTTGGCCATCAAGGACGCAGCCCCATTCCCACAATCAATCACCACCCGAAGACCACAGGCATTCAGTGAAGAAAACCGCTCCTGTAAAAACTTGAGATAATCAGGAACAATCAGTCCCTCTGAGACAATTCCATTCCCGGAAGCAAACCGGCCGCTTTCATAAATTTTCCGGAGTTGTTGAATATCATGACCATACAACGCCTCCTTTCCCACACACATCTTGAACCCGTTATATTCTGCGGCATTGTGACTGCCGGTAATCATAATGCCCCCATCAACATCACAAGAAAACAGTGAGAAATACAGCAAGGGGGTCGCGCACAGACCAAGATCGACCACATTGATTCCTGCACCGGTCAAGCCGGCCACAAGATGATTGCGAAGCGCTGACGAGCTTAAACGGCCATCCCGTCCCACCGTGATGCGTGCGAACGCCCCGTGCTCTCGCCAATGTCGCATACGCCCGGCCAATTTGCTCAACCACTTCCGGGGCTAAGTCTTGCTCTACAATACCGCGAATATCATATTCTCGAAAAATTCCCATCAGGTTTCCCTTCTCCCAAAACCCTACCCTATCGGTCGTAACCAACCAAAATCATCCTGAAGTCGGACGATATCATCTTCCCCCAAATAGGGACCATTTTGAATTTCGATAATCTCTAAAGGGATTTGTCCGGGATTTTCTAAGCGATGAGGGGTTTCCATGGCTATCCCCGTACTCATTCCTGCCTGCAAATCATAGACTTCCTCCCCACGCGTCACCCGGGCTGTACCCCGCAATGACCACCCAATGTTCGCTGCGTTGATGATGGAGCTGAAGAGAAAGCCGTTTTCCAGGAAAGACTTCAATACGCTTCACTTTGTATCCTTTCCCCTCTTCCAAAACAGTATAGATTCCCCAAGGACGATGCACGGTTCGGTGTTCCAAGTGTTCAGGAGCTCCCTGTTGTTTTAAGAGGCTGACGATCGTTTTGACATCCTGCGCACGATCTTTAGGACATACCAGGGTGGCATCTGGCGTATCCACCACCACCATATTATTAAGGCCAATCGTCACAACGAGCCTTCGATCCGCAAACAGCACGGATTGGCGACTCCCCAGATCCATAATATTGCCATTCCGGACATTTCCATCTTTGTCGAGTTGAGCCACCTCCTCCAAACTACCCCAACTCCCCACATCCGACCAACCGAAGTCTACCGGCACCACCACGCTTCGAGTCGAATGTTCCATCACCGCGTTGTCGATGGACAGTGATTCGACTTTGGCATACAATTTTCGAAGGTAAGAGGGAAACTCTTCGCTTCCAATCCGTCGTTGCAGGCCTTTGAATAACGTGAATAATGCCGGTTGATGGATGGCCAGTTCCGCTAAAATCTGCGACGCTTTCCAGACAAAAATTCCGCTGTTCCAATAATAATTTCCTGATCGACAATACCGTTGAGCTGTGGTGAGGTTCGGTTTTTCAACAAAACGTGCCACCGGATATCCAATGAAATTGCCTTTAACCCCCACCTTCCTTCGTTTCAGAGGCTGGATATAGCCAAAGCCGGTTTCCGGACGAGTCGGGTGAATCCCAAACGTCACAAGATGCCCGTCTGCCGCCAATTCGCTCGCAAATTGCACGGCTCGCATAAATTTTCTTGGGGCCTTCACGACATGATCTGCCGGAACCATGACCATAATTGCTTCAGGGTCTTGATGCATCAATTGCAAGGCGGCGAGGGCGATAGCAGAACAGGTATTTTTCCCTTCCGGCTCAAGGATCATATTGCCGGCTATGTCATCTTTCCACTGTTTGAGTTGCAGCTTGATGGAATCCGCTTGAACGGCGTTGGTGACAATCGTGATCCGTTTCGCCGGAATCTTCTGTAAAAGACGCTCAAACGTCTGCTGAAGCAGGGTTCCCTCTCCCAAAATCCGCAACAATTGTTTGGGAAATCTCTCACGGCTCAAAGGCCAAAAGCGCGTTCCACTTCCCCCTGCTAATATCACTCCATATACATGAGGATTCATCGTCTGTCCTTTTCTATTTAACACTTCACGGCCCTATGAGAGCGATGATAAACCATCCTCAATTTAGTTATACGTCATAAGCTCACATGGATTTTTTCGGACGTTAGTGTCCAAATTTCAATCAGATACATGCTATCGGGCTATGCGCCTTTAGCGGCCAAAATCTTATCGATCACTTCCCGAACAGCCCCCTCGCCTCCATTTTTTTTGCAGACATAATGCACAACCCGGCGGACTTGCTTCACACAATCGGCGGGAGCCGATGCGTATCCCACTGTCATTAAAGCCTCTACGTCATTCACGTCATCACCAATGTAGGCCATGTGTTGGTAAGAAATCCCGTATTTCTCAGACAAATGACTGAGCACCGCCACCTTATTCTTAGCGCCCTGCCATATTTCCGGAATACCAAGTTTCATTCCACGACGTTCCACAATCTTTGTGTTTTCCATTGTGATGATCGCGGTGATCACACCCTCAGCTTGTAACAACTTTATCCCCATTCCATCACGAGTATGAAATTTTTTTAATTCTTCTCCAGATTCTCCATAGTACATACCCGCATCGGTCAGCACTCCATCCACATCGGTGGCAAACAGCTTCACATCCCTCAATATCTTTAAAAGATTTTTTGTCGTCCGAGGCTGGGTGGGATTCTTTTGATTCCGCAAACCTTTATTGCTCTCATGGGAGGATGTCTTTTTCTCTTTACTCATCCGGTTACCATTCCTCTTCAATTTGTCATTCGGCCTTCCAATTGGCCTCAGGGAAATCCTATTTCGCTAAACATTCATGCCCATGAAATTAGTAACATAAGGTATTAACATAGTTGTACCAAAACAAGGTGACATCTTTAACTGTATTGTATGGGATGAACTCTTTGAGGATTGCCTGTGGCGATCCTTTTCTTGCGAAAAGAAACCGGGGCGCTTCTCGTGAATTAGGTGAAGGATTGATCAACGACAAAATAATGCAGCCGTCAATCCTAAAGGCAAGAGATATATCCGAGAATACACACTATATATTTTCTGTTTAGAAACCACAATTCAAGCCACAAGTGATTCCTTGCCAGCCTCCCGAAAGGACAAGGGAAATCAGTTGGAGATTAAAAGTACAACAGACCGTTTATAATAGCTGTTTCAGCACATATCCTCTCTTTTCCATACACTCTCCAATTTCCATTCCATGGGTGACCGAATTTTTCCACCAGCCATTCCCATGACTCCTGCTAACCTGCGCAACACACTGCAATTGCGCTTCGGTTGCATCGGTTCCTGTCCCATCCTTTGAAACCCATTCCCCTTGAGAGCAATCTCCATAGGGATGACAAATGCGATCGGCTCGAGTGGAGCCATAGTCCGGGTGGGAATAGGATTCCCAAATACTACATCCACTCAGGAAGAATAAACTCAGACTTATCAGGAGGATTCTATCCAGACATGTATGCCAAATCATTGTTTGCTGGTTACCTCCCAATCTTCAATGTTATTGCAACTACCCGATACCCTTCCTGTGATCTTTATCGGATACCTTTATCTGAGAAACAAGTGGTTTTTTAATCTTTTCGCCCACATCCTGAAGGAAAAACGATCGATCAAAAGCTCTCTGATCCCTCACTCATTTCCTCCATCACATTTTTAGATTTGGCCTCGAAACCATGCCCACGTTAATCCCATATATTCATGATAGGCCAATTCCGCCAAGCGTACCCCGGCCGCACTCGGGAAAAAGTTCACCGGAGACCAAAACTGGATAGGGGGAATCCATTGTCCTGCTGGGGCAGGAATCGGGAAAAGACCCTGTTTCACAAATAATTTTACCGCTCGTGGCATATGAAACGCACTCGTCACCAGGATAAAAGGATCATCATGGACGATATTCCGAACATACAGAGGATGATCTTTGGTGTCACGGGATTCAACTTCCAGCACCATATCTGACCGGTTCACGCCCAATTCCTCTGCTACTCGACTCAATGTGGTCGCTTCGGGAGTCCCGTCAAAACCAATACCTCCGGTCAGGATGAGTTTACTAGCCTGGATCATTCGATGAAGCCGTATTCCCTCCATCAATCGAACCCGGGAATGATGAGAAATTTGAAGTTGATAAGGCAAATTGGCCTCCCCAGCGACTCCACCGGTCAGGACAACAATCCATTTCACGGAATTTTCGGCGGTTTTTCCAGTCTGATGCGACACAACTCGCGAAAGATTAATGGGGGGATATTGTGATTCGAGAGTATGTAAAATCCGCCCCGATACACCTTCATAACTGCTGATAATGAGCAGGATAAATCCAAAAGACACCAGGGTTTTTCCAGTCCTTTGTTTTTGGGAAAAGAACTGCATTAACAGACCACAGGCTATTAGCGCGACGCAAATCGACAAAGGGGAAAAAAAGAAAGCCAGAAGTTTCTTAAGGCTGAACACGAAATTCCTCTTCCAACATCGGGAGGAAAATCCCCCTGGTAGTATTCGCTATCTTTCGACGAATTATACGAATTTTTATGAATTATTTCCTCTTATTTCCAACTATGACCATCGATCCATGCTTCGTTTTCTCCCAACATCCTCCTCTTCACCATCCTCACCTGCAAAAATGATAGAAAATGACCATAGCATCAACCTGAGAAGAGAAGCTGTGCTCCAAAAAATTTAAAATGAAACCAGTGCGCGGAGTATAAAAAGGAGCATCCTCTATACCAGATTCGGGAGGTTCAGAAGATCAACGACTCATTTGAGCCCACGTTATCCCGAAAGACCACACTCCTTTAAAGGAATTTAATGCGAGGTAGGGGGGAAACAACTGATTAGGGAAAAGTCGCCGCACAGGAAAGGAGCAGTCCTTTCTGGTATTTATCATAATCTTGAATGGAGGCATCAAGGCTCCGTTGAGCAACAAGGATATCTCTCAGCAGATTTCCCTGTTTTGATTGATGCGTCACACAATGTAATGCTCCTCCTTCGAACCCACGGCGACTCCGGCGACACCCATCAAACTCTTTGGGAGTGTGCCGAAAACTGAATTTGGCTTCCTGCAATTGGTCATGTTTCCGCACCACACGCTCTTGAGCAGCCTTTAAAAGAGCCACTGCCTCGGTACAGGAAAAATCCCATATCTCTGAAAGTGCAGTTTGAGGAAATAATAACAGTACCCAAATTGCCAAACACCAAAGCCGCATAGGCATCCTTCCCAATTAATAAAGGAAAAGGACAGGAAGAAATTGAGGTCATTAAAATTTTCATCACAAGATATCCCGTAATTCCAACTCCATCAATTACCTAAAAGGGGGGACAGACAGGATCGGCCCGACTCAAATGACTGAACGAAAAAACTTGCAGGCAGTCAACAATCGTCGAGAGAAATTTTCAGAAGGATTACTTCAACACAAAGTGAGCACGGCGATTCTGTTGAAAACACTGAATGGTCAGTTGAAGGCAAAATGGCTCATTCTTTCCTAGACTGAGGACTCGCAAATTGGAAGCAGGCACACCTAAATCCACCAAATAGCTCTTGACGGCCATTGCCCGCCGTTCCCCTAAAATAAGATTGTATTCCTCGGTTCCCCGTTCATCGCAATGTCCTTCAATGACCACTTCTCGAGTTGAATACCGTTTCAGTAGGACCTTCACGTTCTGTTGCAAAGCAGGAATGGTATCTCTCCGTATGGTATATTGATCATAATCAAAATAAACATCTTCCAAAGTCCAGGGAAGCAAGGAGTCATCTGCAGATTGAGAGGCAATGGCCGAATTCCTGAATGGGGGGACAGTCTGTGGCATTGAAGGTGAAGTAACAACAGGAACCGACGGGAGACTTTCCGGAGGAACCTGGGGAGGAGAATCCCTAGATTCCGCGGCTACCTCATCGCCATGGCTTACGATTGTCACATTATGAAAAGAACTACATCCGCCAAGGAGTGCAACCAGGAGCCCGAGCATCCCGAATTTCTGTAGAACCAACTCTCTCATGACAGTCGTGATTCTAATATCTCGTCGCCCCGTGTAGGAAAAATCGCTCTGACCGCACTAAAATCCTCAAAGTTTCCAACATCATCATACAACTTTCTGTAAAAGAGTCAATCCGGATACCCATCTGCCTCATGTTTTATCTTGACGGATTTTTTTTTACACAGGTATGATCTGCCTCCTGTCGATTGGTTGTATTTCACAGTCATCTTTCTCTCAATTTCACGACACAACCCGGCCAACACTCTAATGATTGATGTTCAACATGTGACCAAACGATATGGCCATACGACAGCTTTGGATGACATCTCTTTCTCCATTAACAAGGGGGAAATAGTAGCGTTTCTCGGGCCAAACGGCGCAGGTAAAACCACCACCATGCGTATTTTGACAGGTTTTATGCCCCCAACCCTATGGGACTGTTCGCATTGCAGGATTTGATTGTCTGGAAACACCATGGGAAGTCAAAAAGCACATCGGGTATCTACCCGAAACTCCCCCTCTCTACCTGGAATTGACCGTCAAGGAATATTTAACGTTTGTGGGGAGAATTAAAAGACTTCACCCAGAGCAGTTGCCGGAACGCATGGATACAATCATAGCCCAGACCGGATTGACAGATGTTCGAGGACGAGTCATTGGACATTTATCCCGCGGTTATCGGCAACGGGTAGGTTTGGCCCAAGCCCTGTTGCACAATCCTCCGGTGCTTATTCTGGACGAGCCCACAACAGGACTTGATCCAAATCAAATCATTGAAATTCGAGATCTCATCAGAAATTTAGCGGGTTCCCATACCATTATCCTCAGTACCCATATGCTGGCCGAAGCGACCGCCATCTGCCAACGAGTCATCATTATCCATCGAGGCCGCATCGTGGCGGTAGACACTCCAGAACAATTGGGTGCCAAACTCCGAACATCGGAAACACTCAGCCTGACTGTCAAACAATCTGATCCACACCTATTGGAAGCACTCCACCATCTTCCCGGTGTCATCCGAGTTTCTCAGGGGGCCACTCCTCAGACCTATGAACTGGAGACGCAGATGGGACAGGATATTCGGGAGGAACTCACAAAATTGGTCGTCTCCCGGAATGTCGGTCTTCTGGAATTAAAAACTCAGCCTCTCACGCTTGAGGAGGCCTTTAAGGTTCTCACGCAAACCGACACACCCGGCGGTTTCTCCAACAGCACGCCTGATGGAAACCATCAACGGGTAAACCAGGATTTTTCCATTATGACCCCCGTTCAAACAATTATGGCCAAAGAATTACGAAGTGTTTTGTGTTTCGCCGGTGGTCTATGTCATTGCGGCTATCTTTTTGGCTATCGTCGGACTTGTTGCCTATTGGGCCGCTGGCCAACGCAAGTAACCAGGCGCTTCGCCTGATGCAGATACAAAACACCTACGCTCAACTCAATCTTAATGACATGCTCTTCAGGCCTCTCTTTCGTAGCATGAACCTGATCCTCATGATTATTCTGCCTCTACTGAGCATGCGACTGTTCGCAGAAGAACGGAAACTTCGAACCTTCGAACTACTCCTTACTTCTCCCATCGGCGTCAATGAAATCGTATCCGGAAAATTCATGAGCGTCCTCATGGTCTATGCCGGCCTTCTGTTACTGACCGGTCTGATCCCCATCACCCTATCCGCGTATGCCACCTTTGATTGGCAGCCTATTTATCTTGGGTATGTGGCGTTATTTCTTCAGGGATCCCTGATGCTGGCGATTGGTCTTTTTGCATCGGCATTGACCGAAAATCAAATCATCGCCGCGTTTTTGAGCTTTGGATTTATTTTAGGTCTCTGGATGCTCGGAGCGATAGGAACAGTTGTTGGCGACACGACGATCGGACACATTCTGTCTTATGTATCATTTACCGAACATTATGAACGATTGATTCGTGGGCTTTTAAATCTCAAAGATATTATCTATTACGTCTCAGGAATAGCCTTTATGTGGTTTGCCGCCCACCAAGCCGTCGACGCCTACCGATGGAAGTAACCCGTTTGCCTTCAACCCTCGGAATAGCAGGAATCGTTTCAACCTTGATGGGCCTGATCCTCTCCGTGGTATATCCCGATAGAGGGAATCTCGCTTCTATTCTGCTTGGAATTGGGACACTGTGCCTTCTGGGCTATCTTGCCTTGCACTTTCGAAGCTTCCCGCGTTTTTGCCGGAACCCGTTCTACCCGCCTAGGCGCACACAGCCTGGTTTCCATATTGCTTGCGGGAGTCGTGGTCGGATTAATAAATTTTCTCGCAGTCAAGCATGCGCCAGAATGGGATTTTTCCGAGACACAAAATTTCACTTTAAGCCGACAGACCTATCAAGTCCTCCGCACTCTGCCGAGAGAGGTGGGAATTACCGTCTTTACGCATGAAGGGAGCCCTGGATTCGGCGCCTACCAAGATCTATTAACCACCTATGATAAGGAAAGCCCCCTCATCACACTCGAATTTATCGATCCTGAACGGCAACCAGACAAAGCAAAAGAGTTCCAAGTGTCGCGAATCGATACCGCCGTCGTGCAAAGCGGTTCCCAAAAACTCTATCTTCAGCGGGCCTCTGAAGCCGACATGACCAATGCGTTGCTCCGGGTCACACAAGACACCAAAAAACACATTGCCTTTGTGACGGGCCATGGCGAAAAAAGCCTTTCAGATACCGAATCGTCAGGATTATCGCGTGCCGGTGATGCCCTGACCAAGCAAGGCTACGCCGTCGAGACGGTGGACTGGCAGGACACGGCTTCCACCGTTGCTTCAGTCCTCATCATCGCCTCCTCCACCCAATCGGTCTCATCTGGTGACCAACACAGGATTACTCAATTTCTGGCAAAAGGAGGTCGCTTACTCGTGATGAGCGATCCCGGCAGTCAAACTTCCCTGGATCCTCTTCTCTCGCCGTGGGGAATTCAGGTAGGAACAGGAATCCTGGCCGATGAACAGGATCGCTTGGGACGCGGAAGCCCCACCGCATTGCTCGTTCGCACGTTTACAACACATGACATCACGGAAGACTTCACCACCCCTATCCTGTTTCCCGTGTCACGCTCCATCACCTTTGACTCAGCACAAGGAAAGGCCTGGGAGTATGTCGCCTTGGCGCAAACATCCCCGGAAAGTTGGGAAGAAACAGATCTGACCAGTCCTCAACCCGAATTCACGGCAGGGGAAGACCTGAAAGGCCAATTCACCGTTGCTAGCCTTTTAACACCCAAACCGGTCGACCAATCTCCACTGGCTCAATCGGCGATCATCATCGTAGGCAATGCCGCCTTTGCCACGAACGGCTATCTGACCTACCCGGGAAACACCGATTTTTTTTTAAAAGCGATTGCCTGGTTAGCCCAGGAAGACGCCTTGATTTCACTCACACCAAAAGAGCCGGCATTTCATCCATTTGTGCCAAATCCCTCGCAGGAACAAGCACTCGTGTTTTTCCAGGTTCTATTCCTTCCTCTCCTCACCTTGTTTCTAGGCCTTTCCGTCTGGAAAAGGCGCAGAAGCCTGTAACATCATGAACCCCGTTCGGATCACCATCATGCTTGCGATGGTTGTACTCGTGTTGGGAGGGTATATCCTCTTTATTGATATACCCAAGTCCAACCAGTTGGAGAAACAAGAGACTCAAGAACGACAAATCCTGCCCTTTGATGACCGGGCTATTACGCATATCACCTGGGCAAGTCCCACGGAAACCATCCGGCTCGAGCGTGATGACCAATGGCGGTGGGAGATTACCGATCCCATGCGGTTTCCGGCTGATGCACGTGAAATTCGCCGGATATTACGGGCACTCACGATTGGAAAAATTAAACGCCATATCGAGGATGGCCCAAGCAATTTGCCTGCGTACGGACTTGAGCCGCCCTACCTGACGCTTACCCTGACCACTCCCAACGATACGGAGGAAATGGCCTTAGGCGATGCCGGTCCCTTTGCTCCCTCCTTGTACGTCCAAACGAAACCTGACAATCAGGTCGTGCTCACAACCTTGGATGTGATGACCTTTGCCCAAAAGTCTCTCACGAACTTTCGACTCAAAGACCTTATGCTCTTCGACCGGGATCGAGTCCTGGAGCTTCACATCCAGCAGGGACCAACCACTATGATTATGACACGAGTGGCAGGAGCCCATAGCCTAACGCCGAATTGGATGTTGAAGAGCCCTGTCAAGGGACCGGCAGATAAAACGGCAGTGGGCACACTCCTCATGGATTTAGGAGGCCTGGCCGCGACAGGATTCATTGATGCAGAGAAAGAGAAAAAACGGATTTTGGAACAACCGCCACGCACCCAAGCCACAATCCAGGTTGTCGAAGGATCGCATGCTCATCATCTGGATCTTTACCAATTTGGGGAAACAGAAAAGGCCTACGCGATTACGTCCGCCACGGGTCCCTTATATGAGATCCCCCCGGGCATTCTGAAACCCATCACCCAAGGGATCTTTTACTTTCAAGACAAACGTCTCTTTGGCATGGAAGTCACCGATATTGCCATGCTGACAGTTCAAACTCAGGGTGAGCACTACATCCTCATCAATCAACATGGTGAATGGATCTTGGAAGACAACCCATCGGCAGAGTTAGACCAGGAAATGGTAAAACTTTTTGTCAGTCGGGTCGTCGATGTACCAGCAGAAATTTTCCACCCCGATTCCTCTCTTTTCTCAAAAGACAATAGGATGGCTTCACCGATTGCCACGATACAAGGCACGAACCGTAGGGGACAGGTGGCGGGGCAATTAACGTTGGGAAAGAGCGAAAAAGGACTGGCCTTCGCGAAAGGAGCAAGTCTGCCCGGTTTATATCAAATCCGCTCCACCATTCTCGACCAAATGCCGACAAAATCTCAACTGACACGGCAACCGGCCACAGCCCGTTAGCCTTCTCTCTTTTCTCTTCAACTTTTATCCCCGTTTTTGTGTTAAATGTCGGCTTGATCCCATCGGCAAAACACTCCGCCACTACTTCGGAGAATAATTGCGGAAAACCCGGCTCCTGGATTGCCCTAAGGAGTAGGAGATTTTTTGCCTTCTTCCTGCCCCATCTTTTGGAAGAACCGATCGGAATCCTGCCGAATTTCCTGTTTAGATGATTCAGGTTGCGGTTCGGGTGTTGAAGAACATCCCACTAACATCGCTCCGGCCATGAAAGCAGAAAAAATGATTGCTGTTGAATGAGTTGCAACATGGCTCCAAGCCATAATCGTTCACCTCCAGAGTCATTGGAACACTTAATACATGTTTTTAAAGAATTGAGGCATTCATACCCTACATCGGACCCGTAGCGCCTATCAAGAAATAACTCTGAATTGACTGAGGTATAGGGGTCTGCTACCTTTCAGACCTTCTTTGGATTTCACTATTAAATCCCTCAGTAAGGAGCCTTCTGTGACCACTATTTCTTCCGCCCAGCTTCCTGAACTCCTGCGTCAAAAAGCCGATCAACTCCGAATCCATAGCATCCGCGCCACAACCCAAGCGGGAAGCGGGCATCCAACCAGTTGCTGTTCCGCAGCAGATATTGTGGCCACTCTTATTTTTCTCGGTCATGCGATTTGATCCTAAAAATCCTCGCAACCCGGACAACGATCGATTTGTCTTATCCAAGGGTCATGCTGCCCCGTTGCTCTATGCCGCCTGGGCTGAAGCCGGGTTATTCGACCCCAAACAATTACTCGAACTCCGGACACTCGAATCCGACCTTGAAGGCCACCCCACTCCCCGCCTTTCCTTTGTCGATATGGCCACGGGATCGCTGGGACAAGGACTGTCGGTAGGTGTCGGCATTGCCTTGAACAATAAATACCTCGACAAGTCTTCAGCTCGAACGTATGTGGTGTTAGGCGATGGAGAATCGGTTGAAGGATCAGTGTGGGAAGCCGCCGATATTGCCCGGAATTTCCAATTAGATAATTTGTGCGGCATTGTGGATATTAATCGGCTTGGGCAATCTGATCCCACCATGCTGGAACATAACCTGACGGCCTACCAGGCCCGATGGGAGGGATTTGGATGGCATACCATCTGTGTAGATGGGCATAATCACGAAGAACTCCTCAAAGCCTTTGCAGAAGCCGCTCAGACCCGCACCAAGCCAACAATGATTCTCGCCAAAACGTTTAAAGGAAAAGGTATTCCTTTCGCCGAAGATCATCCTGGTTGGCATGGGAAGCCTCTCAATGCACAACAAGCAGAAGAAGTGATCACTGTATTGAGTCAGTCGTTACCGTCGCCATCTCACAAATTTGCCATCGCTCCACCCATACAGGTTCAACGAACAAAGAGCGACCATCAAACCTCTACCTGCCCCAACGTATGGTGCGAGCGATTTGGTGGCCACCCGGGAGGCGTTTGGAGAGGCATTGGCAGAATTGGGAGAAGTCAATCCACTGGTGGTCGCGTTGGATGCCGACGTCAAGAACTCGACCTATACGGATAAATTCGGAAAACGTTTTCCTGATCGATTCTTTGAAAACTTTATTGCCGAGCAAAACATGGTGGGCACCGCAACTGGGCTGGCGGCATGTGGAAAAATTCCCTTTGCGGCCACCTTCGCGTGTTTTTTAACCCGCGCCTACGATTTCATCCGCATGGCAGCCATCAGTCAATCCAATATCAAACTGATGGGTTCACACGTCGGAGTCAGTATCGGTGAAGATGGTCCTTCACAAATGGGATTGGAAGACCTCGCGATGATGGCGGCCCAACCGGGAGTCGTCGTTCTGTATCCCTCCGATGCCATGTGCGCCTATCGCCTGGTTGAAACTATGGCCAATCATAAGGGGATGGTCTACATGCGAACAGGGCGTCCCAAAACCCCCATATCTGTACGGGGCCGAGGAATCTTTCACGATTGGAGGATCCAAAGTCCTCCGTCAAAGTGCCAAGGATCAATTAACCATCGTGGCGGCAGGGGTCACGGTCTTTGAAGCACTCAAAGCCTATGATGAACTGCAAGCCGCCGGGATTGCCGTGCGAATCATCGATCTCTACAGCGTGGCCCCCATCGATGTCGCCACATTGCAACAGGCCGCCAAGGCCACAAACAACCGGTTCCTCACTGTGGAGGATCATTACCTGCATGGCGGTATCGGTGATGCCGTACTCAGCGCACTGGCGGGGGATGGGGTACGGCTCACGAAAATGGGCATTGGCCAAATCCCGCATAGCGGGAAGCCCGATCAATTGCTCGATCATTATGGGATTAACGCAAGGGCCATTATCGATAAAGTTAAACAATTGGTTTAAGTATGCAAGATCGATGTCTCCACCATCGAATTTTGACTCAATTCCGCTTTTTGCCTGCCTTTCTGAAGCCGATCGAAGGGAACTGGCGACCCATGCGATCGAAGTTCCTATCAAAAAAGGACAGTTCATCTTTCGGGAAGGCGATCCGGCCGACTGGTTTCACATTGTCAAACACGGCAATGTGAAATGCGTAAAATCCTCACCTGAAGGGCGTGAAGTCACCCTTAAGGTCCTCATGCCCGGGGATTTGTTTTGCTGTGAAGCTTCCGCCTTTGCAGGAGAAGGTCATCCCGGATGCGCCCAATCCATGGGAGAAGGCACCATTATCAAAATTCATCGAAAGGTGATGCTGGACCATGATCCAAAGAAATCCCGAAGCGGCCGTCAACATCATCAATTACTTAAGCCTTCGCCTCCGCGAAGCCCAAGACAGCGCTAAAGCCTTTGCCTTGGACCGGGCAGAACAGCGGGTAGCCGCGCATTCTCGTTAACTTCACGCAGCGATCCGGCATTCAAGAGGCGAATGGCATCCGCATTGGTGTCCGGCTCACCCATCAGGACCTGGCCGACATGGCCGGTCTGACGAAAGAAACCACGAGCCGGATTCTTAGCCGTTTCAAAAAAGACACATGGTTATTGCGGGTTCCGGCAAACATCTCATTATTCAAGATCTCCCTCGCCTGCAGCTCCTGGCTCCCCACCCCTTCTCCTAGTTTTACTCCCAGAACTCTGACACTCCTCCCTTTGTGCCGGTTCCTCATTCGGTCATCCACGGAAATCTTTTCGCATTTAGTGATCTATATCATTGTTTTCCCCCTGCATTCCTTTAGGATGAAAACTCAAGGAGTAAAAGTTTTTTGTCATCTGCTGCATGTTCAGAAGGAGGAATTCATCCGTGAAACAATCTAGCGTTCACACATTCGAGTCGTTCAACTCGTTTTTACTGCTCTGGCCGCAATGCTGGGGGTCCTGGTCATGGGAACCACTTCACCGGTACACGCTAAGGACATGCCAACTGTTAAAGCGCAATTGACCACATTGCCACAAGTTCCTGCCCCCATCACCCGAAAGGAGGCGGCACGAGTCCTCGTCAATGTCGAGGCCAAAGAGTACGTGGGAACCTTAGCTGATGGAGTTCAATACAAATTTTGGAGTTTTAATGGCACCGTCCCCGGCCCCATGATCCGGGTCCGAGTGGGCGATACCGTGGAGATCCACCTCAAAAATCACGCAGGATAGCAAATTTCCCGCATAATATGGATTTGCATGCGGTAAATGGTCCAGGTGGAGGGGCAGGCTCCAACCTGGCCATTCCCGGTAAGGAAGGAATGTTTGCCTTTAAAGCCTTAAACCCGGGCTTGTATATCTACCATTGTGCCTCGCCTGTTCCGAATATCCCGGCTCATATCGCCAATGGCATGTATGGGTTAATTCTTGTGGATCCAGCTGGAGGCCTGCCTCCTGTGGATCACGAATATGCCGTGCTTCAAAGCGAGTTTTTCACGATGCCCGGTGCCGAAAAAGGCATCATGGAACTCTCCATGGAGAAAGGCTTAGCGGAACACCCCGACCATGTGGTGCTTTAATGGAAAAGCCGGGGCCTTAATCGGGGAAGGACAGCTTCTAGCCAAGGCCGGAGACACCGTCCGGCTGTATGTCGGAAACATCGGACCGAATAGTGCCTCCTCGTTCCACATCATTGGCGAGATTTTTGACAAGGTCTATGTGGAAGGGGCCATTGGTGGAACCATCAATGAGAACGTGCAAACCACACTGATTCCTTCCGCCGGTGCGGTCATTGTGGAATTTAAAGTGGAAGTTCCTGGGGCATACCTGTTACTGGACCACAGCATTTTCCGAGTCGCCAAAGGGGCAGTGGGTATTCTTTCCGTCACGGGAGAGGATAATCCTTCGATCTATAATTCCATGGATCCAGCCAATTAGGCTTTCGTCTCACACACTGAAGGGCCTGGGTGAGAGCATTCACCAGGGTCCTTTTTCTATTCGGCATACTCCACGGATTCGTCAAGTCACTTTTTAGTCTCTAGCCAGGATTAGGAGCCATAAAGACCAGCACCCGAAGCCGATTGGTCGTATGGTTCACCACTCCATGCTCATCACCGGCCGGCGCCATCGTGCCCTGCCCTTCCCCCAGTATCCGGGTTTCACCCCCGACCCGAAACGTGCCCTGCCCTTCTAACACCAAATAAACTTTGTCCTGGTCGGCATGCACATGGCCTTTTTGTTCCTGCCCAGGCTCGAAACAATACACATCACAAAAAAATCTTGATGATTGAAAAATATTCTGCTTCTTCATCTTTTCAGTCGAAAACTGTCTGTAGTCTTGTAAATTCACCACGTTCACTTCAGTGTCCTCCTCAATAGAAATATGGCCATCACCACCTAAGCGTCTCTTCCGTAATCCTCAAAATACCGGATCATACTATATAGTTTATTCGCTCTTTCATGTGTGTCCCTGAAATGTTCGTCCATGATCCGACGCCTGCCGTCTGGTCCAAGGGAGGGACGCTCTCATGAGCTGGCGGGCCTTGTTTGAGCGGAGCGAGTTGGTCCGCCCTCCTACAGGTTGGCGTCCGTCCGCTCCAATGAGGCCGACGGGGCGGTTAAAATGGTTTTGGGGCCAGTTTTGCCGGAACAAAAGGGCCTCGCCTGCCGAGGGCGAAACCCGGCAACATAGACAATCACGTGACTGCGAATGCGTTCACCTACCAGCGCTTTGTTTTGGCGACCCCCAGAGCATAGATTTCCGAGTACCCATCGTAAAACTGTACGGCCAAAACCATAAATTCTGAATGAACCCAAGAAAACCTCATACCGTTGCCAACTACTCCATACTTCCCCACCAGGATTTCCTCCTCAGAAACCTTGAAGCACCCATGGTTCAGTCTGATATGATGAACTCGAATGTACGCAATTCAACGAATTTAAGTATGTTACCCCAACGGGCTTCCGCGATTCGAGAGGAAAAGTCGCAGGAATACTATCGAAATCAAGAAAGGATTGAGCATGAAATCAGGACATAGGCAATTTGGCCGCATTTTAGCAGGAATGCTCATCATCAGCCTGCTGGGATGGACCAATGTGGCCTTTAGCAAGATTCAGGGCGAATATGAACTGATGGAGAACGAACCTTCTCAGCATGAGTCCGGCAAGGTCATTCTGTTTGAATTTGCCGATTTTTACTGCTCCCATTGCCATATGTTCGAACGGGTTGTAGGGACCAAACTCCAAAAAGAATTTGGCGACAAGCTGGAGATCCGGATGGTGGGGTTTCCTGTCATACCAGGCAAACTTCCGACGGTCTTCGAAATGTATAATCAGGCCGTCACCATGGGGAAAGGGCCTGAAATGAAACAATTCCTCTTTCCAGGCTATTCATGACAAGGACATTCAAATGTTTGATAAAACTATGCGGTCGCTTCTTCTCAAAGAAGTCGGACTGGATACTGCAGAGTTTGAAAAGGGACTAGCCAGCGGGAAGCCCTTCAAAACATTGGCCAAAGGCAGGGAGTGGGGAGAACGGATCAAGGTCACGCATACGCCGACTGTGGTTCTGGACGGGAACATTCGTGTGGCAAACCTCACCTTTGAAAATCTGAAGACCGTGATCCAAGGCATCCTCGAATCAAGACAGAAAATCTTAATGTAAAACATGAACGAATCAATCTATTCCGAATCAACAGCAAAGGAGAGACACCATGGGACGAAAAAAATCCGATAAGGAAATTTTTCCGGAAATGGCCGCCATCCTGGAAGGGATGCAGGAACTGATGTGCGATGAAGACGGAAAGCCGTTGTCTCCCGACCATCCCCAATATCAAAAACTGACCGGACTGATGGAGAACATCGCCACCCGGGTCGAGAAACGGAAACAGCAAGATCCTCCGACCTTCCGGCCATCAGGGAACAGCCTGATTTACACCATAGATTGAGGGATAAAGCCTTCGAGTCATATCTTTTGAGTCGTTCTCGTCTAGCCATGGGGAAAAGAAATTGGCGGTGGAACAATCGAAAGGTCAACCCCCGGAAGGAAAAGATGAGATGGGAATAGACCCTGCCAGTTTACAAAGAATCAAAACGTTTATGGAGCTGGTCCAGCGAGCCAAGCAACAGGGTCATGAGCCCTCGTTTATGAGTACTCCGACTGAGCATGGCGATAACATCAACGTCGTCGCTACAATCGAGGGGAAGCGGGAAACCGCCGGGATAGTATTTTGGGATGTCAGCTTACTGCAAAATAACGGGTTGGCCGACACCCTGGATGAAGAAGATCTCGCTCTTGGATTAAACCTCACGGATGGCTTGGTGGAGGATGCCGAAAAGATTCTGGCATTTGTCGATACGGAACTGGCCAAATTGGCTTCCTCATAATTCAAAATGAATGGTGAGCCATAATTTTTTCTCTTGCCGAATTGAAGTGAGTCGAACTCCCTCAAAATCTACAATTAAAACGGTCCAACCCAGACTTCCACTTGCTTGGTCTATCCCTTTCCCCTTTCGCGTATAAGTAACGGTCTTCACAAGAAGATCACGGAAAGGTGGCCGAGCGGCCGAAGGCAACGGTTTCTCGAAAATTTTCCTTCCCATTTTTCCTTCCTTTCGAATATCCTTCCAGAATATCTTCCCAAACATTTACATATTTTTGAAAAAAGTCGGAATGGCTTAAAGAAAGAGTTACCATATTCTTTGAAAAAACATGTGGATGCTAGATTTATGTTTTGCAAATCCCGACAACATAATCATTCCAAAAGTCCTGTCATTGCGGCTACAGAAAATCCCACTGAACCGTGGGGGCGACGCTTTTCACTGTCCCGAATGTTTCCAGACTCAGCACAAACCTAAGAACCTTTCACATTGGCATTCCTTCCCTAATTATTCAGAAGCTAAGGCAGATGCCGGCGACCTTGCAGAAATTGTTTCAACTAATTTTCAAATTTGTTTTTAATCCAATCAGCAAATAATTTTACAATCTCTGGCGATGATCATCATACGACAAAATGTTAACTGATATTTTTGCAAACAGGTATTCGGTAAGCCTTTGGAATAGCTTTGAAGAAAAGGATAGCAAATTTCTTGTCCAAGCCTTCCGTATTATCAGCGAACAACTTTTTCCCTACTATACAGAAGGTGGTCAGGAAAATATTTTTTCAAAAGACAAGTGGAAAATTCTGAATGACAAACTCAGCACAGAGTTAGGATTACACAACCTTTCAAGCCTAACCTATACCTATCCCCTTCAAGTGGGTGGCCAGACCATCACTCAAGTGCAGTTTTATCCCATCATTGACGTTTGTAAAAATTTTGTTTGCTGTAAATATGACAGTTCCATTTCTGCAGACCGATTTATTAAAGAACGTATAAGCTTCATTGAAATAGCATTCCGAGAACGCGCAAATGATATTCAAACTGAAATTGAAAGTTTTAAAAAAAGCATTCATCAAAGAAGAGAGCCTATAGGACCTGGACAAATTCTTATAAAAGGCCCTCGCCAAGTTGACCCCATCTACTGCATTAAAAAATTTTGCTGACAAAAAAAGGGAGAGTTTTCAAGTTTCGGTCATCGAACTCAATACCCGTTTCAAGCAAGCCGGATATGACTTAAACTACCATAACGGGTTCATTCAACTATCTACCGATTCACTAATTGAGAAAGAAATAGAAGACCCCTTTTGGACTCTGGTATCCGGCCCTATCTGGAAAAACGTTGATACTGATATGAAGGAGGCAATTGACCGAAGAGATAATCAGGCCAAGGATCCCGCCTTTTACGCTGCGAAAGCTCTGGAAAGTACCATCAAAATCATCTCTGACCAAAAAAGGGTGGACCCATGGTGGAGAAAGAAAGAGACCAAAATTATCTTGACAACTTAGCAAGCAAAAAAAATGGATTTATTTCAGAGTGGGAAAAGAAATCACTTGCCGACTTCTTCCAGTACGTTCGAAACCCATTTGGACATGGACCTGGCACTTCAACCATGCCCCAACTTATTCCACAACAAACAGACTGGGCTATTGAATTTTCCATGATTTGGATTAAAAATTTAATTCGACGAATGTAATTTTACTCTGACACCACATCTCTTATTAGTATTAGATATCCCGCTCATAGGGTGGATTTAGGAGGTAAGTAGTGGACAATTTTGCGAAGCACTTGCAAGATCAAATTCTAAATTTTACAGGTAATTAACGCTCGTAAAATTGAAATAAGGTTCAGGCATGAGTATTGAGTTATGTTAAGACTGTACGGTTCAGCGATGGCTCGAAAACCCCGGGTGGAATTCCTTGGCGTCTCTCTTATGATGGCCCACAGCAACCGCCGCACAATCCTCTTTTCATTCTGAGGCGGATTATCACGCCTACCTGGAGCGCCTTTAAAATCAATACGCATCATGCTAACCCCTTATCCATACTGCATATACTCATTAACAAGACGAATTATTTCCTCTGATAAGACACCAACAGTACCGTTCATTATTACCTGTCCTGATTTTTTGAGGAAAGAATTCTATTATTCCCATTCATAGGAAATGGGAATTGGAGGCTGCAGTTGATTGGTCAACGATATCTGAGGCAGATTTAAAACGCTCATATTTTCTATTGAGAAACATGGACGCATCTACACCATCGTAAAATAAATGGAACAGTTTCACACAATCTTTTGGTCCATATTTCACATAAAAAGATTGACCATTTTTCGCAGTATGCACAGTGGCACTTGTTAATCCTAGCTCGGACAGTTGATGGGCTAACTTTTCAATGAAAACTTTGGAGCCACTTACATAATGGGCACGGGACTTTAACGGATTTTTATCTTCAATATATATTGAACCATCCCCATCCCAACATCCACGTAAAAAATGTCGTGCGTATTCCTGGGGAATAGAGGGAAAGGCTATTGTTCTACTTTTTCGAGGTGAAAGTCCGCAGACTGAGAAGGTCCTCATACATCTTATTGCTTCGGACTTTAAAGCCGTATAACGCTCCGGCGATTCCTCTTTTAGCCTGAAAATTAATGAGGGCATTGCTTTCCATAAGGGCTAAAAGCTTTTCCAGTAATTCAGGTTCTTTTTGGGAAACGGAAATTGTACAAACTGGGCTTCTGTTTTTATGAGATTTTCTTTCCTCGCGGTCCCTACTAGGGGAAATACAACCATCTGAGTATAAAATACCTAAGGCATAGGCCATAGCTGGAGACCAGGTTTTGAAGAAGTCTTCATTGGCATAACGATTTATGTGATAAATCTTTACATTTTCTCCTAATTCATTTACTCGTGTTGAGAAAAGCTTTTCTTGGGCTATGGCTTGTTGCCTGGCTTCTTGTCGGCTTCGCCTTGGAATGCCATATAGCTTTAGAAGTTTATACATGTATTGCC
This sequence comes from uncultured Nitrospirales bacterium, assembly GCA_963785905.1. Taxonomy (GTDB): domain Bacteria; phylum Nitrospirota; class Nitrospiria; order Nitrospirales; family UBA8639; genus Nitrospira_E. The sequence goes on from CAWAXJ010000014.1 coordinate 84,043, forward strand.
GAGTGAAGTGGTATTTTTTGCCCATATCAGCAAGGGACATTGTTTTATAATCTATCTGTAATTCTTCACGAGAAGGTGTATTCGATGTTTTGAGATAAACTGTGCCAGGTGATGGGGTATTTTTGGTTTGGTGAAAACTTTGCCTCGGAATGCCAATTTTTGAAGTCCTAACCGTATCAGGCAATTGGCTGAGATTAAAACTAAAGCCGAGGTCCTTTAGAAGCTTTATCTGCTCATCTGAAAGGTAGTTTCTGTTTGGAATGATTTCTTTATAAAGCCATTTCCCAATTGACACTCCCTTGTGCCGTGTGAAATTCCAGGGTGGTTGTTGCCCAGTCTTTTTCACATATTCTTTGTAAGCTTCAAAATGCTTTTCCCAATAGACTTTTCTTTTTTGTTCAAAGTTGGCCCATTGGGTTTTTCTTCTTGCTTCGTCCCAATTATTGTTCCAAACCTCGCCCATTGCCCCCCCTATAATTTCGGTAGCGAGAAAAGGTCTATTCACCTGCCATTTGCCAGCTCTTGCCGAAACAATCTACAACAACATCTTCATTAGCAGGACAAAATCTCCAGAAAAGCTACCACGTGTACTCAATAATTGATAGCGGAAAAATATCTCTTCATTGCATTGTTACCCAAAAGAATTTTTATCCAAAATGAAAATGGGAGAGAGAATAAGGGTCAGGCATGAGTATTGAGTTATGGTCGGTTTCTTGTATGGTCCGGCGATAGCTCGAAAACCCCGGGTGGAATTCCTTGGCGCTCTCTTTTATGATGGCCCGCGGCAACTGCCGCACAATCCTCTTTCATGCTGAGGCGAATTATCACGCCTATCTGGTGCGCATTTAAATCAATAGTCATGCATTGACTACGCTTTCAGAGAGTCGATATTAGCATCCGCCAAAAGGAAGCGCGGCGGAACGCGGCCGATACCTCGCGCAGCACGTCCGACGCCGCCGTGCTCAGAGATCTTATCATGTCGATTACTTTATCAGTTTGAGAAACTTTATCCCGCTAGGACAAGTTAAAAAAAAGAAAGATCCCTGTCACCTACTATCCCAATCACCTATACCGATGGGTCTATTAATGCCATTTCCTCCTTCGTTAAGTGCCATTTAATCACGAGATTTCCCATATACTGGACATTGTATGTGCCTACTGTCATCCCAGCAAGCGACCAAAGTGGCTCTTAGGCTGGCGAATCAATATTAAACAGGGATAAGAAAGAGTGAACATGTCTTCCCCCGTTTTGTCTGTAAAGACCGCCCCTACTAAACAACGCTCAGATAAGGATTCAAACCTCACGTGAACTCATAATCTCCTATCAACACGTACCCCTCTGTATCAGGCTTTACGTATGGGGTCTTTGCTAAATTGTCGGTAAGTGTGCCCAATGGGTATGCCTCACCCCTGGCAAAGAAAACAAGTGTTATTACAATGTTAGGAGAGGGAGAAAACGTAAGGATCAGGAAGTAAAAGAGAGGAAGTCGGATCCTCCTAGTGATAGTCGATTACATTCACGTCTGCCGCGTCCTCACCTTCAAAGCGAAAAATGACGCGCCAGTTAGCTCTTACGGTGACGGCCCAAAAGCCTTTGAACTTCCCTTTCAGCGGTCCAACGCCCACAGCCAATTGGCCGATTCCCCCAACCGCCTTTAATCTTCTCACTTATCCGTCAATTTTGCGGAAGACCAGGTGGCGCAACGTGCCACGGTGTGATTAGTCTCCCGGAAAGGTGAACAAAGGCTCTCGCATCCGCAATGTCATTATTGCGGGAGACGGTGATAATAAGGTCACTGTCAGGATCTGCATACAGCCGTACTTGTTGACTGCCAAATATTCTTGCCGGATACGTCGGGTCTGAATACGGGGAGGCCCCAGTTGGAACTATCGGGTAAATACCCTGTACGGAGTTGGTAAAGACTTGAAGCGCAATGAAGAGAGTCTGTCCAGGTTGCGCAAACGCATTGATTCCCACGAACTCAATAATGAACAGCTTGTTTTCAGACAATCCCGTAAGGTGGAAATCCTTGATGCTTTCTCCATTTTCAAGATTGACGACTCCGCCTGTACTAAAGATTTCTCCATTCATCATGCTCTCCTTTTTTTTGTTAAAGACTATCCCTCCGCTGTCTTCCTCAGGTAGCAGATTAGATTTACAATAATCCCCGGACCCTTTTTCCAATTTCATTGCCTGGGTCACTTCCGGATTCTTTTGCTGAAGGAATTCTTTCTTACCTGTAGGTACCCATAAAAGAGCGAGGAACCATATATTCTGTATGATCCGACTTTTCACCACGAGATTGACGATGGAATTGTTTCTCTCAACCCTGTTTCAAAAATAGGTCACCGAATCAAAGTGCTAGAGGATCGTCGGAACCTACTCCTCACTGCAAAATATTTAAATATTATTCCAAACCACCAATAGTACACTCCCAGACTTTTTTTCATTCATCTGATTTGCTCTCCAAACCGCATGCGTGCATGGAGTTAAATGGCCTTCAATTTGCCATTCCCGCAGTCCTGCTGTGGGGAATGGCAAGTTCAACAAAAAGCTAATCGAATATATCCAAGAATCGTTGGAACATGGTAGGATCAGCACTTCGAAGGATATTAACGGACCATTTTGAAGGATATTATCGTCACTTAGGCAGGTTGCCAGGATTTGCAACCAGAGACTCAATTCGCAACCTAGTCACAACCCGCCTTGAGATTCTCCACGCAGGTAGTCTATAAGTAACAGAAAAACTACTATATTTGATTGCGGAGAGGTGGCCGAGTGGCCGAAGGCAACGGTTTGCTAAACCGTCGTAGGTCAAAAGCCTACCGCGGGTTCAAATCCCGCCCTCTCCGCCATATTTTTTCTCCTTTATTTTCTGGATCAGATACCGCCATTTAACTGACACTCGCTCTTCTTTCCCTGGACAACTCTATCCGGTATCGTGGAGTTCCAATGATCCATCTTCCCGCGTTTTACGCCTTCCTGAACCTTGCACATGCGTGAACATCGTTGGGAAACCCGATCGGCACTCTCCTTCGACAACATTTTATCGGTGGCGAGCAAGCTCAGGCAGGATGGCTTGACCTCTATACACGAGGAAAAGGAGATGATTGGCTATATCGAAGAATGGGAAGTGTCCCATCCTCAGCAAATCCAGGCACTCGCTTCATGGCCAACTGAAGATGTGACCCTGTTACATCTCCTCGACAATTGGCAGGGAGACTTTTTTTTACTGGCGGGCCGTTATCATTCCACGTTTCAAACCCATCAAACGGTCAATACCTACTGTTCGATTGCCCACCCTTGGCATATTGCACAGCCACTGGCCACACTCCTGCCTGAAGCCTGGTTCTGGATGGGATTCCGACATACCCATGGGTTCATTCGGGTCCGGGTACACACTACCGATATCATCACACCCGGAGAATCCGTTGAACATCCCCATGACATGTTTTGGCTCAATGACCGGGAAGAAGCGTTTCGTGCCGCCATCCAAATCTTAGACCTTCCCATTGAAGTGACCCAGAAAAGCGATCGAGTGCTTCTGCATACGACCCGGGCTGATGCGCCGCTATTCTGCTCCTGGCCGGATGCGTTTGGACCCTGTCAATTCGAACTGAACTCGCCAGACCCATTTGAGTTTTTGGTTCCGGCCAGTCAATTGGCCGCGACCCACCAGGGCAAACCTGCGAACTTGCGCGTCTATTTTACCGGATTTCCCGAATCGGTCTTATTGGATTTCACCAGGATTGCACCGAACCCTCGGCTCTTGTACCGCTGTTCAATTCACTGCACCTTGTCTGAAATGCCTGATTTACTTCGACTCTTAGAACCACGCGGGCGCGTGTATGGCAGCTTGGCAGAATTCCAAACCGGCCATCTATTTCCTGAAAGTGCTGACGCAGCGGTCATTGTGGGATTGGTGGGCACGAATGGAGAATTTCGCCTGGAGATTCGCCTCAACCAACGTCCTCTTCCTCATCAGGACACTGAACAATGGTTAGAGGAGCTGGTTGGCCATGCACTGATTTATTCACCCCTACCCGCATTCCCGTGACACCAACCAAAATGGACCGGGATGAACGAAATCAATTAATGCAAGAAGGAGCCGGCAGCCTGACAGACTTCCTCCACTGAAATTTGCCGCATGCAGCTTTCTTCTCCCCGAACGCAACCGGGATAAAAGCATTGTTGGCAGTCCAGGCCTTTGTAGATCACTGAAGCCTTTTTACCCCGCGGGCCCCACACATGAGGATCAGTAGGACCAAACAACCCCAGAACAGGGCATCCGACTGCAGCCGCCATATGCATCGGGCCACCATCGTTTCCAACAAATAATGCGCTGCGCTTCATCACAGCCGCCAGTTGAAGCAACCGGGTTTGCCCCATCAAGATGCGAGGCTTAGACTTGGTCAAATTGAAAATTTGCTGTCCGATCAGCACCTCTTGCTGATGACCGATGAGAGCAACGACCGCGCCTTGACCAGCCAGCCAATCCGCAAGGGCCGCAAATCGTTCAGGAGGCCAGGCTTTATCGACATATCGCGCAGAAGGGTGGAGGAGCACCAACGGAGCATGTCCGATCTGAAGCGAGGTCAACACTTGATCGCCTTGATCCTGATCTTCCGGCCGCAGATACAACTCAGGCTCTCCAATGGGGTCATTGATCCCCAACGCCCTTAAGGCCTGGGCATGATAGTCCACCATATGCATCGAGCCATAGGCTAATGGCAACACCTGGGTATAGAGCTTTCCACGCCACCGGTTCTCCCGATTAAACCCCAAACGGACAGGGGCCCCGGTCCAATACGTCAGAAATGCGGAGCGATCTCCGTCTGTTAAATCCACGACTCCCTCAAAACCGGCTTGACGAAGTTTTTGCATAAATCCTAATTGGCGTATCCACCCATCACGGGGCATGACGCTGATTTCCTCAAGGTGGGGATTGCCGAATAGCACACTTTCCGTTCCAGGATTGGCAAGGAAAGTAAGTGCCGCCTCTGGGAATCGCTTGCGCAGAAGCGGGAGCAGAGGGGTAGATAAGACTACATCACCGATGTACCGAAGCTTAATGAGAAGGATTCGTTTCACGTGGATCTCAGTTATAGAGCCATGGCCATGTACAAACAGTCACACACTAGATGCATTCGGACCTTGCCAGGGGAGTCCCTTCATTTTAGGATCCGGTATTGATTGGGAAAAAGGTCTCTTGCCAGTAAGGCCATAACACCGACACGGTATACACTCCCAGGACAAATTCACCAAATTCTTCCATCCCCATGAAAATTTGCTGTGTACCTTCCAACCCAAAAAGCGAAAGATAATAGGCATTCACTTTATCCAACAACAAACAGAAACCCAGTAAAATGCCTCCCACCGTCATTTGGCCAATCCAGGGAGCACGACTGTTCCATGCATCCTCCAGTCGTAGCCACATTCGATAACAGACCACGGCTCCAACAAGCATGGTGGGGATAATCATGAAACCGATAACCAGCAGTCGTTCCCAAAGCGGAAAGCGAGGGTTCCAATAATTCGCAAGCTTGTCTAAATTCCAGTCTGTCGCCCAGAGGTGGGCATCTAATTCCCGTAGTCCAAAGAGAAGACAGACGGTCGTCAGTCCCAACCATTCAATTCGATTGGGCGAATGTCTCCACCCGGCAGCCAGACACCAAACCGTGGCCATAAACCATACCCCCGCACTCATCCGTTCAACCGGCCCGTTTTCTGACACAATGACATCCCGCCAACCAGGCAAATTGGTGAACCATTTCGCCAGGACAATCATCGTCACACAAAAGACTAAAGCTCCTCCAAGATTCCCCCAAAACAGCTGTACAGGCCTTTCCCCCAAAGTCCAAAAGAGAAAAGCCTTTTGTGATGGGACTCCAGGAAATTCTGTCCTCATGACATCCTTAACGATATCCCTAACAAGATGAAATACAGCCAACCTAATAGGCCAGCGAGAATCAGTGCCCCTCCCCCAATGAAAATGGGGCGTAGCCTCATTACTTGAAACAAGCCGGGGCTCAACCTTTCCGTCACGAAGACATAGAGACCAAAACTGAGAAACCCTACTCCAATGTACAAAGCCACTAAGGCAAGTCCCCCTAGGTCATAGATATACGGAAGATCCTCATGGTAATGAGGAACACGAGGAAGCCCCCAAAGCACCCCAGCGGACACAACAAAAACCCAACCCGGCCAAGACCTCATTCAATTCCTCGCTTGTCTGAGGAAACGCCTTTCATGAATGAAGCACTTCCTGATAGAGATCCAGAGTTTCCTGCGCCGCTCGGTCCCATGTAAATTGTTTTACCCGCTCAAACCCTTTTCTTCGCAAGTGCTCTTGTAATCCCGCATCACTGACAAGCTTCTCCATCTCCGCTCCAAGCTGCTCTGGATCTTGAGGATTGACATATAAGACTGCATCCCCTCCCACTTCTGGCAACGCGCTCCCTGTCCCCGTAATGACCGGGGCGCCACAAGCCATCGCATCAAGAAGCGGAATGCCGAATCCTTCGTACAAGGACGGAAACACAAAACCTTCCGCATGGGAATACAACATCCGCAGATCTTCAACGGAAACGTAACCGGGGCAACACACGGAATCAGATATTCTTAGCTTCTGGGCAGTCCTGAGAAGGTTGGCTCCTCGTGATTGCACTTCTCCGACGACAACAAGGGAAAACGATTTTACAAGCCTTGCCGATCGGGAAAACGCTTTAAATAGCACGGTATGATTTTTTCGAGGTTCAGCTCCTCCCACAAACAGAACAAAGGGACGGACCGGTATGTGCAATCGGGCTTTGACTTCTTGAAACTTCGAGTCATCCCGTTCCGGAAACATGTTGGGAGAACGCCCGTGGTGGATCACCGCGATTCGGTCAGATGGAAGATGAAACACCTCTTGGATTTCTCTTGCGGAAAACTGTGAAACCGCGACGATGCGAGAGGCGTGCCTGGCACGAAGACGAAGCTTCCAGGATGAAAGCGCTTGTCCAAAGAGTTTTTTCGAAAAGTGGGGGTTGCGAGGCAACCATACATCATGGATCGTTAACACCGTGTGTTGTTGGCCGTAATTCGGAGCCGTGAAGTTTGTCCATGAAAGATATCCAGTGGTTTCTGGTCCTGTTGGGTTGGGACAAAGTTCCACCAGGATCCCGAACGTTTTACCGAGACATGTGAAGGGAAATTGAGAGGGAAGGGTTTGTTAAAAATGTTTGATGAGGTATATGCCACCCATTCAATTGATTGTGTACAGGTGAACATGGCAGGGAAGAGACATCGAACATACTGTCCAATCCCACTATAGGCGGAACCCATGGGCCCGGCATCAAAACCGACCCGCATCAAGTGTCTGAACCGTTCTGAATAATAGGAATATATTTCACAGTAACGACATGATTTCCTGGCCGGCGCTTCCCCGCTCGTTACTTCGTTTCCTGACGGCATCCATGGAATTCAATCTGTGTCATGTGCCAAAGCTTGGCATATTTCACAAAGGTATACATACTGGATAAGGCGCTGACCAAAAACCCCGACATGCCATCCCGGTATCCCTTCCGTATGAGAAAATATTTCAGAAAAGTCAAGATCGGGCGAAAAAGGAGATCCGTGCTACGCACATAACGTTTGGTCTTGGCCCGGTCTTGCGCTGCCAAAGTCGTGAAGTTAGGAAACTTCTCAAAATAGTTGTGAAGAGTGGGCCTGGTGAGATGAACTAATGGAGAAGAGAGATAGGCGGATTCTCCAGAAAACAGGAATTTATTGTGCGGTTCCGCATCATCCAAATGGCCGATTCCCCGACGAAACAGCCGCAATTGATAATCGGGGTAACACCCCGCATGTAACACAAGAGAACCAAAATAATAATTATGTCGGGGAACATAATAAGCCACGGGCCCCGCCTTCGAACCGGCAGACAGCACCGCTTCTATTTCGATCTGAAGTTCGGCTGGAATGCGCTCGTCGGAGTCTAAAATAAAGACCCAATCCGTGGAGACTTGATCCATCGCATAATTTTTCTGATCCCCAAACCCGCGCCAGGGCCGTTGAAAAATCTTGTCCGTATACGTTCTGGCGATTTCCATTGTCCGATCCGTACTGAAAGAATCCACCACAACAATTTCATCCATCCACTTGGCGCTTTCCAAGCAAGGCTGAAGATTTTTCTCTTCGTTAAACGACACAACGGAACAGGTCACGGTTTCACGGTACGCCGAAGGTTGTCTTGCTTGGTCAATACTTTTCTGTTTCATCATATGCCGGGTAACTCGTTATCCTATACAGCCATGGGCTCAATAGAAGGAACATTTTTCCACAAGGGGAAAATTACCCCTTTCTACCTGCCAATAAAATGTCAATCCGCTCTTCTTCATGTGTAGTGAATACCCAGATGGTGCCTGGGACCTCAGCGACCATATTCATTGAAATATCGGCAATGGCGCCCGACCGACGGGCGAATTCTTTTCGAAGACCTCAAGACCTCTACTGAACTTCTGATACCCAAACCGTCCCGTACTGTTGGGAAAATTGACAAAGATCTTCAAAAACCGTCATACCGTCTGCCACTTCCATACACAATGGATGAGCGAGAACTGTCGCCGTTCCTCCAGTTTCACAAATTTCTCGAATCCTCCTTTTCACCAGAACGGCCCATTCCATAATGGTCACCCGGCGCTTGAGACGATCCGGCCTGGTTTTTCCATGTTGGTATTTGCCATGCAACACATGTTCATGGTCCGGCAGAACATTCATAGGAACCGATCGAAAGGCGGGACTTACCCATTCCGCAGAAATTTTCAAATCGGAAACCTCATCAGACACGACACAAATTCCACACGATTCTAGCATACGATCCGTATCGGCCGTCCGGAGATAACTATGATTCCGCCAGGTCTGGATTCGTTGACCCGTCACCTGATGAATACTGGTAATAGTCCGATGAATATCACGAAGTTGGTGGGCCTTCGTTCCCCATGGAGTCCCATACACCTTCTTGAATATTCTGGATAACGGATCTCGAAAGGCTGCGAACGTATGGCCGCCGATTTCACAATGCGACAGATCCGCAAGAATTTTGACCATTTGCGGTTCTTCTTTGCACGCTCTCCCGGTGAAAAACAGAGTCACTTTGATCCCGTATTTTCCGGCAATGTCACAATATTTCTCTGCTAATTCCACCTCTGTTCGTGAAGAAAAGGGCGTATCGGTGCCCCGATAGGAGCGTTGATGCACATCCCCAGTCAGACAAACCATTCGTTATGATCCTTTGCGTCGCAATCTCACGGGTCGTTCCTCACAATCCAATAACGTTCAGGACAGGCTCATAGATCCTGAAATGATGGGTTAAGCAAACGACGATACAGATTCTCCGTCTGGGTCAGCATGCTTTCTAGAGAATACCGTTCATGGATAACCTGGCGCCCCAACTGCCCCATCCGAGCCCCTGAAGATGGATTATTGAGGATAAACGCTATTTTTTCCGCCAGGATGGCCGGCTCCCGGGGGGGAACCAACAGCCCCGTCACACCATCCTTCACCACCTCTGGTACCCCTCCCACTGCAGAAGCCACCACCGGACGTTCCATGGCTAACGCTTGAGTCAGAGATTGGGGAATACCTTCTTCAAAAGAAGGGATGGCGACCACATCAAGTAACGTCAATAGCGCAGGAATATCTTGACGAAACCCTACCATGTGCACACAGTGCGACAACCCAAGCTCTCGAATACGAGCAGAGAGTCTCAACTTCTCTCCCCCTTCTCCAATAATGAGACACGCGAGTGTTGGAATAGTGTTCTTGAGCAATCTGACTGCCTCGATGAGCACCTCCATGCCTTTCTCGGGACGGAGAAAGGTCACGGCTCCCACAAGAGGACCTTGACATTCAAGCCCTAATTTCTTTCGTAAAGACGTATCGGGTGGTTGGGGGTAAAACCGTTCCAAATCAACTCCCGTGGGAATCGAGATGACGCGTGTAGGTTTCAGTCCATTTCGTGTAATGAACTGCTGTCTTACCGCCTCACCGGTTGTTGTCACGACATGCGGCAATCTCCCATACAAGAGACGGTGTCGCAAAGACACTGACACCTGGGTACTTTTATGCCGAGTCCGGATAATAATGGGGCGCCGGGACGATATCCGTCCGGCGATGGAGGCCGTCCAACTATCAAGTGACCCATGCGTATTGACCACATCAATTTCACACTGCGTAATCATGCGCAAATATGAGGGGATCAATATCATCCACCCCCGATTGCCAGACGACGTCGTTTTGACTTGCAACCCTCTTTGTTGTGCCAAAGATGCCAGTTGGCTACCTTGAGAGGCGGCTACCACCACGATATGCCCGCGTTTCTCCATTCCTTGAGCTTCAAGCAACACCCGATATTCCTGTCCTCCCAACCCCATCGAAGATTCAGTGTGTAGAATTCGCATGGAGGTAAGAGGACGGGAAAGGGAAGCGTCTGCATTCGGCACCGCCATTCGAAGATTTCCAATATTATCCGGGATGCCCATGGGGTCCATCTTTTTGAATTTCCCACAACTTGGCGTATTTTACAAAAGTGTAATAGGCATAGAGTATCGATAAAATCAGACCGGGCTTTCGATCCAATATTCCCGCACGAAACACATACATTTTCAGAAAAGTAAATAACGGGCGAAGAACCAGTTGATGGACACTGAAAGTCCGGCCTTCGCGATGCATGGCCTCTGCCCGCAAGCTGGAATAGCGATCCATTTTACGAAAGTAGTGATCAATATCTCGAAAGGGGATCTGTTCAACACTCGCATGGAGATATCCAAGCTTCCCCTTAAGCGCATATCCTTCATGCACCAACTCCTCTCGATACCGCATGTGTTTCTTATGAAAAAACTGGGGTTGCCGATAATCAGGGTACCATCCACAATGTTTAATCCAGTGCCCAAGAAAATAGTTTTTTCTGGGAACCTTATAAGCCTGTGCCGATGGCCCTTCCACTAGCAATCGTTCAATTTCTTCCTGAACCGCTTGAGTCACCCGCTCATCGGTATCCAAGCTGAATACCCAATCATACGTGGCATGCGTTAAGGCCTGATTCCTGAGAACCCCGAAACCCTGGAATGGGTAGTGAAAGACATTGGGAGTAAATTCCCTGCAAATGTCGGTCGTCCCATCCGTACTATGAGAATCGATCACCACCAGTTCGTCGACCCAATGAAGGCTTTCCAGGCATTTCCGCATGTTGGGGGCATCATTATAAGCAATGACCACAGCCGAAACTTTTTCTCGCCCGTTTTTTTTCGCCATACTGGGATCTTTCTTGATGGGCTGAGGGATTTATGATCCCATCCTTGAATGAGGCTTCGGGAAAGAGGTATCGCCCATTGGGGTTGATACTCCTCTTGCAATTTTTTTAATCTCACGAAGAACCTCATCGACAGAAATGGACTGCAAGCATTCCAGATAGTTGGGGTTCACACATCGGCGGTTTCCACAGGGGCTACAGGGCAACTCCGTTTGCAATACCACGTGGTTCTTCAAGGGATAGGGACCGGTGGCTTTTGGATGAGTGGGACCAAATATAGCAAGCACAGGAGTCCCCACTCCGGCTGCAATGTGAAGGGGAGCCGAATCATTTCCGATGAGCAGGTGCATCCTTCGCAAAAGAAGAGGTAATTGCCGTAGAGAAAGTTTTCCGACAAGATTAATCAGACCCCGAGACGCGAGCATTATAAATGCCTCGGCGGCAGACATATCTGAGGGCCCGCCCAATAACACAACCCGAACATTCGGCCACTGCACCAATTCTGTGGCCAGATCCAAAAACCGTCTATGCGGCCAGGATTTTATGATAGATCGCGTCCAGGGCGCCAGCGCAATCAGTTGTTCATGGTCCTGGACGTTGGCTCCCTGAAGCAGCGTTTCTATAGCGAGGCGATCGGCGGATAACTGAGGCAGATGAAACACCGGAGTAGAAGACTTTCCTCCCAGAAATTCAGTTATTGCCAAATTCCGATCCACGGCATGAACTTCCAATAAACGCCATGAGCGCGGTGTATCCTCGGATAGCGGCACCTGATGGGTGTAGAACCACGTCGCTCCTTCTCGGGCTCGTGCAAATCCGACACGGGTCTTCGCCCTCGTGATAGCGCCAAAGATTCCAGTCCGGAAAAGCCCCTGAAAATCAACAACCAGATCAAACAGTCCGCTCCGAAGTGTCCGAATAACAGCCGGCCAATTCCTCAAAGAAACATTCACGGCAAGAACTTCATCAATATCGGGGTTACCCTCTAGAATCGGCGCCCAGACATCTTTCACCAACCAACTCAACCGGGAATGTGGGAATCGTTGACGCAAGGCGGATACCGCTGGTAGGGCATGCACAATATCGCCCAATGAACTTAACTTAATCACAAGTATTCGCTGAGGATTTATGTCCATAAATTCGAGAAGAAACCCTAGTTCATTGATAAGACAGAACTTCCCTACGTCGCATGTCTTTTTTCTTCATCGTGCAGATCCGGTATGATTCAATCGCTTCAACAAATCCTGTTCGATCCAAGCCACGGCCTGAGCAAAGGTGTTCGCCACATACTCAATTGGCAGCTGCCCCGCATCTCTGGCAATGACGGCTTCAGCGCCATACGGACTCGTCATGACCAGTACTCCAGGAACCTCGACTTTCTGTGCGACCTCTAAATCACTGCGTTTATCCCCCACTAAATAACAATGCGATAAATCAAGAGCAAATCGGTCAACGGCTTGATCAATTAATCCCGTATTCGGCTTTCGACATCCACAACCGTCTTGAGGATGATGGGGACAAGAAAAAATGCCGTCAATCCTGGCTCCAAATGGCCGAATGAGTGCAGCCAATCGTGCATGAATGGTTTCCAATTTCTCTAAGGTCATCATCCCCCGACCGATGGCAGATTGGTTGGTCACTATAATCACCATGATCCCCTAATTGGTTCAATCGGGCGATGGCTTCAGAAACTCCCGGGAACAAGACCAAATGTTCCGGAGAGGTGACATACCCGTTATCCTGGTTCAAGGTACCATCACGATCTACAAAAACGGCCGGTCGCGGCGGAACCAAAACGTCTTTCATCCGACATGCCCTCTGATTCGAGCTCCTTCCAGGAATCCTGATGAAACCCTGATTTGAGACAACGCAACCGCTACAACCTGCTCAACCGACACTTGAGTCATACAGCGATGATCAATGGGGCAGGCACGTAATAAACAAGGAGAACACCGCATTGAGGCCTTGATGACTCCTTGTAATTGGCCATGCGGACCTGTCGTACTAGAATCAGTCGAACCAAAAATCACCGCGACCGGCACGCCAAGTGCCTGTGCCACATGCATGGGGCCGGTGTCGTTGGTCACCAACACCGCACAACGCGTGAGGACTGCCATTAATTGTTGAATGGTGGTCCGTCCCGACAACACGATCGGCTCATGGCGCATTCGCCCGGCAATGTTCTGCGCGAGCATTTCTTCCCCCTTTCCTCCAATGAGGACACACCGGGCAGGGGGAGTTCTTGGAAATTCTTTTGTCATGCGCTCGACCAGGCTGTCACCCACCTCAGCAAAGCGTTCCGGGATCCACCGTTTGGCCGATCCATACACAGATCCCGGATTGATCCCGATGAAAATCCTGTCGGCTGGAAGAAAGATCTCGGGAAACTGTCTGGCACACACAGTTTTCAGTTCAGGGGAGACAACGAGTTGAGGTGCACGATCTTTACCGGGATAGTGGGTTAGAGCCATCACAAGGCGCTGATAATAGTGGATGTGATGCAAGGGAGTCCGTTTTGACAGCGGAACACGCTCGGAAAGGAGAAAACTCCGTCCATCTGTTGCATACCCGATGCGGGAGGGAATGCCAGCCGCCCAGGCAATGGCTGCAGCTTCAAATGCGTTTTGGAATAACACCGCTAGGTCAAATTGCCGATTCCTCACCAGTTGCATGAGATTCCAGATCCCGAGGAGACCCTTATGTTCTCCATGATGGGAATAGATCATGACGTCATCCACCCCTGGATGCCCACTCAATAATTCTCCGATTGTCGGCCTGGCCAGGATCGTGACCCTGGCATGAGGAAAATGGTCCCGCAAGTCCATGAGGGCCGGAAGGCACATCACGGCATCACCAATCCAGTTGGGCACGCGAACAATAATATTAGTTTTCGAAGGAACGTCCATAATACAATGACCGATCATTCAGGGACTATTTGACCTGCCGCACGTCTGTCCTCACGAAAGAGATCAAAGAGTAGTTTTCGTATCTGTTCCTCGCCTTGAGTCATGGTGACCTCCACATCTAGCGCCCATATGGGATCATCAATGCTCAAGAACTCTCGAAGTTTCAACGCATCTTTTTCCGTGGTAATGGCCAAACCGATTCCCAATCGTTTCATTTTCAGCCGAATCGCAGCCACATCCTTCTCTGAATAGAAAAAATGATCGGGGTACCGGATCTCATTCTCCACCTCCAACCCACAGGAAACCACAGTAGATCGAAAGGAAGAGGGGTTGCCTATTCCACTCATTAGAATACAAGATTTCTTTTTAAAGGCCTCAATCTCTTGGATCTTACCAGTCGGAATATGAATCAACCATTGAGGTGTTGTTTCCACACGCAAGGGGGCAATAGACGTCCCAACGCACTGCTCGATTCGTGTCTGAAGGGGTTCAACAGACGTCACGTTTTCCGTTCGACTGAAAACAATGGCTGTCGCCCATTGGGCGGCAACCAGAGGTTCGCGCATCCTGCCCGCCGGCAATACCGCTGTCAATCCGTTCACATCGAGGGCATCAAATAAGAGAATGTCCAGATCTCGATACAGCGGGAGATGTTGGAAACCATCGTCAAGGAGAAAACAATCGCACTCGGTTTGTTCCAACACCCAACATCCTAGTCGATAGCGATCATTTCCGACAGCGACTATAGCCCAGGGGCACTTTTGAGCCATTAACATGGCCTCATCCCCCACTGATCGCCACTCGGCTTTCAATGATAGTCCGTCCGACACCAACATGTTCACAGCTGAGCTTTGCCTTCCATACCCACGGCTTAAAATAGCGACCCGTTTCCCCTGCTCATGAAGCAGGGATGCCAACCACACTACAAAAGGGGTTTTACCGGTTCCCCCCAGGGTGATATTGCCCACGCTGATCACCGGCTTTGGCAATTGGTGTTGGATAAACCAACCCCGTTGGTATGCACGCCGTCGTAATCTGGCAATCGACCCATAGGGAATCGCGCACCACCGGAGTACCCATGGACAATATCGATTCAACCAACCCCACGGTCGCACAAGACAGGAAATGAGCGAGAGAGAAGTTGCATTCATGAGGGTCACATTGAGCGGGTTTAATTGTAGCACCCACCTCAAACCTCTGGAGAGATAGAGGCTTATCGGAGCGTTTCTTGAGATGTAACTGAAGTAGACCCAGTCGGAGGCAAGGAAAGAGAGGATGAATACTCTTTTTCCAATAACCGGTCAATCCCTTGGAGGTTCCTGGCAATCACCCCACGATGGGCCTGAACCACCTCAAATGCTTTCCTCCCCATACATTCGGCTTCAGAGGGATGAGTGATCAAGCGGGTGATCTGAAACACGAGGTCCTCTTGATTCTGTATTTGTATTCCTCCACCTGCTTCAAGGAGCAGGCTCGCTATGTGCCGGCAATGATCCACATAGGGCCCAAACATGACCGGCCTGCTCCATCGCGCCGGCTCTAGTAGATTATGTCCTCCGACGGGAACCAGTGTTCCTCCCACAAAAGTCACACATCCCTCCCGATATACAAAAGGGAGTTCCCCTCTCGTGTCTAACAGGATGACGCGAGGACCACTAGTGTGAGCTTGATCTTCGAAACCCTTATTGGACTCGCTGCGGCGGACGCATGGAAATCCATAGTGTCGAATGACCTGTTCGAGTTTGGATGCACGCTCGATATGCCGCGGCGCCAACAGCAACACGACCTGTGAATGTCGAGCACTCACTTTCCGGTAGGCTTCTAAGAGACATTCTTCTTCCTGTGGGTGCGTACTGCCTGCCACTATTAACACTTCATTAGAAGCGAGCTTCAAGATTGTCCTGAGTGAAGCCTGGTCGTCGGCGGACGGGTTTTGATCAAAATTCTGATCAAACTTCATATTCCCGGTGACATGCACGGACTCCGAGATGGCCCCCAGCTGCCTGATTCGTTCAGCATCGATCGCGGATTGCATCAAGGCGAGATCAATGCAGCTCAACGCACGCCTCATCATGCCTTTCACCCAGAGATACCGGCCAAAGGATCGTGAAGAAATTCTCCCGTTGACGAGACAAATTGGAACCTGATGCCCTTGAAGATTTTTGAGGAGATTGGGCCAGAATTCTGATTCGACTAAAATAAAGAGGTGAGGCTGGAGTATTCGCACATACCGGTCAACCACCCACCAAAAATCAACGGGCGCATAACAATGCAGCGCCACCCCCTCCAATTCCTTGATTACAACCTCCCGGCCGGTCTCCGTGACGGTGGATACGACCAACGGCCATTGAGGATATCGTTCCTTCATGACCCGGAGCAGTGGGACAATCGCGGCAACCTCTCCCAAGGACACGGCATGGATCCAAATAACGGGTTTCCGAAGGCGTCGCAATTCCACCGGGATCCACCCAAGTCTTGACCATAGGCCTCGCTGACAGCGTTTTTTTGTCAGTAAGAGTCCGATAATAATGGGAGAGACCAGCACAAGCAGCACATTATACATCACATAATACATGGATTAATCACACGTCTTCTGACCCGTTCTTGCCAAATCTGTCGTGGGATGACGCCCTGCGTAAAAAAGACTGAACGGGATCGAAATCCTGAACAGCCAATTCGGCTAGAGCCGTGAGCCGATTCAACGAATGTTCCAGCTCCAATCCTGGACCGGACAACTGATTGTTAGGGAGACACTCTTTCACCCAAATGGCTGGTCCCCACACAAACAATCCTACCCCGCCAGGATAGGGAATCTGAAATTGATCCCAACTCGAAAAGGTTTTTTTTTTGAGCAGGCAAATGTCAGTGGAACGATGGGCAATCCCGTCACTTTAGCCAAATAAATCACACCCGGTTGCACCATGCATGCCGGTCCCTTCGGTCCATCGGGTGTCACGACCAGATCTCCCCCATCCCGCCCGGCCTTAACCAGTTGTCTGATGGCTCGAAGTCCTCCGCGAGTACTCGACCCGCGAATAGCCTGAAATCCAAAGTAACCCGTAATCCGAGCAATAATTTCTCCGTCCCGATGCTGACTAATCAAGATGGAGGCAAGCCGCCCACGGTAGGCTAAGGGCATCATCACCTGACGACCATGCCAGAATGCAATAATGATCTGTTTGCCTTGGCGGTACAACTCATCTACGGTTTCCCCGCCTACCGTGGAGATTCGCATCGTGTGTCCCAAGAGACGAATGATACGTGACGCCAGTGGCGGAGCGACAGACAATTTCAACCAATTCAGCATACGTATCCGGTAATCCGCCTCATGAGGTCGTGGAAAGCGGTTCAGGTTGATTCATGTGAAATTGAGTTTGATACAATCGAGTATACAATCCCCCCTGCTGAAGCAATTCGGCGTGAGTGCCCATCTCTTCGATTTTTCCACGATTCATGACCACAATGCGATCGGCATGTTGGACCGTGGATAATCGGTGAGCAATAATCAACGTCGTTCTCGCTTTCACCAAATTCGCAAGTGCTTTCTGGACCAGTTTTTCAGATTCCGAATCCAGGGAGGAAGTCGCCTCATCCAAAATGAGTATCGGAGGATCCCTCAAAATGGCCCTGGCAATGGCAAGCCGCTGCCGTTGACCACCCGATAATCTCAACCCGTTTTCGCCCACAACCGTGTCCAATCCTTGTGGCAATCGTTCAATAAATTCCCACGCAAATGCCGCATGGGCAGCTTGAATGATAGCACTTTCTGTCGCATCCGGTCGGCCATAGGCGATATTATTTCTGATCGTGTCATCGAATAACACTGTTTCTTGTGACACAATTCCAATTTGTCGTCTCAAGGAGGATCGATCGATTAATCGAATATCTTCGCCATCAATTTTCACCGCTCCTTCCGTCGGGCGATAAAACCGTGGGACCAAACTCACCAACGTGGTTTTTCCACTTCCACTTGCTCCGACAAACGCCACCACCTCACCAACATTGACCGTTAAATTGATATGATGTAACGCCGGTTCTTCAGACCCCTCGTACAAAAATTTCACCCCGGAAAATTCTAAATTTTTCTTAATCGGCGGAAGCAATTTTTTTCCTTCGTCTTTCGCCAATTCACTGTCCAAATCCAGGACATGAAACACCCGCTGCGCCCCGGCAAGCGCCCGCTGAACCGACTCGTTGGCCCCGGACATTTTTCGCACTGGAGCATAGGCCATGAACATCGCGGCAAGAAATGAAAAGAATTCTCCCGGCTTCATCTCCCCGGCAATTACCAATCCTCCCCCATACCAAATAATAAATGCGACCCCGCAGACTCCTATCACTTCAAGAAGGGGTGAAGACATCGCTGAAGTCTGAGATGATTTAATTTTCGCAGTACGAAAAGATTGATTGGTCAGAGAAAACCGTTGGGCTTCCTTCTCTTCCTGCCCATAGGCCTTGACGATTTTGATTCCAGAAAAGGCCTCTTTTAAGACAGATGCCATTTTCCCAATCGATTCCTGGCCTCTTTTGGAGAGTTTGCGGATGCGTCGGCCGACCCGGACCAACACCAAGGAGGAAAGGGGCAGTACGAATAAGACAATCGTTGCCAGTTTCCAATTTTGATAAAACACGACGGCCAACATGGCCGCAAACGTCAGCCCCTGTTGAAAAATATCCTTCAACACACTTGGAATGGCATTGGCCATTTCGTTCACATCGCTAATCACCCGTGCCATCAACCTCCCCGAGGTATTCGCATCATGAAAGCGAATGGGAAGCCTCACGATATGAACAAACAATTGCTGGCGAACATCCGCCACCACCCAATGCCCCACATAACTCATCAGGTAGCCTTGTCCATACGCAAACAGTGCCTTCAGAAGCGCGACGCCAAACACTCCCAACGGGAGAATGAGCAACAGGTCTCGATTGCGGTCAATAAAGATCCCATCCAACACAGGCTGCACTAACCAGGCATAGACGGCCGATAACCCTGCCACCCCCGCAGAACAGAAAAATGCTCCAATCAATCGGAGGCGGTAATCCCGCAAATAATATACGATTCGCCAGAAAGTCTTCATGCGCCAGCCTCAGTAAGGATGAATTGCGCAGCCCGTTTCGACGCTCCAGGAGTTCCCAAGGAGACCCGAATCGCCTGAAAGGCTTGCTTCATCGCGTCCCGACGGTCAGGGTCTCGTAAGATCGCCAGGGCTTCTTGAGCAATACGGTCGGCAGTCATACGATTCTGAATCAGCTCTGGAACAATTTCTTTCCCAGCGAGAATATTCACTAAACTAATATAGGGAATTTTAACCAGACATTTGGCAATTTGATAGGTCAAAGGTGAGGCCCGATAAACCACCACCATCGGCGTTCCGATTAGAGCCGCTTGCAGAGTTGCCGTACCAGAAGTGACTAAGAGAAGATCCGACGCGGCCATCACCTCGTTTGCCTGACCCTTTACAACTCTGACCGGCTGTCCGGAGTATTCAAGGATTTCATGAATCACTGAATCCGAAAGTGAATGCGCCTGCGCAAGGAGCACCTGGATAAGGGGAAATCGATCCCGAATCTGTTGAACAGTTTTCAATAAAGTTGGCAAGGCATCTTGGAGTTCCCGCGCCCGACTCCCAGGGAGAAGACCAATCACCAAGCTTTTTGTGTTCAATCCCAATCGTTGCCTCTCACGGGCTTTATCGTATGAAGACCTCACTTCATCTAATAAGGGATGTCCGACGTAGGTGCAGGGAATGCCGGCATTTTGAAAATAGGCCTCCTCAAAGGGAAGGATGGCTAACACGTGGTTGACGACCTTTCGGATAAGTGTCAATCGTCGACTCCCCCACGCCCACACCTGAGGGGCAATATAATAGATGATGGTGTGTGACGATTTGGCGGCAACTTTGGCCAATCGAAGATTCAAGCCAGGACTATCGATTAAAATGATGGCATCAAAGCTCTCATGTTGCACATAACGGGAAAGTGTTCGTAAGGTCTTCCACCCTTTCATCAGTTGCCGGATACCGGGAACTCCCATGGCATCAACCCGATCGACCTGAGAAAGAAGAGACACTCCGGCTGCCGACATCCTGCTTCCACCGACCCCGATTAGTTCAACAGCGGGATTCAGCTCATGAAGTGCAAGGGCTAAATGCGCTCCATGAATATCGCCAGACGCTTCACCGGTTACTAAGAGAATTTTTGGCATCGGGAATATGACGACCGCTCAGGATTGGAAGCGGGCCCCGGCGCCCATTACCGAGGCGGGAACCCGCTATGGTGTTGAATGAGAGACACGACTTGAGTGGCTATTCGCAAGGCTTCCACCCCTTCTTCCCCGGTTACTCCTGGGTACGAAGCGTTCCCCAAAATCGACTGAACGAAGGAGGCTAATTCACGAGTCAGGGCATCGCCTTCTTCTCCTTTGATATGTTGTGATTCTACTTCAAATTTTCCACCAGCCAAACTTTTTCGAGTGTTAATCACCCCTTCTTTCCCGCCAAAATCAACCGAGATATACCGATCTCGTTGATATACCCTGATTTTTCGAAGCCGTCCGGTCGAGATCCGACTCGCGGTCAAATTTGCTAAACACCCGGTTTCAAAGAGAATCCGCACATTCGCAATATCTGGAAGATCCGTAAATACCGGCAACCCTCTCGCCTCGACTTGCAGGATAGGGCCCAACCCCAACGACAACAAGAGATCCAAATCATGAATCATTAAATCGCGTACCACATCGACATCCGTTCCTCGTGGTTGAAAAGGACTCAGCCTATGACATTCAATGAAGCCGGGCTGGCTCACCAAGGGACGCATGAGTTCCACGATGGGATTAAATCGTTCAATATGCCCGACTTGAAGAATTTTTCCTCTGTCTTTTGCCAGCTCGACTAACTGCTCTCCCTCCCAAACATGGCTGGCAATGGGCTTTTCGACCAGAACATGAATGCCGTGCTGCAAACAGGTCATTCCAACCTCAAAATGAGCAGAGGTAGGGACTACCACACTCACCGCATCGACCACGGAAAGTAGGTCACCAAGGTCGGTGAAATACGATACCCCGCATTCATCAGCCACCATTTGCCCACGGGAAACATCGGTATCGCACACTCCAACTAACCTAACGGAAGGGAGAGTCGCATAAATACGGGCATGATGCCGGCCCAAATGTCCCACACCAACCACCCCGACTCGTAAGGACTGTATCATGTAAAAATAGGTATTGGCCGGCTACGGCACTAAAGATTGGAGCCCCGATAACAGGAACAAAACCTTACCGGTGAGAGATCACCTCATTAGGTTTGAGAAGCATCGGAGGAGAAGGCATGTTTCAGAGAATCGGTGGAAACCATCCCAACGATCGTGATGCCTGCCGACTGGGCCTTGGCGACCATTTCTTCTCGATCAAGAACCACAGTTCGTCCTGCTTCAACGGCCAGGACAGATGCATGAATGGTCCCCATGGACTGAATCGTTTTAGGACCAACAGCGGGCAGATCAAACCGAAGGTCCTGATGGGGTTTGGTCCGTTTGACTACTACCGTCCCCTTCCCTCCAAGCGTTCCGCCACGAATTATCGTCTCATCGGTTCCTTCCACGGCTTCTACTGCGACAATCACTTGATTTTTCACTACCACGCATTGCCCAATATCCAGAGTCCCCAGGGTTCGTAAGGTCTCCCAACCGAATTGAATGTCTTCCCACTCTTTTTTTGTTGGCTTCCTGGACGTCAGATTTCCCTCTTCCGCCAGAATGCTCTCAAGGCCAAAGGTTGACTCCCGGATTTGAATACCTTCCCGCTCTAATTCTCCAGCGACCGCTCTGAGAATCGCATCGTCTTTCCAGTGCTTTAAACGGCTAAAAATGGCTAAGGCCCTGAGGTCTGGTCGAAGTGCCGTGAAGACGTGGGTCTTGTGAATCCCTCCTAACATGACAGCTTGACGGATTCCATCAGCCTTCAGTGCTGCCAGAGCCTTACTGAATTGCCCGACCTTGAGCCAATAAATTCGATCGACATGTGATTCAAGTTCGGGCAGGGTCTCGCCCACATGTGCAATGGCAGAGACCGTAAAGCCTAATTTTCTGACATTATCCGCAAAAATAATCGGAAAACGTCCATTTCCCGCAATCAGACCAATCC
This sequence comes from uncultured Nitrospirales bacterium, assembly GCA_963785905.1. Taxonomy (GTDB): domain Bacteria; phylum Nitrospirota; class Nitrospiria; order Nitrospirales; family UBA8639; genus Nitrospira_E. Next base: position 106,386 of record CAWAXJ010000014.1, read on the forward strand.
GCTCATCCCGGTCAGGGAAAATCATGCCGTACGCACTCCCCGCCGAATTCTCATTCCTCTTCATCATCCAACTCCCGGGAAGAGACCTGGCAGATCCCCCGACTGGTACTTTCAAGGAAAGTAAGTAAAGTCAGCACATCCGTGCTTTCACCGTACTCATTGCGAGCCAGCTTAATGGCTTCCTGGAGACGATGCCCATGCCGGAACAAGAGTTCAAATGCCAACTTCAAGGTATTCATACGCGCCCCGGAAAACCCATGGCGCCTCAACGCAATGGTATTCAGCCCAAACATCTGGGCCCGATAACCTCCAGCAGCGCGAACAAACGGCGGAACATCTCTACCCAACGCCGAACACCCTCCCACCATCGCATACTCTCCAATCCGGACATATTGATGCACTCCCACCAATCCTCCGATAACTACGGAATTCCCTACCGATACATGGCCAGCTAAATTCGCGGCATTCGCCATCACAATATGATTACCCAGTTCGCAATCATGAGCCACATGGGTATACGCCATGAGAAAATTATGATGACCAATCCTGGTGATACCATTTCCAAATGCGGTGCCACGATTGATGGTCACATTTTCACGAATAATATTATGATCTCCAATACAGACTCTGGTTGGCTCATCTTTATATTGTAAATGTTGCGGTGGGGTTCCAATAGACACAAAGGGGAAAACCCGGCAACACCGGCCAATTGCCGTGTGCCCCTCCACATAGACATGAGATACCAACTCAGTTTGGTCCTCTATCGTGACATGTTCGCCCACGACACAATAGGGCCCGATGACGACATCTTCACCTATTTTCGCTTTGGGATGGACAATCGATGAGGGATGAATGTTCATCAAATTCTCTCTGTTTCCGGTGAAAATGTCTCCAAGGTCCGATTGAACCGGTCACTCGTTCTTATCATTGCCTATTCCCCAACCCCTTCGTCCCTTACCATAGCTGTCATTTCAGCCTCACACACTAACGAGGATTCTACCAAAATTTTTCCAGCCATCTTCCAGAATGGACCTTTTCGCCGGGTGACCGCGACTTCCACCCGTAATTGATCCCCTGGAACTACTGGTCGCCGAAATTTAGCTTTTTCAATTCCAGTGAGAAATACGGTGGGATGCCCCTTGCCCATCGCCGATTTTCTGGCCAACACTCCACCGACCTGTGCCATCACCTCCAAGAGTAACACGCCAGGCATAATGGGCTGCCCCGGAAAATGCCCTTGGAAAAACTGTTCATTGGTTGTGACATTTTTAATCCCTACAATCCGCGTTGCTCCCTCGACTTCTATTATCCGATCCACCAATAAGAAAGGATATCTGTGCGGAAGCAACGCCTGAATCTGAAGAATATCCAAATTCCCCTCAGCCTTATTGGTCTCCATTTTCCCTGTTCTCCTCTAGCACGACTGGATATGATTGGGACAAACAACCCTGAAGGTCACGGCGGACTGGCTTCCCCGCTCTCCTGCTTCATGGCCTGAATAACATCACTTGAAATATCCAATGCAGGCCGATAAAACAAGGTTCCCGAATTGACGCCCTGCTCTAATACCAAGCCGAGGCCACGTCGATCGGCAAGATCTGACACCACCTTTTGGACTTGACGTCGAAATTCGTTTTGCAACTCACGTTGTTTTTCCTGGACTTCACGGTTCAATTCGGCAACTTTCTGCTGATAGCCGCTCATTTTCTCTCTGAATTGTTCTTCCTTTCGTTCTCTTGCCGGCTGACTCAGCACCGTACTTTGAGCCATAAGTTCACTTTCCAACTTCCGTAATTCTTTTTGCTCCAATTCCACAAGCATCTGTCGATCTTTCATGAATGCATTTAGCGTGTCCGATAGTCGTTGTCCTTTGACCGTTTCTTGCAATATTCGCTGTGGATCAACAACACCAATCTGGAGATCCGATGAGTTCGTCGATCCCACCGATGTACACCCCCAGACTAAACTCAGGGAAATACACACAAGAGTGATCCTCTTGCAAAAGGTCCACTCCCAAGCATGGTTTGTCTGATTCTTCATTCTACAATTCAACATATTCCTGTTTCTTTTCCAGTATCCGTCTAAAAGACCGATCCCACCGAGAATTCAAATACCCATTTTTTATCACTCGATGGCCCATCTATAGGACGGCCAAACGCCGCGCGAAGAGGCCCAAAGGGTGAAATCCATCTCACTTCCATGCCCGCAGCCATTCGAAGATCAAAACTAAAGCTTTCTCCCTGGGAAAACCCCTTTCCATAGTCGAAAAAGAGGACGCCGTTCAACTTGGCATCTGCTAACACTGGAAAAATTAAATCATTATTAATAATAATTTGTTTATTGCCCCCCTCAGGATCATTACTAGAGGTCACTGGACCGGCACGACCAAATTTGAATCCCCGCACAGTGTTAATGCCTCCCACGAAAAAAAACTCTGGAATAGGGAATTCCTCTCCATTAAATCCGTCTCCATAGCCAAACCGCCCTCGAATGGAATGACGAAAATCCCAATATGGTAACGGAGTAAATTTCATCGCATCGAAGGACACACTATAGAAATTATTTGACCCCCCAAGTAGATCTGTTCCAAAACTCGTGCGGACACCGATTCGAGTGCCCCGCCTGGGGTCTAAATAAAAATCGCGGGAGTCCCGGAATAACGAGGCACGAAATCCAGTCGTGGATTGAGTGCCTTCCTGATCCTTAATGAGATCGTTGGCATCAGATTCCACATCATCAATCTTGATTTGTTCAGCTACAAGGGTAAAGGTCCCGGTCAAGTATTCGGAGAACCCCCGACCAAATGTGAGATTTGCCCCTATTTTTTTCTCGAAGTAAGTCAGGAAATTCGTGCGCGAGCTGAACAAATCTGCTTGGGCCGAGGTTAACGTATCAAAAATGGCCGGATTGCGAAAGGTAATTGTCCCAAGGGTTCGTCGACCTCCAACCTGTCCACGGATTCGACCCAGATACCCTCGTCCGAATAAATTCCCCTCGGTGATATCCGCAATCAACGTAAATTGGTCCAACGTACTAAAGCCACCACCAATACTGAAGGAGCCGGTGGGTTTTTCCTTGACTTTGACCTCTAAATCGACTTCACCCGGGGTAATTTGTTGTGGAAGAATTTCCACGGTTTCAAAAAAATTCAAATTATTGAGCCGTTCGAAACTTCGTTTAATCGCGGGAGAATCGATCATGTCCCGTTCATTGACACGCAGTTCCCGCCGGATCACGTTATCGCGTGTTTTATCATTCCCGGTAATTTTAATATCTTGAATCCGCACCATTTCCCCTTCCTGAATGGAAAATCCGATGCGAGTGCTTCGAGTTGGCGGGTCTGGCTCCACTGACGGAGTGGTCTCCGCAAAGGCATAGCCACGACTGCCATACAAATCAGTCAATCGAGTAATCTCGTCACGAATTTTTGCCCGCTGAAACACTTCACCGGGCTCAATCGTAAGGCCTTCCCGTAATTCCGCCTCAGAGAACAGCGTATTTCCCGAATACTGGATGTGACTCACAATATACGGCTCTCCTTCCACAATGGGAAAAACCAGCGCAAACCATTCCTTCGTCTCATCCAAATCAATTCGAGGCATCCCGACTTGGACATCCAAATAGCCTTTATTGAGATACACTTCTTTAATCCGTTCTACATCATTGGGAAGTTCATCCCGATGAAGAATGCCGGCATCCGAGAAAATCGACCATGGCCAGGACCATTCCCGATTGGCCATAAAGGTCGACAGTTCTTTCTTCTTTAAGACATTACGACCTTCGAACTCGATGGTGCGAATATGTGCTTGACGGCCTTCTTCGATGTAATACGTCAATCGCGCTTGATTGTTCTCCACCATATCAATAATAGGGACAATTTGAGCATGGTAAAAGCCTTTCTCCTGATACAACTGCCGAAAATTTTCCAAGGAAACCTTGACTTGTTCTTTATCCAGAAACACCTGGTTTTTGATCGTATTTTTTTCGTTAAGCTTATCGTCCGATAGCTCATCATTTCCGTCAAACACCACTTCGACGGTAAACGGTTTTTCCTTCACGCGAAACACCACGACCACCCCATCGGCCATCGATTCTGTCGAGACTTCCACCTCTTCAAAAAATCCCATGGCATACATTCGTTGAATTTGTTCGCGAATAACCTCTTGTGAAAATGGATCACCTGGTCTTGATTGACAACTTGCCCAAGATCGCCTGCAGTTCGATATGTTGATTGCCTTCCACCTTAATGTCGGAAATACCGCTTTGAGAAAGTTGAGCCGACACGGGGCCCTCAAGAAAAGGCATCCCCGTCAGAAAAAGGATGAAAAGAAGGAGCGCTTTCGCATAGGGAAAGGAGATCCCTTGACTGCTCCCATTATTTCGGCCAAGACCCCGTGACCGAAAAAGGACTAGGAGCATGAATTAACCCTGAAACTTTGGTAAAAGCAAGAGGGATATATCACAGAAAAATCGTATGGTCAGCAAGACAACAGAATGGACTTGTAAATTTATCCCCCAACGGTAAGTACTTGGAGATTACGACGGTAATGAGGGAGGAAGTCAGAAATTAGAAGTCAGCCATGATTTAAGCGCTTAGGTGGCAGATTATATTCGTGACAGGGATTCTTTGTAAAGGCAACCTTCTTCAAATAAACCATATTCATAAGCCCATAAAAGGGCAATCCTGGATAAACCTTGACAACATTTTTGACCTTCTCCTAGTATCGAAAACTGGAGAATCATTTACGTATTCCCATACACCGAATTAGTGGACGTTCACATCAGGGGACTCATTCCCAATCCTAAACAGTCTTCGGCATAGCTGTGTGAAGCCGGGACCATCAGTCCGTTCACAGCGTGGCCCAAGAGATCCATAATATGTGTGAGGAACTCCTCACATGGGGTAAAGTCAGAGATCCACGAGCAAATTGGCCATACTGGCTAAATCAACCTCGTTTTCGGTAGAAATGAAAATGATGACTGAAGACTACCCGGAGCTTCCTCCACCTTCCATTGAGCATATCCCAGAGGAAATACCACTCCTGCCCGTACGGGATATAGTCGTCTTTCCCTATATGGTGCTTCCCCTCTTTGTTGGGCGTGAATGTCCATTAAGGCCATTGAAGCCGCACTCTCCTCCAACCGCTTAATTTTCTTAACCACCCAAAAAAATCAGGACATGGAAGTACCAGAGACCCAAGACCTCCATCAAATGGGACGGTCGGGGTCATCATGCGCATGCTGAAAGCTTCCGGATGCCCGGATCAAAATACTCATACAGGGTCTGACCAAAGCCCGCATTCAAGAATTTACCCAAACCAATCCATTTTTCTCCGCCCGCATCGAAACCTTCACCGAATCGCCCACAGCCCTTCCTTCATTAGAGAAAGAAGCGATCGTTCGTTCCACCAGAGAGGCCTTGGGAAAAATTGTGGGCATTAGGAAAAGTGTTGATGCCGGATGTGCTCACCGTCATTGAAAATCTTGACGATCCTGGGCGCCTGGCAGACATTATCTCCTCCAATCTTGGGCTCAACGTTGAGACGACTCAGGGAGTCCTTGAAATCGAGGACCCCCTTCTCCGTCTGAGGCGAGTCAATGAGATTCTGGGAAACGGAGCAAGACGTCTTGTCTATGCAACAGAAAATACAAGCTGAAGCCAAGGGGGAAATGGATAAAACGCAACGAGAATACTTCCTTCGTGAACAACTCAAAGCGATCCAAAAAGAGTTGGGAGAACTCGATGACCGATCTGAAGAAGTGGCCGAATTTCGTCGAAAAATTCAAGAAGCCAACATGCCGGACAAGGTCCTGAAAGAGGCAGAGAAGCAACTGAAACGTCTGGAAAAAATGCACCAGGATACGGCCGAGGCCGGGACGATCAGGACATACTTGGAATGGATGGTTGAATTACCTTGGAATCATCATTCTGAGGATAACCTCGACATCCCACAGGCAAGCCAGGTGCTGCACGAGGATCACTACGACCTGGAACGGGTCAAGGAACGAATCCTGGAATACCTAGCCGTCCGCAAACTCAAAGCCAACATGAAAGGACCCATCTTGTGTTTTGTGGGCCCTCCTGGAGTCGGCAAAACTTCCTTAGGTAAATCCATTGCACGTGCCATGGGTCGGGAATTCGTTCGCATGAGTTTAGGTGGAACACGAGACGAAGCCGAAATTCGAGGGCATCGCCGAACTTATGTCGGAGCATTACCAGGGAGGATTGTCCAGGGGCTGAAACAGGCAGGGACTAATAATCCCGTGTTCATGTTGGATGAAGTCGATAAAATCGGGACAGATTTCCGAGGGGATCCGTCGGCGGCCCTGCTCGAGGTCCTGGACCCTGAACAGAATCATGCATTTATGGACCACTATCTCGGGGTACCCGTTGACCTGAGTAAGGTGATGTTTATTACGACCGCGAATTTGACAGACCCCATTCTCTCCGCGCTACGGGACCGAATGGAGATTATTGATATACCAGGGTATTCAGAGGAAGAAAAGCTCGGCATTGCGCAACGCTATTTGATCCCTCGACAGTTAGAAGAACACGGGATTACGGAGGAGCATTTACTCCTCACTGATCGTGCCTGACACGATCATCTCTCAATATACGAAGGAAGCCGGAGTTCGCAATCTAGAGCGAGAACTGGCCAATGTCATGCGAAAAGTGGCCAAACACATTGCCGAAGGGAAGATGAAACAACATCAGGTCACACCTCGAAACCTCCACCACTATCTAGGCGTGCCAAAATATGTACCGGATGAAGAGCAGGAGAAAGATGAAGTCGGCGTTTCAACAGGACTCGCATGGACAGAAACGGGCGGAGATGTGTTGTACATTGAGGCCTCGTCCATCAAGGGGAAAGGCCTGCTGACCTTAACAGGGCATCTCGGGGAAGTCATGAAAGAATCTGCCCATGCCGCACTCAGCCTATATCCGCTCGCAAGCCAAGTCATTGGAATTGATCCTGACATCTTCGCCAAACAAGACATCCACATTCACGTACCTGCCGGAGCGATTCCCAAAGACGGGCCTTCCGCGGGCATAACTATGGCCACAGCATTAGCATCCTGCCTCAGTAACCACCCTGTCAAGCGAGAAATCGCCATGACGGGGGAAGTCACACTTCGCGGGAGAATCCTCGCCATAGGCGGATTAAAAGAAAAAGTGTTAGCGGCAAAACGTGCTCACATTCAATACAATTATGTTGCCAAAAAAAAATCAAAAAGACCTGAATGATATTCCCAAACATTTATTGCGAGGACTTCGATTTATATATGTAGAGAATATGTCGGAAGTACTCAAAGTACGCCCTTCGCATTAAAAATCGCCACAAACTTGAACTCTGCGAATGACTCCATGCACATAGTTCTTCGGGACGTCGAGAAAAAGCTTGCTTCGCCAGTCACGCGGCCCCCTTTACGACAAACAATCAGCAAGACACCCTAATCTCGCAACTATGTCCCCATCCCGCCGCCAGGCGCCAGTTTCGCACGTAGGGGAATTCCAACTCATACAATCCATTGCTCGTGGGTTTTCCTCACCAGGCCCTCGTCCCCTCATCGGAATAGGAGACGATGCCGCGATTCTGTCTCACCCATCTCCGGCCCATCTTGTTATTTCCACTGACCTCCTTGTTGAAGACATCCATTTCTCCAGAGGTAGCGCTTCATGGTATGACATAGGATATAAGGCGGCCGTGGCGAATCTCAGCGACATCGCGGCAATGGGTGCCACTCCCACGTACATCCTTGTGGGCGTGGCCCTTCCCTCTCACGTGACATATCATGATTGGAAGGAGTTATACCGTGGCCTCTCGGTTCCTTGTAAAGCTCATGGGGTCCAACTGGTAGGCGGAGATACTTCAGCTTCCAATTCCTCCGTGTTTGTCGCCGTCACCATACTCGGACAGGTTGAACCTAACTATGGTTTAACCCGAGGTGGGGCTAAAGTAGGAGATGTCATCTATGCCAGTGGCTCACTGGGTAACTCAGCTGCGGGGCTAGCGTGCCTAACACGTCTGACCTCACATAATAAAGGTTTGATTCTCCGGCAACCCATGAAATTTTTGGTGAGTCGCCATCTTCGACCCACACCACGCATCGCTCTGGGGCAGCTGTTGTCTTCTCACCGTTTTGCTTCAGCAGCCCTGGACCTGTCTGATGGACTCTCAGGAGATTTGTTGCATTTGTGCCTGCAAAGCCGGGTGGGTGCTCTGATTCAGGAGGCCTGCCTTCCCATGTCCCCGCATATCATCAGGTACGCTTCACAGACAAACGTCGATCCGTTACCCTGGGTTCTTCATGGGGGAGAAGAGTATGAATTACTATTTACCGTACCTCCCAAATATCAACGCCGTCTGGAGCTGGCCGTCAAACCCCTACGCATACCTGTGACCGCTATCGGTGTGATTACACCTCGTCGATCCGGACTTCGAATAGTACATCAAGACGGCTCGACCCAAAAATTTTTGCCTCAAAGCTATGTTCATTTTAAGAATGATCAAAAAACAAGGGGCTAGGCCGATATGACACTCGAATCGGTCCGCCAACAAGTGGGGCAAATCCTACACCTTCAAGAGTCTCCCCACCGAACAGCCTTGGCCTTTGCCATTGGGGTGTTTATCGCATTCGCCCCACATTATTTCTTCCACACAGCCAGCGTAGTGTTCTGCGCCTGGGCATTTCGGCTGAATTTCATCGCCCTCTTTCTTGGGTCCTTTCTCAACAATCCCTGGACACTTGTTCCAATCTTAGCCGCAAGTTTGTATACCGGCCTGCTGTTGATCGGCAAATCCTCCTTAACCCCAATTGAGTGGGATCAAATGACGATTGACAATATGTTTGAAATGCTTTCCCCTTATCTCTTTCCTTTTATCGTAGGCGCCTGTACCCTGGCGATCCTAGGGTTTTTGATCGCCTACCCTGTGATGCGATGGACGATAACCCGATACCGAGGGCTCAAGCATCCTTAGTCTGATAGTGAAAAATGTGTGAGAGGTATTCATTTTACTCCCTCTTTCAATATATCCAAGGGTACACCGCGGGAGACTTGGCGACATGCAGCCTTCCCCATGGAGACGCCGTGCTTGACGTGCAGGAGCTTGGGGGTTAGAAAGCGGGCTTTTTTTTAATATCCTGCAGGCCCTTTAGGCAAGGCACTTTATGTGCAAGATAGTCGTTCCCTAACAATTGTCTTGTACAATATTCTCTAAAAATGGGAAATCCTCTTACCCTGTTGCTTTATGGAACCCGATATTCTTAAAAAGTCTGCGGAGTGAAACCAAAAAAAAGTCCAAAAACATGTCCACAGCAGAACCTCTCGCATCCCCGTTTGATGGGGTTTCCCTTCTGGCCGACCCCATCCACGGCTACATTTCCATCACCGTCCCCTATACACGACTACAGTCTAGCGAACAAACCGAAAAAGATCTGATTGATTCTCCATGGGTTCAACGCCTTCGATATATCCTCCAGCTTCAGAGCGCGCATTGGGTTTATCCGGGAGCCGAGCATACCCGATTCCAGCATTCCCTTGGAACTATGCACCTGGCAGGTCGGTTTATGTCTCGACTGTATACCTCGCTTCGCCAAACAGTTCCTGACCTCCCTTCGAGTCATTTTCTCGAAGAATTCATTCGCATTACAGCCTTGCTGCATGATATCGGGCATGGGCCCTTCTGCCATTTTTTCGATCATCATTTCCTGCACCAATTTCATTTGACACATGAACTGATGGGGCAACACATTATTCGTAAACATTTGGCGCCTATCATCAAAGCTATCCGTCGAAGCCCTTCCGGCCCGTTTGCTCCAGGAGAATATCTGGATCCGGATCACATAGCATTTCTTATTCTCAAGGACCCTCATAAATCGAGCAAAGGTCTGCCACCATGGGTCACTGCATTACAACCCCTTCTTGGCGGCGTCTATACTCCAGACAATTGTGATTACGTTTTAAGAGATTCCTATATGTGCGGGGTTGCCATTGGTCCCGTTGATATTGAACGACTCCTTCATTACACCTTTTTTTCATCCCATGGACTCACGATCCATCAATCCGGCCTTCCTGCATTACAAATGTTTTTGCATGCCCGACTCTATCTCTATTCTAATGTCTATTACCATCGAACCACCCGGGCTATCGACATTCATCTTCAGGAAATTTTTCAACCCACAATGGAAATCTTATGCCCGGATAATCCTCTTCAATCATTGCACAAATACTTACACTTGACCGATTGGCATGTGATCGAAACGGTTCGATCCTGGAAGAATGCTCGCTCTGTTCACAAACGTCAGCTTGGAATGGAGTGGAGCCAGATTCTTGGAAGACACGTGAAGTGGAAAACGGCGTTCAGTACCCTGCTTCCCATCTCTCAACCGGCCTCATCCTCCTTCCAACCTCAAGCGTTTCTTACCCGCATGCGCCAACTCCTGCCTCCCAAACTTCGTCGACAAGATATTCGAGTGGATTTTGCCTATAAAGACCCTCGTCCCATCAATTTGCTCAATATGGGAGGCTTCCAAATTTTTGTCTGGAACCCGACCAAGGGCATCGTGGAGAAAGACAGCCTTCAGAAATATCTTCAATATCTTCCAGCGCGAATGATTACCTTGCGAATTTTCTGTCAGGATCATTCAATCGATGAAATTCTCTCGAAAACAGCCGAGGAAACCCTGCAACGCCACTGGCCCACCTTATTGAAACCAATCTAGTGTAGTGTTACATAAATAACTATACAATTGCTAAAAGATTTGGTAATGTTGCGGCATGTTCACAGTCGCAGCAGCGCTTCAGTGTGACGCCGGACAAAAGAAGCGATTGGAAGACCTTGTGCGGGCTGGAAAGACGCCGCAGAAGGTGGTGCAGCGAGCAACGATCATATTACTTGCGGCGCGTGGGATGTCGAACAATCGAATTGCCAAGGCGGTCATGACGACTCGCCCGACCGTGTTATTGTGGCGAGAGCGGTTTGAGCGGTTTGGATGTCCAGGACTCCTGAAAGATTGGCAACGGCCCGGTCGCAAACCGAAGATTTCGGATGAAAAGGTACAAGAAGTGATCGAGCTGACCTTGCATAGTCAACCGGAGGGAGCGACGCATTGGAGTACGCGCACGTTGGCGAAGAAGACGAGGCTGTCGCATGTGGCGGTCCAACGCATCTGGAAGCAACACGGCCTGCAGCCTCATCGTGTGGAGACCTTCAAAATCTCAACAGACAAACGGTTTGTCGAAAAGCTTCGGGATATTGTCGGGTTGTACCTGAATCCGCCAGAGCGGGCATTGGTGCTGTCGGTCGACGAAAAAAGTCAAATCCACTCGTTGGATCGCACGCAACCGGGCTTGCCCTTGAAACGGGGACGTTGTGCCACGATGACACATGATTACAAACGGCATGGGACCACGACCCTCTTTGCCGCACTCAACATCCTCGATGGCACGGTCATCGGGGAATGTTTACCGCGACACCGGAGTCAAAAATTTATCAGATTTCTGAAAACCATTGATCAATCCACGCCCGCTGAACTCGATCTGCATCTTATCGTGGACAATTACAGCACGCATAAAAGTCCGTCGGTGCAACGCTGGCTCAAGCGACACCCCCGGGTGCATTTCCATTTCACGCCCACCAGTGACTCTTGGCTGAATATGGTCGAGCGGTGGTTTCGAGAGCTGACGCAACGCCGCATTCGACGCGGTGTGTTTAAAAGTGTTCCAGATCTCATTGCCGCCATCCAAGCATTCTTGCAACATCATAATGATCAACCCCAAATTTTCACCTGGCACAAGGATGCTGAGACCATCCTTGCTAAGATTGAGCATTGTAAAGAAGCGTTAGTTACACAACACTAGGTACCACGAGGTTGAACAGATCCCTCTGCACGTAAAGATAGGGGAAAAACAGGGGTTGAAGGAATTAGTGGGGGCGGCTTCCCAAATGAAGAGCGTGAATATCTTTCACCAGCGTTAATTGAAGACGAATTTTTTTTGAAGTTCTAGAAGGAGATGGAATAAACCGAGCAGAATCCTGACATACCACGCAGGATCCCAACAGGTTGGATTGTAAATCATATAAGCTTCTCAAAAAAAGCGGCTCGTCCGGCCAATGTTGAAACTGAACTTGAACAATTTTCCCATCTTGAACGTGGACAGCACCCACCGCCGTCCGTTTATTTCCAGGTAGATAGCCAAGTAAAGGCAATCCTTCGGTTATCGCAGGCTTCCAATGCGATCTGATCAACTGTTCTACTGTCTGGAGAAGATCCGCTTCAGCAATGACTTGTCCCGGTACCACATTCTTGCCCTCTTCGGACTCTCCAAGTGACTCAAGCATCACGATGACTTCTTCATCTGGAACAGGTACCACCACAACATCAAAGGTCACATGAAGCCCCTCCCGTTCGACCCAATCAACGGGAAATTTGGCCGACCCGGTTATGAACGGCTCCGGCCACATGGGCAGTGAAACCCCTTGAGGATTCCGCTTATGAATCTTGTTTTCCGTGCGCCATGCCCAATCGGAAAAGACTGCGAGGACATCCCCCTGCTCATTGAAAGCCCTAACGATTACACGCCGTGGCTTATGAAATTGTTCAACAAATAATTGGGTCGCCCCGGAACTCTCGTCCGTCATCGCTAGACTTCCTTCAGCGTCGAAACGAATTCCAGGGTCGGTCACAACACTTGACACCTTCTCAAATATATCGGCAAGCCGATGAGGTGAGAAGAACACAGAGATAGGGATAGCCATGATCGGCACAGGCTGAATAGTGTAATTGGGAAGTTGCCAAATATCGTAAAAGGGCTGCCCCATTTCGAATGACAAACCCTCACTCCATATGGTTTCTGCCAATCGATACGCTTCCCTCCGCTGTTGGGTAAGTTTCTCCAATGATAGAAAGGCATCGATTTGATGTATCGAGTGAGAATGAAATTGTCCTACGATAAGTGCAGTTTCCGTATCCTTTTCAACTCTGACATACCCGTTGGGTGACTTTTTTAACTTTTCTTCCGCATCACCTATAGTTGAACGGGTATTCAAAAATGGAGAAGGGGCAAACAATCGCATGGCGTGAGTCACAAGGTCCTGCTCCAAACGAGGGATTTCCGATTCTCTGCCCTGGGCCTTGACCGAACCCACGACTACCCCAGTTTCTACATCGACAATCTGTAGGTCAATGGTGAGGACTTCATGCTGGGCGGCATAAATCCTTCCCTGGATTAAATACCGCGCTCCTTTCAACTGTCCAAGACCCACAGGATTGTGAGTCGATGAAAATCCTCGCTGTTGTAACCATTGTTCCCGTAACACTGGGCCAAGGGCATCTCGAGACACCACTTCAAGCTGTGGCCATTTGGATAAATCACTAACTAACATTTCCTGCAATCCGCGACGTAACCAATTAAGATGAGCATGTCCGCTCAAATTTTCAAAAGGCAAAATGGCAAGAATGTAGGGATGATTAATTAAATCAGATTGAGCGGAGGTAATAACGGGTGAAGATACTACATTAGTGGGGACAGCAATATCAGAGGATCCCTGGCAACCTCCCAACGCGATGAGGCAAAAGGCTAGACACCAGAAAGACTTTTGAACTCTACCCAAGAACGGAATCTGCCGGTTTTTTGAATCGAAGACGTTGCATAGTGGCTTGAGAACGAAGAATATGTCGAATAATAGCTTCACGATCGTCAGGAGAAATTTTGGTAAACTCCACCGCGATCTCAAATCCCTTCTCTTCGCCTCTCTGTTTCGAATCAAGCCTAGTAATTTTTCCTATGGCCTGAATAGGAATAAATGGCCGTAAAATAAGCCGCAAGACGAGGAACGAATCCACGGGGTAGGGTACTTCAGCGAAAAACTTGATACCAGATCCACTCAGGTTGACTTTTGTAAATTCCGGAACTGCCTGTTTAAGATTTTTGTCTTTTCCTAACGTCCGGAGAATTGATGTTAACATCCAATCAATTCGCGTGACCATCTGCAGGAGCAGGGGATCACGGATAGTGATATCCTTTTCATCCACCATGGCCTTTACTAAATCCGGCGAAACTGCGAGTTCATCCCATTGCCACTGGCTGAATTCGGCTCCATCGGGATCGACGGCTTCATAAGAAAACGCAAGGGGAATTTCAACCCACAGACATACAGGCACATCCGCACGGCAATCTTGACGTCGATCCTCAGTGGCGATGAGATCCATAAGTAACCTACATTAGTTGGGCAAATACATCACAGATGTATGCGAAGACATTATAGCCTCAGCCTCCACGCCTCAGAGTTCTCACCTAGGCTTTTTTTAATGCGTGAAGACTACGGATTTCGACAAGAATATCCCGGGCCTGTTCGGCAGCACCGTGAATTTTTTCCAGTTGCCGTTTCAGTTGCTCATCCTCACAACCGCGCAAGGCTAATTCGGAAAATACTACAATGGGCAACAATTTATTTGAAAGTGAATGCAATAATTTACTGTTCTTTGATGAATCAGGCGAGAAGGCGGAAGAGACCTTTTCGGATGGTGAAGTATCAGGAGTCATCACGTGTTTTCCTGAAACGGGCAGACAAAAGAAACGGCCTTACTCCCCTTTATAAGAACTTTCACACCTTCTCCTTTTAAATGGATGAATATCGCAATTGTCATACCCGAAATCATCAAATCTCATTTTTCTGAATTGATCCGAAGAAATAGGCGGAGTTCTTGAACCTGTTTGGAATGAACTTGCATATATTTCGACAACCTTAACTCTGCACGTCAGATCCTTGACAGGGAGATGAATTAATGACACGGCCCATAATTAAGAAGTTGTTAAACAAACGTACCGAAGGACTTAAGGACCCTCACAAGACCAAAATGCTCAAATCGTCAGGAGATGTCGTGCTTCTACCGTAGAGTTTCCTCCCCACTGTCGTTTAAGAATCTCCAATTTGCGTCGTTTATCCTGGATGTCCATCAGGTTTTGCTGAATAGCCGCCTGGGCTTCTCGAACTCTGGTGAGCAGCCATTGGTCCCATTTCAAAAGTTTGCGAGCTATATCAGGAGAAAGATCTTTAAGTTGTCCCTGCGACATTCGACGATCATAGAGAGCGATGACCTGACCCCATTTCCCCTCCCGGGCAGCTTCTATAGCATCCTGGGTAAGCTGTTCCAAAAGTCCATTGTTATCAGACATAAGGCACCAGTGTTTATATTCCGACAGCTTGAGGCTTTTTTCCTTGAACGGCCAAATCTTGCCATGCTTCTCGTATGACACTCAGACAACGTATCGGGCCTTCTAAGAGACGGGGTTCATTTTTCAGGTTGGCTTGAGTCAATTCAAATTGAATATATTCATACATGCGGCGTAGATCTTTCGCGATTCCTCCACCTTCTTCCATATTGAGGGAGGCTGATAATTCCCCAATCACTCGAAGGGCGCGATCGAGAAATCTGGCCTTATCCTGGAAATTCAACGTGGACATCCCCTCTTGTGCTAATCTCATGGAAGAAATGGCCCCATCGTATAACAGAACAATAACTTGAACGGAGGACGAAGTTTGGATTTGCGTGTTTGCATAGGCTTGGGCACCAACCATCATACGATCATCCTCTCATTAGCCGTTAATTGATGGGAAGCCGTTCTGCAACAGAGTCAATTGACTTTGTAACCTGGACAACAATCCATCCAAATTGGCAAATTTCAAACGTTGTTGTTCTTCGAAACGGGCCAAGGCTTCCTCTTTTAACGAAATTTGATTCGTAAATTCATTCACTTGTTTCGTCAAGGCGTTTTGTCGGCGCGTAAGAGAGCCTGTCTCGATATCATCTAATCCATCAATCGCATCAACAACTAATTGTGCGATTCCATTGGTCCCGGTGGTGGCATTCTTGACGAACAAATCACGCACCGCCGAAAAGTTTGTACTCAAGGCCGAATCTAACGTCTCTTCATTAAGTTTAATCGTCCCATCGGCTGTTTGCGTCTCAAACCCAATTTGAGAAGCACCTGTGTAGGTTGTCAACCCGTTAATTTGAGAAAAGACGGACTCTCTGACTCGATCAAGGACATTCCGAGCGAAGCTTTCACCAACGAAAATTCCTCGCTCTTTTGTTTCTGTATTATAGAACGTTCGTTCTTTGACGAACGTCATAATCTCATTATACCCCTTCACAAAATCTGTGATCGCTTCTTTGACAGCTCCATTATCTTGAGTCACTGAAATCGTAACAGGATTATCGGCATCCACAGCTTGGAGGTTTAGAGTGAGACCTGCGACCACATCGGTGAGTGCATTACTGGATCGGTTGATCGTAATTCCTGTTGTCCCCGAGCCGGCATCCGTCACACCCAATACCACTTCAGAATCTTGAGCAGCCTGAAACGTATCTACTCCAGTGGTGACCATGTCTAATATGGTATCATCGGCCACAATCGTGATGGCTTGGGTTAGCCCAGTCTCATTGGCGGATAACACAAGACCAAACTGGGGCAAAGCTTCACTTCCCGTATTCAGAATCGAAGCACTCACGCCGGCACCGAGATCATTAATTGCGGCGCGCAAATCATCCAGTGTACTCGAAGCATTTAAATTCACCGTTTGTATCGAGCCCGTACCTACCTGAAATTGAAACGTCCCGGATGCGCCACCGATAATGTCCGCATCAGTGGATGAAACTGCCGTCGAGGCCTTAGAAATAATTTGATGAGCGGACGCCAACTGATTCACAGTCACCTGATAGGTGCCGGGAGCCGCAGATGAAGACACACTCGCAGATAACGGGGGTTGTGCACTGGGGGACGCAACATTAAGTTGATTTTTATTGAAACTTACCCGAGTGCGGAGACTGCTGGCCAGGCCTTGAAGACTGAGCAATTTAGCCGCTAACAAACCAAATTCGGTCTGCTTTTTTTGCACCTGAAGTTTTCGTTGGGTCAGGCTATCAATGGGAAGGCGTTCCGCTTTGACCAGCGCATCGACAATTGGTCCAAAATCAACGCCATTTCCCAGGCCACCGAAACTAATAGCCATCCGGTATTCCTAGCCTCATTTTAAATCACATGACCAAAGGCCCAACTGTCTCAATTGTATTGGGAAAACTCGATCTCTCCTGGTCACGGCCTCAGGGCTCATGAATTCCCGGAGGATGGAAACGTTGATTATATGTCATCTTCCACAAGCAACCCGGAATGTCCGGAAAGAAACCGGTCCAGTTCTACCACCTTCTCTGGAGGTATTTGTCGGATGAGATCTCCCGTTTCTTTATCCACGACGCGAAAAATCACTCGATTAATGTCCTTTTCCACGGATAGTTCAATTCGAGGATCAACATGTTTCAAGATTTCTTGCAAACGAGCCACACTCGCTTGAATTTGATCTTTATTGAAAGTTTGGTCTACTTTTTTATCCTCAGAGGAATCCGTGCTAAAAACGGGTGAGATTTTCTCCGATGTTCGCTGAATCTCTCCCGTTCCGGATTTATGACCATCCCGTATGCGAATCTCATTTCCAACAGAGACGAATATGAAAGAGGCATTTTCCGAAAGTGTAGAAATCATCATTGGGTTACCCCCTCTTTCCTAAAAAGAGAAACCGGGTCTTAGAGACCCGGTTTCTCCTGATACCTGTTTACTGCAGTAAGGCGAGGGCCTGCTGCGGTAACGTATTGGCTTGGGCCAAAATTGACGTTCCGGCCTGAACCAAAATTTGGTTCCTGACGAATTTCGCCGTTTCAAAAGCAATATCAGCATCACGAATTCGTGATTCCGCAGCGGTGATATTTTCACCGGCAACTTGCAGATTTTGAACAGCAGCATCAAGCCGGTTTTGCAAGGAACCGACGTTCGCTCGAGCAGATGCCACCGCGCTAATGGCACTGTCGATATTGGAGAGTGCGCTTAGTGCATTGCTGGAAGTCGATACATTGACACTGCTCAGACTTAATGTACCAGTGTTCAAATCCTTAAGGGACAAGGATAAGGTATCATTCGCTGAACTCCGGAATCCGATTTGGATGCTCAAGGAGTCATTTCCGGATCCGCTTAACAATTTCACCCCGTTAAATTCGGTGACAGAGGAGATCCGATCGATTTCAGAGCGGAGAGCCACAAATTCCTGATCCAGGAAAGATCGCTCGTTGGAACCAAGAATTCCACTGGCTGATTGCTCGGCAAGTTCCCGAAGACGTCCTAACAGATTGCCGATGCCCTCTGCGCCACCGTCTGCAATCTGCAACAAGCTAATGCCGTCATTTGAATTTCTGACCGCTTGATTAATACTACGAATTTGAGCTCGTAAAGTTTCTGAAATTCCTAAGCCCGCCGCATCATCCGCCGCCCGTGTAATTCGCAAACCCGAAGAAAGACGGGCGACCGATCCTTCCAATTGTGAAGTGGACACGCCCAAGTTACGTTGGGCGTTGATTGACGCGATGTTGTTGTTAACGATAAGTGCCATACATTCCTCCTTGATGGCTGTGCCTCAAAGGATCCGTCCCTTGAGGAAGAGAGTAGATTAGATAAGCCGATTGGCCTCCGTGAATGAAGTGAACCAATTTCCACTTCTGCCGTATGTATCGACCACCAGGAGAAAAACTTGAGAGGTGGAATGATCCAAGTCACAATCATTTTCTGGACAGAGGCTCCACTCGCCTTTTTACACGGAATTATGAGACAGGATGACTCTTGTTCTTACATGGAAGGAGGGATGTTTCGAGAAAGACGAGGGATCACTTCATACTCCAGCATGTCAGCGGTTCGAACCTCATCTTCGTTCTCTCGAGCATTCATTAATTCTCTCACCCAAGATGACAGATCTTGAGCGGTCTCAGACTTCTTAGGGCTCACAGATTCCTGGAGCTGCAGCCACTCCAGGTAATCCGCCATTTGGCCGAACCATTGGTCTAACTGACGAAATATTCCATGGCCTTGCCGGAGTTCATGGACAAACCTCTGCGCTTGAAGATGTAGCTGTTGTCCGTATTTCCTTCCTGTTTCTTCAGAATGCTGGACAATGGTTTCTAATCGCTCGCTCACGGCTGCGATGGATCCAAACGAGCTTGCCAATTGATCCAGAATGGGAGGAATTAATTCCCGATCGGTCATCTTCCGATCACCAAACATCAATTCCGTAACCAAACATCCTTTAGCCTGTGCCCGGTCACTCACATTGGCCAGAATCTCCCCGAGCTGAACACCATCATTTACTTCCCAGATATCCTCATCCAATTGCACTTGCATACAAAGCCCTCCTTTGAACACGCGAATTGATTTCATCCAACCGTGAAAAATTTTCAGCCGCTCGGTTACGGAACACATGATACGCCCGGGCATATTCCTCGGCCATCCCGGAGACTGTCGCGGCCTCCAAACTAAACGTATCTCGAAAAAAAGCCATTGCTAAAGGGCCAAAAGCCAATGACGTTCTGGCAACCTGTTGCATCGTGAGTGTGTCGACTGTTAATTGATGCTGTCGCGCTTTCAAGGTGTCAACAAGGATTGGTTTTTGACGACACATGTTCAATACCGTGTCTGCTTGAATACAGAGCTGATCGAGTTGAGGAGCTAAACGGCGCCACACCTGCTCGTACTCTGAAAAATCAAGTGAAGCGGTTGGGGAAATTTTGACCCGGCTAGGGCACCCGGTAAAGGATTCATACCAATATTGGCGCCAATAATCCGCATACCATGCAATGCGTCTCTCTTCAGATCCGGCTCTTATAAAAAATGTTCCTAACTGATCCTCGTTGACGCCAGCTTGATAGACCCGGACTTTTGCAGAAAATGAGGGAAAGGGACGGCCACCCAAAAGATGCAAACACAGCTCAGCCACCTCTTGAGGAACGATATGATCCTTACAGGCATGGTGAGGGCAGACCTTATCGAATCCACAGGGCCCACAAACAATATCGGGCTGAACCACCCAGTGTCCTGGTCCAAAAGGTCCGGTTTCCCAAAAATCCACATGGCCCACTGACACATTCAGGACTGTGGTATTCACTCCCACAGCCAGATGCATGGGACCTGTGTCATTGGTCACCATCAACTGACATTGTTCAAGCAAGGCCATTAGTTGCGGCACAGTGGTTTGTCCAACAGCTTCGCAAATGATTCCTAACCCACCTGCCTGCCGGTAACACTGCAGGGCTTCTTTAACATCCGCCTCTTCTTTTTTCGTGCCAATCAGCACAAAGCCCACCTGCCGGTGTTGGCTGAGACGCGCCATCACCTGCCCAAAATATTCCGGACGCCAGGCCTTCATAGGATCACTGGCTCCTACTTGGATGCCAATCCATACATCGGGATTACCTGCTTGTCGCAAATAGGTCCGTGCCCATTCTTGCATGTCATGGGGCACATGTAGGCGAATAGGATGAAAGGCCCCTGGCCCACTACCACCAAGAGCAAAGAGATCAACAATATTAAAACGATTTAATTGTCGATACACATGGAAATCCACGAAATACTTCATCCAAGGATTTTTCACTACGAAACTCCCATCTTGAGCCGTGGTCATACCCCGCTCATCTGACACCCAAAATATTTCACCAGAAACGCACTACGACGATTAAACGTGAGGTTTATCACTCGATCGTACCCAACCTGGAGCAACGGTTGAACCCAACGAGCAAACATCGTGGTAAAGGGAAACAACATCCCGGGCTCGCACCCGGCTCTCATCCATCAACAGCTGAAAGTCGATATATCAATACCTGTCGAATTCCCGGAATAAGGCTCGCAACATGGGCAAATTCTATGTCGACAATCAAATCAATGGACACACCGGGCCATTCCTCCTCTAACCGTGAAAGTAGGGGGACCATCTGAATCAAATCACCCATACGGGTTATATTGATGATGAGGACTTGTTTATTCATCGAAAAATTGGCATTATGGGAAATGTGGACAATAGGGCATCAAAGAAAATCCCGTTTCTCCTGACGGTATTCATCCATCATCAGAATCAGTAATTCCTCACGGTTCAACTTGGCCTCAGGTCCTTTTTTTCTAATGCTTTTCGCCACATCCACTAACTCTACACGGTCAGTAGAAGGAAATTGCTTCAGCATTGGAATCAATTCCTGGCAACTCCCCGCTCCTGGCGAGCAACGATTCGGCATGACGTTCTCCTTGGAGAATAGCGCCTAACCGGTCAGGACATGCCAGGCCCACGGCACCTAGCAGGCTTTTCATCCGATGCATGTAGGTATGGGCCTCCAACACCCTCCTCCGAGATGATTCAGCCATGGCCAATCGCCGAGCTGGTTCGTGCAAATAGGTTCGTACGGACGAGGCGAGCTCATCCGGAGTTTTGATCACAGCCATCATTGATTCATCAAAGAGAGCCGGAAGCAAGGTGCGAGCATCGACCACTTGAAATGCTCCACAACTGGCCAACTCAAAGGTCCGCGGATTCACCCCGTCGCCCTCCGGATCGAATCCTTCTCCCGTATAGGAATGCACATTAATATTAACCGCGGTGGCATTAAAAATTTTCACGCTGGTGGGGGTATCAATTCGCGTTCGCCCCTCTTTGAAGAACAGGCTTCTAACGCTCCCGGATTTTCCCATTCATTTCCCCACAATTTAAATGTCCACCCATGACCGAGCAATGACGGGAGGATTTGTCGCCGATTCCAATACCCTGCTCCTAAAAAAGACAGCATCCGCACCAAACTCGTGCTGTTCGTCAGGGGTTAATGTCATGGGTTTATGAACAGCGGGTTCAGCGGCCAAGGGAAGATAGGAGACATGCGAGGCTCCGGCCTTCCTGAAGGCATCCAAACAAGCGGCCTGCTGCATCACAAACCAAAAATCATAGCCCGTCACCATCTGCTGCCAATAAGTTAAGTGACGAAAATTTTCCACAAACCACATGGCCGTTAACACCTTTTTTCGACGCATTTGCTCCAACACGGTCATCGACAAGGGAGCTTGCGACAAGGCCAAAACAAGATCCGGAGGATCTTCTGCGACGTGGGCCAGACTCACCACCCCCAGCGTGTCACTCAATCGTTGTTGGACCGTGAGCCGCAACCGATGATCACGTATCGTTTCTAAATTCTGATATCCCGCATAATGGGGACTATGATCAACCCAACTCACCCGATGCCCAAGAGCTTCCAAGGCGTTCACCGGCATATCGAGCAACCGGCAGCGAACCACCATAAATGGGACCGACGACCATAATGTGAAGAGCCCCGCTTAATTGTTGAGCGAGGTGATCTCGAAGCTGCAGACGAAAGTGTTCATAGATATCATGGTGAACTCTCGCGGCAGGTTCATAACTCAGAATTCGAATTCGCTTCGCTTTCTCTGTCACCTGCGTGGCGACATCAGCCATGGAACCCGCCAGCCACATCACCCGTTCTCCCCATCCTTCCAGCGATCGAACCGAAACACAATCCGCCAACTCAGAAAGATCCGGGACTACGACCATGATGACATGGTCATGGGGCAACATCTGACGCAACGCTTGCACGTGGTAGAGCAGTCCAACGCCCAGTACGACAATCGTTTCCCCTGTATGACAGTCTTTCATGCGTTGTTCAGCCCAACGATCCGCTTCGCGAACAGGATCATACGCACTATGGAGATATCGGGAATTGGCAAGTGCCGTAGGCATTCCAGATTTAGCTGTTTGAATCGACAGGGTCCCTCCTGAAACCTCAAGGATCTGAGCGGCGAGATCCTGATCCTGATCGCGCAGAATGACAATGTTCTGTTTCAACATATCCATATTATCGGTCTTTAGTTGATTTCCCCGAACAGCACGGATCCCTTTGTTGAAAACCTCGTGGGATTATTCCCGACTACCTGGGGACTTCTATCTGCACATGACGACTCGTCAAATGAGACAACGCCTCCCACGTATCTTTTCGCTGGGACACAGCTTCTTCAGGTTGGTCATCTCTGGTATAAAACGCCCCCCACTCATCCCGATGGCTGGCCCAGAGTTTCCAGTGGTTGAGTAATGCATCTACCTGTTTATCTCGCATCAAATGAACAGTCTCCATCACAGGCCAATGGTCAGGGAATGACCGTGCGGTTCTTGCTTCATCATCAGAGACTCTTCCTGAGTTGGCTGCTTTCATGTTGCCACACATAATGGCCATCACCATAGGGCCCCGTTTCATGGACTCGGGCCCTGGAAAAATACCAGCCGATCGCCCGTGCACCACAAATCGCACCGAGATGCAACGGCCCCGTGTCCGATCCGACCACCCACTGACACCGATTCAGGATAGACACCAGTTGAGGCAACGAGGTCCGACCACAACCATTCAGCACCCGATTCACATATTTGGCGGGAAGACGATGTTCTAAAGCCAAAGCCGCTTCTCGTTCTCCCTCTCCCCCGATCAAGAGCAGATAACTCTGTGGAATGTACTCAGCACATGCCGTAATCAGGTCTTTCCACACGGAAAGGGGAATTCGACGATCGGCATCTCCTGCACCAAGTACAATCCCTATGATCAAAGAGGGTGGTCCATTGACAATCCGTTCCAGTTCAAGGGGCAATTTCACCGCTGGAGCCTTCAAATGTGGAATGTCCGATGGCGGCAGAACCTGACACAACCCGCAAAAGGCATCCGCTAAATGCACACGATTCTTCCCCGATCTTGAGCGATCTGACGTAAATAGCCGGCCCAGGACGGAAGCGTCGAATTTAATGGCCCATATTCGCCAGGGCCGACGACCAGCTCACCCAATATATGGGCCGCAAGCACCCCTCGAGGATGGTTATTCAAATTATAGGCCAACGCATAGGTCGGGAAGGCATTCTCGGACAAATAATGTTTGGCTTGGACAAGCCCTAGGTCACAATTCGTCATCTTCGTCGTAGCCAATTCATGCCATTTTTCTCCCTTCCAGGGATAAACTCTCTCCACACAAGGGAAAAGTGTCCCAAGCGGAACCAATGGAGAAGGGCAAAGGAGATCAAGTGGTTGTTCGGGATGGACGGCGTGAAGGGAGGTCAGAACGGGAAGGGATTGGACCAGATCACCAAGCCGAGCTAATTGAATCAAGACGGCTCGGGACATAGGCTGACTCGACTCGGCAATAAGTTCCTCTTTTTATGTCGTGAGCGCATGCATCTCGACAGGCGCCGGCTGGAGCAGAATCCCTAAATCTTTCAATCCCTCATAATCAGGCTTCAAGAGACTTAACAACTCAAACTGTTCCTTGGCCAAAGCCATTCGACCCGCACGGAATTCTACCCCTGCGAGGGCAAAGCGCATATCGCAGTCTGCCGGATTTCGTTCCACATAACGTGAAAGTTGTTGACTTAAACCAGTCCACCGTTGCAGCGAAGTTCCTGACTGAATCAACCAATTCATCGCTTCGGTATCGTCCGGATGATCGACCACGACCTGCTCAAAGACCCTCCAGGCTTCTTCAATATCTCCCATTCCCATACACGCCATTCCCAATCCGATTCCGGATTTTCGAGGGTCATGGCCACCGCGGAGGGCTCGACGAAAAGACATGGTCGCTTCTGCGCATTTTTGAGATTGCATTAACAAAATTCCCTGTAACCAATGAGCTGACCCATCGTTGGGATCAGATCGAAGGAGAGCCTGGACATGTTGAGTTGCCTCAGGAAGATCCTTTGCGTTGAGAGCCAGTTTCGCCAGTTGTTCCCGAGTCGCTCGATCTTCTCCAAGACTCAGTGTCCGTATCAAAAAAACCCGCTCTCCATCGAATAGCTGCAAGGATTGGCAGAGTTTGGCCGCCCATTTGAGCACTTCACCATCTTCCGGCCATTCCCGAAATTCGGAAAGGAGAATATGCAATTCACGGTCGTTCTTGCCTTGTAAGCCCTGCCTCGTGGCATATCGGCGACTTAATAATAGCTCTTGCACCCTCTGGACCCGTTTCCACTGAGCCTGTTCCACATCGCTCTGCAAAGGTTCGAGCGACTGCCGAAGCCACCCGTCTCGAAAATAATAACGATTGGCATAGCCTTCCGGAACGATATACACATCTTCATCCACCACAATCTTTGAAGCCCATCGGCTCATCAGGAGATTCCCGTTATGACGTTCCGCTTCCGGATCTTTGCGCCCGGGTGTTTGATGTTCCAGATGATACAATACGCTTTTGGGTTGGTAGACGACTTTGTGCCCTCGTTCCCGAATTTTCAAACACAGATCAACATCTTCAAACCCGTTTCGGAATCCCTCATCAAATCCCCCGATCGCCTCAAAGTCTCGTCTGCGAATCAGGAAACAGGCTGCCGTGACCGCCTGAAATTCCCGACGAACATTGGCTGCGGGGAGATCGCTAGGCGCTCCATTGAAAATATGATACGGAGTAAGACAGTTCTTAGAAAAGACTACCCCGGCATGTTGAATGGTGTTATTCGGATACAGAAGTTTACTGCCTACAATGGAAACATCATGGTGCGTCTCAACTTCATCCAGCAAAGCTGACAACCATCCTGGTTGTGGAATGGTGTCGTTATTCAGAAAGATTAAATTCTTTCCTTTTGCGGCACGGGCGCCTTGATTACAGGCTTTCGCAAATCCCAGATTTTCGGTATTGCGAATTACCTGAATGTCCCCCCCGCATGAGGCTAGAAAATTCTGAGTCTCATCCGTCGACGCATTATCCACGACAAGGACCTCGTAGTGGCATCCTTGTGTCACTTCGGCCAAATGCAACAGGCATTGTTTCGTTAAATCACAACGATTACATACGGGAATAATAATGGAGCAGTCATATTTTGTTTCAATGATTGGAATATATGAAGTCGAAGATGATCGAGACTCGTTGTTCCCCATTTTCGGAAAAGGTTGAGTGATCTCGCCTGTTTCCAGATTCTCCTAGCCACGCGTCTCGATACTGTGGTAGCCAGGAT
>CAWAXJ010000015.1:0-73710 GCA_963785905.1 uncultured Nitrospirales bacterium
GAGGGTTACTACGGATTCGCGGAGCCGCAGGCGGCGCAGGTATTCGGCGATCTCGGCGCGGGCCTGCGGCAGGTCGTTCTTGTCGATGGCGCGGCGCTGGGCGCCGAGGCCGAAGCCGTCGTTCTCGACCTTGAAGAAGCCGATGGTGTCGGTCTGCTTGGCCAGCGACTTGTCGAGGATGAGGATCGAGGTCTTCACGCCGGAGTAGGGATTGAACACGCCCGCCGGCAGCGAGACGACGGCGACGAGGTATTCCTCGACGAGCATCTTGCGCAGTGCTTTGTAGGCGGTCTGGCTCTGGAAGATGATGCCCTCGGGCACGATGATGCCGGCGCGGCCGCTGGGCGTGAGGTGCTCGGCCATGTAGTCCACGAAGAGCACTTCGCTGCGCTTGGACTGCACCGAGAAGCGGTTGTGCGGCTTGATGCCGCCTTTCGGCGACATGAAGGGCGGGTTGGCGAGGATGACGTCGGCGTATCTCGTTCCAGCGGTCCTGGCTGGTGAGCGTGTCGTACTCGAAGATGTGCGGGTCGGTGAAGCCGTGCAGGTACATGTTCACCAGCGACAGGCGCACCATGTCGGGCGAGATGTCGTAGCCCTTGAAGTTCTGCGCCAGGCGGCCTTTTTCGTCCGGCGTCAGCAGGTCGCCTTTGGCGGGGGGAATCTTCGACGTATGAAGCGTCGCTTCGTCGCCATTTTTGCTTCCGTTCGGTTCGACCCCTTCCGGTGAGCTGTTGGCTCTGAGGGTGGCCATCTCGAAAAGGAAGCGATCTTTTCCGTCCTTGACGGCCCGTTGAAGGGCATGGATAGCCTTCAATTGATACGGGCGGAGAAACCGTAGCTTATTGGTCCTGGATATAGTCTGGTCGCTCGGTTTCATTCTTCCACGCTGCCTCAGAGGTATAGCTTGGGCGCTGGGTGAGGACGATATAGTCCTCGCGGACTTGCTCTTCGATCAGGCGCCGGGGATCGGGTGTGATCTTCTGGTAGCCGGCCACCGAATCCGGTGTTGGAAATGAAGTGATGACATACGGGTTCCCGCGTTCAAGATCCCAGAAGTAGTGCAGGTTACCGTTCGAGAGGATGACGAAGCGGCAATTCTGTGACCGGGCATACTTGCGGGCCTGCTCTTTGCCGACGAGCGGGTTCTTGTCCTCTGCCTTGGCCTCAAGCACGATGAATGGAAAGCTCCTGGCGTCGAGGAGCAGAAAGTCGATGAAGCCCCTGGTCGTTTTTTCGAAATTGTCGCCTAGCGCGTCGAGATCAGTCGTTTTGATCGTGACGTTGGGCTCAAGGCGGATATTGGCCGGGACGTCGCCATCTGCGAAGAAACGCCAGCCTGCGCGCGTCGAGCAGCTTGTTGATCTTGATCCGGGCTGTGGCTTCCTTGGCGGACATTCCGATTCCTGTCTCAGTGGAGCCGGTCAAGCCGTCTCACGTGGAGTCGATACTCGGAATGGGGGGATTGTCTGCGGCATGTGCATAGGAAATTAGACGCAACCCCTTACGATGTCAAGCATTTTTCCCATTTCAGAGGTTGTGTAGAAGAACGAGAAAATCCGGTTGTGTTCCTGTCACCGGAACGAGGATTGAAGGCGGGAATGAAGAAAGGGGGACAGGTATATTTTTGAGTTGGTTCTCCTATCCGGCGGTGTCATGCTCCGCATGGCCGGGGATTACCAACACGATCTCCTCAATTTGTGGGAAGAGTACGATAGGCTGGTCTTAAAAGGGATCATTCAGAATTTATGGTTCTGGCCTTATAGCTTTACGATGTGTATCAGAAATCCATCTTGGGGGTTGCCAGGAAAAAGCACTGGCAGGTAAACGCATCTGGCTGGTGTTCCCCAATTCTCGTGTCAACGTGAGGTTCTGTGTTGCCGGGTTTCGCCCCGGCAGGCGAGGTCCTTTTGTTTCCGGCAAAAGGCCCCAAAACCATTGACGCCCCGCCCGGCCTCATTGGAGCGGAGGGACGCCAGCCTGAGGAGAGCGGACCAACTCGCTCCGCTCAAACAAGGCCCGCCAGCGGATGAGAGCGTCCCTTCCGTGGGCCAGACGGCAGGCGTCGGAGCATGGGAGACGAACTTTCCATGGACACACCTGAAAGAGCGATGAACCATATATTCTGTATGATCCCTTAAAAGTGAGGCATGTCCGGGCTACGCTTTGCTATGCCGTTGTGACCGTCAGTCGTAAACCTGCCGCATCCAATACCTTGGTGAGTGTATCCAGCCGAGGATTCCCTTTTCTGGAGAGGGAAGTATACAGGGCTTCTCTCGCCAAATGCGTCTTCTTTGCCAACGTAGTCATATTGCCGACTCTGGCAGCCGCTACATCTTTCAAGGCTTCTTTGAACATTTCAATATCTCCGTCTGCAAGGATTTCTTCCAGATACAGGGCGGCTTGTTCAGGGTCCTTCAGGACGTCAAGGTTGCCAAAGTCAAAAGGTCTACCGGCTTTTCTCGGCATGGGTTTGTCTCCTTTCATGGTCTGCAAGATAGTCTTTTGCCTTTGCGATAACTGTACTCTGCTCTTTTTTTGTCGAGCCCGCCAAAAGCAATACAATCGTGTTTTCAATAATACGATAAAATATGCGGTATCCACTCCCGTAATGTTCACGCATTTCCCATAAGCCTTTGGCCCCTTTAATGGGTTTGCAATCGCCAAAGTTTCCAAAGCTTGCGCGTCGTAAACGGACAGCGATTTTTCTCTGAGCCGTACGATCCTTGAGGCTGTTGACCCAATCCAGAAAGGGAATTTCGCCCGTTTCTGTGACGTATTCCTCAATGACGTATCTTGGTTCCATGAATTTATAGTGTAATATATATATTACATTGCTGCAACATCGGCTTTATTCAGAAAATGGAGGACATGTCCGGGTGAGGCATATTGTCCTCTTCTTGAATTCTCCCGATGACGCACCGTGGAATTGGTTGGGCGGTATCAGGGGCTGCCCTTTGGCGCCGAAGGTGTCACAATCTAAACTTTCTGTGTTAGACCGTCAGATGATAGGTGAACAGACAATTGGTTTATTATTGGCCTTACAGAGTTCGCCAACGCGTTGGCTCAGTCTTCATGGATGATTTGAAGGAATTCAATTTTAATTTTTCATTTTGGTGTGCTGATTTTTCATCAAATGGTCGTCAATACCTCAACATGTTTCAATGATGAGCGGGAAAATGAGAAAAAACCTGTTTGGCCTCTACAACCGGAGCTGGAGTTGAACGTGGTTTAGGCTTGATGAAATGCCGGTCTTGGCTTACACTTGCCGGGATGCAGACCAGTCCATCTCCCGCCTCGTCTCACCCACTTAAAATTTTACCGGCCTATACGGGTTTGAATTCTGTTGAGGCGATTCTTCAAGTCCCTCGGGCCAGAAGATTGCTTTGGTTAGAAATTCTTTTTCAATGATCAATTCGACCTCAAGCCTTGGCAGGATCACCCTGAGGTTCAGGACGCCTATTCCAAAGCCTGCCGGTGGTTCACGACCTACCGGAGTTTGATTCAATCTGTATTGCCTCATGTGGCGCTCCCTCCTGACTCAGGGAAAATTGACCAGCGAGACTATCGGACGTTTGCGGAGGTCTTGCAATTTGTTGCCCATCAATCTTGATGCCGTCAAAAATCTCCTGAGAGAGTACGTCACTCAAAGATCGGAGCTTGATTCAATTCGTGTTACCCCGCTGGTGCTCCCACTTGACTCTGGAAAATCAATCAGCGAGAATATCGAATCTTGTGGAGATGTTGGGTGGATCGCCCCCTCAACCTCTTTAAAATAAAATTAATACCGGGCGACGTTATGTGAACTCAGAGAAAATTTTTTCATTACCTTTTAGTAATTATTCCCCCTTAGTAATTAATCTCCCCCGCCCCCTTTCTTCATTTTGGTCTCATCTTAATATTTAAGAGTTTTTTCCTCATTCTACTTAGTGGCCTCAAGGATGATTTTTGGGTTCTTTGAGTGCAATTTGTCCATTTTCCCCCCGCAAATGCTTCCTTATTATAATTTTAATAATAACGGAAGTAATCAGGCTATGTACCAAAAAGGAGTAAGAAGAATCATGCCAGGACCTGCAAAAGTCGCGTGTATTACCATCGATGCCGCCGATCACACCTTGCTTCGACTCTGGGCCAAACAGGGCCTGCTCCCACATTTTAGTAAACTTCTTGAGGAATCTGTATCATCGGAAACCCGAAATCCAGAAATCATTTATACCGGTACTCTGTGGGCGAGCTTTAACACGGGAGTTTGGCCTGGTCGGCACGATCATTACTTCTACCTTCAACCCGACTCTGGCAGCTATGGCTTGCGGCGCTTTTTCCCGGAAGACGTGTCGGTTGATTCCATCTGGAACCCCATCGCGCGAGAGGGGCGACGTGTCGCCCTAATCGACCTGCCTAAAAGCCGGCTCGAGCATTTGCCGCAGACATTACAAGTTTCGTTCTGGGGGGAGCACGAAGTAATGCGGCCGCTGATCTGCTGGCCCCCGTCTCTGGAGCAGGAAGTTAGGCAGATTGCGGGCAAGGACCCCGTGGGCGCCTGTGACCTGGTTCGCCAACGACCGGACGAGCTTCGCCGATTCAGGGATGGCTTGATTGAGCGGGCGACACGCCGCGGGGATCTCGCACTCGCCATACTCGCACGGGGCCCCTGGGACCTTTTCGTTCTCAATTTTAGTGAAGCTCACTGCGCCGGGCACCATCTCTGGGCTGCCCGCGATCCTGAGCATCCCAAGCACCGGCCTTCACTACGTTCGGTACTTGGGGAAGACCCGCTTCTTGATGTCTACCAGGCGATTGACCGCAGTCTGGGTCGAATTGTTGAAGCGCTGGGAAGAGAAAACTTTCTCCTCGTCCTTGCGACTCATGGAATGGGACCGCGCTACGACGCTGCGGCGGCCTTTGATGCGATATTGCGCCGTCTCGATGGAATCGATACACCGACAACCTCCGGACCGATCGAGGCGGCGCGGAAGGTCTGGCACCAGATACCGGGGTTTGTGCGGAGGCCCTTTCGCCGAATGATGGATCGTCTTTACGATGCCTCCCGTCAAGCCGAGCGAGCCAAGCGGCGATTCTTTGTCATTCCCACTACCGACAACTGCGGCGCGATCCGTGTCAATCTCAAGGGTCGTGAGCCGGAGGGCCAAGTGGAGCCGGGTGCGCCATATCACAAGCTGTGCGATTGGCTTAAGGAAGAACTCCTTGCGCTCAGAAATGTGCAAACAGGGGCGGCGGTGGTGACGCGGGTCCTACTGGGGGACAATCTCTTTGCCGGTCCCTATCGAAATGATTTTCCGGATCTTGTGATTGAATGGAACAACGAGGCGCCCATCCCGGCAGTGCGCTCTCAATCCATCGGGGAGATTCGAGTGGAGCCCACCAACTCCCGTACGGGGGATCATCGGCCGAAGGGTTTCGTTCTGGCCCGGAGTCCCTATCTCCAACCTCACGCGCTTCAAGGCGCGGTGTCGTTAGTCGACCTCGCGCCTACGTTGGCCGCGCAGCTGGGCGTCCAGCTCTCCGGAATTGATGGCAAGCCCATTCCTGAATTTATCTCTGTAGGACGATTGGCCAGGAGGAAATTATATGCCTGACGCTGCAATCGGGGTCGTCATCCCTGCTTACAATGCCGGACCTTTCCTTGCTGAAGCCATCGAGAGCGTACAAGCTCAGACGCTGTGCAACTGGGAATGCATGATCGTGGATGATGGATCAACTGACGAAACGCCATGTCTGTTGAGATCATTTCGGGACCCTCGCATTCATTCAGTTAGGCAGAATAATCGTGGTGAGCAGGAAGCCCGTTTCCGAGGCTTTTCGCTTACCTGTGCTCCTAAAATCGTGTTTCTGGATGCTGACGATCGCCTGCTCCCGGATACCCTGGCCCGCTTTTCGAGTTTTTTGGATGACCATCCGTCGGTTGGCGTCGCGTACGGTGAACGAATCCTTATTGATGAAAAAGGCCAATCCTTCGGTGGAGGTAGCGCGTTCCTCAATAGACATCCCGAGGGTGATGTCTTGGAGTCGATTTTGCGCCGTCCTTTTCTTTCCACTCCCTCACAGGCTTGTCTGCGTCGGGAGACGGTGCCTTCTGCCAAATGGCTGGGAAACGCAAGGAGATCGGGAGACTGGGTGCTTCTGGCAGGTGCAGCATTTGCGAGTCGCTTTGCCTACATGGGGAAATCTCCGCTGGTGAAATATCGAATTCACGGCCGTAGCCAGCTACGAAGTCTTGCCAATGAACCGGAAGGGACGGTTGGTGTCCGGGAATATGACGAAGTCATGGATTGTCTCTTTTCGCTTCCGGGGCTGGAAGCACGTTTCGGTATGACCAAACTTTCTCAATTGCGGCGTGCGGCTGCGGCAACCTGCTTGGCGATCAAAGGCCAGGAGTTCCTTCGGCGTCGCGAATATCCTGCGGCACAGCGCTTTTTTCATGCGGCAGTACGGGCCGGATCGCGCGATATCCGGGATATCCTCTGCTGGCTTGCCACCTTTTTCCCTTCCCTCCTGCGTTTGGCAGAGCCACTTTATGGTTCTGCGAATTCAAATGGATCACGTCACTCCCGCAATTGGAGGATGTATCATTCACCGAGATAGGTCAGGCTGTAGACTGCCTTCGAGTGGAAAATTTTAAAAATTTCCTGTGGGTTGATTGGGGTGGGTCCCGCAATATTGTTCGCGAAGGGCGAGGGCCTCGGGCATCCATTCCTGAAATTGTTTGATGCGGGTCGCATGGTTGGGGTGCGTGGACATGAATTCTGCCGGTTGCCGGCCTTGACTCATTTCTCCCATGCGTTCCCATAACTTTGGCGCTTCGGTGGGATCGAAACAAGCACGGGCTACAAACAATAAGCCCATATAGTCGGCTTCCGATTCATGGTCGCGGGAAAACGGGAGGAGCACCCCAAATTGAGCGCCGACTCCCAACGCACCCATGACCATTCTCTGGGTGTCGTAATCCATATCGCCTACCGCCACACTGGCCGCGAGGGTTCCGATTTGGACCAGCTTTTGATGAGCCATGCGCTCGGCTCCATGCCTGGCGATGGCATGGGCGATTTCATGGCCCATGACGACGGCCAATCCGCTGTGATTTTCTGCGACCGGGAGCAGGCCCGTATACACGGCCGTTTTTCCGCCAGGGAGAGCAAAGGCGTTGGCTTGCTCTGATTTTATCACGTTGAATTCCCATTCGAATCCGGGATCGACATCGGCCGCCGCTTTCGCCAAACGGTCGCCGATGGTTCGAACCAGGTCCACGACCTGCCCTTCCGTGATGACCTGGGACTGACTGAGAATCTCTTGATACGACTGAAATCCCAAGGCCATTTCCTGTTCGCGGGTTATGTCCACTAATTGCGAGCGGCCGGTCAATGGAACGGTTTCCTGATTAGAAACGTAATAATAGAGGCCGTATATGGCAAACAAGAGGAGCGGAATGAGGCGCATCTTCCAACTCATGCGCGCGCGCGGTTGCCCGCCAATCTCCCTATTTCTTCCAAATGGCCCGATTCGCATAATGGGTGTTCTCCAGGGTCCAACGTTAAGAGTATCGGTTAGAAATTTTTGCGGTATACTTGAATGAGAGAGAG
The DNA here is from genome assembly GCA_963785905.1 of uncultured Nitrospirales bacterium. GTDB lineage: Bacteria > Nitrospirota > Nitrospiria > Nitrospirales > UBA8639 > Nitrospira_E. The sequence goes on from CAWAXJ010000015.1 coordinate 7,599, forward strand.
ATGAAATCGTAAAGCACAAGGATTAAAAGTACCATAGTTGATGACCTTTTTGAAAAGTATAAACCGGCTCAGGCTCTACCGGCAGAGATAACATCCAACGAATCCCTATTAAAAAGTATAAGCCGGCCCGTGCTTCAATGGCAGGGATCCAGTCAACGAATTCATGATTGTAGAGACAATGGGGTCGTGCGCGGATTAGGTCGTAAGCCTCCTGTGTAGGTGCCCCAAGTCGTGATGTTCTTTGTTGCTAAATTCATGAATTTCCTATCCCGGTACATTCTCATGGTGGAAAGGATAAGTCTATGAATGGTGATACACTCCAACCCCCAGCTTCAACTCGAAGGTTTAGTGTCCGAAAGGTTGTCCTCTTTTTGGGGCTTGCGGCAATAGCCACTGCGTTAGTGACCGGGTGGTGGATCAACCAGTACGTGTATGCCACGATGTTTGAGCCAACCCGATTGGGTGTGGACGAGCAGCAGGTTCTGGATGCCAAAATGGCGCAATTGCTCCAAACGACCAATGCCGGTGCATACGCTCCGCAATCTTCCCGGCCCACCAACGGCGCGCCTCTTGAGCCGGAACCCTATACTGAGAGGGAAGCCAACCGGGAAATTCTGTTGACTGAGCGGGAGGTCAATGCATTGCTTGCCAAAGATTCAAAAATGGCTAAGCATGTGGCGGTGGATTTGGCAGACGATCTTGTGAGTGTCAAACTAGTGGTCCCGGTCAACAACGAGATGCCCCTTGTGGGTGGAAAGCTGTTGAAGCTCGACTTTGGGCTTGCGCTCAGTTATGTCGGAGGGAGGCCGGTAGTAGTGATGCGCGGCATCAGTGTCGGGGGGATTCCACTCCCGAGTGCCTGGTGGGGAGATATCAAAAATACGAATCTGGTGGACGAATTTGGTGGGTCAGGAGGTTTTTGGGATCAGTTTGCCAAGGGTGTGGACGATCTGAAAATCGAAGATGGTCAATTGCATGTTAAATTAAAAGAATAGTCGTCCTCCCCACGGTGGAACCATTCTCGTTTCACCAGAACCCGCCATATTGTAAAACCGGCAGGTGGGCTTCCGGCTTCTTTTTGACTGCCGCGCCGGACGGTACTCAAGAGGGAGCGGCCTCTCATTGCATTGGTGCTTTTTGACCATTGTGTTTGCCCGATAGGAAATTGGCGAATTTCTCGGGTCTTGGCTTGGCGTTAAAGATCCATTGCTGAATATGAGTGGGATCGTTATTGGGCTGTGGAAATTTCGGGAATCACGAGCCAGGTCATCGGAGGGATGGTGGACCAATACAACGTTTGCGCTTCGGCAGAATCCAGCGAAATGACCAGGTATCGGTGTGAACTGTTCCAGGTTCCCATTCTTGCTCCGACGCGCTGCCCCCATGCGGCTACTTGTTGCACCATGTTTTCCCAGAAGGAGGGCAGGTGATACGGCTGCACCAGAATGGTCAGATTTTCTTGAAAGGCTAGTTCGTAGCGTTTGGGCATGTCGTTCACTGTGAGGGTTGGTGTCGAGTCTTCTGGAGAAGACCCTGATGAAAAATTTGGAAGGGGAGTAATGGGTATGGGAGAGACCGATGGATTCTTGGTGTTGAGGTGAATGACGGTTGAATGAACGAGGGGTTCACCGATCCACCTGGCATGAGTGAGTGGAAACGTTCGCAAGGGAATGCCGCGTGCTCTCAGAAACACGATATTCTTTGTGATATCGACGACGGCATAGAGGGATTTGGCTTTTGCCAGTTGTAGCTCCTGACCGGCCGGATTCGGAAAGGCCTTTGAAGCGGTCCCGCCTTGGGAATAACAGATTCCTCCAGGGACAAGTGAGAGGATGAGCCCCCACAGCAAATAGGAGGCAGAGGACTGGGGAAGCACCGCGGTGAAGAAAAGATTGAATCGCTTCAAAAGATGATAAGGGTAGTGCCGAGTGGAACGTGGTGGAAAAGATATTCAAGCGGCTCATCACCGAGCCTGATGCAGCCATGAGTGATATTGGTTCCAAGCAGTCGAGTGTACAGCGTGCCATGGATGAAATAGCCATTGCCGAATCCGAGAGCATACTCCCCCAGGACACCTGTTTCAATCCGGTCCTCGGGTTTTAGTGGAATGGTTTCGCCTTCCTCAATGAATGCCCAATCGGGTTTGTTCCATGTGGGGTTTTTTATTTTGCTGGAAATGGTAAATACGCCTCGCGGAGTATCGAATACCCACCCTTTGGTAGGATTGCGAGGATCTTGCAACCGAGCCCCACTGCCGGTGGAGGCCACGGCATTGTAGAGAGTTCGATTGCCATTCCGAAGGTACACGCGATTTTGAGCCGTGTCCACGACGAGATAGGGCCCCTTGGGGGCGGTGGCGAGCAGGGCTGGAGATGAAGGATAAAACGGGATGACTTCTCCACGGGTTTTTTCGGCAATCGGTTTTCCGCTCGTGGGGCGTTTGGGAGCCGATGCGGGCGAAGCTCCAACCGAGGTGCCCAGGACCGCGAGCATGCACAGTGAGAGAATGACGCGTGAGTGTGAGAGGACATGGGAGATCATTTTATTTGGTACTTGCGAATGAGGCGTCCAGGGAACGTGTTTTCTTCCATCGTTCTGTCCGTTGCAGAATATGTTCTTCCAGCAGGTGTAAGGTGTTGACCACGTCGTTGTCTTGATTCAGGGCCCCCACGATGGTGACGGGAGTTCCGGTTTTAGCGCGGTCGAACACCTGGTCCATGGCGGAATTCTCTAAGGCAATACAGCCACTCGTGGTATCCTCGTTATCAAAATTTTTCCCATGAATTTCAATCAGACTGCCGATGGACCGATTCGAAGCAAGAAGGCCATTGGCTTGAGCCTCGTGGAACCGTTGCCGGTGTGCGGCCGTTGGATAGTCTAATAACAAGGCTTTATAGTATTGAGTGCCCGGGCCTTCTTTTTTGCGGATCACATGAAATTGTCCTTCCGGGGTGGCACCGTCCCCCTCGTAAAGCTTGTCTGTAAACCCTGAAAATCCCAAGCTCACCGGATAGTCGGCAATGATCCGTCCGCGTTGATACACGATCAGCCGCCTGGGAGCTTTGAGAACAACCACGGCCGTTCCGGCTGTCGAGGTTGACCATCGGATGGTGTGGTTGACCCATTGTTCCCAGAGAGTGATCTGAGCATCGCTGGTATACCGTTTCATTTGAGTCATGGTGTGCGTTTCCACATGGTGAAGATGCTCGAGGGCCTGTTCTCCTGCCGAACGTGCCTGCAAATATTGTCCTTGCTGTACTCGCAAGGTGCTTTCGTGTAGTAACCCTTCAGCTTTGGAGAGAGCCGGTATGTCGTCTCCCAGATCGAAAAAATTGGAGAGGCCCCGTAATCGTGTCAGTTGCGCCTGTTCGGGTTGAAGGAGTTCCTCCACCTCCAGGCGAAGAGCGGTGGATTTTTGGCGAGAAGCTTCAATGAGGAGAGACCCTTCCTCGACCAATTCCTGGTAAGTCTGGTTGAAACCAACGGCGTCGCCGTTGGACCACCAGTGATTAGTTTCTATGCGCCAGTGGGAGCGGAGTTCCAGAACTTTGTCATGAAATTGTTGATAGCGATCGGGAAACAAGGTCTGTGCTCCATTGACCCAGGCTTTCCTGTCCAGGTCTTCGAGAAGAGGGGGAAAGGTGTCGGGGTAGGCCGTACGTCCCCACCAGGCAAAAGCCAAAGCGGGAAGGAGTACCAACATGCCTGTCATTATCCATCGCCGGCGCCAGCCATACCCAACTCTGGTTGCCGGCATCGTCTTTCTGTTACCCATTACCTAGACTTGTCGCTTTGTGGCAAGTTGCCTGGCAGAGAGGATGTGCTCTTGAATCCGGGTGGCAAATGATTCAACCGTATGGGCGGTGGTCATCACACCGATGAAGTTCTCCTCGGTCATGATCGACTCGGTTTCCGCTAACAGCGTTTCAGTGGCCTGGAATGCCTGAGTAATCTGGTCAAACTGCCCTTGATCTGTTACGGGAATCGAGGAGTCCGCCAACAACGAACGAACGGTCTGAAGATTTTGTCTGGCAAAGGCGAGGGCCGCTTCGGCATTCGCTTTGGCTTCTTTTTTATTATCAATAGCTTCCATTTTTGCCTGTTCAGCGTTGCTCAGAACTTTCGCTAACATTGTCGTGGCCGGATGATAATCTCGAAAAAGCTGCAACCGCTCCTGCTGCTGATTCAATTCCTCCTTAGCCTGTCCATATGCTGATTCTGCTTCGGTAAAAATCTCAATCGCATAATCCTCGGCTCCCGACACTCTGGCGTCCTCAAGAGCTTGAATAGCGGCGTCCAGTTGTAATACCGGTTGTTCCGCACAGCCGACCAGGAGCAGGCAGGATATGAGGAAGGCACATCCATTGCCGGGCCTATCCAGATTTCGAGTCATAAGTCTGGTGTTCGAATGCAGTCCTGGATTGTTCGGCTGGGTAATGTTTATGACAACCATTGCTATTCCTCATACATCCAGAATCAAAACGTTCCTAAAAGAAAGAGGGGCCGAATCTTTCCGGCCCCTCTTGAGTTCGTCCGCATCAAAACCTGAAAAAAGGTGGGGCCTTGTCCATGAGGGGAAAAGGTCGTGAGTGTCAGGTGTGGTGGGCCTTCAGGATGATTATTTACCCATTGGCTTTTTAGCCGGATTTTGCTGTGGTCTGGCAGAACCAGGACCAGGAGCAGTAGTAGGTTTCCCGGTGGGTGGTATGCCCTTTTTTGGATCTTTTTGATTTGGTTGGTTCACAGGAGCACCTCCTTATAAAGGTTAGGTAAGCCATCATGGCTTACTACTCGAAGAAGCATCAGCAAAGGTTATGCCAGTCTTTAATAGGGCTATAAGGGGAAAAACCCTTGATTTTTTGGTTGTTTTGGGGTTGTGGGAATGGGAAAATCATCGAAAAATCGTCAGCACAAGAGACATCCTGTCCACTACAAGAAATCCTGTCCAAGCTTTCAGATGTGTGAAGCTGCCTGGAGACTCTCCCTCTCTTTTATGGTTAGCGACGCTCGAATGAAAATTGGCGGGTAACTTCTCGCAGAAACAGAAGAGGATTGAAACCTATCCATCTGGTGTGGACGATGGTTTATCCCTAGTGGGCCTGAGCGGTGAAATGTATGAGTAAATGATTGAGGGAATGGGAGCCCCATTCCCTTCATAATGTTTGGCGTTGTAAAAATTGAGCGGCAGCATCCAGGGCACGCCTAAGCAGTTCCGGTCCGGCCCAGGTTTGTGTGGTCCGGCTTTCCCGTGCCTTGGCCCAGTCCAGCGCGATGGGGAGTGGAATGAGGCGTATGGGGCCCTGGCAACAATCCGCCCAGAGTTTGCTTAAGACCGTGCCGATTCGAAATGGGGCGGGAATCGGGTGGACGGGATTGCGTATCAAGTCCTGGCAAAGTTCCGCAGGGGAGGTCACCAATAATTCCCGGCAGGCGGAGGGACGCTGTTCATAGATGGAGCAGACTTCGTCCTCCAGGAAAGGACAGGGTATCCGAAGCCCATAGTAGGCCTGATTGAGGGGTTCCAGTTCTTCATCGGTGCCTTGGTCTTCCGAGAAGGCCAACCGTTGTAATTCTTCCTCCAGGCCGGCTTCCCGCAAGGTCCTTTGAGCGGCCTGAAACCGCTCAAGTAAGGGTTCCCTTTTTGAGGAGGGGAGTGCCTCGACGATCGTTCTGAGGGCAAGGGCCTCTGGGGGGGCCAAGGGAATCATCATGCGACAACAGGCGGCACATCCTTTTTGACAGGAAATGGTGGCACCGGTTCGGGTCGTCTGGTCAATGGCCAACTGATGGGCTTGTTCGCCAAGGGAACGCATGAGGGGGATAATGTCAGTAATGGGAATGAATCCCGTGGATACCGCAACCGACTGCTCTCAGGTCTCCGGAAGGGGTTTGAATATCCAGATGGTACGTTTCATGGGGGGTGGAAGTATCCATGAGAGAGAAGATTTTTATGCAGATATTTTGGAGAAATAATTAACAACACGACCGGGTCACTATACTTCATTGCCGGCCATGATCTCCTCATGAGGTGACTGGAAAAATTGAATTGTAGAAGAAACCGTGGCTTAAGGAAAAGCTGATAGCTTCTATTAAATTAACGGGTATCCTGAAGTTCTGATATCCTGTGTGTCATAGTCCCCGGAGAATCTGAGGTGGCCGATTAGACACAGATTTTCTCAAAATTTTTGGTCAACGGTGGGGAATCCCTGAAATCTATGCCCATCTCTCTTTATATAAAAAACGCAAAAAACAATTTGAGTTCTCGTTCCAATAGCCTTCCTGAAGCCAGTATGTTGATCTTCGAAAAATTTATCGCATAATTTTGGGTAGTGATGAGGAAACAGCAGACCATTTTCCCGTTTTATTTCTTCCATTAAGCCAGTCAGAAACCGCCTTGAAAAATACCGTCGAACCACAAGGAGGATGTAACTTGTGATGAGTCGTTCTGTATTCCGGAGGAAACTGTTACAGAGCCACCAGGGGACAGTGGGCTTCCAGGCCTTAGGGCTAAAACGCGATCTCAGTGTGTGGCATTTAGTCGCGCTCGGGATTGGCGCTATTATTGGCACCGGGGTGTTTGTCTTAATTGGAACTGCCACGGTCGGCAATCCTCATCGGCCGGGTGCGGGACCCGGTATTATTCTTTCCTTTTTATGTTCGGGGTTGGTGTGCGCACTGGCGGCGCTCTGTTATGCGGAGTTTGCCTCCATGATGCCGGTGGCTGGAAGTGCCTATTCTTACACCTACACGACGCTGGGGGAACTGGTTGCCTGGTTGGCGGGGTGGAATCTGATTTTGGAATATGGCGTGGCGAGTTCAGTGGTGGCCATTGGTTGGTCCGGATATTTTGTCAACGTCCTTAAGCTGGTGGGGATTGAACTGCCCGATCTGCTGACTCATGCCCCTGAATCAGGCCAGGCGGGACTGATCAACCTTCCGGCCGTGGCAATCTCTCTCTTGATGACGGGACTTCTACTGGTGGGAACCAGGCGAAGTGCACAAGTAACGGGTGTGATTGTTGCCGTGAAACTTGTCGTCATTTTCTTCTTTCTGGTCATTGGCGCGGGAGAGGTGAATCCAGGAAATTGGATGCCGTTTCTTCCCAATGGGCTGTCCGGAGTGGGCGCGGCTGCAGCCATTGTTTTTTTCGCGTACATCGGGTTCGATGCAGTCTCGACGGCGGCAGAGGAAGCTCGAAATCCGCAACGGGATCTTCCTCGGGCTATCCTGGGATCGCTTGGGCTCTGCACGCTTATCTATATTGCCGTGGCTGCTGTTCTCACAGGGTTAGTTCCTGTGGCAGCTATTGACGTCCATGCCCCTGTGGCGGAAGCCCTCAACCGGGTGGGGTACCGGTGGGGAGCGGCTCTGGTCGCCGTTGGGGCGTTGGCCGGAATTACCAGTGTATTACTCGTCATGATGCTGGGGCAAATCCGGATATTCTTTGCTATGTCTCGAGATGGCCTCCTCAGTCCACGATTAGCTGCGATTCATTCCAGGTTTCAGACTCCGTCCCTGGCCACCATCCTGACAGGACTAGGGGTCGCGATTCTCGCAGGATTTGTCCCGATTGGGGAAGCCGCCGACATGACGAATATTGGAACCCTCTTTGCGTTTTGTCTTGTTTGCGTCGGCGTGCTGTGGCTCCGTATCACCCAACCCGAGCACCCACGGTCGTTTCGTCTTCCTTTGATGCCCTGGATCCCCGTGTTGGGGACACTTTCGTGTCTCGGACTCATGCTCTTTCTCCCCTCAATCACCTGGATTCGTTTTGGGGTGTGGACCTTAATTGGACTTGCGGTCTATGCCTTCTATGGCTATCGCCACAGCCGTTTGAACCATCCTTAACAAACATTTCGCAAGAGTGAGATGGAGTTTAATGGTTCTTCACCTTGGTCATGATTTTGTCGGTCCATGCCAACAAGATGGCTGAGCCTAAGAAGGTCAGATGGATTATGATTTGCCACTGAATGTGTTCGATTGGCACATTCGCGATGTTGACGAAGGCTTTCAATAGGTGAATGCTGGAGATGCCAATCAACGAAGCCGCTAATTTCACCTTAATGGTTCCCGGGTCGATATGGCTGAGCCAATCAGGGCGATCGGGGTGGCTTTCCAAACTCAGTTTGCTGACAAACGTCGCATATCCGCCGATGACGACCATGGTGAGCAGATTGGCGACCATCGTGATATCCACCAAGGTTAGAATACCCAACATGAAAACAGTTTCAGTGAGCTCGCCAATGTCGTGCACCATGTGCCACAATTCCGCCAGAAATTTCCATGCATAGAGCACCTCAGCGATGATCAGTCCGCCATACAACGGTGCTTGAATCCACCGGCTGGTAAAGATGACCATTTCAAATGCGTGTTCAATCCAATGGGGGACATCCTGTGGTGTGGACCCGATGGGCGAATCCGGTGAAGTTGGGGCCTGAGACATACGTACCTCCTTGGTGAAAAATGATGAGTAAAATCGTCTGGATTTCGAGGCCATCTTTGAGCATGGCCGTGTTTGGAATACATGCAGAACTACACTTTTTAAGGTTTAGATCAGTTTCCGTTGATCTTGGATTTGATGAAAAAGAATGAAAAAGAACCCATCATTCCAAGTTGGTCAATGACCGTTGAGAGGAGACAGGGAAATTTCACGAGCGGAGCAAGGATTAATACCGTTGTGAGGAATGGTGAAACAAGAAGATCTGAAATAACCGACTGGAATTGCCATCTTGGTATGGCAAATATAGTGGGAGCGTTTTAATCAGATCAACTGTGCGAGGAAAGTTTATTGGAGTTCAATACACCTAAATAAATATTCAATCCCAATTGGCATAGCTGGGGATGATGCCGTGAGAATTGTGCACCCTGGCACCAGAGGGAGACAATAAACCTGAATCGGGCCATACTGACCCCGGCGACTACCCTGCGACACTGCGTCAGAAAATCAAGGTCACTGAGAATTGCAAGATACGTCCGGTATCGAGCTTCTCTTTATCCTGAACCGTTAGTGACCATTCCCCTTTTGGATTTTTCCCTGCCAGTGCCATGAGGTCCGGGGTCGTGGTGACATCATAGGTGGTGCGGAGATTGTCTGTCCCTCCTCCTGTTCGATTGTGAAGCAAAATGGATGGAACTCCTGTCGATTTTGGCGGTACCATCTTGATGATCAGGTCACCGATGTAGGTATGCTCGATATCCACTCCGATCCTGACAGAGGTAGGCAGGGCGGTCTCTGCTACCTGCACGGAGAGTCGTGATGTCCGTAGATCGCGAATGGGAATGATGGCGGCGGAGGTATGAACGGTGGCGGGAGCCGGAAGGGCCGGCGCGGCCAGTTCTACCGCGCGCTTGGCATTGATCCGTCCATACCCATAGAGAAGGCTATGCCCGTTTAAGTTATATTTGCCGGCGGCGGGATCGATCTGATCGCATGAGCGCTTGAGCAGATCTTTGACCTCATCCCATCGCAAGGACGGGTTGCGAGCCAGAATGAGGGCTGCTACCCCGGCGACACCGGGACAGGAGCTTGATGTACCGCCAAAGTCGTTCACATAATGGCCTTCCGCATCGCCTCGACTGTCTTGTCCGGGATTATAGCCTGCTGTTCCTGAGCGATCGGTGGTCCAGATTCCGGGGATGGGAAGGAGTGTGTCGTTGCTGGGAAATGTGCACCAAATGGCCTTTCCGAAATCGCTATAGGCGCTCCTCTTCTCCTTGGCGTGGCAGGCGGCAACGGCAATCACTTTCTCATAACTGGCATATCCGTCGTTATCGACACTTTCGTTTCCGTTGCCGGCGGCCCAAGTAATCACACATCCTTTGCCGTTGCGTCCATTGGTCACCGCCCAATCAATGGCCAGGCGGGTGGAATCCGGCAGAGGAGCCACGGTGTGGTGAAGGGGATCGCGCGGGTCCCACCAGGCGCCATCCTCAGGCCCCCAGCTACAGGAAATGACATCTGCGCCGTGTTGCGCTGCCCAGATAAATGCATCGGCTTCGGCCTGTGAGCCCAGCGGGGATGCGTAGCGGATGGCCATCAATCGGGCTTTGGGAGCGACACCGGAGGCTCCATGAAACCCGTTGCCGGTGGCGACACCCGCACAGGCGGTTCCATGATTATCCCCGCTTCCGGGTCGAGGATCGTCATTGGCGCCGGTTACGTCGCGAGGGGCGATGAGTTTTCCTGAACCGGCGAACTCTTCGTGATCAAGATCAACACCGTCATCGATGACCGCGATGGTGATATTTTCCCCCTGACTGAGCGCCCAGGCGCTGTCCACGTGGGCATGAGCATCATAGACAGTTCCATTAATGATGGACTTTTTCAAGTGCCACTGTTGTGGAAATGCGGTGCGCCATTCCATTTTCCGGACGAGTTCAGGATGACACAGCTCCACTTCTTTCTTTTTGAGGAGCGTTTCGGCGATGGGAAACACCTCCTGGCCTGTGCCCTCTGGAGCTGCGACAAAAAAGGTATTGCGAGCATACTCCAGCTTTCGTTTGACGCGGAGTCCGGCCGCTTTCACGATCTTGCGGCAGGTGGATTCGGCGAGGTCATCTTCGAATTTGATGAAGAGATTTTCAGTGTACAACACCGGTTTATTTGACTGTGGATCCACCAGGACATGTCCGGCAAATTGAACGTCTTTCTCGGATTTTAAGGTAGTACGGATGGCTCCCCGGGTACTGGGGCCTCGAACGTCGGGGCAGAACCGGAAGATTTCCACGCCTGCGTGGCGAAAGCGGTGCACCGGATCAAGATCGTCCAACGCTTGTCGAGTTTTAAGTAATTGGGCGGCTGCATTCAAGGGGCGACGACTCTGTGTCCGCACGACGACGAGGCTCTTCATCGGTTTTCAGCGAAAACGATTTCCCTGTTTTGTCCTCCATAACGAAAGGAACGCATAAGTGTCCTCCTTCTGTTTGTAGCATGTGATCATGCTTGGCAGTGCTTTGCACTTCTGCTTAGAATAAATAATGGGTCTAAACGATCCGTTGTCTCACTTTCCTCTGAGGATGACGGTGGAGGCTGAGGATGTAACCCGTGAATGGGTTCGAGAGTCTGACTGCTTTGCCGTTCATGGGCCAGTTCCTCCTGCTTTGACCACGGCAGTGTTGTACTCTTTTGAGGACCCGGTTATCAACGTGTGCCGGGGCGAGGTCTCGACCGTGTCAACGCTTCCTGCCAATCTCACCGTCATACCGGTCTACCGTCTTGGGCCGAATGGTCCGCAGGGAGTACCGTCAGGCCGCGTGTTTATTCGTTTCCGGTCTCAGGTCCCCGTCGAGGAACGGAGGCAGGAATTAGAAACGTGCGGATTCTTTGTTGATGAACGGCTCTCCTATGCTCCTCATGCCGCGTGGCTTCAGAGTAAGGATGGCAATATTGCCACGGCGCTTAATGGATTCGCAAAGCTGCGTGCCCTTCCCGACGTCGTGCTGGTTGAACCGCAGATGTTAATGCGGATGGTCCAGCGATCACCCAACGATTTCTCATCGAATCCATAACCTCATCCTGTTCTGCGCCGAATGGTTTTACCGGTTTAGGACAGAACCGGACTCCGTAGTGAGTGCGATTCTATGGCGGGCATGTTCGGTGATGTTGTGAAGGGCGTTCACGACCCAATTGTCTGATTGTACCGCTCCGACGACAGTCACCGGCGTTCCTTCTTGTGCAAGCTGAAAGACGACATCCATATCCGCATTCTCTAAGGCAATGCAGCCATTGGTGGTGTTATTTCCATTTGGTTGTTGGCCATGAATTTCAATGAGGCTACCAATGGCACGGTTGGCCGTCAGGACTCCCCGGACCTTGGCTTCCTGAAAACGTCGACGGTGTTCGCGGGTTGGATAATTGAGTAAGAGGGCTTTATGGAATTTTGTGGCACCGGGTCCTTTCTTGTGCAGGATTCGAAATTGTCCCTCCGGCGTTGCGCCGTCACCTTCCTGTAACTTGTCCTGAAGTCCAGAAAATCCCAGTTCAATGGAAAAACGACGATGGGGTTTCCCATGCTGGTACAGCAGGAGTTGCCGTGGGGCTTTAAGGACAACGATAGCCGTACCGCCGGTTCTTGAAGACCAGTCCAGAGTGCTGGCTACCCAATTGTTCCACTTGGAGAGTTGGGGTGTGGCTCCGTACCGTTTCATTTGGTCCATGGCTTGAGACTCGACCGGTTTGAGAGATTCGCTTGCCTGGCCAAGGAGAATTCCGGCTTGATCGTAGCGGTCTTGTTGGAGACGAGAGGCGGCCTGGTTAAGCAACCCCTCTGTGACCGAGAGTGTCCGCAAGCTTCGTCGAAGGTCAAAAAATCCCGTTAACGCGCGTAAGCGGTTCACCTGGCGACGTTCCGATTCCAAGACGGAACTCAGTTGATGCTTTCGAGTGGATTTTTGGTGCTGGGTGGCTTCAAGAAGGGCTGCGCCTTCCTGCGCCAAGTGTTGGTAGGTCGTCTGAAAGGTCTGTGTGTCCGCAGTGGGCCACCAGCGGTGTTGTTCTTTCCGCCACCGGCTTCGAAGGTCGATAATGCCTTGATGAAACGTGGTATACCGTTCCAGGAAAAAACCTTCTCCACCGTATGCCCAAACCTGGCGGTCCAGCGATTCGAGCAGGGGTGGGAAGATTGGAGAAAGACGATCAGCCTGCCACCAGACAACAAACAGGGATGAAAGAATGAGAAGGGCTCCAGCCGCCAGCCAAACTGCCGGTCGCTTGGCTCTTTGCCGACCAGAGCCCGACCATCGCATGCGTTAGGCTTTCTTATGTTTGCCGGTCTTCTGAATAGCCTGCGCGACTTGTTCATTCACGCGGGCGGCTAAGGCTTGAACGGATTGGGCTTTCGCCTTCACCCCCAAAAAGTCTTCCTTGATTAAAATGGCGTCAATTTCTGCCAAAGTGGCCTCGGCGACTTGCAGGTCGCCTCGTAGGGCTTGCAGGTCAGCCTGAGTCCCTTTGCCGGTCGGCGCCTGAGCCAACTGGTTTTTGGCTTCCTCTAATGAGGATTTGGCTAAGACCACGGCCCCTTCCGCCTCGGTTTTCGCCAGTTGTTTACTGGCGATTGCTTCTGTTTTGGCCATTTCAGCATCCGCCACGACTTTCGTTAAGATGGCGTTGGCCGCATCATAATTGCGAGTCAGCATGAAGGCATTGTCCTGTACTCCGATTTCCTCCTGCGCTTTTTGATACTCGTCCTCAGCCACACGTAAGGATCCAGGAGCATATTCCATTGCCCCGGCTTGCTTGGCAGCCTGAAGGGCCTGCAAGGCCGCGTCCGACCCTTGGATTGGTTTTTCCGCACAGGCGATAAGCATGGTACCGAACAGTAACGCGCAGGATCCGCATGTGATCGATTGAAGCAGGGTTCGCATAGTTGTCAATGTCCTCCTTAATGGTTGAGAGAGAACAATCCCTCTCCTTTGGTTATGGATGTCAGAGCTTACCTCGAGATTGGCAAGGGAGAAGATTACACTCCCCCTCGTTTTCGAATCCAACTGGCTTGTGTAAAAAGTACAGCGTTTGGTTATCCAGGAAATGGTTGGACAGTACTTTTCAGATGAGAGGAGTGTTATTCAACCTGTCGCTTTGTGGAATCTGAGCGATTTTTTACTTGAAGCACATAATCTTCTTCAATAGCAAAGAAGATGCCAGGAGAAAATTTCAGAAAAGAGGTGTTATGAGGGGTTTCCGTTGTCAAAAGACCTATTGTTGATGAGAAATGAGGGAAGGTGCAGAGCTATGGTGTGATTAAAGTGGACATCATGTCTGAGACAAGAAACTTTGTCCACGAAATTCTCCCTCATATTTCTCAGGATCGTTACCTCAGGAAGGGGGGGATAACTAAGTCTCTAGTAAAAAAAGAAAGGCCTATGCAGAAATGACCGCAGCTTCAAGTACGTTGAACGTCAGATCAATCAACTTGCTGGTTCGGGTGGTTTTGCTACCTTGGCCTCTAACGCCTGAGGCATCACATACGTGTGAAGATGAGGTGCGAACAAGCGAAAGATGCGAACAGGTAAGCTGCTCGTGAAGCTAAAATCACCCGACTGCGGACCGGACACCTGGGCCGAAATGGTTCCAAAAAAACGATTGTCGATGAGGAACACAAATGTGGCAGTTCGAGAGATGGGGCGGGATTCAATTAACCGATAACCTCGCTCATACACTTTTTGTCGATGGTCGCCGGTTCCGGTTTTTCCACCAATTGAGAAGTTGATGCCTTCTATCGGTGTGAGCGCTCCTTTGGCGCCGATAGCCGTTCCATGTTCCACTACTCCAATCAGTTCTTGACGAAGGACTTGAGCGACCAGAGGGTTCAGAACCTGTTCGCGTACTGGTTCCTGAGGCACAAGAAGCGTTTCAAACGGCGTTCCTTCCGCAAAGTGCAGTTGCTGAATTGTCACTGTGGGAATTTTCTGGCCGTCGTTGACTAGAATGCCCATGAGATCGGTTAAGGCGGCCGGCCGGTCGGCGGAGCTTCCAATGGCGGTCGCCAACGACGGAACTAACGTCGCAAAGGGATATCCGAGCCGTTGCCAGGCTTTGTGGATTTCCATAAACGCCTCTTGTTCCAGAATGAGACGAATCCGACTATCTTGTGCCCCTTTTCGATGGGTCTTGAATAGCCAGGCGTAAACTTCCACCAGTTCTTGTTGACTGGCTTGGGCGAGTTCGGATTTGCTGATATGGGGGTGTTGCCTTAGGAACGCGACCGTCCACAATTCAAGAGGGTGGATGCCGGCCACATATCCTCGATCGGCGAGGCTAAGCGCCTGCGGATCCAATTTGGCATAAAGCCGGTCGGCTTGCTCCGGAGAGAGCTTTATGGTTGGGAATGCTTCCCGCAGAGACGTGGTGAAGGCCTGGACATCCTTGGCAGGATGGATGGAACGAAGGAGGACAGCCAGGCGGAGAGGGGTGAGCCGTGTTCGGATAAGGACCAACTGCCAGGCTTCCTCCGGCGTCAGTCCTTTATATTTGTCGTAGAAACGATAGAGAAAAATTCTTCCTTCCTGATGAGCAAATTTTTGTAAATATTGACGGCGTATAGGGTTGAGTGGATCTTTGAGAACCATGGCAGTCGATCCGGGAATGGCGAGAGTATGATACTGAACGAGATCCCGCATTAAACGAATAAAAACTAAATTTACTGAATGATGAAACGCTTCGCGGACTGTGAATGTTTTTCTGTTGTCGGTCGCATTGAAGTTGGCAAAGGCATGAAGTCCCCACCAGTCCAAAACCTTTCGCCCGGACTGGCTGAATAGCGGCGATCGAGGGCGGCTTGCAACAGACTAGAAAGGGATTGATCAGGCGCAGTTAGGAAATGAATCACCGCCCAGCTACTCAGAGGATCCATTGATTGCTAGGTCGAGCTCCCGGAGTTTTTCCGGGTGTCGTCCTGCGTACGTGTGATAGAGACGTTCAATTGCTTCCAAATAGGTGACCAATGTACGAAGTTTGGCGGTCGAGCCCAGGTCCATCTTTGAGCCCTGATTCATATCCAAGGGTTGATTGAGGGTGTCGGTCTGGACTCGAAGGAGATTTCCTTGGGGGGTTCGCTCATACAGGGTCAGGCTATAAATGATGTCTGCCGGATTCCCTCGATCCAATAGGTTGGGGCGAGTCATGTTTGAGACCGTTACGAAGGCGGGATCTGCCAGTTGCCGGAGGAGAGCAGTGGCTTGGTCTTGAAGACGGCGGTCCAGAGTGGTTTCTGCTGTGAGGTCTAACTGGTCCAAAGCATAGAGGCTCGGAATCTCCAATAATTTTTGCAAATGAACGCGTATGAAATTTGGTGCCTTTTGGTCTTGAAACGAGGGGTTGTTTAGAGATAATTGATGTTGTCGGAGCAAAGGTCAAGGGATAGATGATGGCAAGGTCTCGCATGGAAGGAGAGAGAATGCCGGCATTCGTCAGCAGGCGAAGATAGGTTCCTAACCAGGGAGGGATAGAGGGGAAGATCTGAAGCTTTCGGGATGTGGCAAGTGGCAAGAGGAGAGGGGATGGTTTACGGAAAGGCCAGGTTAGCATATGAAAGAGCATAGACATCTGAAAACGGAACGAGGTCCATGGTAACCACGGATTTCGAAATACAAATATGCAAAAATTATACAAACACTTCATAAGATACATTTTTGTAAAGAATTGCCAAGAAAGATAAAAGAATGTCTTCCCTTAACTGGAAAAAATGAACGGGTGAGCCAAGTTATCCGAAGTCGTAAGAGGTGAGTGTGAGATTTGATGAGCCTCGATCCTTTCACGGATAGGCGGAAGTGTTTGTCCAACCAGGACAAGTTGTTACGGTCTTGAAGGTGAAGGATGGAAGGGAGGCGATGGATGGCGGATGGTGAAATCGTAACTTGGGAAAGTGAAATCGGTCGCGAGGTTGTAAAAAAAATATGAAAGGCTTGAGTACTCCATCTGCTGGGAAACAAAGAGTATTTCCCTGAGTGGAAGGCCGTCATTTTGGTACCAAACATGGGGAAAAGAATACCCATAGGGTCCAGAGCGACCACATCATGCAGCCGGGAGGGAGAGAGCGGGCAATAACCTGTTTGGAGGGACTCAACGAGAGTCGGCCAGAAAACTTTGCCTTTTTTGAATGAACCTGAGGAAGAAGTCGTAATGACCCACGGTAGTTCCGTGGGTCAGGAGATGATTATGGGAAAGGGAAAAATTATCCTACGAGTGCAGCGACTGGTATTTGAGAAGACCGGTTGGCATACTTTCGGAATTTTGTCCATTTGCGGGTAGAAGAAGGAATGGGCTGCAGGGTCGGCTGAGTATTGGGAGAGAGTACGGGTTGGCCTTTCTCTGCAAGGGTATCTTCCACCATTTGTAGTTCCTTGAGACGAGCCTTATGTTGCTCCAATTCCCATTCCACTGCTTTGGTGAGTTGCGCCACCTGTCTTTGTAATCGGTTCATGGTGTGCTCATGCTGTAGCAACTCACTCTTGCGAGCCATATTTAGGTACCGGCTATCCACATACATCATCTGTCTATCCCTCCTTGTGTAAAAGACCTTCGCATTCACGGTATTGATGAATCCGATTGCCCGTTGACTTATAGGAAAAAGCAAACGTGTTGCCACATTCAATTTACCTGAGGATCTGACACGTAAAGTCTTGATGACTCATCAAATTTTCATCACTAGATCTTCAGTTGGTGCATACTCGAATCCTGAGATGGACGAAAAGGGTCAATGTTCTTAACATCGACGTGTAACATTTCATTCGATTTTTAATATCAAGGGACGTTCGACCATATCTGATACTGAACGCTAACAATATGGGAAAGGTTTTCGACAGGTTAGGTATTCCAGAATATTTTCTATCATGATGCAGAGTTGGGAGTTGTTGTGAGATGTCTCGCATTGTCGTCACTTCGCGGATGTTTCGCGTTGTCTTTCTTTTTATGCTATCTCATTATTAGATGAAAGCGTTCCTGTCCTGTCCTATTCAGGCTCAAGGCCTTCCGTGCCTTGGCTAAAAGTTTCATTTATTGTTTCCTCCGTCGCTGTCCAAACAAATGTTTTTGGGGTGGGGTTCAAAGCCCTGCGAGATGAAGTAATGGGGATTCAGGAAAATAGAGGGTATATTGTCTATGGAGGTCGGGAATTTCCATCGAAGAATCGAAACGAGAGGGATTTGGGTTTTGGTAACTCTCTCGAATGGTCGACTTATTCACGATTCTTAACCTGGAATTGTGTTTGCCAGAACTTCCTATACGGGGGTTGCCTTAAATAGAAGAGACGGATTCTCTTTTTTCGTCAGGAGTAAAGTGTTGTCGATGGCATATTCGTTCTGCATATAAGGGATCTTTCTCTGTTACAGTATTTTTAATATTCAGAATGCTCCAAAAACACCGATGGGTTTTATAATCTTATCAATTGCTTATTGGTCCAGAAGGGGCGGGAGGACAACCATGGCCAAATCCCTCGCATGGGTATGAGAAAACAATCCTCAGCACAATTCCGTGAGCAGTTGTTGGAGGTGATGGCGCAGAAGCATCATTGGGCCTGGCCGTATTTTTCAGGCCCGACTATGGCCAAAGCACACCTCAAAATTCATTTCCAACAGGAATATGCCGTGTATGTTCGGGACTTCCCGGTATTCCTTGCCCGTATCCATGGGAAGAACCCACCCCTGGAAGTCAGGAGAATGCTAGCTGAAAATATTTATGAAGAAGACACCGGAATGTTGTCATTGGGGACTTCACATCCGGAACTTTTTATGAAAATGATGGAGGGCTTAGGATTTCGCCCAGGCGAATTCGAGGAAATTCAGTTGTTGCCCGCTACCCGGCGCTATCGCGCATGGTTGGACAAGATGACCAATGAACAGAATTGGGTTGTCGGTGCAGCGGTGTTAACCATTTTTGTCGAAGGCAGCGTCAACGATAGAAAAGAATTAGCGAGCCCCGCCCAATCAAAAACTCCTCAACAGATTCAACGCAAACTGAAGACGCATCCGCTTGTGCAATACTATGGGGTTTCCGCTCGAGCCATGGATCTTATTCGCGCGCATCAAATGGTTGAGGCAGGACATCGTCATGATGCCTATGCGATGGTGGTCCAATACGCTCCCACTCGATCGCACCAAGCAAAGATCTTAGCAGCGGTGCAGAAAACATTGGATCTCTGGCTTCTCTACCGCGATGGGGTCGCCAATGCCTGTGGGTTGAAGGCTGGATAACGTTTTTTCAAAGACAGGTGATGGCAGTCAGGCAGGCATTGCTGTTGAAGGCGATTGCCTTATGGACTCTACCAATCTCATTTCGCTCACCTCCCATAGTGATGCTGCTGGCGAGAATTCCGGATCCCTTTGTGAAGGCGGTTGCGGAGGTTGAAGAATGGAGAGGGCATTCTATAGATTAGAAAATCCCGCTTAGATTAGTGAAGGCTGGGGAGTGGGGCTGACGTCGACTGAAACAGTGAGTGTGTGTTGTCCCCCTCCAACCATAAAGCCATTGATTGGACTCACATCCCCATAGTCCCGGCCCCAGGCTAACGTAATGTGTTCATCACCGGGAATGAGATTGTTAGTGGGATCAAAATCCACCCACCCAATATCGGGACTCCAGATGGAGACCCAGGCATGCGAGGCATCGGCACCTACCAATTTTTCCTGCCCTTCAGGGGGATGGGTGAGGAGATACCCGCTGATATATCGAACAGGCAGGCCAAGGCTTCGAAGTGCGGCAATTTCCAAATGAGCGAAATCCTGGCAGACGCCTTTCCGTGAGGCCAGCACGTCTTTGACAGGTGTCGAGACATCGGTCACTCCCCCCTCATACGTGAATTCCTGAAAAATCCGACTGGTCAAATCCTTCACTCCGGCCAAAAGTGGACGACCGGGGGGAAAACAATCCCGGACGAAGTCATACGTGGCATCGTCTATGGTGATATAGGGAGAGTTATACATAAATGGGTGGGCTTCCAGATTCGCGGAATCCAACGAACTTTGGAGTTGTTGAACGACCTGATCCCAAGCTGGACTTTGATCCAAATGCATTGGATGGGGTTTCATTACATCCACTAAAGTGGTGGCCTCGACGATCAATTCAGGATGAAGGGTTTGAATGGTGAGATGGGTGAGCGGATTCCCAAAATAATCTTCCCCTTCGGAACGGACAGAGGGTGAGGGCTCAATCCTCACCTTGGATCGAAGGCAGTGTTGTCGTGGATGCGACCGTGGGGATAATCGCAAAACATGATGAGAGATCGCCACCGGCTGGGTGTATGCAAAGATGGTTTGGTGGTGTCACCTGATAGATCATGGAATGCCTTCAAGCCATTGAGGACCGGAAATGCGCTGGGCCAGTGAATGGCTGAAATAGGTATGAGCCACAACATCCGATAATTGGTGAACATTCTGATCCAGTTGTTTGAGCAGTCGCTCAAGGTTGACCCTCACCCGGGTTTTTTTATTGAACTCGGCGAGTTGCATCATGTCTGCTAATCGAATGTCGGTGCAGGTACGTGTGGTAACCCGTTGGGCCGGATTGAGTGAAGCCGATGTTTCCTCTCGTGGCAGGGCGTTGATGTGTGCTTCGAAAGTCAGTAATTGAAAAATGATAGAACGGGGGTTGGTTTCGTCGGCCAAGAGTAAATCCAGCACCGCCGCGAGTTTGGCTTCGGCCTTGTATCGGGTCCGGTAGGTGATGGAGCCATCCGCCAATTCCAGGAGCAGGTTCAAGGCTCCGGTGGTTTCCGGCGTATCCCGGGTGGCTAGCTGACGAATGAGTTTTGATAAATGCCTGACACGTTCCAGGCGCCGTCCCATTTCCAAAAAACGCCAGGCATAGCTGCGGGTCATATTTTCCATGACCATTCCGTTGAGAGCTGCCAGGTGTTGGATCATCCGGCTCAGGAGGCGGATGGCGTCATCGATGCTTTGTCCTTTGGTTTGAGCCCAAACTTTTGGCACGCTGGTGAGTTCCATCAAAATATTCCAGGTGTCGAGAGACAGTCGGTGGCGGACCAGTTCCGCGGTGCGCCGGACATTCTGGAGAATCTTCGCCAGGCCGTCAGGAGAATCCGGGTCGAATAAAATGGTCCGGAGTTCCGCCTCCACCGCGGCGGCTCCCCCTTCCACTGCCCGTTTGGCCCGACGGGGCGACAAATGCTCCTGCATGACAAGTAATGAAACCAATCGATGGAGGGTTTCGGGATCATCGCCTGGTCCGGCTTCTCCACTCATACGTGAAACGAGGCTTCGTAATAAACGGATGGCCCCTTCCGCGCGTTCGGCATACCGGCCAAGCCAAAAGAGATTATCAGCAGTTCGACTGGGGAGATCCCGTCCTCCTCGCCGAAGTTGCAGGGTATGGTGGGGAAGCGTGACGGTGGCCGGGACATCGAGAGGACCATTCCCCTTTACCCAAGTGTCTTTGCTGAAATCACCCGGCTCATGCCAGTGTCCACGAGGATCCGATCGCACCGACACCCGGGCGAGTCCGCCGGGCATGACGGTATAGCCGTCCTTCGTGGCCGTCAGATAAATGCGCAAGGTCATCGGGGCGGGTTTCAGTTCCTTATCGGGAGTCCAAAAAGGTGTGGTGGACGGAGAAACGATTTCCCGCCCGACGTATTCATGTCCGCGTCGGGTAATGGCTTGGACGAGGGCTTCCTTGTCCTGAGCAGTCAGGTCAGGACCGAAGGATGAAAGACGGCTGTGGGTAAGGCCTCGCTTGGGGGTCAACACGCGACGAATCATCAAGCGATGCATATTGTCCAGAACGTAAGCGCGCTCGTTGGGTTGTCCGCACCACCAGGTGGCTACACTGGGAATCTGGAGCCCCTCGCTAAAAAAGAATTTACACAAACTCGGGAGAAAGCTTAAGAGGACTTCGCTGTCGACCAACCCGCTCCCGAGAGCGTTGGCCATCGTGACGTGTCCGGCTCGAATGGCTTGGAGCAAACCCGGAACGCCCATGGTGGATTCGGTCGACAATTCAAGGGGATCGCACAGGTCTGAATAGATACGGCGCAACACCAGGTCAACCGGCTTGAGGCCATCAACTGTTTTCAGGAAGAGCCGGTCATCGCGAACGGTCATGTCCGATCCTTCAACCACCGGAAATCCCAGATACCGTGATAGATAGGCATGTTCAAAGTAGGTCACGTTTTGCGGGCCGGGCGAGAGGACGACAGCCAATGGATCTTCGCGTTGTGAAAACTGCAGAAATCTCTCGCTGAATGTCTGAAAAAAGGATGAAAGGCGTTGGACGTGCGTATGGGCAAACAGATCCGGTAGTAACCGGGATACGATAATTCGATTTTCCAGGGCAAATCCGGCACCGGTGGGCGCTTCAGTGCGATCCCGCAGAACCCACCATTGCCCGTCGGGAGCGCGCGCAACATCGAAGGCGAGAAAATGCAAATACGTTCCCTCGGGCACGGGCACGCCATGGCAGGGTTGCAGGAACTGGGGGTTGCCGAATACCACTGCAGGGGGCAGGGCACCGTTTTTCAGCAACTGTTGGGGGCCATATAAATCGCTCAAGATATGGTTAAGGAGCCGTGCCCGTTGAATCAAGCCCTGTGCGAGGTGTTGCCATTCCTCTCCGTCGATCAAGAGCGGGAATAAATCAAGCTGCCAGGGTCTATCGGTTTCTTGTCCATTCTGGCTGGCGACATAGGTCATGCCGTCATCTTTCAACATTCGTGTTGCCGTTTCATGAGCATGACGGCGTTGTGTGGAGGCCAAGCCTGTGAATTCTTTCAGAAGGTGTTGCCAATGCGGGCGGACGGATCCATCCGAGGCCACGAGCTCATCAAACGTATCCGGTTGAGGCCGATAAATTGTTGTCTGTGGGGAAAGGGAATCCGGTGATTCAGGGGAAAGTGGAGCCGTCATGGATTTCATCAGGATGTGCCTTGTTCAGAAAAATGAGCTACCTTGCCGTATGCCGGGCACACGGTCTCCAATAAAAATCAGGCCGGCCATCGCAGGTCGAGTGTGCAGGGAAATTCGGAGCGAGAGGTATCTTTTGGTTCAGCATAGGGACCGGCGGTGTGACCAAACGGATAAAACCTGGCCAAACGACGGCTTTCCGCTTCATAGGCGTTCACAGGAAACTGGTCAAAGTTCCGGCCGCCTTGATGGGCGACATGGTATGTGCATCCGGCAACCGCCCGCCCGGCCCATTTATCGTAAATGTCGAACGTGAGGGGGGCGTCAACCCCGATCTTCGGATGCAAACAGTTTGGAGGCTGCCAGGCGCGGTAACGGACCCCGCCTACCGCCTCTCCTTCCCGCCCCGTTGGAACCATCGGAACGTGTTTTCCATTGCAGGCTATCACATGCCGGTTTTCGGTCAAGCCGGAGAGTTTGACCTGCAGACGCTCGACCGAGGAATCCACATACCGCACGGTGCCTCCAGGGGCCCCTTGTTCTCCCATCACATGCCATGGTTCCAAAGCCTGTCGAACCTCCAGGATCAGACTGCCATGGTTGATGGACCCGTAGAGGGGGAACCGGAATTCCAGGTGAGGAGCGAACCAATCCTCCTTCAGGTCGTATCCGGCGCCATTCATATCGTGTAACACCTCATGAAGATCCTGCGTGAGGAAATGGGGCAGCATAAATCGATCGTGAAGTTGGGTGCCCCATCGAACCAGTGTTCCGGGATCCGGGGACTTCCAAAAACGGGCAAGAAGCGCGAGCAGCAGAACCTGCTGAGCCAGACTCATGCGTTCATGCGGCGGCATCTCGAACGCCCGGAATTCTACCAACCCTAGGCGACCGGTTGGGCCATCCGGGGAATAGAGTTTATCGATACAAATTTCCGTGCGATGGGTGTTCCCGGTCACGTCGATGAGCAAATTTCGAAAGATCCGATCGACCAGCCAGGGAAGTGGAGGTGCGCCAGTGCCCGGTACAGGCACTTGGATAAATCCCAATTCAAGTTCATATAGGGAATCATGACGGGCTTCATCGATACGAGGGGCTTGACTGGTTGGGCCAATGAAGAGACCCGAGAAGACATAGGAGAGTGAAGGATGACGTTGCCAGTACGCGATCAGGCTTCGTAACAGATCGGGCCGACGGAAAAATGGACTGTCTGCGGGGGTTTTTCCGCCAATCACGACATGATTACCCCCTCCGGTTCCCGTGTGTCGTCCATCCAGCATGAACTTTTCCGTGCCTAGTCGACAGGCCCGGGCTTCTTCATAAATTCCCGTGGTAATTGCCACCATGTCCGACCAATTTCTGGCAGGATGGATATTCACCTCAAGAACTCCGGGGTCGGGCGTGATTTTCAGAACGTTGAGTCGGGGATCGAAGGGTGGCGTATAGCCTTCCAAGTGAATGGGCTGGTTCAATGCCGCTGCGGTGTCTTTGATGGTGGCAACCAGATCGAGATAATCTTCAGCCGACTCCAGGGGAGGCATGAACACGCAGAGATGACCGTTACGGGGTTCAACCGACAGGGAGGCTCTAACAGCACCGCCCGGGCCGACGCCGCTCACCTGTCCCATGATCATTTGTATTTGCGGATTTTCTTGTTGGCCTTCTTGTCCGGTGGTTCCTTGAAGGAGCGGCTGACGGATGAGTTCGGGATCGGGCAAAGCTCCACGCTCATCGAAAGGATCCGTCGGGATAATATAGGGGTAATCTTTCGGGGCAATGACAGGTAACGATGGGAGGGGCAACCGAAATCCGATAGGCGAATCTCCGGGGACCAAAAACAAGTGTTGCCTGCGGGTGGACCAGGAAGCGGTGACCCATCGTCTTTTGCCATCCTTCGCATTCCAACGTTGTAAGGGAAGCACATAGCCGGCAGGTTTTCCCAGACCTTGTTCAAACACGTTGGCGAGCCGGGCACGGGCCATAGGATCTTCAAGATTATTGGTCGCGGGGTCAAGGTTTTCCGGAAGTTTGCGTTCCTCACCGAGAAAATGCCATGGATCTTCATAGACCGGATGAATGGTCTGGGTTCCCACCTCCACTCGCCTGGCGATTTCCTGAATGAATTGTTTCGCATCATCGGGAGAAGCTTCCGACGTCGGGTTCTCTTCCGCAATCAGATTGTCCTGTGGCCAAATGGGTTTGCCATCTTCCCGCCAATAAAGAGCAAAGGCCCAGCGTGGTAACGGTTCACCGGGATACCATTTCCCCTGGCCAAAGTGGAGGAGGCCGCCAGGAGCAAAGCGCTCCCGCAGGCGTTTGATGAGATTAGCCGCCAATGGTCGTTTGGTAGAGCCGACGGCCTCGGTGTTCCATTCAGGGGCATCCGGATAGTCAATAGAGACAAAGGTAGGTTCTCCCCCGATGGTGACCCGGACATCGTTGGCAGCCATCTCTTTGTCCAACCGTTGTCCGAATTGGTCAATCGCCAGCCATTGTTCTTCTGTGTAGGGCTTGGTCACCCGTGGCGTTTCAAAAATCCTGGTCACCGACATATCATGGGAAAACGCCGTTTCACAGAAATCCATGGATCCACTAATGGGAGCGGCCGTCATGGGATGAGGCGTGCAGGCCAGCGGGATATGACCCTCTCCCGCAAGTAAGCCCGAAGTAGGATCGAGTCCCACCCACCCGGCTCCCGGTAGATACGCCTCTACCCAGGCATGCAGGTCGGTGAAGTCCCGTTCGGCGCCGGAAGGCCCATCTAACGATTTCATGTCGGCGACGAGCTGAATCAAATAGCCGGAGACGAATCGGCTGGCAATGCCCAGGTGGCGAAGAATTTGTACGAGGAGCCACCCGGTGTCCCGACAGGACCCACGGCCCAGTTCAAGGGTTTCATCAGGGGTTTGCACACCCGGGTCCATGCGCACGACATAGGCGATTTGAGCCTGGAGCTGCTGATTGAGATTCATCAAAAATGGAACGGTGGGATCGTCTTGAGGACGTTGAAAACGGTTCAACCATTCTTGAAGTCGAGGACCGGGTGTCTCTTTGAGTAGATAAGGAAGGAGATCGTGTTTGAGCAGCGGGTCATAGTCGAAAGGGAGCGTCTCGGCGTCGGGTTCCAGAAAAAAGTCAAAGGGGTTATAGACCACCATGTCGGCTACAAGATCGACGATCACATGAAATTCACGAACTTTTTCGGAGTAGACGATCCGTGCCAGATAATTGCCGTGAGGATCCTGTTGCCAGTTCAGAAAATAACCTTTGGGGTCGATCTGGAGTGCGTAACTCAGAAGGGGCGTACGACTGTGGGGTGCCGGCCGCAACCGGATGACGTGGGGACCCATGTGAACGAGGCGGTCGTAACGATAATGGGTTTGGTGATTGAGTGCGATGTGGAGCGCCATGAAGAGTCAACGACCCATTAAGGAATTTGTGATATTGAAAAAAAGAGGAAATACTGAAATGACAACCCTCACGTAACCAGTGGATGGATCTTAGCATTCTCCCGATGGATATGCATCACTCAATTCGGATGAGAGCCTTGAAACGCCAATGCAGGCAAAGGGTTTCAACGATTCCTGTATGAAAACCTGTCATTATGCAAGTCAGCTATGCTACACTTCCGACCTTCAAAATTGAATCAATCCATTGCAATAGCAGGCGGCAACTTAGCAAAGGATCGGCTTGTGAAATCCCTGTTTGACCGGTATCAGATGAAATCCGGATTCGACGAAATGTTCGAATCGGCGAATGTTCCGCGCCGGCATTACCGTCGTCTCGTCGAACGGTTGCGGAATTTTCCATTGAAGGATCTGGAATTAAAACGTCGTCAGGCGGATCAAGCCTTTTTACGCCAGGGCATCACCTTTACGGTGTATGGCGATCTTCAGCAGACGGAAAAGATTTTTCCCTTTGATCTCATGCCACGGGTCATTCCCGATTTTGAATGGCGAGTCATTGAAGAGGGGATTCGTCAGCGAGTCACGGCCTTGAATCTGTTTTTAGTGGATTTGTACGGCGATCAACGGATTCTTGACGATAAAGTCGTCCCTCGCGAGCTCATTGAAAGTTCTGTGCATTTTCAGAAAGATCTGGTGGGTTTCCGTCCCCCCAAAGGCATCTTCATCCATGTTTCAGGAATCGATCTGGTCCGGAATCATGAAGGCCACTATTATGTTCTCGAAGATAACCTCCGGACACCTTCAGGTATTTCCTATGTTTTAGAAAACCGCCTGGTGATGAAGCAACTGTTTCCAAATCTGTTTGCGGACATGCAAGTCCGGCCGGTCGATCAATATCCCACGGAACTCTTGGAAAATTTAAAAGGGCTGGCCCTCCTTGGTAAAGAAAATCCGACCGTCGTCCTCCTGACCCCCGGTGTGTTTAATTCCGCGTATTTTGAACATTGCTTTTTGTCCTTACAAATGGGCATCCAAATGGTAGAAGGCCGGGATCTGGTGGTGGAATCCGACAAGGTTTATATGAAAACCACTCAAGGTTTGGAACAGGTGGATGTCATTTATCGCCGGGTGGATGATGCCTTCCTCGACCCGGAAGTCTTTCGCAAAGATTCAGTATTAGGCGTTTCCGGCCTGGTTCGGGCTTATCGCGCAGGGAATGTGGCGTTGGCCAACGGGATCGGGAACGGCATTGCGGACGATAAGGCCGTCTACACCTTTGTGCCCAAGATGATCGACTATTATTTAAGCGAGAAACCCATTCTCGAAAATGTGCCGACGTATATGTGCGGGATCCCGGAAGACCGGAAATATGTGTTGGAACACCTCGGGTCGCTGGTGGTCAAAGCCGTGGCGGAATCGGGCGGGTATGGCATGTTAATGGGGCCCAGTTCCACCAAAGCCGACCAGGAAGAGTTTCGAAAAAAAATAGAGGCCAGTCCCCGAAGTTATATCGCCCAGCCGGTGGTATCCCTCTCACATCATCCCTGCGTTGTGGACGGAGAGGAAGATATGAGATTGGTCGGACGGCATGTCGACTTTCGGCCGTTTGTACTCTGGGGTGAAGAAATCACCTTGTCACTCGGAGGGTTGACCAGAGTCGCCCTAAAAGAAGGCTCGTTGGTCGTGAATTCTTCTCAGGGGGGTGGGAGCAAAGACACCTGGGTGCTCCACGGAGATGAGTAAATCATGTTGAGCCGAACCGCGGAATCTTTTTTCTGGATAGGCCGCTGTGTAGAGCGGGCCGAATATACCGCCAGGTTCGTGAATGTGCATTATCATTTGCTGACGGAGATCGCGACCCAGGAAGATCAAGCTAATATTTGGACACGATACTTGGAAGACACCGGCGAGCTGGAGGCCTATACCGAAATTTATGGTGACGTCCTGACTCGATCGGTCATGGAATTTGTCACCCTCTCCCGTGGTAACCCGAACTCTCTCACTAATCTTATCGGGGCCGCCAGAAACAATGCCCGTGGCATTCAGGATCAGTTGTCCAGTGAAGTCTGGCATTTCATGAACGATTTTTACCTCAACCTCAAGGGAAAGACCGAGTCTGACCTCTGGGCCGATACCTACGACTTTCTCCGTCATGTGCGGAATACCTGCTATACGTTAGACGGGGTGGTCGGCAGCACCATGGTGCACGATGAGGGGTGGAACTTTTACCGGTTAGGGCTCAACATTGAGCGGGGTGGCCGGACGGCCCGCCTCATCGATATCCCCGTTCTCAGTGATCCCACCACAGAACCACGTAGAATTTCTGAATATCATCAGTGTTTAGCCGCATTAAAGTCCGCCAGTGCGTTCGAGGCCTACCGGAAATTTTATTCCGCGCAGTTGGTGCCCAAACGAATCGTTCAATTTCTCCTCTTCCATAATAAATTTCCCCGATCCGTCCGCTTTACGACCACACAAACCAGTAAAATTGTAGAGCGATTGGCGGGGAGTACCCGAAGAGCTGAAACCCGTCAGGCGATCAGATTAAGCGGGGCATTGGCGGCGGATCTGGAATTCGGCAGTTTGGAAGAGGTGTACTCCACCGGACTGTCGGCTTTTCTGGCCCAGGTGCTTGAACAATTTGACAAGCTTTCGAACCTGGTCGCTCAGGCATTTTTTCGTACCAGCGGCTATTCGACCCCCACCCAGTCTCAAACCCAATCCCAAACCGTATAAGGGCCGTCCTCGGGCGGGGAAGGTATGAATCTACCCTGAGCTTATCCGATATTCTCCCCTGGCCTGAGTTGTAGTCCCAGTCTGACTGGGGTATGCTTTCCCCGTTTCCTTAACAAGACCTTACCGCTCTGACGGACAGGCGAATACCGAATCAATGGCATTCGCGTTTTTCCGCCGTAATCTCAACCATACCATGTTTGAACAATCTGTCCTGCTGGTGATTCCTCCTCTCACGCAACTTAATACGCCGTACCCTTCCACCGCGTATTTAACCGGATTTTTACGATTACAAGGATATCGCGCGCACCAGGCAGATGTGGGCATTGAAATGGTGTTGGCCTTGTTTTCCCGTGGGGGGTTGAATCGGGTTTTTACCGAACTTCGGAGAAATCCGATTGATGAGTTACCTGGTGAAGCCAGGCAAATGTTGAGTTTGGAACGGGCGTATATCGAGACCATTGATGCGGTGATCCGATTTTTACAGGGTCAGGAGCCCACGTTGGCTTCGCGCATATGTCAGGGTTCGTTTCTTCCGGAAGGTCCACGCTTTTCGGCGAAGAAAGCCGATGGTCAGGATTGGGTCAATCGGGTGAACAATCAGACCGACCAGGCCAAACATCTGGCGACGCTCTTTCTGGAGGATCTGGCCGATCTGGTTCAGGCGACCCTCGTTCCGCATTTTGCATTGAGCCGCTATGCGGAATCGATTGCGATGCAGGCCACCACCTATGACCGTCTTGAAGAGGTTTTGGCTCAACCCCTGAATCTCACCGATGAGTGGATGGTCGAAGCGCTCTGGCGACATGTCGAACGGCACCAACCCACCGTGGTCGGATTCTCGGTACCCTTTCCCGGCAATCTGTATGGCGCGCTTCGGATGGGCCAGCAGTTGAGAGCTCGAAGGCCGGAGATCAAAGTGGTCCTTGGTGGAGGGTATCCCAATACGGAGTTGCGCAGAGTGCAGGAGCTCCGCCTGTTTGACGTCGTGGATTTTGTCACGATTGACGATGGAGAGAGGCCTTTCCTTTGTTTGTTGGAATATCTCCAAGGAAAACGAGTGGAGACGGATCTGTGCCGGACGTTTCTCCGTTCAGGTCAGGGTGTCGTCTGGAGAAATGGAGCCAGGGAACCGGACTTGCCACAGGCGGAAGTGGGAACGCCAACCTATGACGGGTTACATCTCAATCAGTATATTTCCGTATTGGATACCTTGAATCCCATGCATCGACTCTGGTCGGACGGGCATTGGAATAAATTAACCGTTGCGCACGGGTGCTACTGGAAACAGTGTACCTTCTGCGATGTGGGGTTGGACTATATCGGGCGCTATGATGTCTCGTCCGGCGAACTGTTGGTGGATCGAATCGAGGCCTTGATTGCCGAAACGGGAAGACACGGGTTTCACTTCGTGGATGAGGCCGCTCCGCCGGTTGGCTTGAAGCAACTCGCCTTGTCATTGCTTGAGCGGGGAGTGACGATTTCGTGGTGGGGCAATGTCCGGTTCGAGTCGGCGTTTACGTCCGACCTCTGCCGGTTGCTGGCCGCCTCGGGCTGCATTGCGTTGAGTGCCGGCTTGGAGGCCGCCTGCGACCGACTTCTGGCCTTGGTTAAAAAAGGCATTACCGTCGACCAAACGGTTCGAGTGGTACAGGCTTGCCGGGAAGCCGGAATTCTTGTGCATGCCTATCTGATGTATGGGTTGCCGAGCGAGACGATAGGGGAAACCCTTGAAAGTCTTGAACGGGTGCGCCAATTGTTTGCCCATGACTTAATTCAATCAGCCTTCTGGCATCGGTTTACGACTACGGCGCACAGTCCGATGGGTTTGAATCCGAAAGCCTACGGCATTCAGCTTGTCGGACCCGAATTCGGAGGGTTTGCGGAAAATGATTTGGTGCATGAAGATACTCAGGCGTCCATGCCTCAGTGGGTCGGGGAGGGACTGCGCACGGCTCTTTGGCACTATAAAGAAGGGCAGGGGTTGACTCGGGATGTCCGGGAATGGTTCCCGGAGCGAGTGCCTAAACCCAAGGTGAAGCGGACCTGGGTCAAACAGGTGTTGGAGAGCGATCAACCGGAAGATCGTTCACGCCATGAGCGAAAATTCGTGTGGATCGGCGGGAAGCCGGATGTTGAAAGGGGGAAGGGTGAGCAGTACAGAATCATGTTGCCCAATCGAACGACAGATGAAGAAGTGAGACTCCAGCGAGGGCAGGGCGAATGGTTCCTGAATTTGATCGAACGCGCGGTGCCGGTGCATCAACCTGGGGGACATCGGTATCCCGTTTATAAAGAAATTCGAGCGGGCTTTCCCTTTGGTGGACCAAAGGGATTCGATAGGTGGTGGCAGTCTGCCTCCGCCCATAAAGCCAGAGCCGTCGGCCTTTTATTGGTGTAACGATATACTTTATAGGAGGGCAGTTGACTGTCAGGTGACAAGCGCTTACTTTCCCTCCTTGGTAAGGAGGGATAAAGGGAGGCAGAGTGTTTGGAATAATCACATCTTAATCTACATTGTGTAAGGAGGACATTATGACCCCATCACAATATCCACGCAGTCCAAAAGAACAGGTCGATGGGCTTTGTCATCTCGGTCGATTAATCGACAAAGTTCGCATGCGCAATGCAGGAAAAATCCAGGATTACAATTACCTCACGGTCGGATTTGATAAGTATTTTCTGGATAAACTGGAACTTCAAGGTGAGGACTTTGAGAAGCGCGTGCTTCAGGGAGGTATGGATGCGGAGATTGCCGACTGGGTGAAATCCAATGGGAAAATCCTGAGTGTGGAAGAAAAAGCCCAATGGAATCAGATGGTGCTCACTTTTGGACCCAAGAATGAGCAGGCCCAGAAAGCGTTCGATTCCTATAAGGCCGAAATTGCCAAAAAGCCAGGGATTTCAGCGGATCAAGTGTCGAAACTGACGACCTGGTTTGAACTCATCGAACTCGACGAAGGCCGGATGTAGAAAAATAAAACAACACAAAGACTAATTATGAATTAACTGTGGAACTTTCATGGAGTGCTTGGAGGGTTTCTCGACAAAAATTAATTACCAACCTAATCTGGTCTGTTGTTTCTTGTGAAAACTCCAAAGATTCATTTTTTAACAACAATTCTTGGATTGCTCTTATGATTCCTTTTTCGTTAGATTGTAAGCCCCTTTATTTGGGTAGAAAATATTTTTTAATTTAATACAGTCATTCTTTGCAATAAGTTGCTCAGATCTACGGTTTTTCCAGCTTGGATCGATGTCCTGGAGGGTAAAAACACGATTTTTGGCTGCTCCTCTGTGGATTTCATGATACTGCGAAGTTCAGTCGCGGCCCGGTGATATATATCCTTTCTTGGACCGAAGGCCACAATCTCAACGGAGCCTCCCTTAATGCGTAAGATTATCCGGGATCGCATCACTCGAAAACTTCTCAGTCCGGCCAGTTCGTCTTTCAAAGGTTTTGCTTGGTATGGGTCTTCAGCCAAGGCTTGGAAGGCCAATTTGACTTTACGCTTCAACGGCGGAGGTAGATGAATGAGGAGATCCCGCACCGCCTGGGCCATGTCCAGGCGAGACCGCTTCATTTCTTTTTCTTTGCAGAATGGAGAGGCTCGCCAAAGGCCTCTTTAAATGAAACGCGGCGCCCTTTTTCCAGTTGTGCAAGCCCCTGTTTGATTTCTTGCATGAGGGCAGGATTGCGTTGAATCTCGCGGGTTTCCTGCCAACTCTCAAACTCATCTGCGCTGATGAGTACGGCCGCAGGACGACCATTCCGCGTGATCACCAGCTCTTCTTCCGTCCGCTCAACCGCGGCGACCAATTCACTTAATCGGGCTTTGGCCTCCGAGAGTGTTAACGTTTTAGCCATGTATTCCCCCTTCCTTAAAAGACTAGAATTCAGACTAGAGAGTTTCTCAGGTTCTGTCAATCGCATCGGTTCCGGACTCAAGCAACGGGGTCAAGACATGTCGGATGCTCCAGGCACCTCTTGGAGATGAAAGTTGTCTTCAAACAGTCAGCGTGGAGATCCATAGATTGTCTGACATTTGGTGGGCCTGCTTCGGAAGGTTCTGTTGGGGAAGGCCGAGATCATGCGGTATGCGGAAGTTTCGGTGAGGAACAAAATCTTTTGACCATCGGTTAATTCTTCGCCCCTTCAATAATCCCCATGGCACGCGAGGCCGGGAACCAGGTCTTGATATATTTCCATCCGGCCTTTTGTAGGAGAGACGCATACTCGTCCTGCGTGCGTTCCCTTCCCGTCCCCCAGCACATCATGTGGATGTCAAACAACTTGGAGAAGTGAGGCGTGCCGGGGTCGGGGATGACGTGCTCCACGAGGAAGATCCGGCCACCCGGCTTGGCTGCCTGGTACTGGTTTTTGAGAATCTGCACGCATTCGTCGTCGTTCCAATCATGCAGGATCAGTTTCATGAGATAGGCGTCAGCGGACGGGACAGCCTCGAACATATTTCCGGCCATAGTATTCACACCGATCGCTCATTCCCATGCGTTGTGCCCACAGCCGGTCGCGATCCGAGATGACTTCCGGCCGCTCCAGTACCGTTCCCTTGAGATGAGGGTACTTGTCCAGGAATCTGACACACCATGAACCCCTGACCGCCGCCCACGTCACAGACGTGAGTGATCTTTGAAAAGTCGTATGACTGAAGCGCTTCGAGGACCAAGCTTGCCTGGGTGCGTGAATAACTGCTCATGGCGCCATCAAAGACCTCGGCGTAGCCCGGATCGTGATTTGCGTGGTCGAAGGCCATCCGTCCGAATTCCCGAACGAAGGCATTCTGTTTGCCGTCGCGAATCATTTCGGGCAGGTGTTTCCAAATGGCATAGTGTTCCGGGCCTTCTTCCAGCAACGTGACCCCGCGCAACGTTTGCGGATGGTCCGATCGAAGCCGTTCTCCGGTCTCCGGTCAGGGAGAAAGTGTGTTCTGTGTCTTCCGCAAGCAGATCAAGCGACCCGAGCGCTCTCATGAGTCGATAGGTGAGGTGTGGATCGAGCCCGAGTTCGTGCGCGATGGCGCGTGCGTTGTTCGGGCCGTTGCGGAGGGCGTCGAAGATTCCCAATTTCACACCGGCGTATAGGATCTGGCTGCGCCATCGGCCGAAGATGAGGTCCAATACTTGTGCTTGTGGGTCTGGCATGTTGTCCTTCTTTGGTTGGTTCGGGTGTCTCGGATAAAAACGGATGTCCCAGTCTACTCATTACGGTTGGATGTGGTCATGTGATGAACCCGTTGCTCCGGACAGAGGAGGGACTGTTCAAAATGGCCGTCCAGCAAGGCCGCAAGCCGCGAGGAGGGCGAGGCATACACGGGGGTACGTTGAGCCCTCCGAGCAAGGAGAACGCCGCTGGGGGTATTTTCCAACAGTCCCATAAAATTAGGTGGTTACCCAGCCGTAGGCGTGGTGGCTGGGGGACGGGCCTTCTTCCAGATAGGCCATTTTGATATAGCTGAGAAAATCCCTTCGGGAATTTTTTTTGCTTCGCGTTGTCATCCACATTAATTCGTATAGGCCCATCTTGAGATCATGCGCCTTGATAAGTTTGTTAATGGTTGGAGAGATCGCGAATTATCTTCTTGGCAAGGAATTCATTAATTTCTCGGTGACGTGGTATTGGCTGCGTCATGCCGGTTTTCGGATTATGGTATAGATCATGTTTGGCGCCATGGCGAATCAGAACACATCCCAAACTCTCGATTGTCTCGATAAGATCCTTTCGCTTCATCCGACTTCGATTTCTTCAACCTTCTTGATACCTGGAAGATCAGCTTTCCTGAATTCTCTGTATAAATCCAAAAGGTGTTCTTTGAGATCTTCAAGATTTTCCCCTTGGGTCCAATGGTCCGGATAATCATGAAGGTACCCGAGATATTTCCCATCTGATTCTTTCCAATAGGTGATTTTTTGTTTCATGTAACTTTCTCCGGTTTTTCT
Organism: uncultured Nitrospirales bacterium; assembly: GCA_963785905.1. Lineage (GTDB taxonomy): Bacteria > Nitrospirota > Nitrospiria > Nitrospirales > UBA8639 > Nitrospira_E. Next base: position 42,050 of record CAWAXJ010000015.1, read on the forward strand.
CTCAACCAACTATTCCAAAGATTGATGCATGATACCAGGATGTCTGATCTATTCAAAGAATGGATAAATTTATCAAAAAATCTAGAAGGAAAATAGAATCATTCAGAAGTTATGGTTCTGGCCTTACAGTTTGACGATGTGTATGGGGAATCCCTCTTTGGAGTTGCCAGGAAAAAAGCGCTGATAGATGAACGCCTCGCACGTGTGGCCATAACTCTCGTGTCCCCGTGATGTTCTGTGTTGCCGGATTTCGCCCCGGCAGGCGAGGCACTTTTGTTCCGGCAAAAGGCCCCAAAACCAGTGACGCCCCGTCTGGCCTCATTGGAGCGGACGGACGCCGGTCTGAAGAGGGCGGACCAACTCGCTCCGCTCAAACAAGGCCAGCCAGCGGATGAGAGCGTCCCTCCCGTGGGCCAGACGGCAGGCGTCGGACCAGGGGAAACGAACCTTTCAGGGACTTATATAAAAGAGCGAGAAACCCTATATTCCGTATGATGCGAAAAATGTCCCAACGCCTTGGTCTTCTATACAGGGCCTCATATATTCTCAGATGCTGCTAAAGGGGCGCTTGAGTCGGCATCAGTAATGCAATCGTTGATTCGGAAATTTCCCAAACCATTCTAACAATCAGGTGGTTACCCAGCCGTAGGCGTGGTGGCTGGGGGAAGGGCCTTCTTCCAGATAGGCCATTTTGATGTGACTGAGGTAATCCTTCGGGAGTTCTTCCCGTTTCGCGTCGACATCCACCCTAAACAATTTCGCGGCATTGAGGCCGAAGACTTTGGCCTTGAGATCTCTGGTCAAAGCCGGGTAGTGGTGTTTTTCCTGAAGCTCTTCGGGAATCTGAAACCGGCGGAAGGCTTCGATCTGCCATTGGGGAGTGCCATACCAGATGGAGTCCGTGCCCCAGATGAGATGGTCGTCGCCGAAGGCCGAGAGAATTTGTCCGAGGAGGTGGGCGCAAACCAGAGGTTCTGTGATGACGAGTTGACCAAAGGTCGAACCCAGTTCCATATAAATATTGGTGAGCTTTGGTTGCTTCTTTTTTAACTCGCAAAATTCCGTGGTCCACGGAACCTCGCCTTGTTTGGCTTTCTCCATGTTGAGCCGGGATGTGCCTAGGAACCCGGAGTGGTAAACAAGAAAGTCCAGTTTGGGGAAATCCGTAGCGGCCTTGAGGATATCACGGGGATGGTTGTAGTCGGCCACCGGACCCAGTGGCAGTCCTTTGTGTACGCAGATGTTGGTGACCCCTAAGGCTTGAGCTTTTTCCAGCATGGGATAGGCGATCTTTTCGTCGCTCAGCCACCAACCATGCTCGAAGCCTTTAGGCGGCGCGCCGGTATAACATTTCCAGGCGTCGACCTGGAACGTCTCCGCTTGTTGATCCATGTAATCAAGATCAACTTTGCCTAACTGGGGCATGACCAGCCCGTGGGCCAGCATACGCTGGGAGGCGGTGAGGCGGTTGATTTCATCGCGAATATGCGTCATTTCTTTTGGCGGGACGACGGCTTCCCATGGATAGGGGCCCGGTGGCGTGCTGATGAGCCCGATGGACGTGTCGCTGTCTAGAAAGACTTCTTTGATGTAGTTTTCCCAGCTTAAGTCGGCCATGGTGCCGCTGTCGCTGGAAAGCTTGGGATTCACCCCCATGTCTCGTGCCCGCCGCCGCAATCCCAATAGCCCCTTTTTCCAGGGTTCTTTAAAAGAGGAACTGACGTAATGGGTCTGCACATCGAAAATGAAAGGAACTTCCCCTTTGCGTTCCTGGACAGCCTGGAGTTCGCCCGCTTCAACGTCAAGCACGTCAAAGAATTTTCCGAACACCTGGTTCATGGCCAAAAAGGCCAGAGCCATTCCACCGGTGGTTTTGAGAAAATCCCGACGGTTTATTCCGAGACGGCTGCTCAGTCGTTCGCTGCCGTGGTGGATCAACCACTCTACCTGGTTTTGTTTGATGGACTGTGGAGGCGGGAGAAATTCTTCGCTGGAGACGACCCGGGTGGGAACCGGTGAGGATGAGGAATATCCTTGTTGAATACGGAAGGGTTTTTGAAGGCTCATAGGCCAATTGTGCTCTTCCCGCACGGCGGATGGCAATACGGGGAGGACAATATGAATATGGGAGCAGGAATTATTTTGAACCGAATTCAAACATTTTGATTAAGGGCTTTTCCTCGCGTTCAATAAAATCATAGTCGGATGGTTTGCCGGACTGGTATCGAGGAAAAATTTCAATGGTTCGGTTTGAGGAGGATATGTCGGATTGAGATGATTGAGGAGTCCGCCAGCCCACCTGAGGTTGGGATGGTAATCGCCAGTCCAACGCTTCCGGTTTTTTTGAGGCCCTCCAGGGATTGGATTTGAGAATGGTTTCTGAAAGGGGTGACCGGTAAGCCTCTTCTTCCGGGAGAGAGTGTAGATTTGTGGATTTTTCCAGGATATTGGCCGCGAGAATCATCGGGAGAATGGCGAGAAGCGCACCTCTATTGAAAAAAGAGGAAGGTATATGCCATTCCCACCAGAGAGCGGGAGCGCTTCCATATGGCAATGCGGTTTTACCGGGTTTGGAATAATCTATGATCATTTCTTTCCACATGTGAGCATTTCATGCCCTACTGCGCATGATTCCCATTTCAGTCTGTCGCGAGTAGGATGCACCATTCTGATAGTGAGCAAAATTTACACCTTGTGAACATATCAAAAATATTCTTATTTTCGATTACCTGACGGTGATTAACTCCCCGTGGTGAATTTCTAGCCGGTTGCTTTCAAACTTTTTCCCTGCTTTAACTTTTCCATGTTCAATTGTGTGAAATAGCTGTAAAACCTGAAAGGTCCTTAAAAGGTTAAGGCGTATCAATTTTGGAAAACGCACAACCCTCATGCGCGAATACGCACCGATTCCGGTCAAATGCCGAACGTATTGTTTACGGTATAAATTGATGATCTTCTCTCCACCCGAGACCTTCAAACCAATATTTGTGGATGGAGGTCAGCCAGGTATCGGCTTCATGAGAGGTAATCCAGGCGTTGAGAAAATGAATAAAGTCGGGATCCCTCTTATTGACTGCGAAGCCGGCTTTCGTTTCAAGCAGGGGTTTGGACAGAGGTTCATCGACCATGTCGGGATGATCCAAAGCCAAATAGGTCGGAATGGGTTCCTGCTCCACATATCCATGGACCTTTCCAGTTGTGACCGCGTCGATGGCTTCTTGACTGGTCGCCAGGGTTTTAAGTGTGGCTTTAGGAAAGACCCGCCGCGCCAGATCTTCGGACACGGTTCCAGTGACGGCGGTGAGGATGACTTCAGATCGATTGAGGTCTTCCGGACCCTTAAACGTTTTCGTTAATGGAATATTCGTGACGAGTCCGATCCCGGCTGAGTCATAGGGTTGGCTGAAATTCACTTTTAAAGCACGTTTGGGAGTAATCACGATGCCTGCGGCGATAATGTCTATTTTCCGATTCAAGAGGGCCGGCACAATGTTTTCCCAATCAAAGACATGAAACTCCGGTTGCACGCCGAGGTCTTTAGCCAATTGCCTGGCCACATCAATTTCAAATCCGACTAATTGGCCCTCTTTGTTTTTGAGCGCCCAAGGGGTAAATAATGAGACGCCCACCCGTAACGTCCCTTTTTCAAGCACGCTTTGCAATGTGCCGGATTGACTGTCATGAGTTGTACTCGCGCGGGGCTTTGATGAAACTTCAGCCTGGGCCATTGACAGGACAATCAGAGACCAGCAAAGGACTGCTGCGAAAGAATTGAGAAGGATCCGATAGGAATGTTGGTATGTGTTCATAGTTCCACCATGTTTGTGGTTCGCGTTTACCAAAGAAATCAATGTACCATACTACTTTCATCCCTGAAAGGTGGTTGATATCAGGCAGGGATCGTTGAGCGTGTATTGGGGATGGACTCTCAATTCATTCTCTTTTGGTAATATCAACCTGATTCTAGCGCTCAGCGCACGATCGAAGGTTGTGTGGGCGGATTGAGAATTAAACGATCGTCTTGATCACGAAAGCCGTTAATTTGTAGGGAGTGCCTTGGAAAATTTGAATTGTCGCTTTGCTGGTCGTTCATAATGGGAATCATCTGTTCGATCCATGTGATGTCCGCCGATTTTGCTCTATGTACCCCGGTGAAGAAGCTCTGGTCCCGGAGTGATCACGGAGAACCTGTGTTGGTGTTGAAGAGTGCCGCCGACGATTCATTCGGAGGCAGAAGACACGTATGAGTCGGGCATTAGCCATATTAGGAACGGGTTCGGATGTCGGAAAAAGCCTCGTCGCGGCGGGGATGTGCCGATTGTTACATCGGGTCGGAGTCAGAGTGGCTCCGTTTAAAGCACAAAACATGTCGCTGAATTCCTTTGTGACACCGGATGGGGGCGAAATGGGACGGGCGCAAGTCCTTCAGGCGCAAGCTTGTGGGTTAGCTCCGCATGTGGACATGAATCCGATTTTGTTGAAGCCGGAGGCGGATCACCGCTCTCAAGTCATTGTTCATGGAAAAGTCTGGCGCACGCAGAATGCCCGAACATATTTTGAGGGCAATTCTTCGTTGTGGTCATTTGTGCAGGCCAGCTATCAACGGCTGGCAAACGTCTATGATGTAATCGTGATTGAAGGGGCGGGGAGTGCCGCTGAAATGAATTTGCGGAATCGGGATATTGTGAATTGGCCGGTCGTCGAGATGGCCGATGCGGCGGTGGTGTTGGTGGCGAATATCGATCGAGGAGGGGTGTTTGCCCAGGTCATTGGGACAATGGATTTGCTGAGCCCGGAGGAACGACAGCGGGTCATCGGGGTCGTCATTAATAAATTTCGCGGTGATCTGACGTTGTTTGACGACGGGGTCAGGATTTTAGAAGAACGTACGGGAGTGCCGGTGTTAGGTGTCTTGCCGTATCTGAGGAATTTAGAATTGGATCAGGAAGATAGCGTGGACATAGAGCGGTTCCGGATGACGCCTTTTGAAGCGGATCGGGTCAATATCGCGGTTGTGCTTCTTCCTCATATGAGCAATTTCACGGATTTTAATCAGCTAGGATCTGAATCCGATGTAGCTCTTCGCTATGTGGCCTCGCCCCAGGACCTTCATGGGGCGGATGTGGTGATCCTGCCGGGTAGTAAGACGACGATTGCCGATTTGGATTATCTGCGGAAAGCCGGCTTTGACGGAGCACTGCACTTGCATGTCCAGCGCGGGGGAGAAACGGTTGGAGTCTGCGGGGGATTCCAAATGTTGGGCAAAGAGATTACGGATCCGCAGAATGTGGAAACCGGCGGTTCGTCGAAAGGCTTAGGGTTACTTGAGATTGATACCGAGTTAATGTCGCAAAAGAAAACGGTTCAGGTTCGTGCTCACTCCCTGCTTCTTGGTCCGGATGCTCAGTGTGTGGTGGAAGGATATGAAATTCATATGGGAGTGACGAAGTTGGCCGCGGGAATGTTGCCCTGTTTTGAAATTGTTTTGCAGGAAGACGTTTTCCCCTCACCCAATTCTTCACCTCAAAATGGAGCGAATGAGGTTGGAGCGATGGATGGGGCGATGAATCCTGACGGACATTCTTGGGGAACATACATTCATGGAGTCTTTGATCAGCCGGGATTTCGCCGCCAATGGTTGAACCGGGTGCGTGGACGCAAAGGTCTCGCGCCACTTGGGAGAGAAATTTCTGAGGACGTAACTACTCGATTAACCCTGGAGCTTGACCGCTGGGCCAATCATGTCGCTCAAAATTGTGATGTCACCAGGATATTTTCAGTATTAGGAGTTTGAAAAATTTAGGAATCCAGTCCGCGAAAAGCCTCAAGGGGCCGATACCATGACACGAACCCGATCAAATTCAGATTGCATCCGGGAGAATTTTTCTTTCGTACCTTCAATGGTTCCCGAGCGTCCCATGTGCTCCAGGTCAAGGCACAGAGCTGCAAGGTTATTGGCACCCATATTTGCACAAATGCCTTTAAGCCCATGAGCGGCTTCCGCGAGATGCTGCGGATCACCACTGATGACAGCTTGTTCAATGGCAGTCACACAGTCGGTGGCATCCTGGACAAATTGTTGCACCATGCGGGCAACAAAGTCGGCCCCGCCCAGCTCCTGCCACTGTGCCAACATGGACGGGTCCACCGCCGGATTTTCGGATGGAGTTGCGGAAGCGTGGGGAATGGAGTTGTGGGTGGAGTCTTTCACGGACTCCTCCGCTTGTGTGTTCTGCGATAGCCACCGGACCAACATTTCTGAGAACTGCTCGGGCTTGATGGGTTTCGACAGGTAATCGTCCATGCCGGCTTGCAAACACTTCTCTCGATCGCCCTGTAGGGCGTTAGCTGTCATGGCGATAATGGGGATTCGAGACGCCGCTCCAGCGGGATGGAGTGTCACTTGGTTTGATCCCTTGGCCTCAGGGCAGTCCTTGTAGGAGGTTTCCCACTTCCGAATGGTCCTGGTGGCCGTATATCCGTCCATCTCCGGCATCTGACAATCCATCAGCACGAGATCGTAAGGTTTGCGGGTCACCGCTTCGACGGCTTCTTTCCCATTGGCCACCACATCGGGTCGATGGCCTAATCGCTCCAGCATCAGTACGGCTAGTTGCTGATTGACGGTATGATCATCAGCCACCAGAATGCGGGCACTCTGTTGCCGCTTGGCTTCCTTCACGCCATAGCTCGTGATGAGGGGGAAAGCGAAGGCCTGGTCCGGCTCCCCAACAGTCCGGCTCAGGACCATAGCCAGACACGTCTCCAGCTGTTCTTTGCGAACCGGCTTGTTGAGATAGCCGGCAAACCCTGCGTCCCGCGCGGCGGCAGCATCGCCCCGGCGGCCTAATGACGTTAACAATACCAACTGCACCGCCGACAGGGCGGGATCGGCTTTGATGACTCGGGCAAGGCCCAGGCCATCCATCTCGGGCATTTCCATATCCAGAATCGCCAGATCAAAAGGGGTCTTGCTAACGACGCCCTCGCGCAATGCAGTCAGTGCCTCCACCGGGGTGGCAGCGGTCACACAAGGCATGTCCCAATCCCGGGCATATTGTGCAAGGAGTTCACGGTTGGTGGCATGATCATCTACACAACAGAGGCGCCGACCTTGCAATGCAGTCATCTGTCCGCCTTCAGTTTTGGGCCTGGCGGGTTGTCGCAGTAATCGTAGCGTGAACCAGAAAAGACTGCCCCGACCCTGGAGACTCTCTATCCCCATGGTTCCACCCATCATGGTCACGAGTTGTTTGCATATTGCCAAGCCCAAGCCAGTGCCCCCAAATTTACGCGTGGTGGAGCTATCGGCCTGGCTAAACGGTTGGAAGAGGCGTGTTTGGTCCTCCAGGGAGATGCCAATGCCGGTATCCCGCACCTCAAAGCGGATGACGGCCTCCTGGGGCGTCTCCTCTACCCGCAATGCCTTAACCGTCACCTCGCCCTGCTGGGTAAATTTGATGGCGTTGCTGAGGAGATTCAACAGGACCTGACGCAATCGTCCGGGATCGCCCTGGACGGCTGTGGGCACATCCGCAAAAACAAGGCCCACCAGTTCGAGGCGCTTGGCTGCAGCCTTCTCAGCCAATAATTCCAGCGTCTCTTCCAAGGCAATGCGGAGATCGAAGTCTATGTGCTCGAATTCGAGTTTGCCTGCTTCGATTTTGGAGAAGTCAAGGATATCGTTAATGACCATAAGTAAGGCTTCACCGGAATTGCGAACAATTTCAGCATACTGGCGTTGCTGAGCGGTCATCTCTGTTTCGAGCAGCAGACCTGTCATACCGATGACACCGTTCATCGGTGTGCGAATCTCATGGCTCATGGTCGCCAAAAATTCGGATTTGGCGCGGGCGGCGTCTAATGCCCGATCTCGGGATTCGGCTAATTCCTGGTTTTGAGAAGAAAGAAATTCCGCAGCCTTTTTTCGTTCTGTGATATCGTGGGAATAAAGATGAACGACATGTATTTCAGGAAAATACGTGATTTTTTCCTCATACACTCTACAGTCCACGGAGGCTTCTCTCACAACCGAGGTACTGTGGGTACTCATCAATGTTTGAAGAATGTCAGGCAGTCCTTCGAGTATCGGATGGCGAATGGTTTGTAATTCCAAATCCGGGAATGTCTCCCGTGCAGCAGGATTCATGTACTGAATCTTACCAACAAGATTTGTTTCAATGATCGGATTTGGATTATGTTCCGGGAAAGACGCGAGCCGGGCAAGCTCACGGGTACGATTCTGGACTTTCTGTTCGAGTGAGAGATTCAGCTCTTGGAGGGCCTCCGCTTGATCCTTCAGCATTGTGGCAGTTTTGATAGCGATCTTTGTTAAATACTCAATTTCTCCTTCTCCATTTGGAGTTGATTGTGAGGCATGTTTCACAGACTGCCTTTTGTCTGAGACGGTCCCCTCACTTTTCATTATGGAGGCCTGAGCCTCTTCCAAATGTGAAATAATCATCCGGAAATTCGGGGAAATCTTTCGAAACCCATAATGAATGCCCCACATGCAGAATCCGGTCAACCCAAGAACCAGAGGGATGACGCCCAACATCATTTCTCGTTCCTTTTGTGCCAGGCTCGTCAAGGAAAAACCCAGCCGAACCCAAGCCGTAATTTCGCCATCGTCATATAGCGGCTCGGCGACAAGCAGGATAGGCTCAGAGTCCTGATCATCGGACAACGTACTTCGTTCTTTTCCCAATTGAGTTGTGGTAATCCAAAAAGGATCTTCAAGCTTTAGCGTGATTCGATCAGGGTGAAGGGCTGCGACGATTATATTGTTCTCATCGACCACTTCCAAAAAGCGAAGATCTGGGTCCTGGCGGTACTGCTCCATCGCTTCCTGAATTTTGTCGAGGTTGCCGAGGACGGCCGCTCCTCCAATGGTCGCAAAGGTTCGGCTGACTGAAAGGCCTCGCTCCTGAAAAGATTGTTGAATGGCTTTGAGTTGGGTGTAGATCAAATAAGTTGAGCACATTGTCAAAATGAGCAGGGTACAGCAGTAGAATACAATGGTAAGTCGGAATAGAAGATCCTCTTTCCAGTTAAGAAGGTATTGTTTGAGAAGTGATTGTTTAGATCCGGACATACCGAGGGTCTTTTACAAGTCTCCACCAAGTCAGGGATAATTGAGGAACGACCATTTTTTTACCGCTCGGTAGGGACATTCCTGGTACTCTTGGTCCATACGACTAAGAAGGCAGGCCAGGCAGAGGATGTCTAGGCTATTGGTTCTCTAGGAATTATTCGGGATATGAAGAGTCAAACTAAAGGAAATTTTTAAGCCAGGCGGGGAAAGTGATAGGCGACCGAACGACTAATATTTTGATTCTGACGATCACCGTTTCCTACGTTGGCATGTTGAGCACTGTTTCCAACATGTCGGGTATTCCTGGCATAAGGGGGTTATGCTTTGCCGGTCCATTACTGAGGATTGTTGAAGTCATACCGTAGTTTAAAAAACGATAAAAACAGCAATCAACATTATTAGCGAAATATTTTTTCTTCAGACCATCTTCATAAGTCCCAATGAAGACAGTTTGAGTGACCGGAGCGCATGACACACTTGGATCCCCAACCAGGAAAATCAACACCGATGAAGAAAGACGAAAATTTTTCATGGAATACTGATGGCCCGAAAATAAGCGCACGTCAACGTTCTTGGTTAAGGAGGCCCAGGGCCTGGTGGACCTTAGCCAAAGAGGTGGGAGTCGCCTCATACGATGACGATGTGTTTGGACGTGCGGCGCAGCTCGGGTTTTATTTTTTGTTGGCGTTATTTCCTGCCCTGTTGGGAGTGACGGCACTCATTGGCATGTTGCCCAGCCAGGTCGTATTGCCCACCGTCATGCCCTACGCCCGGGAAGTCCTTCCGGCCGAGTCCTTAATTCTCGTTGACCGCTATGTCGAACAGGTGATCCAGGGCAGTGGACGCGGAGTGTTTTCTTTGAGCCTCTTAGGTTCTCTCTGGGCGGCATCCTGGGGGATGATGGCGATTATCAATACGTTAAATGCGGTCTATGGGGTAAGGGAAACACGACCGATTTGGAAGGCCGGCATGACCGCAGTGTTGCTCACGATAGGAGCTGCGGTCTTTATTATCACGTCGCTGATCTTGATCCTGGCCGGCGAACAGGTGAGCCAATGGGTCGGGGAGGTGACCGGAATAAATTGGTGGGTGACGCTTGGCCGTCCCCTATTTCAATGGCCGTTCATCGTTTTTCTCATGTTGGTGGCCATTAACCTGATCTATCATTGGGCGCCGAACATTGATCATGAATGGCAGTGGGTGAACCCTGGATCGGTATTGGCCGTCGTCCTCTGGGTTATTCTCTCACTTGGGCTTAAATATTATGTGGAGCACTTCATCAACTATAACGCCGTCTATGGATCAATTACGGGATTTATTATCCTGATGATGTGGCTGTATGTCAGCGGGTTGGCTCTTTTGCTCGGGGGAGAACTCAATTTCATCCTCAAACGTCCTCACAGCCCGGATGGTTCTGTCTCGTCTAAAATTTGACGGGTAAGTCTGTGCAAATTTGAATGAATCATGTGCTGTCCGTCCCCTGCCAACTTTACAAGTGAATGCGCTGGTACTCCGGTGTCGCTAAATTTTGACCCTCGAGATGCCACTCGACGATGAAAATGGTCGAGCGGTCCGAGGACATAGTCAGGAGGCGCTTCCCATCCTTGACCACAACGCTTTCTGCTGCCGCGAAATCGAGTGTCCGGTCCCGTCCGGTACGATTGCACACCAACAGGGGAAGGCCGGTGTCTTCCGTACATCGTTCCCATTCGCCATTTGGACCATGAAAACCCGGTGCCCAGGCGGCGGAGGAGACCAGTAAGCGGGCTCCCTGTCCGGCAAGACTTTTGGCTATTTCCGGTGAAAACGCGTCGGCACAGATGAGAATTCCCACAGGTCCGACCGGCTGAACGGGAATGGGCATCACCTGTACTCCCGGAGTCGACCACGATTCAGAACCCGTGTGCAGTGCGTTAATTTTGCGATGCGTGCCAGCGATAACGCCATCACACGAAATTACAAAAACCGTATTGTGCAGGGTCTGGGACTGAGGGTCCCGTTCCGGATGAGACAGAAATATGGTCACGCGGAGGCGAGCGGCGAGTTGGCACACGCGGGTCATCCATGGGTCGGGTTGCGGCAGAATCCAGTCTGTGCCGATGGCGTCAGTGAACGTGTAGCCACATACACAACATTCCGGAGTGATGACCCAGGATACGCCGGAGCGTGCGGCGATCGTGATCGCTTTCTCGATAAGCCGCCGGTTCTGTGTGAGATCACCCGGGACGGGGGCGAGATGAAGGAGGGCAATTCGCACAGTATCCAACAGGATGAACTCCTGGCAGGGATCGGCATGAACACGACTGTCTTCGGAACGTAGCACACCCTCAGGCTTGCCCGCATTAGATGATGGAGCCGCCAGGCGAACAATAAGAGGGTATGGAGGCATTGACAGGAGGAAATCTATACGCCTTTGTTAGTTTTCCAGCCTATTGAACCCGACATTCGAGCACTTCGCGATTCCGTGATCAATTCCAGACCTGATTTGCGAGCAAAGCGGCTTGTACTGGCTCAGCGCAGAACAGAAATTAAACTCGCCCGGGCATTACAATATCCGGATCCCATGGTGGGATTGGGCGTGATGCTCCAAGGCCCGCAAGGTCCGGACAATCAACAACAGTGGAATGTCGGTGTCGGTGTCCCGCTTCCGATTTTTGATCGAAATCAGGGAGGTATTTTTCAATCGGAAACTGATTTTCAGGTCGCGGAAGCCGACTATCGGCAATCCGAAATGACGACACGGAGTGAGGTGGAACGAGCCTACATTCGATTTCTCGAAGGCCGTCGGATGGTTGAGGCGTACCAAACGGGCGTCCTGGAACGTGCGTTGACATTGCTGACCCTAGCTCAACACGAAAGGGAAAAGGGACAACTGGGAATTTTGGAATTGGTGGATGCGGTACGGGCGGCACAGGAAACCAAAGAAGATTATCTTGACGCGTTGTTCTCCTACCAACGCGCCGTCTTCCGTCTGGAAAATGCCGCCGGCCAGGTTATCCAGTAACCCTCTTTTCTTGACAAAGCCGTGGCGTCCCTCCTACATTCTCCCAAAACATACGCGGAGCGAATGATGGGAAGCGGGTGGAATTCCCGCGCGGTCCCGCCGCTGTAACTGAGGACGAACCCCGCGAGAGCCACTGTTTTTCTTCGTGAGGCGTCAGGCGTGAAGCGTCAGGGGGTAAGGTTTTCCCCCTACACCTAACGCCTCACGTTTAACGCGAGAAATGGGAAGGCGCGGATAGTAGGTTAATCACTCAGGAGCCAGAATACCTCATTCATTCCAAGACCAATGTTCCCTCGTGGGCTGGGGAAGTGGTGAGGATGAAGAATCGGGTGCAATCCTCAAGGTTATCCAGGCCTTGGGGATTTTTTTATTTTGGCAGGAATCTTGGAATTGTGGGGTAGGGTCCACAGGCAAATACAACGTGGCCAGCCTCACCCTGGCCCTCTCCCTCATAAGGAGAGGAGACCTGAGACAGGGTTGATTGCCTGGCTCTTTCTCTTTGGCGTTACGAGCTGTTTTCTTGTGGGTTTTTGGCAGGTTGGGGCATTGTATGCGAAGGAGAGTGATTCCATGAAACGGCGTCAACAGGGTATTTTGACCGGCATGCCCTTCATGGCCAATGTCGCTCCACGCACATTTGTGGACGATCTGGGACGGAAACTCTATCTGGCCAAGCCTCCTCAGCGTATTGTTTCTCTTGCTCCAAGTGTGACCGAAATTCTTTTTGCCATCGGGTTGGACGAAGAAATTGTCGGGGTCACCGAATTCTGTGATTTTCCTCCGGAGGCCTTGACCAAGCCGAAGGTGGGCTATGCCACTCCCAATCTTGAGACGATTGTGGCACTTCAACCGCAACTGGTGTTGGCGCCAAGGACTTTCCTGCGTGTCGACCTTCTCAGCAAACTGGAGCAATTAAAGATTCCCACCTTTATCCTCGACCCACACACAGTGGAAGACATTTTCGCCCACATCCAGTTATTGGGGCGCATGCTGGGACGTTCGGAGGAAGCCAATGGCAAAGCGGCCCTCATGCGGAAACAACTGGCCGGTTTGTCGAGCCGGTTGGCGGACCTGCCTCGTCCCAGTTTGTTGTATATCTTGAATTCCGAACCATTGATCACCGTGGGCCCCGGGAGTTTCATTCATCGACTGATTGAGCTGGCGGGCGGGAGAAATGCGGCTGCTCAGGCGAGCGCTCCCTATCCGCGCCTGACAATGGAAGAAGTCTTACGACAAAATCCGGATATCCTGCTGTTCCCGGTTGGGCGGCAGGAAGGGATTCCTCAGTCGGAACAGGATTCATGGAAACGGTGGACGACGCTCTCGGCAGTCCAACACGGCAAGTTGTTTCAAGTGGATAGCGACCTGCTTAATCGTCCCGGTCCACGGATCATTGAGGGGCTGAAGCAATTAGTGAAGATTCTGCACCCGGAGGTGACTCAGGATGAGATGCCGAATTGAAATCTCTGGCGCGTTGATCATCCTGATTATGCAATGGAGAACACCATATTTTTTGCCCCATGAGTCGGTGGCGCAGTCGTGGTCATTGACTCCGGGAAGACCACGCTTTCTGTGAAACCCATGGAAAAAGTTCCTCCCTTGACCATTTCCCCACCCTCAACGGTGGCGAGTGAGCGGGTTCACTTACCGCCGCCTATGCCCATGCCAATCTCTTCGTTGCCGACGCTCACGATCCGTCGCTGGTTCTCGTGTGTGGGCGTCTCGTTTGTGTTGGCTGTGGTGGCCCTTTTGGTCTGTCTTGGATTTGGGACCGAGCCGATTTCCATCTCCCGGATCTGGTCCATTCTGGTTGAGGTCACTGCTGGGAACCGAATCCATTCGTGTCGGAACGGATCCGGCGGCGGTCATTCTGCTTCAAGTTCGCCTGCCACGGTTGATACTGGCCTTTTTCGTTGGCGGGAGTCTGGCGATGGTTGGGGTTGCGCTCCAGGCCTTATTGCGCAATCCCCTGGCAGATCCCTTTATCATTGGTATTTCCAGCGGGGCGGCGTTGGGGGCTGCTATTGCGCTGCTGTTTGGCGTGGGACTTTCTGTATGGAGTGTGTCGGCTCTGCCCGTATGCGCCTTTACGGGGGCGTTACTGTCTTTGCTGATCATGTATCGCATTTCATCGGCTGGATATGGTTTTTCGATCTACACCCTGTTATTGGCCGGTGTGGTGCTGAATGCCATTTTTTCCGCGTTCATCATGTTTCTGACCAGTGTGGCCGATCCCAATCGGGCGTTCGGGATGTATGCCTGGCTGATGGGATCGTTAACCGGGCCGGATTTTCCCACCCTTGGGGTTCTGGCGCTGTACCTTGGAATTGGGTTGATCGTCCTGGCGACACAAGCGCAGTCGTTAAATCTTTTAACCCTTGGTGAAGAAACGGCCCGATCGTTAGGGGTGGAAGTTGAGCGAGTGAAGAAGTTGGTGTTTGTCGCTGCGGCGCTTCTGACGGGGGCGGTCGTGAGTTTTAGCGGGATCATCGGGTTTGTCGGGCTGATCGTGCCGCATGCCGTCCGCCTGGTCGTGAGTGCGGATCATCGGCTCTTACTTCCGGCTGCCGGATTTGTGGGAGGCATGTTTCTGATGTTGGCCGATACGGTGGCGCGGACCGTCTTGAGTCCAAGTGAATTTCCTGTCGGAGTGGTGACGGCGTTGGTGGGCGGCCCGGTGTTTTTATATCTGCTCACCACTCGTAACATGCGGGTGGGGATGTGATGATGGACTCGGGACAATTCTTTTCCGGACCGGCATATGTTCTTCGAGACGTGGCCTTTGGCTATGGCTCTCGTTTCCGCGACACCCCCGAATTGGTGCTCAAGGACCTGACGTGTTCGATTGATTCCGGGAAAATCCTAGGGATTCTTGGTCCCAATGGTTCCGGAAAAAGTACCTTACTCAAGATCCTTGCCCGGGTCCTACGTCCCCGGTCCGGCACCATTGAGTTGTTTGGAGATTCCTTCTCCCTCCTGTCCCAAGTTGACGTGGCCAGAAAGGTGGCTTTGGTTCCGCAAGAGACGCTGCAGATTTTCCCGTTTACCATCGCCGAAATGATTCTGATGGGCCGATTTCCTCATCATCGGGGTTGGGGTGGCTGGCATTGGGAGGATGTTGACGACTGGCGAATCGCGCATCAGGCTATGGAAGACATTGATGTCATTCAGCTGGGATCCAGGCTGGTCACGGATGTGTCGGGAGGGGAACGTCAGCGGGCGGTGATCGCCCGTGCCCTCACTCAGGAGCCTCAGATATTGCTGCTGGATGAGCCCACTGCTTTTTTGGACCTGCACCACCAATTAGATATTGCGCGAATTCTTCGGCGGCTGAATCGGGAGCGTGGCCTTACTGTGATTTTGGTGTCTCATGATTTAAATCTGGCCAGTCAATACTGTGACCAACTGATGTTGTTGCACCATGGACATATTGTAGAAGGTTGGATCTCCTCGAGAAGTCTTGCGTCCTGAGCTGTTGGAATCGGTCTACGGGTGCCAGGTTCTGGTAGATCGTCATCCGCAATCGGGGTTACCCCGAGTCTCCTTGCCTGTGTGATCGAGTGGAGTGATGAAGTCAGTCGCGGTGACGGTTTTTCGGTGTATGGCGTTCAGTATCGGTATTAACCATTTAAAAAAGGAGGAGGGTTATTTAGCGGAACATCGACGGTTGTGACGGGGAAGCTGGTGCAAATCCAGCACGGTGCCGCCACTGTTAGCGGGGAGTGATTCTGCAAGAGTCCATTGTGGACATGATGTCCATGAGAAGGCGCAGAAAAGCGACGATCCGCAAGTCAGGATACCCGACAATCAGTCTCTTCCATAAAACCCCTTCGTGCGAAAGGGAGGTGGATCATGTTTTCAGGATTTCTTCGTTCAAATTTGTTTCGTCGGTATGTTTTCGAATTTTGGGATTGCTCGCCATATCTCTATTCTTTCCAATCATTGGTTGGGGCAGCAGATCCTCAAAGTTCCGAGCCTATCGTCGAATTAGACCCGGTGGTGGTGACGGCTACGAAAACACCCGTGCCCCTTACTCAAATCACGAGTGCGGTTGAAGTCATTACCGAAGAAGACATGCAGCGCCGACACAGTCGAACGCTTGTGGATGCGATCAATTTGAGCCAGGGTCTGGCGACGTTTTCCTCTGGCGGGCCGGGCACGACCAACACCGTCAGGATTCGGGGAGGGAGTTCGGCTCAAACGTTGGTGCTCATTGATGGTGCCATTGTGAACAGTGCGACACTCGGGGAATTTAATTTCGGTACCATGACCACGGACAATATCGAATCCGTGACCGTCCTACGGGGGGCACAGAGCATGCTCTGGGGTTCTGATGCGGTCGGTGGGGTGGTCGACATCCGAACCAAGCGCGGTACAGGTGATCCGGTTGCCAGAATCTTTTCCGAATACGGATCTTTTAATTCTATTCGAGAAGGAGGGAGTTTTGCCGGACAAATGGGACCGGTAGATTTTTCTGCCACATTGTCGCGATGGGACATGAGCCAAATTTTCTTCGGTGAATTATCGGCGGGGAGCGGTGAGCGGGATGCGTTTCGCAATTGGCAGGCCTCTTCTTTGTTAGGGGTGAAGGGACCGTGGGACGGACGGTTCGAATTGGCGTTCCGCTGGATCAATAACGATATCGATCTCGATAATTCCAGCACGTTTGGCGGGCCCTTCGATGTGTTTAAAGCGCAGTCCACCGGCAACAATTCATCTATAGCGGGAGTTATCATCAGCCGATGACTGACTGGTGGGACCAGAAGATTACTCTCTCGCAAGCTCGAGAGAACATTAATCACCCAGGCCGGGGAAAATCAGCGCAGTATTACCACAGGGCTGGAGGATGTCCCGGGAGCGTTTAATAATTCAGATATTCGAACCAAAAGTAATCGGATTGAATGGCAGAGTAATTTTCAGATTGGCGAACCTTTGCTTCTGACGGTTGGATATCCAATTTCGAGAGCAACTTGGAGAAAATAGAGGAACGTTTTCCGAACAAAAGCTTTCCAGCCATGCCGGATTTGCGCAACTCCAATTGAACCTGTTTGACCGGTTTTTTGCCACGGGGGGATTCCGACAGGATTCCTATAATACGTTCGGGGATGCGACGACTTATCGTGTGACGGGGGGCTATCTTGTCAAGGAGACAGGTACGAAGCTTCGGACCAGTTATGCCACAGGATTTCGAGCTCCATCATTAATGAATTATTTTTTCCGAATTTCGGAAACCCGAATCTCAAGGCGGAAAAGAGTCAAAGTTTGGATGTCGGGATCGATCAGCAGTTTTGGGAAAGCGACTCACCGTAAGTGGAGGGTATTTCTGGAATCGCTTTCGTCAACTGATCGTCACGGCGTTTGACCCTGTAGGCTGTGCGCCATTCACGCCTTTTGGATTTTGTGCTCAGAATATCGGATCTGCGAAAAGTCAGGGCTGGGAGGCGAAGCGCCAAACTGGTCTTGGCTGAAGGATTCCCGTATATCAAGTTGCTGGATTTTCAGGGGCAGTATACCTATACAATCACTAGAGATCTGGAGACGGCGGACACGGCTGCCTCGATGGCCGGTTCATCAAGGGAGCGTGGTGCTGACGTATCAGCCCATCACTCCCTTGAGTATTACCTCAATCATTCCGGTATGTGGGTTCTCGATTATAATACAACCGGCGATCAGCAGCGACTCCCGGATTTTCATGTCATAAATTTTGCAGCCATCCTATAATATTACGCCTTCGCTGCAAGGGTATGTTCGCGTGGACAATATTCTGAACCGGCATTATGAAGAAGTGCTGTATTTTGGCACTCCGGTACGATCGGTGTTCGGTGGCGTTCGGGTGACATTTGATCTTCCGGTGTCACATCTTCCGATTCGCGAGTGACAATCCATGAGGTTTCCCAGACTCGTCATTGCGGGGACGCATAGCGGAGTCGGAAAAACGACGGTAACGTTGGCGCTTCTTGCCGGCCTTTCGTGCTCAGGGTCGCACGGTTCAACCGTTTAAAGTCGGGCCTGATTTTCTTGATCCAGGGCATCATCAGTTGGCCTGTGGACGCGAATCCAGAAATGTGGATGGGTGGATGCTCGGAGCGGTATTGAACCGAAGGAATTTTCAAGAGGCGGCTCATGGGGCCGACCTCTCGATCATCGAAGGCATGATGGGGCTGTTTGATGGAAGTTCCCCGGTCAAGGAAACGGGGAGCACGGCCGAAATGGCTCACCAACTGAATGCTCCGGTGCTCCTGGTCGTGGATGGGAGTGCCATGGCCCGATCTGCCGCCGCGATGGTGTATGGCTATGCACATTCGACTCTTGTGCGTTGCAACGTAATCGCACCATGCGTCAGTCCATTCAGAAATTTGCGGCAAGGGGCGGAGTGGTCTATGCGGAATGTGGTGGATTGATGTATCTGGCTAAAACTCTCAGAGATTTTGATGGAACGGTGTATGACATGGTCGGGGTGATTCCGGCTGAGACCGCGATGAGCCGGACGAAGATGACACTGGGATATCGAGAGTTGACGTTGACTCGCAGAGGTCTTCTTGGAGAAGAGGGCGTGCGAATCCGTGGGCATGAGTTTCATTATTCGACGCTTCATCCCAAGGGGGATCTTGACTATCTCGGGCATCTCACCGATGCGCAAGGACGGGAACGGGGAGGCGATGGCATCACGGTTGGCAACGTGCTGTATACGCATTTGCATTTTTCCAGTCATCCTCATGTCCCTTTGGCGTTGGTCGAAGCAGCAAGGGTCGGACAAGCGATAAAGGGAGTATCCGATGAGCGACTCAACGCATCAGGCTCGCATGCAACGATTGAAAGCCTCCGTAGATCGACGAATTGCGGCGGCACAGGAAGAAAAGGGTTTATTGATGGTCTATACCGGTGCAGGCAAAGGAAAAACGACGGCGGCGCTGGGCATGGCCATCCGGTGTCTCGGACATGGGATGAAGGTAGCGATAGTGCAATTTATCAAAGGAGCGATAGATACTGCAGAAGAAAGAATCCTGAAGAGCTTCGGCAACCAGGTGGTATTTCTTCGAATGGGTGAAGGGTATACATGGGAAACACAAGATCGTGAACGGGATACGCGGGTGGCTCAAAAGGCGTGGGGCGTTGCAGAACGGTATCTTCAGGATCCGGGCTTTGGCATGGTGATTCTGGATGAATTGAATATTGCGATTCATCATGGATATGTCTCGCTGGAACACGTTCTGAAAGCCGTGGCCAAGCGTCCGCCCATGCTTCATGTGGTCATTACCGGACGAGGGGCAAAGCCGGAGCTTATCGAAGCCGCCGACCTGGTTTCGGAAATGAAGATGATCAAACATCCTTTTCGAAAAGGGATCAAGGCCCAACAGGGAGTCGAGTTTTGAGACCGAATGTGGCACAGGAACCAGGCGCATTTTCTTGTGAAGAACGGGAGGCGGTGTATCGGGCCATTTTTGCGCGACGGGACGTCCGAAAAGATTTTCTTCCCGATCCGATTCCCGAAGACATCCTCCGTCGAATCCTGTTAGCCGCCCATCATGCGGGCTCTGTGGGCTATATGCAGCCATGGGATTTTCTGATCATTCGACAGACTGAAACCAAACAGGCGGTGAAAAATCTTTTTGTTCAAGCGAATCGTGCGGCAGCGTTGTCCTATCATGGAGAGAAAGCCGGTTTGTATCGAGGGTTAAAACTTGAAGGGATTCAGGAATCCCCCGTCAATATTTGTGTGACCTGTACGCGGGACAGGGGTGGGCCCTCGATCCTCGGGCGTGCCACCGTTCCTGAAACCGATTTGTACAGCACCTGCTGTGCCATTCAAAACCTCTGGCTTGCGGCACGGGCGGAAGGTATCGGTGTGGGCTGGGTGTCGATTTTGGATTATGACGCCTTAAAAAAACTCTTCGGTATCCCTCAAGACGTATGGGTCATTGCCTATTTATGCGTGGGTTTTGTGAAAAACTTTGCTGATCAGCCGGATTTGGAAAAAGCCGGCTGGCGGAAACGACTCCCGCTTGAGCAACTCGTTCATGAGGAGACCTGGGGACATCGCATCGGGCATCAGCCGGATTCTTCCGATCCTGAGCCAGGCGAACGTCTTCCCCTTCTCTGAACCCTCTAGAAAAGGTAAGCCGATGATCACCCTGACACCTTCCCTCAAAATTCATACTGTGCCCCAATGTTTGATTGTCCGATTCCCGCAGGTGTTCCAATGCCTGAGTTGGGCACCGTGGAAGGGGGAGAGGTATCCGCGTCTGCAGTCGTGAATCGTCAAGTGGAACTTCACGGAATGGGTTCCTCCGACATGATCGCCGGGGACTTCCAGCATCTGTTGACCGCGAACGGTCTTGTTCCGGAGGACACCATAGGATTGATGACCGCTGCAAACGTGAGCGCGTATCATGACTGCTTGTTCTTAATGTCATCCGGCGCATGGGTTCATGTGGTGGGGAACCGTCGGTCTGTCGAATGCCCGCTCCGTTCTGGACGATGCCGATGTTGAGCTGGGGTATCGATGCGGATCTTCCGGCACGGTGAATCTTGTCGTGGCGACCAATGCCCTTCCGACGATCCGCGGGCGCGTCCGAGGCGATCCACATCGCCGCCTCGGCGAAAGCCGCCGCATTTCGGGAACCGGTGCGACAAGCCGCAAAACAGATCGTCCGGCCGACTTAACCGGGACGGATTGTCTGGTAGTAGGGGCAAGCGGTGAGGTCGAAAGAGGATCACTGCGGTCTACATACCGTGCTTGGCGAAATGATCGGCCGTGCCGTGTATACGGTGGGTGTCCCTAGGGGCGTTGCAGGATTATCCCCAGGTGTGTAACCCTTGTGGCCGTCGGTTGGCTGGCTTCTACGATTATCATTGAGATGGTTTTTTTTGAATAAATGCACGCTATAAGCACTAACGGGATCGTTTAACTCTTGTATGGGAGACTCACGCGATGCGAATCTCAAAAGTGTATACCCGCACGGGCGATGGAGGGAAAAACACGCTTAGCCGGTGGGCAGGAAGTCTGGAAGGATTGCGTTACGCGTTGAAGCTTATGGAACTGTGGATGAATTGAATTCGGTGATTGGATTGGTTCGAGTGAATAATGAGACATGTGGGGCAACAAATCCTGAGGCGTCTGGGTCATCTGGAGGTATGTGCTCGATGGGGTTCAAAATAAATTATTCGATCTGGGGGGAATTCTGGCCACCGCACCGGGTGAGTCGTTTCCGAATATGCCGACCGTGGGGTCCGAAGGATGTGGCCTATTTGGAACAGATGATCGATGAATGCCAAAAAGATTTAGCTCCGTTGAAGGAGTTCATTTTGCCGGGTGGAGGACATGCTCTCCGCATTTCTCCATCTAGCTCGAACTGTCTGTCGCCGGGCAGAGCGACTCTGCGTCAGGCTTCTCCCGGCAAGAGCAGGTAGAGAAGGATTTAGTGCAATTCTTAAATCGGCTGAGCGATGCCCTATTTGTCTTTGCGCGTTGGGTGGCAAAAACTCAGGGAGAACCTGAGTTTTTATGGGAACGACAAAGAGCCGAATATCGCCTAACGATCTGGTACTGTACCGGTTCCGTTGGAATGGAAGTGTCATCTGGATCTATGCTCGAAACACTCCGCCGAATTGTCACTTTTATTAAGGAAGACCTGTATGGCCACCATCTCGTAAATATTCGCCTGTGTCCACACGGCCGGAGCCTCGTGGCTCGTGAAAGACAGGCAAAAGGTGTGGCATCGCACGAACAGGTTAATACGAATATGCCAGCCAAATTGGTGTTTGTGCTTGGAGGAGCACGCTCCGGTAAAAGTACCTTTGCGTTACACCGGGGAAAGACCCGATCGCCTCGGGCGTTTTTGGCTACGGCTGAACCGTTGGATTCAGAAATGGCTCTTCGTATCCAGAAACACAAGCGATCACGAGGAAGCGGCTGGGCAACGTTCGACATTCCCACTCAGGCTAGCAGAGTGGTTTACGGCGGATGGTGAGAGGTATTCCAGCGTGGTCGTGGATTGTTTGACCCTGTGGCTGAATAATCTCCTGCGAGACAGGGTGCGACCTGCGCAGGTCCTGACCCATGTCAGGAAATTCCTTCTGGGGATTCGGGCCTTTTCCGGACAAATGATCGTGGTCAGTAATGAATTGGGGTTAGGGTTAGTGCCCGGAGATGCAATCAGCCGGTCATTTCGAGATGTGGCAGGCCGGATGAATCAATTGGTCGCAGCCGAAGCCGATGAAGTGTATTTTTTGGTGAGTGGTCTCCCCCTTCGGGCTGAAATAGTCATCGAATGTTTGGGATATGCGGCTTCAAGAAACTATTGAACGTATTCAACCCGTCAACCGGAATCTGTTTGCCCGTACTCAGGAGGCCCTGAACAGGCTCACTAAACCGGTGAGAAGCTTGGACGATTGGAGGATTTAGCCGCTCAGTATGTCGCGATCACTCAATTGCTTCCGCCAACCATCCCCAAAGCCCTGGTCTTCACCTTAGCGGCGGATCATGGAGTGGCCAGAGAAGGCGTGAGTGCGTACCCCTCGTCGGTGACCGCTCAGATGGTGCAAAATTTCATCAAAGGTGGGGCCGCAATTAATGTCTTGGCCAGGCAGGTTGGAGCAAAAGTGCGAGTGGTGGATATGGGTGTGCGTACCGACTTCGGCCATCTCCCCGGTTTGATAGTTCGCAAGGTTGGGATGGGAACGAAAAATTTTCTCGAAGGTCCGGCCATGTCTCGAGAGGAAGCAGTTCAGAGTATTGAAATTGGAATCCGTCTTGTGATGGATGCCCATGCAGAAGGGATCCGTCTGGTCGGACTTGGAGAAATGGGCATTGGCAATACCACCGCAAGTAGTGCGATTACTGTCGTCATGACGGGCAGGCCGGTGCATCAGGTGACCGGCTTAGGAACGGGAGTGAATGCTCAAACATTGACGAGGAAGATACAGGTGATCGAACAAGGAATAACTCTCAATTACCCTGATCCTAAAGATCCTTTGGATGTCTTGGCAAAGGTCGGAGGATTTGAAATCGGCGGGTTGGTGGGAATTATTTTGGGTGGGGCGGCATGCCACGTACCCGTGGTCCTGGATGGATTTATCACCGGGGCTGCTGCCTTATTGGCGATCGACCTAGCCCCCCATTGCCAAGCGTATATGATTCCTTCTCATGTGTCTGTGGAGCCCGGACATCGCATCATCATGGACTCGTTAGGATTTCGTCCTCTGTTGGACTTGGATCTTCGACTCGGGGAAGGCACAGGCGCCTGTTTGGCCATTGGACTTCTCCAATCGAGTCTGGCGTGTCTGACCCAAATGGCGACCTTTGAGAGTGCCGGTGTGGATGGAGCCGCGCAATCTTCTTCGGAAATGGCATGAGGAGCCTATGGACTTCTTTTTCTTTGGCCTGGCACCTTCTCACCATCCTTCCTCTTCCGGGCAGACCGGCATCGGGCATTACTGTCGCGACGTTCGGAGCCTCGCTTTACTGGTTTCCCGTTGTGGGATTTATCCTTGGCGCCGGCCTTGTCATTATCGATTATTTATCGGAAGGCTTTTTTCCTCCAGTGGTCTCGAATATGGTGCTTCTGGTGCTTTACGTGCTGGTCACAGGAGGTCTCCATCTGGATGGTTGGACGGATACGGTTGATGCTCTTGCAGGAGGAAGGGATGCCGAGCATCGGCTAGCCATCCTGCGGGATTCCCGCATCGGAGCCCTGGGGGCCGCGGGCTTGGTGTTGCTTCTGGGGCTACGGTATGCCGGACTTCTGACCCTCCCGGTAGAAATTCGAGAGGGAATGTTGCTCTGTGTGCCGGCCGTGGGACGATGGGCGATGGTTATCGGTTCATTGGGCGTTGTCTATCCACGTTCGGAGGGCTTGGCTGCACCGTTTATTCGGACGGTGTCGTGGCGGGAGGTCCTGGTGGCGACCACCGTCTTGGGATTGGGATTGTGGGGAGTGTTCGGTATGGTATCTGCAGTCGTGCTGATGATTGGAGTGTGCGTGGCGATTCGATCTGTTTGTCCGGTGGATGTCCAGGAAGTTTGGCGGCATCACCGGAGATGTGCTCGGAGCCATGAACGAAGGGATCGAAGTGCTCTTATTGATCATGGCTCCCTTCGTCTTTGAGTTGACAGGGTTTGTGGAATAATTCACCAGATTTTTTAATGAATGCGTGGGTGATGCATGACACGAACATATCCTAAACACTGCGAACGTTGCGGTCGGGCTTTTGAGTGCGGCCTCTCCCGATGCTGGTGCAAAGATGTGCCTGTGAGTGATGCCCAATATGAAGGAATTGTGAAACGCTATCATGACTGTCTCTGCCCGACGTGCCTCTCAGAGCTGACCGGAAACACTCCCGGACCTTCCATTCCGGATTCGTTGGGCTAGTCATGGCTGATGACCTGACGGGATTCAAATTCCTGGCGGTGTGCGTTTTCGATGTGATGGCAGGCGACCCCCGCTGGATGCCTCACCCTGTTCGTGTGATGGGCATATTCATTCAAGAGTATGAACGGCAGATGTTAGGGCGGCTTTCGAGCCCATTGGCGAAACGGGCGGCTGGCGTGGGACTGGCCGCGGGACTTCCTCTAGGGTGCTTCTTGTTTACCCGGTGGATCCTGGGGTGGGCTGAACACGTGCATGAGATGTTCGGCGTCCTGATGTGGGTGGTGCTGGGTTATACCACCCTTGCCGGACGGGATTTATGGGATCATGCCTGGAGGGTCTACCGGGCATTGGGAAAAGGGTCACTAATAGCGGCTCGGGCTGAGGTCGGTCGGTTAGTGGGGCGAGACACCGCTGCCCTGACAGAAGAAGACATTGTGCGGGCGACGCTGGAATCCGTTTCAGAAAATTCTTCCGATGGAATCGTGGCGCCGCTTGATCTATCTGGCGCTGGGAGGTCCCGCCTTCGCCATGGCATATAAGGCAATCAATACGCTGGATTCGATGGTTGGGTATCGTACCGACCGTTATCGCGAATTCGGATGGGCTTCCGCCCGGGCCGATGATATGGCCAATTGGCTGCCGGCCAGGCTCACGGCCGTGGCGATGAGTTTGGCTGCGGCAATTCGATTGGGCACCGGGCCTCGCTTCCTGGCGAATCTGTTGTCGGGATGCGCGGAAACATCCCAGTCCCAATAGTGGTTGGCCGGAAGCGGCTATGGCTGGTGCTCTTGGCGTGCAACTCGGGGGACGCAATCGATATGACGGGGTGGCTGAACAGCGCCCCACATTAGGCGATCCCATAACACCGTTATCTGTTTCACATATTCCTGTCGCGTTGCACCTCATGGTGATGGCCTGCGGGTTTCTGGTTATGATCTATTGGGGTGGATGATGTGGTGAATCAGCCGGTTGTTCATGGGGGACACGTCCATCAGGTCGCCAAGGCACTTGGACGACCGTGGACTTCTTTCGTTGATTTCAGTGCCAGTATTAATCCGTTAGGTCCACCAACTTCCGTCTTGCGTGCGATCCGAGCATGCCCTTCCTGCCTGCGGGCATTATCCGGATCCTCTACCGAAGCCTTACGCCAGCGACTTGCCAAAGAACATGGAATCTCACCGGACTCCATCGTGTTGGGTAACGGGTCGGCTGAATTGATTCGGGTGTTACCCCTGGCCCTGTCTCTTCGGCAAGGGTATGTGGTGGGTCCGACATTTATGGAGTATGAGGAGTCACTTCATGTCGCCGGTGTGCGATGTACCTATGTCCTGGCCGACTCTGCGGAGAGATATGCTCCTCCCCTCGAAGAGCCTTTCGCTTCTCGTGGAAACTTCCGTCCTGGTTCTCACACGAACAAACGCGAATCGTCTCCGATCACCGAGTGCCCTGTTTATTTGTAATCCGAATAGTCCGACCGGAAGAGTTGTGTCAGTTCCCTATGCTTCGAAAGCTGTATCGGCAAGTCGAACAAGCCGGGCATTGGCTGGTAGTCGACGAGGCCTTTATGGACTTTTGTCCTTCTTATTCTCTCATCAAGGATGTCTTGACCTCTGCGCGGCTACTCATCCTCAGAAGCTTTACGAAATTTTATGGGATGCCTGGAATTCGTCTTGGGTACCTGGTGGGTGCGCCGGAGACGGTTGCTCTTGTCCGTCGCCTTCTCCCGCCTTGGTCAGTCAGCCATTTTGCGCAAGTTGCCGGTGTGGCGGCGGTGGATGATTCCGGTATCGGCAACGAAGCGTGAAATTCATGCAGCAGGAACGCCGTCGCTTTTATGACGCGGTTGCGCACGGTCGGTGGGTTGCGGGTCATCCCCTCCTCGGCGAATTTTGTGATGGTGGAATTACCACCGGGATGCGTAACCGAAAAAGTCGTTTCGCGGCTTGCCCGGCAGGGGATTTTGGTTCGGGATTGCCGGACGTTTTTCGGAATGGCGAAGCCGGCACTTCGGCTTGCCATTCGCTCTCCACGCGACAATAATAGGATTGTGAAGGCCCTGAAAGGGGCGTTGTCTGAGGGCAGAAGCCGCCCGACAGGGGATTAATCTGGACACGTTGGTTGGGCTGTATGTTACGAGGCGGGGGAATTTTCGGAAAAGCGCAGGAGTCGCGTGGAGATGATTTGTGCTATAAGATCCAAACAATCAATTGGGGTGCAATGAATGGTGTCCGGTCGAGAAATTTATGGATCGGCCTATTTATACCAGGAGATCAGAAGACTTAACCAATGGATAAATCTCATGCCTGGGCAAAATAAAAAAATCATCGGGTTCATTCTGGTTCTGTGTCTGGGGATCGGGATTTTTTTGTTGTCTCGCTATGTTCAGCCACCAGAATATCGCCTTCCGGATGACCCCCAAGCGGTGGAGTCGTTGGAATTGGTCAAAAATCACCGGTCCCGGCAAGGGTACACGCTTGCCGAAGCGCTTCAGCTGCTGGTGGATGGTTTGGAGGCCAAGGGTATTCCCTTCCGAGAAGGAGATTGGCAGGTGGCCTCTCAGGGTGAAGATAAATATGTGGTGCGAAAGATTGTTCGAGAGAAGGGGTCTACGGAATGGATCGAGAGGGAATATGCCTGGAGAGTGGATATCAAAGAAAAATCGATTCGAGTGATATCGTTAGCCGCGCAACAATTGATGCCTTTTGAGAATTTGCCCCCTCTTCCCCATGGCGATCAAATTTCATTTCTTTCTGGCAGGTTGCTGAAAAATTCTGCCCTGAGCGATGTCAAAGGGTAAAAAGGGATCATTCAGAATTTATGGTTCTGGTCTTACAGCCTGACGATGTGTATTGGGAATCTATCTTGGGGGTTGCCGGTAAAAAAGTGCTGACAGGTGAACGCCTCGCAAATGTGTCCCCCACTCTCGTGTCAACGTTCCGGCAAACGGTCCCAAAACCATTGACGCCCCGTCCGGCCTCATGGGAGCGGACGGACGCCAGCCTGAGGAGGGTGGACCAACTCGCTCTGCTCAAATAGAGCCCGTGAGCGGATGAGAGCGTCCCTCCCTTGGGCCAGACGGCAGGCGTCGGACCATGGGAAACGAACCTTTCAGGGACTTACATGAAAAAGCGAGGAACCATATGTTCTGTATAATCCATAAAAAGTGAGGAGTGAAAAGTAAGGGGTAAGGAGTAGGTGGCTGAAAAAGTACGTGACTGAAATTGCTGAATTCATCTTTGCTCCTTACTTCTCACTACTTACGCCTCACCCCTTACCCTTACCCCTCACGATCCCGGTAGGGCGACATGGATGACTCCATCGACCACCAGTACCTCATAACAAGGCACGTTCCAGCTCGGGCTAGGGTTTTTTTGGCAGACCCCCGTTTTGATATGAAACTTCCAGCCGTGCCAGGGGCATTCGACCATCTCCCCTTCTACGGAACCCTCTCCCAGTGGCCCTCCGGCATGCGGGCAGGTATTATCCAATGCATAGATCACACCTTCGAGATTAAATAAGGCAATACCGTAATCCTGGAGCTCAATGCTTTGACAGGTGCCTGGAGGAAGATCTTGAGTCTTGGCAACCGGATAGAAGTTCGAAGGCATGGTCATCCCTGATACGGCCAAAACGCTTAATATATCAACTTCTTTCATTGGCAACAACCGGCTCAGGACGTCTCTTGATTCTATGGATTCGTCGGTGATATAGGATCAGAGTTTTATCCAACCTGGGGATTTTTTTTGGGTACGTGTGTATGGAAATGACCCTGCTACTCAATGCCACCTATGAGCCGTTGCGAGTCGTGCATTGGCAAAAGGCCATAAATTTGTTGTGGCAAGGAAAAGTCGAAGTCCTTGAATTTTATGATCGGGATATTCGAGGGGTTTCCATTTCCTTTAAGCTGCCTTCGGTCATGCGTCTCTTAAATATGGTCAAACTCCGGTCGAATCACCATGCGGTGAAGTTTTCTCGCATTAATATTTTTACCCGTGATCGCTATACCTGCCAATATTGCTATAAACGGTTTCGTACAGAGGAATTGACCTTTGACCATGTCGTGCCTATCGCAAAAAGCGGGAGAAAAACCTGGGAAAATATTGTGACGGCGTGCTGGCGGTGTAATAACCGGAAAAGCGGTCGTACACCTCATGAGGCCGGGATGAAGTTACTTAAGGAGCCCGTCAAACCGAAATGGACTCCACGTCTCACCTTGATGATCGGGATACGTCATGCCCCGGAAAGTTGGCGGGATTACCTATACTGGAATATGGAATTGGATGAGGATCCATAGGGTTTCTTGCTCTCCTTGTGCCCGATATCATTGCTGCGGGCGCCATTCGCTTTTTCTTCTGCCCATATTGTTTCAGTGTCCTCACGCCATCAAGTACACGGATGATAAGCGGTTTTCTTGAATGATCACCGGAGTACTGCGAGATGAGATGGGATAACGCATGTCGCACCGTCCCTCCCATTACTGAAGTGTATTTTCAGTAATGAGGCGTTCTCCACCATCTTTAGCCCTCATCCGCCTCCCTGCTTTGGAAGGTTCAGAGATCCAGCCGGTTCTGTCAGGACATCTCACACTTCGATGAGAGGAATAGGCGCACGTTCGGCTTGTTTTCGTAAGCCACAATTAATACACCATAAGACCAGGAGAGACATTCCTGATTCCATGTCAACTTCCCGGTCAAGCAACATCGTTCCCTGGCATTTTTCACAGCGATGCATATGTAAATCTCCTGCGGTTCTTCCGGTCAGGCGTGAAGAGTCATAAGAATCAACATTATTGTGGAATGAAAGCGTTTGGCCCATGATGAATGGACACAAAAATAAACCGTTTTAAATGATTCTTTTGAAACTCTGACTCGGAGGGTGAATAAAAAAGCTGCATGGTGTTGATTGAAAGTGTTCAAAAAAAGTTGTGCAATCTACCATAGGCAAAATGGGAAAAGCTATCGACCCACGAGAGGAAAGAAAGAATGTCTAAAACACGGATTATGCTGTGATTTAATGGGATGGAGTAATGATTCAGGCGGTTTCTGCCGATGACCCGGAGAAGTTCATTCGAGGCAGGATCTATTCATTTCGTTGTTGGGGAAAGAACATCGATGACCATCAATAGCATGCAATGGTGTTGGAGGTGGCGTGTTGGATCTGTTGCCTGACGTTCAACCACCGGCACTCGCAGAGCCTGAGTGGGTCTCCTGGTCGGATGAACAGCTTCTCGACCTCCGTTTGGGCGATTTAAAAATCCGAATTCCTGGAACAGAGCTGGGCGCATGTGTTCGCCAACTGTACCGCGAATTGAAAAGCCAAGGGTTGTTGTTTCGTCCCCATGTCTGGTTGTCTGACGATTGGTATTCGCCTGATGGAGTGCCGGGCCTTGCTGTGCCTTTTTATATGGGGCATCCGCGGTTAGCCAAATTGGAACTGAATCAAATGTTGGAAGTGGAGGGCGGGACGCCGGAATGGTGCATGCGGATTCTTCGACACGAAACCGGCCACGCGATTGAGAATGCCTACCGGTTGCGGCGCCGGCGCAGCCGTCAACAGATTTTCGGGCATACCTCGGTTCCGTATCCCGATTGTTATTTGCCAAAGCCCTATAGCAAAAGTTTTGTGCTGCATCTCGACATGTGGTATGCCCAGAGTCATCCCGACGAAGATTTCGCCGAAACATTCGCCGTGTGGTTGACGCCTCACTCGCATTGGCGTGAGCGCTATGCCGGATGGCCGGCACTCAAAAAATTGGAGTATATGGATGGGCTCATGAAGGAATTAGCGGGAATTCCGCCGATCGTGACCACCAAGGCTCAAGTCGATCCGATCCGGCGGCTTCAAAAAACCCTCCGTGAACATTACAAAGACAAACGGGAACGGTATGGGCTGGATTACCCCGATTTTTATGATCGGGACTTGCGGCGGTTATTTTCCGGGGATCCGGATCAATCGACGAATCCGTCCGCAGCAAATTTTATCAGGAAGTTTCGAAAAGAAGTTCGCCGGAAAGTCGCTGAATGGACTGGAGAATATCAGTACACCATCGATCAGGTTCTGGAAGATATGACGGCTCATTGCCGTGAACGGAATTTGCGGTTAGCCGTTCCGGAAGAACAGGCGAAAGTGGATTTTACGATATTGTTAACAGTGCAAACCATGAACTATCTGCATGGTGGACGACATCGGGTGGTGTTATGAGAAAACTTCGCGTCATGGCGTTGATGCACCAGGATCTGGTGCCACCCGACAATGTGGAACATGCCGATTTGGCTGAGGTTGAATGGAAAACCGAATTTGATGTGGTCTCCACCCTGCGCGATCTTGGCCATGAGGTGATGGCCGTCGGTGTCAAGGATGATTTGAGCGTCATCGATAACCTGGTGACGGATTGGAAGCCGCACATTGCCTTTAATCTCTTGGAAGAATTCAATGGGAATCCGGAGTTCGACCAAAATGTCGTGTCCTATTTAGAGCTCTTAGGGGTTTCTTATACCGGCTGTAATCCCAAGGGGCTCGTGCTTACTCGCGATAAAGGCTGGTCAAAAAAAATCATGGCCTATCATGGCATACGATGCCCTGAGTTTGTGGTCTATCCCATGGGGCGTGTCGTCAAGTGGACCGAGGAGTTTCCCTTCCCGGTCATTGTCAAATCCATTAGTGAAGAAGCCTCTCTGGGGATTTCTCAAGCGTCCATCGTCCATGACGAAGACAAGTTACAAGGAGCGGGTTGAATTTGTGCATCAGAGTGTGGGAACGAGCGCGATTGCCGAACGATATATTGAAGGACGCGAATTATACGTGGGGGTGTTAGGTAATCGACGGTTACAAGTGCTGCCGGTTTGGGAGTTGCACTTGAAAAATCTTCCTCCTGATGCCCTGCCGATTGCGACGGCCCGGGTGAAATGGAGCACGAAATATCAAAAAAAATATGGGATTCAATCGGGTGAGGTTGAGGGGTTAAGCTCCAAACTCGTGCGGCATATTCAACAAACGGCGAAGCGGGCCTATCATATTTTAGGATTAAACGGCTATGCCCGCATGGATTTCCGGTTGGATCCCCAGGAGCATCTGTATTTTCTGGAGGCCAATCCGAATGCCCAATTGGCCTATGGCGAAGATTTAGCCGAGTCGGCCGAGCGAGCCGGCATTTCGTATGAAGCCCTGATTCAACGAATTTTGAATATCGAGC
>CAWAXJ010000016.1:0-69825 GCA_963785905.1 uncultured Nitrospirales bacterium
TGGAGAGCATGTATTGTCATGACATTCATGCCATCCGGCGTGACTGAATCTGGTCCAAATACGTAAACTCCCCGTTCTTACCTCTCCCACTCCGCTATTGACTCTCATTTGTAGGTTAAAGGCTACAAGCATGTGAATTTTGTTCCGCCCGCCTGCTTCCCTCTTGCGCTACTTGCCTTCTTATCATCGACATACCCCACCAATCTGTATAATCATTCCTAAAACGACGTTTCCTTAGAACCCAAAGGAGTAGCATCCGCCATTTTTCCATCAAATATATTCTGATAACTCGAACAATATGGTGAAATAAGAATGTCGTCATGGAATAAGTCTACCTCACTGAAAACAGGAGAGAACGTGAGTATCCTCAAGGGTAAAAAAAACCGTTTGCAGATTTTTTCAACATCCCCGTATTGGCTGGGTATGGTGTACGTATTGTTAATGGGAGGACTCGGAGGCTGTGTGTCTCTTGACGAAGTCAAGGACCCTGAGGGAGACAGCCTTGAATTTGATTGTGCCGTGGGAGATATGACGTCACATGAAGCCATCGTGTGGCTGAAAACCATTGATCCCCAACATGTGAAAGTCCAATACACCACCGACCCATTGTGGTCCACCTTTCAGGAAACCCGCCTGGTCGCGACCGTTCCGGAAACGGATTTTACTGCTCGCATTCCTCTGACACGCCTGACATCCAAAACACGGTATTGGTATAGGAGCCTGGTGTCAGGAAAAAGTCCCGGAGTGCCTTGCCAGTTTGTCACGGCTCCTGACGCAGAGGATTTCGCGCCGGTCATCTTTGTGATCGGAGGCGATACGCGTCATAGGTTTCGGCCCTTTTCAATCATGGAGACGATGCGTCAGGTGAAACCGGATTTTTTTGTGTTTTTGGGGGACACCATTTACGCAGATAAAGAGGCACCCGCTCGAAAATTGTCGGACTATTGGGACAAATATGTAGAAAACCGTGATGAATTTGTCGAACGTCTTTTCGCGGAAACAAGTGTGTATGTGATGTGGGATGACCACGAGGTCGATAGTGACTTCATCTCGACTCATCCCCTTATGCCTATTGGTCGCCAAGCCTTTTTTGATTATTGGCCCATTCGCCAGCAGGACCAGGAGCCTACACGCCTCTACCGGTCATTCCGTTGGGGGCAGGCAGTGGAGCTCTTTCTCCTAGACACCCGTCAATATCGGAACCCAACACTCAAAACCATGTTGGGAGACACCCAAAAACGGTGGCTGTTGACTCAGCTCGCTGCCTCCACTGCCAGCTTTAAGTTTATTCTCTCTTCAGTCCCGTTTTCCGATCCCCGCGTTGATAAATGGGGAGAATATCCAGATGAGCGAGATGAAATCTTGGAGTTTATAACGAAAACTGGCGTTACGGGCGTCTTGTTTCTTTCCGGAGATGTGCACCTTGCGGCGGTGAGCCGAATGCCTGGTTTCCCTGATCGGAAGGAATTTATTTTCGGTCCATTAGCCGCCCAGATGAACTATAAGCTTTCCAGTCAAGACCCACGATTTGAGTACTTTAACGACGACTCGCCCAATTTCGGCAAAATTACCGTTCACCCTGATAAATTCAAGCCATCCGTTCAGATAGAGTGGTTTAATGCAAAAAATGTTTTGCTCCACCGGATCATTATTGAGGACGATCAGCCGTCCATGAATTCTCAGTAGAGGGTAAAATCATGAAAGCCGTTGGATTGAATCGATATCTCCCCATCACAGACCTTGAATCCTTGCGAGACCTGGAGCTTCTCAGGCCCGAACCGGAAGAGCGAGACCTCCTGGTGCGGGTAGAGGCGATTTCCGTCAATCCGGTGGATACCAAAATTCGGCGTTCCAAAGGCACCGATCATCACGAGGACTTACCGCAAGTATTAGGCTGGGATGCCGCAGGAGTGGTGGAAGCCGCCGGTTCCAAGGCGACACTCTTTCAATCTGGAAATGAAGTCTATTATGCAGGAAGCATTACCCGCCAAGGGGCCAACAGCGAGTATCATCTTGTGGATGAACGCATCGTGGCAATCAAGCCCAGGTGTTTGGATATGGCCCATGCCTCAGCCCTACCGCTTACGGCCATAACGGCTTATGAAGCCTTATTTAACAGGATGGGAATATCGATTGGAGGCGACTCGGAGGGAAAAACTATCTTGATTATTGGGGGCGCAGGGGGGGTGGGGTCCGTTGCCATTCAAATTGCGAAAATTGCCAATCTCCGCGTAATTGCCACCGCTTCCCGGCCCGAGACTCAAGCCTGGTGCCGGACAATGGGTGCTGATGAGGTGATTGATCATACGAAATCCCTTCCCGATCAACTTCAACGCTTGAACTATGCCACGGTAGATTACATTCTTAATAATGCCAGTACAGAACAGCATTGGGCCGCGATGTGCGAAGTCATTAAACCGCAGGGATTCATTTGTTGTATTGTCGATACCATCGAAGCGGTGGACCTCAATGCCCTGAAGCGAAAAAGCGTAATCTTTGCTTGGGAATTCATGTTCACCCGTTCCATGTATCAGACCGACGATATGATTGAACAACACAAGCTGCTTACACGCGTCGCTCATTGGGTTGATGCGGGAATGATCCAATCCACTCTGACCGAAACCCTCTCCCCGATCAACGCGGCGAACCTGAGAATCGCGCATGCCAAGGTCGAATCAGGCCGCATGATCGGCAAACTTGTGTTGACCGGGTGGCACTCATAAACAGCAACGTTTCATAGCGGCTCTCTTCGGGCAGCCGTTCAAAACATCAGTCCTTTCAGAAATGAGCAGGACTCCTGGAACACTCGTACAGGCGGGCCAAAGAATGCTAGGATTTGTGTGATGGTCAGCCCAGGTGCCTCATGATGCCTACTCCTTCTCATTCTTCCTTTCTGAAATCTCCCCCGCCATGGCTGTGTGAATTGCCGAAAAAAGATCCCTGGTCGAGGCCCTTTGCAGAAAGCCTTATGACTCACTTGGATCTTTATGAAGGTGCAACCATACTGGATGTGGCATGCGGGGACGGGATTCCCGCCTTTTATCTTGCTCATCGAGTTGGTCCAAACGGCCGGGTCGTAGGAGTCGATGTGAATCACGCTCAACTGGTTCGATCCCGCGCGGTACAGGGACCGTATTTTCCCTCGCTGGAGTTTCGTCAGGGGGATGTCCGATGCCTGCCACTGGATCTGGGCTATTTCGATCGCATTACCGGCAATTTGTCTTTTATGTTTTTTCGACCCCAACGCCAGGAAGCCCTTCAGCAATTAGTGAAATTTCTCAAACCGGGCGGGCAATTGGTTCTGACATTCCCCTCGCTCGGGACGTTTGATTCCTTATGGAAACGGATCGACCGGGAAATGGTTCAACAAGGGTTCATCAAAGAACGAGTAAGGTTCGCCGACTTTATTGCCGAACGCCCTTCGGCGGAGGATGCACGACAATGGTTGGAAGCCTGTGGGTTGGAAAAAATTGTCGTCGCGGAATACCCTCTGGAAGTGATGACCGGCCCGGAACAAGAATTCCTTTTTCACCCCTTACTCCGGGGCGGCTTTCTGGACGATGTCTATGAATGCTTCACCGATCAGACATTAGCAAACCAATTCATGCAGACAATTTCCCTGGACATCCAAAGTTTCGTGCCCCTTATCGCCCAACGCTGTGTCATGTCTGCCTGGCGCCCGGGAATATCTCCGTCTTCTTAAAGCTTTTTCACAATACAATTAACTATGCCTCTTACCCGGGATTGCACTCGAATCAAGGGAGGAACAGAGATGTGAGAGTTGGCCAATGGGGCATGGTCGGCGGCTTTTTGGGATTGGTGTGCGTGGGAGGATGGGCTATCGTAATGTGGATGCCTGGGAGCAGTTATCAAGGGGCGTTGCCATTAGCGACCGACGAAATACGGGCTCTGGAGAAGGAACTCCACACGCATGTGTACATGCTTGGGAGGCAAATTGGAGAACGCAATCTTTTTCAATACGACAAACTCTTGCTCGCGGCGGAATACATTCGTGCTGAATTCGAAAGGGCCGGATATGATGTCCACCGGCAAAAATTCGACGTCTCCGGAAAAATATGCGAAAACATCGAAGCGGAAGTACGCGGCATCGATCGACCCGATGATATCTTGGTCATTGGCGCACACTATGATTCCGTTAAAGGAAGTCCCGGCGCCAATGACAATGGCACAGGCGTTGCGGCCCTGTTGGCCTTGGCCCGCCAGTTCGCCGGTTCCTCGACTTCCCGAACTCTCAGATTTGTCGCCTTTGCCAACGAGGAACCGCCCTTCTTTCAAACCCAGGACATGGGCAGCCTGGTGTATGCCCGGCGCAGCCGTCAGCGGAATGAGAACATCATCCTTATGTTTAGCCTCGAAACCATCGGTTATTATACGGAAGCTCCCAACAGTCAACGCTATCCCCTGCCACTCAGTCTCATCTACCCTTCAACAGGAAATTTTATCGGGTTTGTGAGTAATCTCGCGAACCGCGATTGGGTGCAGCGGGCGGTTGGAAATTTCCGGCAGCACACCCGATTTCCTTCAGAGGGCGCCGCTCTGTTTGGGTGGTTGCCCGGGGTGGGCTGGTCGGATCATTGGGCCTTTTGGCAAGAAGGATTCCCGGCCATCATGGTCACCGATACCGCTCTGTTTCGAGATCCCTACTACCACACCGCTAAAGATACGCCTGACCATATTCAGTATGACCATCTCGCGCGTGTAACCGCCGGTTTGCGTCAGGTTATCGAGGATATTGCCAATAAACCCTAGTTCACAGGCTTATAATCGACTACTTTCAATTTCTGCGATTATTAGAAAATGCATAGATGTCTCCTGCTTTTAGAGTGTGGATGAGCCATCGACTAATATGTCAAGCATCCACATTGAGGGGTATGAAGTCCTGCCTCCAAATCTTGGAACATTTCCCTCATTAATGGTTTTCAGCCAAGCCTTTTTGCCGGTACAATCCTGGAGAGACCTATGGTTGCCCCCACTTCCTGGGCTTGTCCCCCTCAAGACATTTTTCTGAACCTGTCACCTGGTAGAGTCCATGTGTGGCGTGCTCACCTGGACGATTCCCCCATACAAGCGGCTCGGTACCGCTCCAACCTCTCTGCGGAGGAATGTGCTAGAGCTGAACGGTATCGCGTCCCACACGCCAAGAACCAATTCATCTCCACCCGGGGTATTCTTCGAAGTCTTCTCAGCCACTATGTGGGTTTGCCCGCAGTAAATCTTCGGTTTGCGACCAACCTTCAAGGGAAACCCACACTAGCTGATCCCATTTCTTTACCTTTCCAATTTAATGTCTCTCATACGAAGGGGATGGCATTGCTGGCCGTCACGGTTGAGCACGCAGTTGGAATCGATGTCGAACAGCTAGACCGGACCGTCAGCGACCATGACATCGCCACGAGGTATTTCTCTCCACGCGAGTCGGCCTATCTTTCGTCCCTTTCACCTGAACACCGGACACAGGAGTTCTTGACCTACTGGACGTGCAAGGAAGCGTATCTCAAAATGCGGGGGATAGGATTATCGGGAGGTTTGTCACAGTGTGAGATCACACTCGACCCGGATGGCCTGAAGGCAAATGTGGCGTTGATGGATGGACCAAGCCAGAAAGATGAATGTTCACTCTTTCGCGTCAATGCCGGCCACACGCATATCGGAGCGCTGGCAGTGGCATGCCCATCGGTGGAGGTTTCGTATTGGGATTGGGAGGATTAATTCGCCGGCTCTCCCTTAAAGCGAATAGGTTCGTTGCCTTGTAAATGGTTGGGGGTGAGCCAGTAGGTGCCTCGTAAACTGGCATCCCAAACGGATTGAGCAGCCTGTTCATTCCCTGCCGTCAACACATAGACAAAACCTCCCACAAATCCTCCAAGCCCGGCATAGACAAGCTTTAAAGGGCATGTACAAAATAGAGAGTGCCCCACTCGCGACTTGAAGTCCCAAGGAGGGATCTTCGGAGGTCTCGGAAAGTTCAGCGGTCTCCGGCTGTGTCACGACAGGCGCAGGAGGCATTTTCTCAGAAAGCGGTTCTGTGAAGACCGTCACCTGTTCTCGAGAATCCGCCATGGTTTCTCCCGACGCCGGCTGGGCGACAATGGTTGCGTCAGATGGCTCAACGAGTACGGGGGCCATCAGGGGTGTCTCGCGTTTCGTGATAATTTCTGGAGTCACCTCCTGTTGAGGAGGAGCAATCTCCGATTCCTTCCAGGATTTTTCCAGAGCAAGGACTGTCAGATCCTGAACCACCCTTTTAGATGCGACAAGAGGTTCAGAATTCCATGCCATAGCTCCAAAGGCCAACTCCCCTGTTTCAACATTTATCCCTTGAACTTCTACGCCCATCATTTTCATGGAATGATGTTCACCATTCTTGGGATTCGTTCGATCCAACAGCGTTTCGTCTGCATGCACAAAGACTACCAATGTGGCCCCCACTTTATGAGCCACGTCCTGCACTTGAGGCTGTAGTTCTGTCTTCTCTCCACGGTCGGTCTTCGGAATGGTCAGATCTTTGTCCACCCAGCGATTCACCACAAGTAATTGATGGTCGTTCAACCAGGGTATCGCTTGGTTCACGGCCTCTAAATGATTTCCTCTGACGACGACCCTGGTACCTGGTTTAGGCAGAGCAATCCGAAAGCCTTCCGCCTTAAAAGTTTCGTGGCCGGGAGAACTGGCACATCCCAGTAACATACTAAAAACACCAACCAGCCCGATCAGCTTTCTATAATGATAAAGACTTGCAGGCCACATACTGAATTTCCCTTCGTTCGCATCTTAATGAAAAACGTGATTGGCGATATGCCCAGGTCATCCTTACTGAAGTTTGCTCAGAAAATTCTTGTAAAGTGGCCCACCCGATATTAAGTTTAAAATGATTTTTTTGAAGGTGAAGATACTTACGGAGTCTCGGTGTTGGCATCAGAACAATTACTCAATGATCCCTTCTGGAAGCTGTTTGAAATTACCATACATTGTGGCTTCATGAAAAAGGGCCAGCTCTTGGTGATCTCTCTAACCTCGAACCAGTTCTTTGTCCAATAATATTATATGTGGTTTTCGAAAACTTATAAGGAAAGAATGAGGATAAACTTCCATTTCAGTCTATTTTTTAACTTTCAAGTCATGGCCTGAATAACTCTTTCCCTTCTTCGCCTTAATCAATCTTCCTGGAATTGCATGAGTCCCAACTTCCATATATGCTAATGATTGACATAAGGGTACCATTGGAAAAACGATCATCGCGTACTTCCCGCTGCTGAAATCCTATTATGGCTTTACGAATCCTCTCATTTTTCATCGAAGGTGTCACCTGGCGTGTAGCACAAACTCCTACCGGGTATTGCCACCGGGATCTTTCGAATATACCGGAATGGATATCCGGTATCCCCTCTGGCGTAGAGCAGGAAATTGTCGACAGCACCTTTCGACAATTTGCCTCTGAGGACAACTCACTACAGCCTCACAATATTACTTTCAAATTGACCTATCGAGTCGGGTTTTCCAACATTGAATGTTTTATCTTTTCCTCTCCTGACGGCGACCTTTTTTCCGTCAAGATTCCGCCTGTCACCTTTACCGCACTTCAAGACGCCCTTCCGTCTCAAACCATTCCCCGTATGAGGGTTGCCCGTATCGCCGTCCAACAAGCGATCGCCTTTGGCTTGCCAGGTATAGAACTTCTGCCAGGAAGTGAAATATACGAAACGGTCAAATTGAAACTTTCTGGGGCTTCTCTTCAAAATGCCCAAAAATGAGGCTTTCTCGCTTCATTGATCTTCATCCCGGTCCCGACAACAAATTCCATCATTTTCTCGGGTAATTCCCCAGGTCATTAAAATATTTCAAATCCCTTCAGGTTATATGAAATACTCATTTCAAAAGGTCGGTTTCCTCTAAATATAGTAGATTGCGCACCTGTTCATTAATTCCAGTGTGTTCTTTGCGAGCTTGGATAATTTCTATTTGATAATCCATATTTTTCAAATGTTTATGTTCGCATTTTTCAATCCACTAAATCTGTGGACAATGATGTGCATAAGCTATTTACACATTCCAAGCAATCATCATTCATGGCTCAGTCATCATTTTGCCTAATTTTTAATCATTGTGTATCCAAAAAAAATCTATACAAAATCTATGGTGAGGGTATTCCCCAGGTCGCATTACGTATGTAAAAATAGAGGACACTTCATTAAGGATGAGACGTCCCAAAATGAAATAAAATTTTCTCATGTTTTTTTTTAGAGGAAAAAGTCTTGCCTAGCAAAATCTCTCCTACTTTAAAACGACATGTGCTGATCGTGGACGATGAACCTGCCGTCCGACGAACGGTGCGTGGGGCACTTGAATCTTCCGGATTTGAATGTGCCGAATCGGAAAATGGCGCCTCCGCACTGGCGTGGTTGGAAGAAAATCATGTGGATCTCGTCATTGCTGACTTTCACATGCCCATTATGAGTGGATTGACACTTCTAGAGCGAGTCACCGGTACCTTGAACGGAAGAACCCCTCGTGTAATCCTGCTCAGCGGAGTCATTAACGAAAAATACAAGCACAAAGCCAGGGAATTGGGAGCCTATGCGATAATCGACAAACCATGTAATTTCCGGGAACTCGTCGAAAAAGTGAACGAGGCCCTCGACTTCTGAATTCCCCCTCTCAACATATTGATTCATCTCTAAATTTGTTCGAGCATCCTCCCTATTCTCTCAGTCCGCCCGTGAAAACTCTTATCGGCTTGCAATACATGTACGGTCAACCAGTTTGACAGGGTTTTAGAAATCAGTCAGGTTGTTCTCTTCCCCCTCGGGTTTTCCTCCTCATCAATTATGCCTGGAAAGTTCCATCCAATTCGTACATATTCCCTTATTGTGATTGCCTTCTTCAGTTGGTGGATTTTTCCACAATCAGCCATGGCCGAAACCCCAGCTCCGGGAATCCATTGGGGGGCGCTTGCCTATCCCGACCAGGAACCGGTCTTAGCTACCGGATTGTCTGTCTTTCGTTTTACCGAATTCAATAATGAAGGAGAACGATTCAATGGAATCCGTGAAACCATCGGATTAAATCTGATAACGACATCCTGGACACATCATTGGACCAATCGTCTCGAGGGATGGAGCACAAACCTCACCTTGGGGGTGGGCCCTACCAGAAATCAACCTTCAGAATTTTTACAAAACGATTTCGTCCACGACGCTCTATATGGCATCGACGGTGTTCCGGTTGGAGAGAAACGAAAAGAAACGGACTTCACCATTTCCAGTTCTCTCACCCGATGGTGGGAACTTTTGGGACAACGACGAGTGGTATTTCTCAGCGGAGGTGCACAGACGGGAAGTCTCTATCACGAATTATTTGCCCGAGGTGGTTTCCGCCGATGGTCACCGGTCAGAACCATGGAATATCTGGGTGGAGCCAGCGGTAGCTGGCTCGCGGCCATTTTCAGACCGTTCCGGTTTTCGGGAATGGTGAGGGCCGGTCGAATCGCTACCGGCGCTGCATTTCATGACCTGGCCGAAACTTCCTATTCGACGCAAGGATCTATCAGTTACGGCTGGTATGATCCATGCACTCTCCAACCCTTGTTTGAGGTCGAGCTAGGAGCAACTCTTGATTCCGGAATTTTCAATGGAGATCAGGGAGACTCGCTGGAAGAACGCTTTTGGACCTTCGCCGTCCGTGCCCATCCATTTACCTTCGAAACGTGGAACGATCAATTAAATAGTAAAGACTTCGGCCCGACCTATGGAGCCAGAGTCATGATGGACCTCTTGTTCCTGCTACCTGATTCCTGGAAAGGGGCATAACTCTCACTTTTTGAGAACCCATCGACCCGGCAATCGTTCGGAAAGCATTTTCACGTTGGTTTCCCAGTGTGGAGTCTCATCAATCACTCTACGCGCGGTTAATGAGTTGATGTACATCACGCTAGTCTCCGGATGCGGGAACAAGCGGCAAACGGTTCCAGGACTCTCCTGCATCTGTACTGCGATACAGCCCTCCCCCATTGGTTCCCACATACAAGGTGTGTGGGTCCTTGGGACTCACCTGAAGACTGCGTATACTGGCAGCTTCCAATCCATTCGTTTTCGGTTGCCAGGTCTCTCCTCCATCCTCACTTTTTTGAACCCGGTCGCTCGTCGCCAAATACAGCGTGGTTGGTTTGGAAGGATCCAGCTGGATGGCACTGACATAGGCATGTTCAATGCTTCCCCCGATTTTTGTCCAATGTTCCGCTTGATCAATTGATTTGTAGAGGCCATTCGTCGTTCCTGCATACACCACATCACTGTTCGTCGGATCGACAGCCAGACCATTCACACCCAAAGCCATCGAAGCCATTTTGGCATCTGAGGCTACCATTCCCGTGGTTTTTTTCTCCCAACTTTCCGTGGCATTGATCGTGCGATAGACGCCTCCTGTGGTTCCCGCGTATAAGACGTTGGGACGCTGAGGATCCATAGCCAACGTCACCACAAAATTCACTTCCGTCATCCCTTGCATCCGTTCAGTCCAGTGTCGCCCCCCATCCAGACTGCGAAAGACCCCAACTGTCGTCGCCGCATAAACCATCTCCGTTCCCAAATGATTAAAGACAATCTGATTGACAATAGCCGAGATCGTGCCTTTTTGAATCCCTGCATTAAAATGATGCCATGTCCTTCCGCCATCGGGACTTTTGTATGTCCCATCGCCCATCGTGCCGGCAAACACGGTTGCGGAAAGCTGGGGATCAAGCGCGAGACTGATGACTCTTGTCCTGGTTAATTCACCGGCAAACCGGGTCCATGTGGCTCCCGTATCCGAAGACTTGTACACCGCTTCATCTGTGGCCACATACACAATGTTGGGCTTAGAAGGATGCAAGGCGATGGAAACAATGGTGTCGCTTCGTTGCCCGCAGGCCATCAACTCGACCAGCAAGACAACGCCGCAGAGACAGAGAGCTCTCGACAGGAAGAACGGTTTTTGATTATCAGATGCCATAAAACCGGACCTTACCGGAAGGGACGATACGGCTCCGCATACCCAGTCAGCTCCACATAGCCCTGGCCATGAATTTCACGCCCTTTCCAAAGTCCTGTGACATCCACAGCCCCTTCCCAATAGATCACATCGGTACTTCGCCGGGTCACCAGTTCTTGATGAGCCATTCGGGGAGAGATCTTTAGGTTTATACCTTCAGATGGAATTGAAAAAGTCCATTGGCTGGGATATCGCGCGCCACTGACCGGACTGGTCCAATGGTGTTGTACTCTCACGCGTATCTC
The DNA here is from genome assembly GCA_963785905.1 of uncultured Nitrospirales bacterium. Taxonomy (GTDB): domain Bacteria; phylum Nitrospirota; class Nitrospiria; order Nitrospirales; family UBA8639; genus Nitrospira_E. The sequence continues at coordinate 11,292 of CAWAXJ010000016.1, forward strand.
TTCAAAAGAAAGGGATGTTGACGAACCGTTTGGCGAGACCAGCGTTCCACTGGACGCCGGATCAAACGTTCCATCCGCACGGCGGAGCCCATAGGCCATAATGTCATGATCATTATCAAGTTGGAGACTAAACCAGTCCCAGCCAACGAGTTCTTCCGCCAGGTCAGCGGATCCGAACTCGTGGTCCATCCAACTCACCCCTGTGACCGCCATGCGTGCCCCCTCTACCACCACTGAGCCGGCTGTCTCAAGTCGGGTCAATGAATAATAGTGAGAAGTGTGCTCAGGGTGTTGGCCCTTCCGGCTCACTCCGGTGATGCCATGTATGACGGGAGGCTTTCGCGATTCAACAGTCAAATCAATGGAAAAACCCTCTGTCTGCGCCTGAAGATGAAATTGTCGATGATCGGTGGCCACCGCCTTCACCGACCATCGATCGATCCACACATCCAAGTGACCCGCTTGGGCTCCCGCTTTCTTGATTCCGGCCCGACTGAGTTTCTCTGCGAACTGGAATTGATCATTCGCTTCGTCGGTCAACGCGAAATGGGCAAAGTAGAGATGTCGCATGGCCCACGGGGACGGATTATCCCTAACGTCTGAGGAGTCAATTCCGCGACGAAAAAACGTTAATTCGTACCCAAACCGCCGGCCGTTCGTGGTCGACAGATGCCCGGTAAAATACCACCACTCGGTTTGAAATTGTTCATGACTCCCATGATCGCGAGGAAAAATATAGACGTAACCGGGGCGGGCAGAAGCAAATTCAGAGCTTGAAGAGGCGGCGACCTCCGCAAAGACCGGCGGTTTTCCATATAAGGCCAGGAGGACCGGGAGTGTGAGTCCAAGCGCCACAGAGCTCTTTCTCACCTCTCTACCTGCAGGACGGTGGTGTGGGTCAAGCCTATCGTACTTCCCATATTTCCGGTTATAACATGCCGTCTGATAGCGCACAAATCCCTTGCCCTACAAGGAATTTCTCATTTTACGGATGCGTTTCACGCCATATTCTTACGTTGACTTTCCCGAAAATCCTCGGCTATCGTACCGCATGTCTACTGAATTTTCCTCAGCCGAATCCGCCACCTTTCCCATACCGGAAATGGTGCCGATTTTTCCGCTGCCCACCGTCGTTTTTTTCCCGGAAACCTATTTACCCCTGCACATCTTCGAACCCCGATACCGGGAAATGGTACACGATACATGCAGTGAGGGGCATTGCATTGGCATGGCCTTACTCAAAGATGGATGGGAAGAGCAGTTTGACGAGGCGCCCCCGATTTATCCCATAGGATGCGTGGGACGGATCATCAGCTCACATACACTGGCTGACGGCCGGTTCAACATTGTCCTCCAAGGGCTTCACCGGTGTGCCTTTGAAGAACAAGCCGTCTCCACGCCCTACCGCCAGGCGCGGATTATTCTCCATTCCCAACATGGGAATTCCTCCCTGAACGTCGAGACCCGCATCACCTTGGAGCAGGTCACCCAGGAATATCTGACCGGAAAGAATGCTCATGAGTTGTGCCAGGTGATTGCTTCTGGCAAACTCACGGATTCTATACTCGTGCATAACCTTTCAGCCGGTCTTGATTTATCGCCCGTGGAAAAACAATTTTTACTTGAATCCAACCACCTCATTCAGCAAGCTCGCCGCCTGATTGATCTGATCCGCTTTAAACTTGCCGATCTTCGAACGGCACAAGGATAAACACCATGTCTGTTGCCGTCGCCATTGAAGTCAAAGGGCTTGGGAAAACCTACGACAGCGTCGTCGCTGTGAAGAATCTCTCCTTAACCGTGGCACAAGGGGAAATTTTCGGTCTTCTGGGACCCAACGGGGCAGGCAAAAGCACCACGTTGCGAATTTTGATTACGACCCTCAGCCCCACGTCCGGGACCGCAACCATCTTCGGACATGATGTGGTCAAAGAAGCCGATACCATTCGACGGCTCATTGGCTATGTGCCGCAAGAACGGGCCATTGACCGCTTTCTCACCGGACGGGAACATCTGCTGTTGCTCGCGGATCTCTATCATCTACCCAAGGAGGAAGCGCTCACCCGGATTGCATCCCTCTTGAAACTGGTCGATCTGGAAGAACATGCCGATCGTGTGGCCAAAGGGTATTCCGGTGGAATGAAACGAAAATTGGATATCGCCTGCGGCTTATTGCCGAACCCGAAGGTGCTCTTTTTGGATGAACCCACCCTTGGGCTCGACGTCCAAAGTCGCCTCAATATTTGGCAATATCTCCGGCAACTGCGCCAGCAGGGCATGACCATCGTCATGACCACGAATTACCTGGATGAAGCCGATCAACTGTGTGATCGCCTCGCCATTATCGACCGGGGGGAAATCCGCACCATTGGTTCCCCAAAGGATTTAAAAGCCAGTCTGGGTGGAGATGGCGTGTGGCTGACTCTTGGGGATCCATCTCCCCAATTAATAGGCACCCTCTCGACCGCCTTGAAATCCTTACCGTTTGTGCGTGCCATTCGTCCCACTCCACAAGGGCTTGATATCCGGGTCGATGCCCCTGAGAAGGCGTTGCCCGCTATTCTCGAGGCCACCAATCGAGTCGGATGTCGGTTGGATGGAATCGAATACCATCGGCCGCGGCTGGACGACGTGTTTGTGGCTCACACAGGCCGGTCGCTCAAAGACCAACCCTCTGAGCCCACGACCTAATATCATATTCCTGTAGCCTTCTACTGCCCTGGAAAGGTTTCTCCATGAATGAGCAAATACAAGAGGTGCTCGCCCTGACCAATCGATGGGTCAAGCGATTGAGCCGCGAAAAGTTCAGTATGCTGTTTACCCTGATCCAGCCCATGCTGTTTTGGCTCATCTTTTTTGGCAATCTGTTTCAGCGAGCCGCCGATGTGCAGGTGGTCCAGGCTCCTAACTATATGAGTTTTCTCGCAGCGGGGGTGGTCGTCATGACCGTGCTCAACAACGGCCTTGCAGGAGGGGTGGATTTACTGTTTGATAAAGAAAACGGGTTTCTGGAAAGACTTATGGCGACCCCGATCAGACGCTCGTCCGTCATCCTCAGTCGCTTTTTGTTTGTGATGGCTATCACGGCCATGCAAATACTGGTTATCCTGGGAGTGGCTTTTCTTTTTGGCGTGAGTGCGGAAACCGGTATTTTAGGAATTGCGCTCATCTTAGTCATCGGCATGCTGTTTGGTGTCGGGCTCACCGCCATTTCCATGGCCATGGCGTTTTCCGTGAAAAGTCACGGAGATTTTTTCTCGGTGCTGGGCTTCCTTTCGCTCCCGATGATCTTTCTCAGCTCGGCGCTTGTACCATTAGCGGCGATGCCAGGTTGGATGAAAACGCTGGCTTTCTTCAACCCGATGACCTGGGTCATCGATGCCATCCGGCCGTTGATTCTTTCCGGCTGGAGCGAGGCTCTCCCCCAAGTGGCAATCGCCCTTGTGATCCTTGCCGTATTCGATGCCTTGTGTCTCTACGGGGGGGCCCGTGCCTTTAAGCGTTCCGTCGGCTAACGGTTTTCACCAAATCATGTACTTCTCGTGGGAACACGTTTTTCTCTTTGAGGGGAGCGTTGAGGTCTTTACTCCGGACTAACCTTGGTGCACTCACCTTCTGAGACAAAAATTCACGCGTTGCTTCGTTTGCTGTCCGATCCCGACGAACAGGTCGCCAGGACGATCCAACACGAGTTCGTCCGAATCGGGCCATCCGCCTTACCCTTTCTGGAAAAGGCCAGCGCGGAGGATACCGCCTTGGAACCCCGGGTTGCCTTTGTGAAAGATGAAATTCGTTTTGAGCAACTCAAAGAGGAATTCAGCACATTCGTCGCCCATTGCTCTCGCCAGCTGGATTGGGAGCAAGGGACCTTCCTCATCGCCAAGGTTGCCTATCCGGATATAAATATTCCTCATTATCAAGAGTGCCTCGATCACCTCACTGAAGAGTTTCGAACAAAATGGCATTCCGAAAGTTGTCCGCCAGGGAAAGCCGCCAGACTCCTCAGCGCGTTCCTCTTTAAGGACAAGGGTTTTTCCGGCAATCGCATCCATTACCACGATCCCGACAATAGCTATCTACATCGAGTCATCGAATCCCGCCAGGGGATTCCCATCTCTCTTTCTGCCCTCTACGTATTTGTGGGAAACCGTTTGGGTTTGCCGCTCACCGGAGTCGGCATGCCAGGTCATTTCCTGGTAAAAATTGAAGGAGAAACCCCATCTCAATTTGTGGATTGTTTTAACGGAGGAGCATTCTTAAAAGAACACGACTGTGAGCAATTTCTAACGGCATCCGGCTTGGACTTTCATCCGCAGTTTTTGGAAAAGAGTCCGACAAGACTGATTCTTGCCCGTATGCTCAGAAACCTCTTGGGCATTTATGAACAGGAGCCACAGAATCCCATGACGGAGCGGATACAGACTCTGCTTCAAGTCCTGGAGGAAGCTTCCACGGATCATGATCCTTCTCCCTAGCCTTATCCGTGTTTCCAGCCACTCTAGACCGTAAGTGACATTAAATCTTTCCCTTTCATAATAGGTCCTGAGAAAAATCTGCGGGCCTGAGTGACCACATTTGACCGGTCTGCCGCCTCATAGAAATGCGAGAGAACCAATCGCTTCACTCCGGCTTCCTGAGCGACTTTCCCGCACTCCTCCGCATGCATATGGGCTCCGCCTGGTTGAGAGGACGGAAACGAACAATCCAAAATAGCCAGGTCGACATTCCGGCAAAGCGAAACCAGATGAGGGGAAACGACGGCATCCCCGGAAAAAGCCGCTGATCGCCCTTGATATTCAAGGCGATATCCCAGACAAATTTGTTGATCGGAATGCGTCATCGGCCACGGGGTCACCCGGGTATCACCAATGGCAAAGGACCGGCTTTTGACCTCTTTGAGGGTCACGGGAAACGGCGCATCGGAAAAATTTGGAAAGGTGCGAAAGATCGTCTGAAATAACCGTTTGGTCCCCGGTGGGCCATGGATAGTCAGGCCGGGACGAACCGTGACAAACTTGGAATGGCACACGGCATCAAAGAAAAATGGAATAAAATCAGAGAAATGATCGGCATGGTAATGGGTAAAGATTATATGCCGGATCGTATGGCGATCGACCCCGGTTTGCAATAAATTGGAGAGCGTTCGTGGACCGAAATCCAGTAGAATAGGCCCGTCTGTCAAGAATAGATACCCGGCTGCAGCCCTGGTGGGGTGCATATTCGTGCCTGAACCCAAAATGGTAACCTTCACCGGAATACCTTATCGCCAAATAAATACTCTCTCATGACCAATCCGCGCGTGGATACTCAACCCGAAACGAGCCGTTCCATCAATCCGTTTATCGGCCTGTTAGTCCTGGGACTGATCGTAGCAGCCATATGGATATGGAATCACCTGACCTTCGACACGCAGGATTACATCACCGATGAGATCGTCCCCATATTGGGAGTCCTTATTGTGATGGGAGTAGGCCTATGGGTCGGTCTGGGGAAATGGCGTGCCCGCAAAGAACGCCTTCAGCTCAGGGAGCGACTCCTGCAACGTTTTCAAAAAGAACCGTCTCCTCACAAACGGCGGGATCTGGCTTTTACACTGATAGAAGTAAACCAATTTGATGCGGGTGGATTGGAGGCCATCACCGAACCGATGGCGGAACTCTTTATTTGGACCTTGAAAACATCACTCGGTGACAAACAACATCGTATACGAGGCATGGCAGCCAGTTACTTGGGAATCTTGAAACATCAACCCTCGATCCCTTTATTGATTCGTGCATTGGAAGATGACCATGCCCATGTGAGAGCCTGTGCCGCATTGGCCTTGGGTCGCATGCGGGCGCAAGAAGCGAAAGCGAAATTGGAAGAGAAGATGAAAGAAGACTGGGACCAGACGGTGCGTAGCCGGTCACGGGAGGCGTTGGGACGAATGCCATAGAGTGCCTCTTCCTCCATGGGAATTATTTTAATTCCTGATTCAATGCCGTTTGATCAGCCTCAGTGAAGCGGTATCCCTTGTCCATCAAGGCCTGCATCCCCTCCATGAGGATTTGAAATTGAACCTCTCTCCGGATCTTATCGAACAGGCTCGTCGAGATCTCCCGTGTACCGTCCTAAAGGTTGTCCTTCATGAAAAGGGAGCCGATAGGCATTGAGCACATCATGAATTTCGTCTGAACTATATTCCAGGTTATCATCGCCATCTCCCACCAGGGCCATTTGAAAAAAGGTGAGACTGAGGGAGAGCAGCTGCTGCGTGTGCCCGAAGGCCTGTCTGGCCTGTTCCAACCCCTCCGGATACCGCTTCGCACAATCCAAATCCGGCTCGGTCTGCGCGAGAGAGAAGAAGTGAATCTTCTCAACCTCAGGCCTGGGCTTCTGGCCTATGTGTTTATAAAACCAGACCGTACAGGTATCGGCGATAGAAAACTCCAGCTTATCTTTTCCAATTTGAGCGCCGATGTGTTGGGTAAAGCCTTGAAAGACCTCGGTGCCGGGTGAAGCCCATGCAGAAGATTGAAGGCCATTCACCCAACCATACCCTGTGAGTCCGACAATCAAAAGAACAGTACACAAACGATGCTTCAAATCTGATCTCCCTCGGCAGATATTCGATTGTCATAGTATACCATCGAAGGAAACCGATGAGAACGATCATTCCGCGTTTTCCCGCGCCCGGCAGCCAGCGGGTAAAGGCAGAAACGTCTAAAGAGAAATGCTTCGATCAACCCTTCAGCACCGGGCAACATTATGGATTTTTAACCAACTGACTCACCAGGTTCTTACAGTTGTTCATGGTAAAATACACGTATGATCTTTCAAATCGTCACCCTCCACGGACATATTATCGACTCCCTCATCCTGGCTAAGGTGTTGGATACCATCGTGATGTTAGGAGGGACATTTACCCTGTCGGAAGTCACGGTGGGAACCAAACGGGAAGACCCGTCTCATGCCACGATCCGTATCGAAGCTCCTACCACTGAATTATTGCAGGTCATCCTCAGAACAATTCAGCCCCATGGTGCAGTGGTTGAAGCCGGAGGAAAATTGCATGGTGATGCCGGCTCCTGCCGACGGAATTCTGCCCGATGATTTTTATGCCACCTCTCATCTTGCAACGCAAATACGATGGCAGGGAAACTGGATCGATGTCCCGCAACCCGAAATGGATTTGTCGATCGTGGTGAAGACGACTCCGTTTTCCGCCCGCATGGTTCCCATGGGGTCGGTAAAAAAAGGCGAGCTTGTGGTCACGGGCCGGAAAGGGATCAGGGTATTCCCGCTGGAGCGGCCAAAAGAACGGGACGTATTCGGGTTCATGGAGGCCCAGGTTTCTTCCGAACGTCCATACCGCCATATCATCATCGATGTCGCCAGGCGGATGAAAACCCTTCAACAATCCCGAAAAGAAAGCCAGGGGACCGGCAAGGTGTTGTTGGCAGGTGGGCCGGCCATCGTGCATGCAGGGGGACGAGAAGCCCTGGCATGGATCATTGAGGCGGGATACATCCATGTCCTGTTTTGCGGGAATGCCTTAGCCGCACACGATATGGAAGCCAGCTTGTATGGCACGTCATTGGGGTACAATCTGGGTATTGGCCATTCAGTTCGTCATGGGCATGAGCATCACCTTCGTACGATCAATCGCATTCGGGCCTTGGGAAGTATTCAGCAAGCCGTCGAAGATGGCGTCATTCAAGAAGGCATTATGGCGGCCTGTGTGCGACAGGGCGTGCAGATGGTCTTGGCCGGGACCATTCGAGATGATGGCCCATTACCTGACGTCATCACCGATTCCATCAAAGCGCAAGAAGCTATGCGCGCTGCTCTTCCCGGTGTGGAATTAGCGTTGCTGGTCGCCTCCACCCTGCATGCTGTGGCGACGGGAAATTTGCTGTCGGCCTCGGTACCAACCGTCTGTGTCGATATCAATCCCGCCGTTCCGACCAAACTGAGTGACCGTGGAAGCTTTCAAGCGGTCGGCCTCGTTATGGATTCATCGTCTTTTCTGCGCGAACTGGCCAGAGAACTTGGCTGGAAGGGATAACAGGATACCCAGACCATGAGCCGTTTATTAATGTGCCCTCCAGATTACTATGGCATCGAATATGAGATTAACCCATGGATGAGAGTATCCAATCAATCCAACGGCGATCGCGCCCGAACCCAATGGCAGACGCTGACCCGGGTCCTGGAGCAAGAGATCGGCGCGAAACTCGAATTCATGGAACCGGTGCCCGGCCTACCTGATTTGGTGTTTACGGCCAATGCGGGTGTCCTCCATGAGGGCAGGGCCGTCCCCAGTCGCTTCCGCCATCCTGAACGTCAGCGTGAGGAACGCCATTTCATTGATTGGTTCACCAAAAAGGGCTACGAGGTCATCCTCCTTGATGCTGACATATTCTTTGAAGGCGCAGGGGACTTATTGGGATTTCCGGAATTCTGGGTTGGCGGCTATCGGCAACGCAGCGATTTCGGCGTGTACGACCGGTTATCGACTATTTTCCAGAAAGAAATTCTGCCTGTGGAATTGGTGGATCAACGGTTTTATCACCTGGACACCTGCTTTTGTCCGTTAAGTGGTGGAGAGCTTCTGTACCTTCCTCCCGCGTTTGACGCCTATGCCCAAACCGTGATGGCTTCTCGCATCCCGCAGGACAAACGCTTTGCCGTCCCATCCGCTGAAGGCGAACGGTTTGCCTGTAATGCAATCTGTATCAATCGCCATGTCGTGCTACCCACCGGCTGTCCGGACACGATGGAATGGTTGTCCCAACACGGCTACACGCCCCATCCGGTGGAACTCGACGAATTTCTGAAAGCCGGCGGATCCGCCAAATGCCTGACTCTGGCTTTGGATTAGCGTGCGACAAGCCGTCCACGCAATCACCAATCTCCTTGGAGTTTGTCATTCCGGCTGGTTGTTGGCCGGAATCTCTTTCCAGGATCAGACAGCGGACCAATCATTCATGACTCTGGATCCATTAACCAGTCTGTCATCCTGAGGCCCCGCGAAGGATCTGTGCCCAGGTCGAAAAGCCTCATTGGCTTTTAAAATCCAAGGCCAAGAGGCTACAATCTTCCAAACACCATAACCACTCTACCCTATAAAGTTTTTTGAACCTTTAGGTCCTCCTCATCTTATGACCCAACCAGAACAGTTCTACTCTTTAGGTGACGATGACGCCGTTCAACGCCATATTCGCGTGGAGCGCGAACGCGGGAAAAAATTACGGAAGACTCCATGGTGGAAAGCCCAGATCCAAAAGGGAGTCTGTCACTTCTGTCGTCAAAACGTCGGAGCAGATAATCTGACCATGGATCATGTGGTGCCATTGGCCCGAGGAGGGAAAAGTACAAGAGGCAATGTAGTGCCAGCTTGTTCAGCCTGCAATCGCCACAAAAAACTCGGCACCCCGGTCGAAACTCTCCTGGATCAGATACGAAACAAAGACAGCTAAGACATCTGCCTGTTCGATAAAAATATTGACAGATTTAGTCCTTGAACGTAGGCTGTGCGCGTATCATTGTTCCCGATTCAAATAAGAGATATTGAGTCATGGCAAAAATTCCACAGTCTGGGCCACAGCGTAAGCTTCAGCGATACATGGACACTCTACGCCAACAGTTGCCCATCTTGCGGGCGAAATATCATGTCCGCTATCTCGGTATATTCGGCTCGTATGTACAGGGGACACCTAGGAAGACCAGCGATCTAGACGTGCTCGTCGATTTTACCGAAGCACCAAGTTTGTTCGAATTCATCCAACTGGAAAGCGATTTGTCCGCCCTCTTAGGCATCAAGGTTGATTTGGTCATGAAGAGCACACTCAAGCCCTTGATCGGCCACCATATCCTCAGTGAGGTTGTGAGCCTGTGAGGGGAAGGCAAGAATTCCTCGACTATCTGGCCGATATCCAAGAGGCCTCCCAAAATATTTCGCAATTTATCTCAGGAATGACCTGGGACGAGTTCTCGCAAGACCAGAAGACGATCTATGCGGTGGTCAGAGCCTTTGAGATTATCGGCGAAGCTGCCAAGAAAGTCCCTCTCTCCGTGCGGAACCGACATCCAAGGGTTCCTTGGAAACAGATGGCGGGGATGCGAGACAAACTCATCCATGAGTACTTTGGGGTAAATTTTGAAGTATTGTGAAAACCACTCAGGAGGATATTCCCCTTGTACAAGAACTTATTGCATTGGTTTTGAAGGAAGAATCCAGCAAAACACGGCGGAGTTCCAGGCCACCCAAAGATTAACACCGCTTGGTAGACGGTTTCAGTCCCTGTAACGCAACCTGTTTAATACCCTTTTGCGGCAAAACCAAAACCTAATCTTGCTCGCCAAAAACCACAATCTTTGCCGTTAGTTTCTTGATTAAAAGAGGGGGAGGGTGGAATCTTGGGGACCTTCTCGCAGGATAGGTAAGGCGCCCTTCCTCAAGTTTGGCAAAAGGCGTGAGTGGATGGGGCTTGAGTGAATTGATGGAAATAATATGTTGCACGGTCCATCCGCGGCTGACCAACGCATCTGCAATCAACGTGCGGTGGCAGCGCCACGGCACCGCCTCAGCACACATGATGGTCACCGATGACCCTCTGAGCAGTCACCATGAGATCTTCCAGAGCATTCCAAAACTCCCGGGTTTGCATGTAATCCGCGTAACCCCGGAATCCCTGGTTCCTCCATCCCACATTTATGGAATTCTGCCGGCTTTTTCTCCGGCCACCCAACGCAGGCATGTGCCGGTACTGAATTTCCGCAGCTGCGAGAGACTTGGCCAATGCGTCCTGGTGGAACTGAGGATTGTGCCGGGAAAACGGAATCGTCCGGACGTCGACCAGCATGTGAATGCCATACGTCTTGAGTAGTCCGAGGAAATCTTCAATGGGCCGCGTCGAATGGCCAATCGTCCACAGCACGGATGGCTCCAGAGCGGCAGCAGAGTTGTTGGCCTCATTTGGCAAGTCATTCTGCATTTTTTTCAAATATCCACTGTTACCTCGTATAAGACCTACGCGCCTGCATATTCAATAAGGGTGGCAGTGCACATATCTAGAGATTTTATCTGTTATGGACTTGACCGGCTAGCGGAAGTGAAAATCTTCAAGGCCACCAACGGGTCGAGCACCGCTTAAGCGTGTAAAGAGCAGTCAGGCGATTGAAGGCAACCTGTCTGGAATAAAGGGAAAGATGTTCAACGCTTTGAACGTGTGCGGCGGGCTTTGTCTCTTGAGTACGCAAGAGAACGCAATTCCTGAAGCACGGGCATAGCGTCCAAATCTTCTTTTGAAAGTTGACCCCAGTCGATGCCGCTCGGTGGCGTTGAAGTGCGCCGCACCCGAATAATCTTTTCCGGCGTGACGATCACAGTGAGGGGAAGGTCGGTTGGGTCACGAGGGAACTCATCCAGGATCTGCACACGATGCACCGTCGTGGCCACGGGCACACACAATCTCTTAAACGCTTTACTCTGTGGGAACCACCAAGGGAATAGCCTTCTTCACAGAGATGCCTGGTTGTGATAGAGTCGCAACGTGCCAGAGATCAGTCGATTTTTCGGTATCGTGGTTCGGATCTTTTACAATGATCATGAACCTGCTCATTTTCATGTTAGCTATGGGGAGTTTGAGGCATTAATCGAAGTGGAGACTTTGGCAATCTATCGTGGTGAACTTCCCCGCCGTGCATTGGCTTTGACCTTGGAATGGGCGGCCCTCCACCGCGAAGAGTTGCGACAGGATTGGAAACTTGCAAAGACCGGGCAGTTGCCAAAACCTATTGCTCCTCTGGAATAGAACAGGTAGACGTAATGGTACTTCTGAGAATTCGACAGGCAACCCCACTCGAAAGATGGAAATTGCGGCTCACGCTTACTGACGGTTCTGTCATTGAGCGAGATCTTTCAAGTCTGATGGTGGGGCCAATCTTGAGCCCCTCAAAGTTGATGAGAATCTCTTTAAACAAGTTAGAGTCGAACACGGCACTCTAGTCTGGCCGAACGGAGCCGATTTATGCCCGGACACGGTGATATGGGGTGGCCCACCGCCTGAGCATGCCGCGCATCCTCCCAAAGAATTGGTTGTCCAGCGCTAACACTACCGTCGCAGCCCGCCGAGTTCCTCCAATTGCAATTGGCCAAGGACATCAACCAAACGGCCACATGTTTTTAGGGGAATGATCGGACTCTTCGCCGAGTGAACAAGATTCAATGCCTCATTCTGGATGATATCAATCTGACTCCACTCGGTAGAGTTGGCAGCTGCTTGGTTCCCGCTTGCCAAATCAGGAATTCGTCCCTGTTAAGTAGAAAAGGCAGCGGGCAAACCACCCAGACGGCAGGGGGTCCACAGACCGCCTTCCGAAACGCATCTTCGGGCGCATGGTTTTCAAAGGCACAACTTCCTCGGGGAGGAGGTAATTCCCGCAAAGCGGGCCACTAACTTCCCGGTTTCCATTCCACCCATTAAAACTCATCGCAACGGGCGTGAACAGTAAAGGGTGTTATAAAATTTCCGATTTTGATGTCGAATTGTAAGACCTCTTCTTGAATGGATTCAGATCACATCCATTCCACTGCGCATGCCTACCCGCCCTCGGTTGAGCACATGGGTGTAGAGCATCATCTTCGGCGCATTCAGCAGGATCATTCGCTCCCGGTCTCCCTTCGCGACGCAGCGGAGCGCTTGAGTACGGCAGTCACTCAGAAGGACTCTGCCCCGTTTTCCACAAATCCCATCGGCGACGCCAGAATCATCATTGCGTACCTCACTGTGCCATAAAATCGGTGTGTTCGGTCCTCCTGCGGTTGACCAGCCCATTGATCTTGGCTGTCGGATTTTCCTGTCGGGCTGATTGATCTGTTACGTTTTCTGGTTCAAGGGTTACAAAAGCCATAGCAGACTTTTTGAAATCCTGCTACATTCTGCTTTAGTCGTTTCAAAAATAAAGCTGAGCCGTTCTTGTTTCAATGAAGGCCTCCGCAGCAAAAACGGGTGAGAAGAGTACGGAAACCGAAAATCCCCCTAATCCCCTTTTTTCTAAGGGGGAATTAAAATATTTTGTTTGTGCACCTTGAAAACGATCTTGCATCGTGTGCCTCTTCTCCTTGCCGTTGGATTATTGTTTTTTTTCAGCCGCGTGTACTACTGGCATCATGATCTCTCGTCTTTTCCTCAAAAGCTTCTCTCCCCGGACGGTTATCGTGTCGCTTGATACCTGGCATGCCATGCTGGCGTTACCGGTTCACTCACGGAACACTTTGAGAAGACGATGAACAAAAACAGGAATTTGAGATGGAGATATGCCGAACGTGCCTGGTATGTGGAAGAAGATCAAGGCATCAGCGGCATGATTCGCGCGCTGTTGGGGCCAACGGTTGGCGTGGTGGAGGTGGGCCGGCATTCATCAATCTGGGCTGAACGAACGCCGCAACCACCGGCCGACGTGTTTATGTTTCAGCTGGAAAAAGAGCCTTACCATCAATTGCGGGCGTTTCTCGAATCCACAATCAGGATCCCCCGCGCCTGTAGCCCAAATGGGAAATTCGAAATTTTACCCTTCTGTCCGGTCATATCATCTCTTTCACACCTGTCACCAGTATGCCGCCCGTGCGCTTGAGGTTGCCGGGCTTTCCCTTCACGCCGGCGCTGGCCTTTCATTCGTCTATTCTGGAATGGCAGTTGCAAAATCTTCCCCAGAACATACATGATTCCTCTTAACGCTTGATGTTTCCCACAGTCGAAAATGCAGAGGTTATGAACAATCGTATTACTCACCGAAGATCAACCTTCATCTTGATAATGGCAATTCTCGCGTGCTGGATTGTGTGGCTGGTGGCCCGGGCTGTCTTATTCGGGAACCGACGAGGTGTCCCGGTCTTCTGGTTTAATGCCTCTACTCCTTCAATTCCATTCCCTCCTCTCCTAGAGGGAGATCGCATCCGACTGGGATATCACTTGATTGTGAACACACAAACGAGTGCAAAGGCATTCGTGGGCAATGCCTTAGCTTGCGCTAACTGTCATTTGGACGCCGGTCGAAAGTAGGCGCCGGGACATATGTGGGGGTTCCCTATGCCTACCCTCAATTTAAAGCCCGTGCCAGCAAGGAAATGTCCTTGGAGGAGCAGATCAACGAATGCTTTGAACGCAGTTTGAATGGGAAAGCCTTGCCCGCTTGGCAGCCCGGAGATGGAGGCGGAGATTCAAGCATATATGTCATGGCTTTCTCTCAAACGTGGTTCCTTCTGCAAACCTGTCGTGGTTGGGATTTCCACTCATGAACATGACCCGGAAACCAGACAAACACAATGGACAGCGTGTGTTCGCAGGCTCTTGCGCGGGCTGTCATGGCCCCAATGGCCAAGGCGCCCTGGCCGCTTCCGCCGCTTTGGGGCCCCCGCTCTTTCAATATTGCTTCCGGGCTCGCACGTCTGAGTAAGGCCGCCGGATTTATCAAGGCGACGATGCCGTATACCCGGCCGGGAACATTAAATGATGCGGATGCCTATGATGTGGCTGCGTTCGTGAATAGTCATACACGACCGGATTATGCGGGGAAAGCCCTGGATTGGCCAAAGGGAGGAAAACCCGCCGATTCTACGTATTGAACCTCATGCCGCACAAATCTGGTAGGAGATATTGACCATACTTTCCCAGAATAATTCCCAGCATGAGGACGTCCCAGCTTGGGTCCAAACGGAGTTTCATCAAGGCCAGACCCATAATCTGTGCAAAGACAAACGGGAGCAGGATGAGCAGCTGCAGAATCAGAAAAATCGGAAGATACCCGAATCGTCCATTCATGTCGCATGGTCCAGTTCTGACCGGATTGAATCCCGCCTCCACGTGATGAGAAATTCACGGAAGGCCATCAACACGCACTACCGCCTGACCAAACGAATCCATCGCCATAGGTTCACCAGACTGAAGAGTGATGAAGCCACATAGGTCAGGGCGGCAGCGGTGAGAATACGTTTGGCGCTATGCAAATCCTGAGGTGCCAGGTACCAGCCCCTCGGAAGATCTTATTCCGCTCGTCGGGTATGCCTCCAACATCAGCATGGCGTCTTCTTCTCATCGCATTCTTTTTTCTCCAACGATACACAGAAGCCAATATCGCTTCCCACCGATGTGTTGAGGGAACGGGGACATTGATGGATCCCAGGTGACGTGCTATCATAATGATAGCATTTTATTAAATATTGGAGGAGACGATGGCACAAGTTTTGGTTCGGCAACTTGATGAGAAAATCGTGGATCGGCTCAAGAAGCGTGCCCAGGAACATGGTCGTTCCCTTGAATCGGAGGTCAGAACGATTTTGGAAGAAGCGGTGCCCGATTATGAGGGAGCATGGAAACGGATCGAACAGTTTCACAAGCGGTTAAAGAAGTCCGGCCGGACATTCAGCGATAGTGCAGAGCTGATCCGGGAGGATCGAGATCGGTGAAGGGGTATGTGATTGATGCGAGTGTCGCAATCAAGTGGTTTATTCCTGAAATTTATTCGGATGTCGCGCTGCATGCCAGCCGGTTACAGGCCCCGCTTCACGTGCCGGCTTTTATCAAGTTGGAGGTGGGCAGCGTTCTTGCCAAAAAGATCCGACGCAACGAGCTCACGAGGGACGAAGGTGATGTCATACTTAAAGAGTTCAGGCAACTCCCTCTTCAATACCATCCCGATGCACGACTCTTTCACGCAGGTTATGCACTAGCCCTTGCGACTCATCAAAGTTTGTACGATTGTCTCTATCTCGCTTTGGCCGAGACAATTGATGGTGCTGTGATCACGGCCGACCGCAAGTTCTTCCTGGCACTTTCCAATGGGCCCTATAGCTCTAGAATCATTTGGATCAAGGATATTACTCAATTGAGGTAGCGGGGAGGGAAAGGCGCCCAGGCACTTCACCAATCTTCATAGCAAGAGCGCGACGTATTTAGGCGAAAAACCTCACCTTCTCCCCCCTCTCAATCCATATTAATAAGGTGAAATGTCGCTTTCCACCGCCGAAGAATTATCGCCGGACGAGGCGAATCCATCGCCATAGATTCACCAGGCTGAAGAGTGATGAAGCCACATAGGTCAGGGCGGCAGCGGTGAGAATACGTTTGGCGCTATGCAAATCCTGAGGTGCCAGGTAACCGCCTTCTCTCAGAATCGGGAGAGCCCGTCGAAAACTGGCATTCCATTCCACGGGTAAGGTAATGAGATGCACCATGGCGGAAACGCTCATGGTCCCGATTGCCACCACCAACACGGCAAGGCCCACTGCGGGAATCCGGGCAATCCCCGCCAGCACAGGGATACCCAACATGAGATACGATCCGGCCTTTTCGGCTTTCTGCGCAAATTTTATCAGGTGAGTCCGATCTTTTAAGAGGTCATAGCCTTCATGATCCTGCAGGGCATGGCCCACTTCATGCGCTGCGATGACCGCCGCTGTCAGGGATTTGCCGCTGTAATGTTGCGGCAATAGACCCAGGAGTTTGGTTTCGGGATTGTAATGGTCACCGATCGGCGTGGGTTCCACCCGAACCTGGTTCAGACCAAACCGATTGAGCAAATGCCGCGCTAACTCCCCACCCGTTCCCGGAAGTTCGTCACGGTGTTGACGGTACTGCTTGAAGACCCACCACACCCAGAGTTGGGGTCCCAACACGATTGCCATGAAGATAAGGAAGAGAAGAATCATGCGCATGGAAACACTCTACCTCCACAGACCGCTCCTTACCAAGGAAGGGATCGTTCCTTGCGTTTGCTCCTGATTACACTCAAGGATTTTTCGGGGAACTTTTTTCTCATTGGTCTTTTACATCAGAATACCGTTCGAACGAGACCGCCTTCGGCCCGGATGCTAGACCCATTGATCACTGAGGCGCGGGCACTACAGACGAACGCCACGATCTCTCCTATTTCTTTTGGATCAATCAGACGACCAATCAAAGAGGTCGGACGGTTTTCCGACATAAACCGGCGTTCGGCTTCTGCTGGCGAAAGATCAGGAAAGACGTCCCGGAGGAACTTCTCGACACTTTCCGTGCGCGTAGGTCCGGGAAGCACCGAATTGACCGTCACCTCCGTACCTTTGGTGAGTTCGGCCAATGAGCGAGAGATTCCGAGCTGCATGGTTTTCGTTGCGCTGTAGTGCGCCATTTCTGGAGCCGGTGAAACGCCCGATTCGCTTGAAATGAAGACGACGCGCCCGTGACCGCGTCCAAGCATGCCCCGAAGATAATGGCGCGCGAGACGCACGCCGCTCATGATATTGATTTCAAACATCTTCTGCCACGCCTCGTCCGTCTCCTCAAAAAATCCCACAGCCTCGTAGATGCCGAGATTGTTGACCAGAATATCGACCTCGGGCACTTGAGAGATAGTGTGATTGCAACCGGCGGCTGTTCCGTTGTCAGCAACGAGAGGGATCACTTCTGCATCGGGAAGACCGGCGCGGACATCCGCCACAGCTTGTTCCACGCTGGTCTGCGTACGCCCGTTGATGACGACTTTTGCGCCTTCAGCGGCCAGAGCACGCGCGATTTCCAACCCTATGCCCCCTGAGGAGGCCGTCACCAACGCCGTTTTACCATCCAGATCCAGATTCATGATGAGACTCCCTTCCCATGGCGGATGATTAGAAATCTCCGATCAGGTTTTTTACTTTCTTTTCCCTGAGTTGTTCACGAGGAACAGGAGACGATAATCGACGGCTCTCCGGGAGGAGGAGGCATGGCATAGGCCTCCATGCCGGGTTGGTCGGTAAACGGGTCACCCAGAAGATTCAATAAGCGATCAATTTCGGAATAGTCCTTCTGCTGAACCGCTTGGGTAATGGCCCGTTGCGCGAGATGATTTCGGAGGATGTACTTGGGATTCACGGTGTCCATTCTGATTTGGCGCTCCATATCATCGCTTTTCTCCGCGCGGAGCCGCTCCCGGTAGCGTGCCGTCCAATCATCAAACGCTTCCCGGTGGAGGAATTGGTCACGTAACTCTGAGGGCACCGTGGTACTCTCCTGAGCGGACGGTTCCCATTGCCCGGAATACGTTGGTGTAATCCGCCCGGCTGGAATCCATGAGGTTCAACAGATCCGTCACCAGTTTGTCATCGCCCGCGTGCGTTTCGACCAGCCCCAGCTTGGCCCGCATCAATTCGGCATATTTCCCCAGCATGGCCTTTTCATAGACGTCTGGTATCGCGTTGACTTCGTCTTGTTCCACTAACGGTGACAAGGCTCGTGCGAGGGCACGAATATTCCAAAAGCCGATGTCGGGTTGGTTCTGAAAAGAATACCGGCCGTGATGGTCTGAATGATTGCAGATAAATGTCGGATCATAGCGTTCCATAAATCCGAATGGACCGTAATCCAGCGTCAATCCCAGGATCGACATGTTATCGGTGTTCAAGACGCCATGGGCCCACCCCACAGCTTGCCATTGGGCAACGAGGTGCCCGGTGCGAACCGCCACCTCATGCAGCAACCTGGCATACCCATTTTCTGATCCCACCAAATGCGGATAATGATATTCGATGACATAGTCTGCCAAAGTTTTCAGATATTCGTGTTGGCGGCGATAGTAAAACACTTCAAAACTGCCAAACCGCACATGGGTCGGCGCCATCCGGAGCAGCATGGCCCCCGGTTCCGGCGTTTCCCGCCACACAATTTCTTCTCCGGCAACAATGCACAAACTGCGAGTGGTGGGAATCCCCAGCCCATGCATGGCTTCGCCACACAGATATTCTCGAATTGTCGAGCGCATCACCGCACGACCATCGCCATCGCGTGAGAATCGCGTCAGTCCCGCGCCTTTTAACTGCAACTCCCACCGCTCCCCTTTTTGATTTCGCACCTCTCCCAGCAAAATGGCCCGCCCATCGCCGAGCTGTGGCACGTAATGCCCGAATTGATGCCCGGAATACAGCATGGCAATGGGATCGCTGCCAGGCAACAGCTTGGCTCCGCAGAAATATTCTGCGAACTCCGGACGGGTCAATTCGGTGTGATCTAAATCCAAAAGGTCTGCAGCACCAGGATTGACGCTGACGACATGCGGATTGGGAAAGGGCGTTGGCTTTACCCGCTCATGGAATACCTCGGGTAAGGCTGCGTAGGTGTTCTGGAAATCGAGATGTTCTAACTTGGCCATTCACTCATTATCTGCAACAGACCCTGGGCGGGGCAACCACAAGCATCAGGACATCACCTTAAAGAGACCCTTCAGACCCGCTGTTCTCTTGGATTATTGCAAGACCATTCAAGGCAGCGTGGCAAGGCCATGGACGAGAACAACCATAGAATCGTCAATGACGACATTCTGCGCAGGGACCGTATCTCTTTCGATTCAATTGTGTGTGGGATTCTCTCAACACACGTCACACAATTTTTAAAAAATGCTAAAAAACATCATAAATACAACGCCCTATAGCTAAAGTTATTTTTGGTTTGCTTTTTGCTTTTCCTCTGTCAGACGAACATCTCACAACACAGGAATATAAAGGAGATCGCATGATTCGGATTTGTGCATGGTGTCAACAGGAAGGTAAGCGGGAAATCCTTGGAACGAACCCAGGGAACAATAATGAGCCGGAATCCCACGGGATCTGCCAAGACCATGTCTTGCGCCTTCGGCAATCCTACAACCCAAACCGCCGACGCCGAACCGTTTCGCCCACCACCCTCTTCTCGCCAGCAGCTTCTCACTAGACGTCGTTCGTCCGTATTCATGCTGGCACTCCCGTTAAGTGACCTTTAAGGAATGTCCGTCCCCGGGAATGCGCTGGCAGGCGCAGCAACTGCTGGTCTTGTGAGCCTCAACAGCTAAATTTGTGGAAGGACCTACCTGGAGAAAGACAAAAAAGGGTAGGAGGGGAAACTGACTATCGGTGCCCGGTTGGGAATTTGCTGGAACTCTTTAACCGGTTCTGGACCAGTACCATTCCGATTGGGGGCAGCCGGGAAGTTCGACGCACCTCAAACCACGCAAAAGCCAACACACCCAGCAATAATGTGACACCCAACGCAATCGTGAGGGGGTCATGAGCGAATAATGTTTCGAAGGGATGCATCGTGGCTGGCTTCCGGATGAGTTCTGTAGTGTTCTCGGTCGAATTCCCAGGACCTTGAGTTCTTCTCTTTCTCTTCTGAACTTTTCAAGTAATACATATTTTCACTTACGGTGGTGCAATCATTGTTTCTTTGAATTGGCGATCTCCCATATAGCCGCGTTTCGCACGGGAATCGTGAAACGGTATAATGCAGGTATCATGATTGCTGTTTTGAATCGGATTATCGCCCAATGCCGCTGGCTTCTCGCCCTCAGCCTGATGTTGGTTGGAACCATAAGTCCGGACATAGGCCTGGGAGCGACAGTGGCCAGTCTGGCTCCTGTCTCTGCTGTTCACGAAACAGGGGTAACCATCAGTATTAAATCCCGCGAGTTCAGTCCCAACACGGTTTCATTAATCATGGGGCAAAAAACCCGGTTGGTGCTCAAAAATCTGGATACTGAACTGCATGCGTTCCTGCCGGTCGGGTTGATGACTGACAGCCATTTGAATATCAGCGGAAATGGTGCCCCCCAGTTTGCGAAGGATGGTCTTGTCCGGGTTTTGCTTCCCACCAGCGGCCAAACCGAGATTGTGTTTATCCCTTCCCGATCCGGTACATTTCCTTATTTTTGCGATTTACCGGGCCATGTGATGCGGGGTACCATCGTGGTACACAAGAATGAGGCTATGATAGAGTAGCCGACCTGATTAGAGGGGGAGTTTCCCCTATTCTCACGACAAGAAATCATTCACCAAGTTTGTATTGTGAGGAGGAGTTTGGTTCCATGAGTACTGTTTGTCATCAATCAATTATGAACGATAGCTTTCGACCCGGAGCGGATTCTTTCTTGGTTTCCCCTGTTCGCCCCAAAAGGTCTACACCCGGGTGGTTCGGCATGCTGTTCTGTTCCTGGCTGCTCTTGCCCTTCGCTTCCACGTGGGCTGCTGATCCTGCTCCCCTCAATCAAGAAGATTTGCTCACCACCATTCGGGAATATGCCAACGCGGTAGGGAAAGGCGATCGGGTCGCGGCCGGCCAACGGGATTTCATTTGCCTGTATCAAATGGCCCAACAACAATTGTTCACCAACGGGAATTTTCCCGACTCGTTGAGTCCCGTCTATGAGGCGTGTGACCAGCGTCGGCGTGAAGCCCACCAACGGGTGATTAATGAGAAAGACCGGGCATTGGACAATGTCTGGCCCGGACCGGGGAAACTGGTCGACTTTTCAGATTTCCAACGATTTTTTATCGCTGAAACTCAGCATCAGCAACTGGCTCCCTCGTTTTTCGTCATGCAGGCCATTGCGGTGCATGAAGCGACTCAACCCTTTACCATTGAGGCTCTGGAATCGGGAACCTTGCCCCATGCCTCCTTCCCGTCTCCGGATGAAACCAGGGTCTTAGCCGCACCCACTGCCTTTCTCACGACCAAGGTTACTTACCCGAATGCGTTGACGGCACCCGTGGCCAATGCCCCTGGAGCTGAGGATTGGGCGGTGCCCTATAAAAAAGCACAGCGAGTGGTGAAATCCGTCAAAGTGAAGTGGATCGTACTCTCAGATCTGAAACGGTTGGGCTTTCCCGCGGACCGTGCCGTGCTGGATTTGATTCTCGATGGCCCTCGTGGCACGACCATTCCCTTCGTCGTGGATCCAGGTGGCTTCATTCCTCGCTCAACCGAATGGTTTAGCCTTCAAGATGGCCAGGAAGCCATCCAAACAGGAATTCAGCAGGCCCAAGCGGCCCCAACCAGATTAGAAGCCGTGATGCGACTGAACCGGGTGTTAATGATTGCCCCCACTCACAAAGAAACCCTGGAGGTTTTTTCAGATCAACTGTATAAAGGGTTTCTGAATTTTGGGAGTCGCTTGCATGGTGTACAAGTGGGGGATGAGCGTCTAGCCCAACGGTTTAACGAACTGTATTGGACGGTGCAATCCCAAACCGACAGGTTTGATATGTCTTTAGGAATGGAAATAGGCGGGAAACCCGAGCCGATGCCCGCCGATTATCTGTATCGCATGATTCCCGTCATGGAGGCGCTGGCCTCCCTGGAGCCCGGTGATTTCAATAACCGGATTCGCCTGTCATCGACATTTCGCTGGACGAACGATCAAATGGCGGCATTGTCCTCTCCACAGGAATTATTGACCGAAGTGCCAGCTGAACAGGAAGAACTCCGTGCACGAATTCTCTTGGAATTGGCGTGGGCACGAATCGGGAAAGTGGCCTGGAATCGTCACTTTGACGACCCGGATATCCTCAAGGGCTATGAGTCGGCCCAAAAAGCCTTTGACCTTACAAAAGATCCGGTTAACAAATTCACGGCAGCCTATGCCATGGCCTATAGCTTGGCATTTCGCGTGCCCCGGGATAATCAAGCCATGTTGGACTTGCTTAAGCAGGCCCGTGACTGGTTTGAGAAGATACCCGGTTCAAGCCCTCAAAGCTGGGCCTATATGTTGAACAACGATACGCTTAAGGGAATCGTCGATACGGATCCGGCCTTCAAATCATTATTAGCCGCACATCAATAGAAGAGCATAGAGGGCAGATGTGGCGGGCGGCGACCACATTGATTGGCATATGATGTGTGCCAATCAACCTAATGGCATATCAAGGCTGGAGAAACCCATTGTCTCAATGAAATTTCTCCAGCCCTGTCGTTTTCCCGGCCTGCTTTTTCTGAGCACGGCTCCTCTCATTTCACACGGACATTCCCCTCCTGGTCCATTATTTTATGGAGAAAAATTCAATGACGTTTGGTCGGAAGATACAAGACATTGCCCAGGATGCCCTCCACCGATTACTGCGATCAAGTCTTTAACGCTGAGTAAAATTTCGAATTTCGGTTCATGGGCATTTTGGATAACATCGCTGCCTCAACTGTAGGGAAACGTTTGACTCCATGGTTCTCCGAAATCGAATACAGCAAAAAGCGCAAGGCATCATGGAACGTCCAAAATCAACGAGTTGGGCAGACAACAGAGGCCCATTGGCCATCACGCAGTAGAAGGCCTATAATTTTCCCCAATTCTTTAACTAGGAATTTAGTCAGATCCATCATACATTATTAACTAAGGAGGTCATTATGCAACGATCAATCCTTTCAATGTTATTAGTCGGAGCTTTGGTTTTTCTGGCCATGGTAGGTATGTCCACTCCAGCCATGAGCGAAGGGGGAGGCCCCGCGGATGGGTTTGGTCTCCATGTCCAAGCTCCACACATGATGGCAGATGGTACCATCGGAGGTCCTTATCATCATTATTGTAAGGGTATTTCCGATGAAATGATTCAATGCCTGCTGTTCCCATCAACCGATCCCAAAGCTCCCTTAGTCGGTGTGGAATATTTTGTGGGGAAAGAGCTTGCCCGCAAAGAAATTCCACTCATTACCTGGAATCGAAACTTTCATGATCATGCAGTTGAGATCGCAGGTGGTCGTGTGCAAATTCTCGACATTGCCGATGAAAACAAGGTCAAGGAAATCGCCGCGGCCGCAGGAAAGACCGACGGGATTATTTTTCACCTTTGGCCAGAGGGAAAGAAAGTTCCAGATGGAACGGTCAGCATTCCAAATGCGATAGGCCATAAATTCCGAACAGAGTAGGACTCCACTTATCCAGGAAGCCTTTTGGCTTCCTGGATTTTTTCCCACCACCAAAAAGCTCAATTGTCCTATGGAAAATATCTTCAAGATATTGCCGTTTTTCTTGGTCCTCATTTTCCTCTCTGTAGAATGGACTATTGCCGCTGATCAAGCCGTTTTAAATCCACGGGTCCCAGTCAATCAAATCCAAGAAGCTCGTGCATGGACTAATCCCTTCTCCTCGACTCCGGAGAATCTTGAGAAGGGCAAACACATTTTCCATGGCAAAGCCTTTTGTGTCACCTGTCATGGACCTGAGGGCAAAGGCCTAGGGGATGTTCCTGGTCTTCGAGGTAAACTCCCTCGGAATTTCACGGATAAGGCCTGGCAGGCGTCCCGCACCGATGGGGAACTTTTTTGGATTTTAAAAAACGGCAGCCCGGGAACCGATATGGCCTCCTTCATCCCGTTGGTCTTGACTGAAGAAGAAGCCTGGTATGTGATACTGTACGTAAGATCGTTCGGGAATGGCCCAGAATCAGGAAAAGAATAAGGCAGGTTAATCCCATCGGGCGTATAACGGAGGCCGGCATGAAAAAGAACTATTTGATTCTTGGAATCATTTTGGGCTTTATTGTGGGCTGGGGAATTCCCTCAAGTGAGGCCTATGAGGTGTGGGTGGCCGACCAATCCGACACGGCCAAAGAACGTGGAGGATTTTTATATGTGTATGATGGCGCGCAACTCGCTGCTGATCCTGCCAAGGCCAAACCCACCCTCACGTTAGACGTCGCCAAAGAGGTCAATGATATTTGCCAGAAATCCACACAGAAAAACGTTCGACGACCTCATATGATTTTCGTCACCAAAGATCAGAAGCACGCACTTATCTCCTTTTTATCCGGTCATGTTCTCGTGATGGACACGGCTTCCAAAAAATCCGTCGCATGCCTTTCGACGGGAAAGAACGTGCACGCAGCCTGGCCCACCCCGGATCAATCCATGGCGATCGCCGCCAACATTGCGGAGAAGAAACTGATTCGGATTTGGACGGATTATCAGACAGGAAAGTTTTCCTATGATCCTCAAAAGGATGTATTGGATTTGCAAGCGCTAGAAAGTGGAGAACGGCCGGACAATGCCCCCATTTGCCCGATTACCGAGAATACGAGCACCTATGCCTTTGTCACCCTGCGCGGAGGGGGACTCCTGGTGGTCAATGTCAAGGAAACACCAATGAAGGTCACCAGCAACCTTAACGAATAATGAGATTCATCCGGCCGGTTGCGGTGGCTATCAAATCGGGAACACGATGTATTTGAACTCAGGTGGGGGATGGCCCATCGCGCCGCTTTCCTACGATGTTTATGCGGTCGGTCTTTCAGGGCTTCCTGATTCGGTCTCGGCCAAATTGCTCGCCACTCGCGATACACAATTTTCGGATTCCCACGGTCTTTGGGGCGTTGGACGCTATCTCTGGAATGTGGATCGTGCAGGGAACATGATTGAGGTATTTGATTCGATCTCCAATTTCAGTGTAGGGACAATTCAGCTCGTCGGTTCACAAAGCGATGATCCTGCCCCGGACCTCATAGATTTTGCTCCGGACGGCAATTATGCATTTGTGAACTTGCGAGGACCAAATCCCTTGACCGGAAATCACAAGGATGTCCATAATGCTAAAGGCTCCACCCCCGGGGTGGCCGTAATCAAAGTCTTACATGCCGGAAAAGGTGGTGAATTGATTGGTATTACCCGCCTCACCAATATGGTGGACGGGAAAGAAACAGCGGATCCGCATGGCCTTGCGGTTGTTCATCCCTAATTTGTTCCATTCGCGAGCATGTCCTCATTCCGAGGCCATGCTCCGGACCACATCTAGGAAGGAGGACTTGGCTTATGACGGTTATGCCTCTAGTCGTTCTTGCAACCTGGTTAGTGTTCACCTCAGTTGAAACGCCCTCTCCCCCACCGACCCTAGTCCTTACCTCCTGAACCCGAGGAAAGCACCAGAATCGATGAAATTTTTGATCAGGAATCCCGCCTCCTGCTGTCCCTCTATTCTTTGGAAGGGAACGGGAAAGTGGATTACGTCACGGGACGGACCGTCGAACAACATGTGCGGAGCAGCTATGGCAATCCTGTGTATTACACCATAGAGTTTCCAATCTTTTATTGGTGGAACCATACGATGTGGAATGACCCATTTGTAGATGGTGTCAACGGGAATGAACAGGTCTACCAGGAAGATATGGACTTTGATGTGAGTCGATACAAGCCTTGTGTGTTTAACGGACAACTTTGTTAAGCGCATAAACCGTTCTCTCCCATAAAAACGCACTCTTTAGGGTTCCCATTCGATAGCCGGCGACCTCATCCGAGGAGCAGGAATAACACGGGAATTCCCTTTGACATGAAAGTCCTTCCAGAAAGTGAGCGCAATTTTCCGTTCTCACTTTTTCCCATTTTTATCATTTTCCGCTCGGTTAAGGATTGAAAAGCGCCAGGTTCCGGAGCCAATATCAAAGAGTCTCTCCATCTTTTCCATTAGCAGAGTTCCATCTAGCCGCATCATGCGCCATGTAAAAATTGTGGCCACCATCGGCCCTGCCAGTTCTTCATCCGACATGCTCGGACAGATTCTGGAAGCCGGAGTCAACGTGGCTCGAGTCAATATGTCCCATGGCACCACCGAGTGGCATACAGCCACCATCACGAAAATCCGTCAGATCGCGAAAGGCCAGGGTCGGCCGGTGGCCGTGATGATGGATTTACAGGGACCGAAAATTCGAATCGGGGCTCTCCCCGAAGAGGGTGTCGTCCTGGAACGGAACCAGGAGATCACGCTGGTACCGGATTCGCGTTCTCATTCGGAAAAAACACGCCATTCAGGGGGAACCCTGGAACTCCCCGTGGAATATGCACGGTTTGCCTATGGAATCCAGGTCGGACAGCGCATCCTAATTGATGATGGCAATCTGCACCTTGAAGCCATCTCGCTCGATCATTCCCGTGTGAGGTGTCGCGTCCTGGCAGGTGGAAGGGTTACCTCTCGAAAGGGGATCAATTTTCCCGGCTTGGGGTTGGACATTCAGGGGTTCACCGAAAAGGATTCCAAGGACCTTCAAACAGGCCTGGCGTTGGATGTGGATTACGTGGCCTTGTCCTTTGTCCGAACTCCCCAAGATGTTACCCGGGTTCAACAATTAATTCTGCAATCAGGCAAAGCCATTCCGGTTATTGCCAAGATAGAACGACCGGAAGCCGTACGTGAGTTAGAACGAATAGTAGAAGTGGCCGATGGGGTTATGGTCGCCAGAGGGGACCTGGCGCTGGAAATGAGTCCGGAAGAAGTACCGCTTTTGCAGAAACGCATCATCTCACTCGCTAACCGAATGGGAAAGATTGTCATCACGGCCACACAAATGCTGGAGTCCATGACTAGAAATCCGTCTCCCACACGCGCTGAAGCCTCGGATGTCGCCAACGCCGTATTGGATGGCACCGACGCCGTCATGTTATCCGCGGAAACATCGACCGGTGCATATCCAACGGAGTCGATTCAGGTCATGGATCGGATCATTCACACAACTGAATCCAACACCTTGCATCATGATCACTCGATCGCTCAGCCTTCGGTGAAATATCTTTCCACTCCCGAAGCGATCTGTCAGGCAGCCGTCTCACTGGCCCGGGATATCGGCGCTCAAGTCATTGTGGTCTTTACAGAATCCGGACACACCGCCATATTGGTGGGAAAAAATCGTCCATCGGTCCCGATTGTGGCTCTCACGCCTTCCCATTCAGTCACGCGCCGGTTGGCGCTTGCGTGGGGCATTATTCCATTGGAGTTTCCCCAGGTCGATGACACCGATGAACGAATTAATCAGGCGCAAGACAGGCTCAAAAACGTGGGCCTCCTGACTCCTGGTCAATTAATTGTGATTGTCACAGGAGAACGATTGGGCCATGCCTTTGGAACGAATTTAGTCAAAGTGCATTTGGTCGTCTGAGCCCTGAAAAAAACGGTTCCATCAACGTCTATAACCTTACCGGGGGCTTTTTGAGCTTTCCTTCAGATAAAGAAGCAGATTAATGCTTATGTGAGGCTGAATCCACTAACCTTGGCGTTGGTTTGCTAGACAACAAGTATTCGAAAGACCTTGTTGTCCTTACCCATTGACCACAGCAGTTCATAGACCTGATCCCCAAAATCCTTGGCTTTTTCGAAAGCATCATCGCTTTTTCTGCGGTCCTTAAACATTTCGATCAACTCATTCTTAGGAGCATCCGTTCTTTCCAAAAACGTTTTATACAGGGAAAGAATGGTATCTACTTGACTCGACAGATTTGTAAACTTGGGTTGATTTTTTAACCACTCAAGACGTTCAGTGGGAGCAAGAGAAACCATATGCATTGCATCGTTTTGACTAACGGTGCCTCGTTCAGCCATGACTGCCATGAGATACACAAGTGCGGAATAACAGGTTAGAAGCCTGCTGTGTTTGAGCTTGTAATTCTTGAGCTTCCGTTTAGCCTTCTGATCTGGTGTTTCATTTTCTTTCTTGGTGCCGGCCTCGTAATTCACACAAAAAGTTCGCCAAAGACGGAGAATATCATTTACAAGAAAGGCCGGGACAAAGTCAGATTCATGACTTTCATAATCTTTCCAATAAGCAGCAATAACTTTAGAGATTACATCTGAATAGAAATTTTCTTCTAAAAGTGGTCGGCTCTCCAGCAGCAGAAGCAGCCGAGCTGTGAAGGTATTGGTCTTATCGTCATCACGTGTGCCTAAAGTTTCGACAAGATCATCCACAGTATAATGTGTCAGATACTCACCGTCACCGGAGAATTCTGGAAACTTTAGTTTTCGTGTAGCCTCTATTAATTCCGCCTTTATCAAAATTTCATCAAGATTCTTCAGCTCACGTTCATTTTTCGTTCCACGCCCAACGATGAACAGGTCTAGATCACTATATTTGCTGGCCTCTCCACGACCGTAAGACCCTATTAAATAAACGCAGGCCTTACCTTCGGCAAGGTTACTAGCTTTTTCCAATTTTTTTGTGAGCTTATCGAGACGGGAGTTAACGATTTTTCGTCGATTTTTGAGAAAGTCCATCAGGGTTACCCTCCCACCTGAACAAGTTTGCAAAAATCTCAGCCTGCTCAACGGCATCCTCTAGCGCATGGTGGGAGTGTTCATGTTGCGGCCGAAGCCAATGTTCAAGATTCGACCGGCCCGCCGCCGCCACCGGAATCCTGGCCTTGACCGCATAAGCGGTTTTAATGTCAAAACAACCCGAATGGTTGAAGGGTGAACCCTCAGAAGAAAAGCGAATAAAATACCAATATAACCATGTCCAATCGAAGCTTAATGGGTACGCGACAAGTACTGGCCGGTTAGATCCAGCAATTTTTCGAACCCATTGAGCAGCCTCCGTCATAGCATCTACGGGCTCTTGCCCTTCTTGACAAAGACGAGCACGATCAAGCTGATTAACACGTAGTGCTTCGGACTCGAAGGAATCAGAAATTGGCTTTATCTCACGGTAGAAGGTTTGATTGAGGTTTTCTGGCGATTCAAATTTCTTCCCATCAAATCGACCGGCATAGACCAAGGCGAACGAAAGAAGAGAGTAGGGGCCAGGGATGGGACCATCCGTCTCCACATCAGCAGAAAAATAGACATCAATGCTTTCTTGCCTAACCTGTGAAGACTCTCGATGTGGCATTTCATCGAAGATGGGAGCACCCTTTCGAGATGTTTTCTCCATACGGGCAGATCCTAACAATCCAAATTTAGGGAGTCCAGTCATAATACCATCCTGCTAGTTCATCAATCTGAAGACAAAAAGCATGAATCCCTAAACCAGTGAAATACTTTTCTAACAGTAATTAATTTTTTGGGAGCAATTAAGACAATATTTCCAACATGGAAACTCCATTTACAACGCATGCTTTTTCAAATGAAAAGAATTCCAGAAAATTTCTCTAGGCCTGTTAACCCATTAACTGTTAAGGATTAACGGGTGTTTTATCATTCCATCCCTTCTTCACGATCGTCTTCGGTAAACCTGCGGAAATCGCTCTCTTTTTTTATGGCATGGGTACTCAGAATAGTGTTGATTTTGCTATGTTACTTATGAGGATACTAGGTCTACTTCTTTGGGGCAAAATACCTCATTGGTCATGGAAGAGGGGAGGGATTTCGGATCATACAGAATATAAGGTTCCTCACTCTTTCATGCGTGTCCCTGAAAGGGTTCGTTTTCCAAGGGCCGATGCCTGCCGTCCGGCCCAACGGAGGGACGCTCTCATTCGCGGGCCTTGTTTGAGCGGAGCGAGTTGGTCCGCCCTCCTCAGGTTGGCGTCCGTCCGCTCCCATGAGGCCAGACGGGGCGTCACTGGTTTTGGGGCCTTTTGCCGGAACAAAAGGGCCTCGCCTGCCGGGGCGAAACCCGGCAACACCGAACATCACGTTGACACGAGAGTTGGGGACACATGTGCGAGGCGTTCACCTGCCAGCGCTTGTTTACCGGCAACCCCCAAGATGGATTCCCGATACCCAACGTCAAGCTGTCAGGCCAGAACCATAAATGCTGAATGATCCGGGATTTCCCCTCACATTTAACAAAAACTTCATCCTTCGAAAACTGTGTTATCAATTGATAAATAAATGCTGGTCTGATTCCACCTTCGGAGGCTTTTACTATGAAATGTTTTTTTCCCCTTGTCCCTAAAAATGGTCCGTTGATGCTTCTGGCGCTTATCTTGAGTGGTTTTGTAACTTTTGGAACCCCGACTTTTCTCTTCGCGTCGGAAACACAAGAGGCGGAGTCGCTCATAAAAACGAACTGCTCCACGTGCCATAAGTTCCAAGGTGAAGGGGAGAGCCGATTCAATTTGAAAGCTCCGGATCTGATGTGGGGTGGCAGTAAGTTTCAACGGGAATGGCTGATTCGATGGCTGACAGGGAAAGAACAGATGCTGTATGCCAAGGGTTACCGTTGGGATAAGTCTCAACAGCCTGAGCAGCATATGACCGTCTCTCAACAGGAAGCTGAAGGTCTTGCTGACTATTTCGAGACACACCTTCAGGATTCGCGAGTAAAACCACAGGCCATGGATATGTCCACCTTCAGTAAACAGGAGGCTAAGTTTGGAGAGGAAATCTTCACACAACATTCCTGCATTGGCTGTCATCAGATTATGGTGGATGGGAAAAAAACCGGTGGACCACAAAGTACCTCGTTCGTTGACTCGGGAAAAAGGCTGAAAGCTGATTGGATCTATCGCTTTAACTCCAATCCACCCAATTTTGTGCCACACAGTGGAGAATTTGTCGGGGACGTCAGTGAGCTAGGACTTCGTTATGTGACGGGGTTTATTGCGACCCGAGGCGTGGAAAACTTCCCCTATTATGAACCGTGGAAAAGCTCAGAGTTCGATCATCCGAACGTCGAACGCGGGGCAACTATTTACAAAGAGTATTGTGCGCAATGTCACGGAGCAGAGGGTAAGGGGGATGGTCCGGCCGCTTCAGGTCTCGAGCCGAAGCCTGCGGTTCATGCCAACATTCCTTTTGAGAAAATTCCTCTCGATTATTTGTACAACGTGATTTACTATGGCGGGAAAGGTGTGGGCAAATCGACCTTAATGCCCTATTGGGGGCTCACGATCGGTGGGAAACAAGGCGTGGCCGATGTGATTGCCTATCTGAAAACCACCTTTAAAGATGCTCCGACATCTGCCGTCAGCGGGACTCCTGGCGCAGGTCCGTTGGGTGTGTGCCCTCAGCCACGCAAGACTCCGAATGCTCCTGCAGATTTTCGTATAATGGGGAATCCGCTCCCGGCAAGCAAAGCCCATGTGAATGCCGGGAAAAAACTCTTCCAGGAAACCGCCCAACCCTTGGCCTGCAAGCAATGCCATGGCGAAACAGGTGATGGACGGGGGCCACTAGGTGGGGGGTTAATTCCGGCCCCTCGCAACTTCACTTGTGGGCAGACGATGAATGACATCCCAGACGGGCAATTGTTCTGGGCAATCAAGAAAGGCTCACCTGGAACCGGTATGATGGCTTTTGCCGGATTGTCCGACGAACAGGTGTGGCAACTCATTCAGTACATCCGGACTTTGGCGCAATAAACCAAGGGCTGTCTGAAAGGTTCTTGAGACTTCGACATTCGCAATCACCCCCGATGACCGGTGGCTCTCTCCCCGGTTTTCGGGGAAGTTCAATGAAAATACTATGCCGAACTTCCCTAAGGATTTCGATCGAGATGCCCAGCTGGCGCATTTCACCATCCTCAATGCCCCGGATGCGATTTTCTGGGTCGACAAAGAGGCTCGATGCCATCGGGTCAATTCGGTCGCCAATCAATTGTTAGGATATTCCTCTGACGAAATGGAAGGCATGGCGATACACACCTTTTGTCCCAGCATGCCACCTGAGGAGTGGCCCGCCCACTGGGAACACCTCAAAACCGGAAATCTCCATAATTTTGAAACCACCCTTCAGAGCAAGTCAGGAGAACGTATTCCCGTCCAGGTTTCCTGCAAAAATTTTTCCTTCGAAGGGCAAGATTATATTTGCGCGTTCGTCCGGGATGAACGTGAACGCCACCTGGCTCGCCAGACGATTCAAGGCCTGGAACGGGAAAATGCGCTTATTCTAGAAGCTGCGGGGGAAGGGATCGTGGGATTGAATTTGGAAGGAAAAACGGCCTTTGTTAACCCTGCGGCGGCGGCCATGCTGGGCTATGAACAGCAAGAATTGATCGGACGTTTTAGTCATGCCCTTTGGCATCATACCAAAGCTGATGGCAGCCCATATCCTAAGGAAGAATGTCCTATTTATGGGGCGTATAAAGATGGTCATGTTCATCATGGCGACACAGAGGTATTTTGGCGTAAAGATGGCACAAGCTTTCCTGCTGAATATTTCAGCACACCAATGAGGGATGACCAAGGCACCCTTGTCGGCGCCGTGGTAACATTTCGAAATATTTCCGAACGCAAAGCCGCCGAACGCGCCATCATGCAGCTTCGCCTGCACACTGATCGAATTCTTTCTGCCGCCGGAGAGGGTATTTTTGGCCTCGACTTGAACGGGCGACATACCTTTGTGAATCCTGCCGCCGCCGCCCTATTGGGTTATGTCCCTCAGGAGTTAATTGGACAGCCAAGCCATCCCCTCTGGCATCACACCAAGGCTGACGGCCGACCCTACCCTAAAGAAGAGTGTCCCATTTATGGAGCCTACAATGACGGTCTGGTCCATCGGGGAGATGATGAGATGTTTTGGAGAAAGGATGGAACGAGCTTTCCCGCGCAGTATACGAGCACTCCAATCCGTGATGACCACGAAAAATTGGTTGGAGCAGTGGTCACGTTTCAGGACATTACTGAGAAGAAAAGTATGGCTGCCCAGTTATTAGAGGAAGCCAAACTTGCCGAAGTGACACGAGTTCTTGGGGATATCGGGCACGACATCAAAAATATGTTGATGCCCGTGCTCTCGGGTGCAGATTTATTAAAAGATGAATTGGACGAGCAGTTCCCCACCTTAATCCGAGAAAAGGCCAAAGGAGCGGATACCAGTTATGCCAACAGTCTGGATCTGATAAGAATGATCGTCACGAATGCCCGACGCATTCAGGACCGTGTGCGGGAAATTGCGGATGCCGTAAAAGGTGTTACCAGTCCTCCGAATTTCACACCCTGTCGCACAGGAGATATTGTGGATGGAGTGCTCGACACTCTTCGCACGTACGCCGCAGAAAAAGGCATTACCCTCCTAACTGATGGCCTTGATGCCCTGCCTATTATCGATGCAGATGAACGTCGATTGTTCAGTGTTTTTTACAATCTCATTAACAATGCGATCCCCGAAGTTCCCCATGGCGGAACTGTGACTGTCAGCGGATTTCCGGGAGCACGTCCCGATACGATAGAGTTGGCTGTGGTTGACACCGGGCGAGGAATGCCACCAGACGTTCGAGATCGCCTCTTTACCCCTCAGGCCATTAGCACGAAAAAGGAAGGAACCGGCCTCGGTACCAAAATTGTCAAGGATGCCATTGATCTCCATCATGGTCGCATCACTGTGGAAAGCGAAATTGGCCGGGGCACAACATTTCGGCTTGTCCTTCCCGTATCTCAAGTCGCTTCATCCCGGTCGCAGCCTGGAAAATCATAACGTGGGCCGACAATACCCAATACGATGAATGATTCATTCCTTGCCGAAAAGGAAAGCCCCTTGGTACAACCACCATATTGGACCCCTTACTATGACAGACGGTTCACGATTGGCTTTTGAGGGATTGACTCGCCGGCGTTTTCTCCAAGCCGGTCTCATTCTTGGAGGTCTTGGTTTTTTACGAGACCGAACGGTCAAGGCCGACACGTCATCAGCCGTGGACCTGCCATTCTCTCGTGGGCACCGGCCTTTAATGACGTTTCCTCAGAAGCGGCCATTGATGG
Source organism: uncultured Nitrospirales bacterium (assembly GCA_963785905.1). Classification (GTDB taxonomy): domain Bacteria; phylum Nitrospirota; class Nitrospiria; order Nitrospirales; family UBA8639; genus Nitrospira_E. The sequence continues at coordinate 45,425 of CAWAXJ010000016.1, forward strand.
TGCTGACCGCGCGGCCACCTCAGTTAGAAACTCCTTTTCCTCTTTTCAATGACCAGGTGTTTACCCCGAATGACGCGTTCTTTGTCCGCTGGCATCTGGCCAATATTCCAACTACCGTTGATCTGAAGACTTTTCGATTGACCATCCGTGGCCGTGTTAAACATCCCTACTCTCTGAGTGTCGATGCGCTGCAGAAAGATTTTGAGCCGGTGAAAATCGCCGCGGTCTGTCAGTGCTCAGGGAACAGTCGTGGCTTTTTCACCCCGCGAGTGGCCGGTGGTCAGTGGGGTCACGGAGCCATGGGGAATGCCATCTGGACGGGAGTGCGCCTGCGTGATTTGCTTGAAAAAGCCGGATTGGAAAATGACGCTCGCCATATCCGCTTTGACGGGTTGGATCGACCCGTCGCCGACGCCACTCCAGACTTTCTCAAATCGTTGAGCGTGAATGTGGCCTTAAGGGATCACGTTCTTGTCGCCTATGCGATGAATGGCGAGCCTCTGCCATTGTTAAATGGCTTTCCTCTTCGACTCGTGGTGCCTGGCTGGTATGCCACCTATTGGGTGAAAATGCTTCACGACCTCGAGGTGCTTAATGAAGAAGACCATAATTTTTGGATGGATCCTGCCTATCGTATTCCGGACAACGCCTGCGGGTGTCTTCCGCCCGGCAAAAAGCCCACGCACACCGTGCCTATTTCGACTATGCCGGTTCGTTCATTTATGACCAATATCTCGAATGGCGAATCTATTTCCGGTGGCTCTCACACCCTCATGAAAGGGATCGCGTTTGACCAAGGGTATGGGATTGATCAAGTGTTATTTTCTTTAGATGAGGGTAAGCACTGGGAAGCCACGACCTTAGGAAAGGATTATGGAGATTTTAGTTTTCGTCCGTGGGAAATTCGGGTGCCCTTGCGGCCTGGACAGCAGTATCACTTGCAATCATTGGCGATCAACCGGATTGGTGAATCGCAACAACTCCATGCACAATGGAATCCAAACGGGTATTTACGCAATGCGGTGGAAACCGTTCATATCACGACGAAAGGATAATCTATCCACCATGCGGTGGATGTCATTCTCCTTGCTTGTGACTGTCGGAGCTGTTTTCATGTGTTCGGGACCGATATCCTGGGCGGGAGGGGAGCCACACGCTCTTCCAACCTTGGCATGGCCACAGGATTTCATGTTTTTCCAACCAGGACCAGGACAAGAGATCGCCAATACTTATTGTCTCATTTGTCATTCGGCGGATTATATTTATACCCAACCCCTTCACTCTCAAGAGACGTGGCAGGCGATCGTGTTGAAAATGAAAAACATGTTTGGGTGTCCGGTTCCTGAAGATCAGATAGCATTGCTGTCTGCGTATCTCTATGGACAAAATTCTGTCGCCTCAGTCTCCCCGGAATGACATCCATACCTGCCTACCCTCCAGCCTACTGCCTCAAGAAGAAATTTCCATTGGTTTAAGCCATCCTCGAAAAATCGCATTGTCCGGACACATTGACTTGATCAGCGGACTCTTGTCTCATTCAGTTTCTCCCCATACAATGAGCTCGTACTCCTCCTCAAATTATTTAATTATTCATCCCCGGGAGATTTTATGAAGAATATGATGTATGTGGTATTTGTCGGCATGGCCTTGATGAGCCTTACAGCCTGTGGGAGTACCGGTGGCAATCTCGGCCTTGGCGCATTAGGCGGGGCGGCCGCTGGTGCCGGAGGCTATGAATATCATCTGAAAACTCAAAAAGAACAGGTTGAACAAGATCTCAAAGACGGGAAAATTGATCAAAAAGAACGAGACATCCGCATTGATCAAATTCAACGGGATTCGTTACTTCAATAAAGAAGGGGTGATCGACTTTCCTATCCTTTTAGGGTTTAGAGTGGTCAAGGGGGGAGAAGGAGCATTCTCCTCCCATTTCTCCTATGGTTCTTCCTGCGACAGTTCATTGCCGGTCATGATTTCTTGCATATTCCACTGTGCTTTTTAAAACATGTCGCATGATTTTGACGTCTCAGGCATTATCCTTTCTCCTATTCCTCTGGCAACTTAGTTTTTCATGGACTTCCACTATTTTCTGGCGCTTCTGTCTGGTGGGCTCGTCGGCGTGTTGTTGGGCGCCACAGGAGGAGGCGGATCGTTAGTGGCCATCCCCTTATTAGTCTATGTGGTTGGCGTACCGGTACAAAATGCCACGGCCATGTCGCTTATCGTGGTTGGCTATTCAGCCCTCTTTGGGGCATGGCATGAAAGCCGGCAGCAGCGGGTTCATATTGTCTCTGCGCTTTTGTTCAGCATGACCGGTATGATCGGCGCTTGGGTTGGCGCTCATGGCCACCAGCACGTTCCGGACACCTTGGTCCTCTTTTCATTTGGCAATCTGCTCCTGTTTATTAGCATGTGGACATTTTGGAAAAATTACGAGGGGGAACACAACGACGTCCCGAGCGGATGCGCGAAAGAATTTTCCGGCCGCTGTGTGTTGAAAGCTCTCACGTTCGGATGGGGGGTTGGCCTGTTGACCGGGTTTTTTGGGGTTGGAGGAGGGTTTCTCATTGTTCCCGCCTTGATGTTTCTCATGGGATTTCCCATTCGTTTAGCTATTGGCACGTCGCTTCTCATCATCGCTCTTATTTCCATCGGCGGAGTGATCGGCCATTTCAAGGGGGCACATCTGGATGTTGTATTAACAGGATTGGTGTTACTCGGCAGTCTGCTGGGGTTGATGTTTGGCTCACAAGTGACGCGATCGATTCCCACTCATCATCTGAGACGGGGAGTGGCCATCTTAATCGGTGGGGTTGGAATGTTGTTGATCGTGGCTAATGCCAGACCCCTCCTCTTTTAAAAATGGGATGGAGTTCCTTTAAGAGGAAGCCGTATCCTCCGAAACCGGTTTAAATAATAACATGACGTCACCCTGTTCCAGCTTGTGGTTTTTTTGAAATTCCCAGGGGGAAATAATCGAACCTTGCCGATACACTCGAAGAAGCACATCCGGCTGTAAATCCAGTGCGGACTTTCCGACATCCTGCTTTTCGACCGTTCGCTCCTCGATATTGACCTTGCCTCCCGCCGTTAAAAAATCTTCTAAATAGTCTGCCAAATATTGTTGATCCACCGCAGCCGCTAACATATATCCGCCATACGTCGCCGGGGAAATAATGGTTTGCGCCCCGCCTTGACGAAACAGTTTGACGTTTTCTTCTTCCTTCGCACTGACAATCACCCGGCAACGTGAATTCAGATTCCGGACGGTTAACAAGATGAGGGCATTGGTATCATCCCGCCCAGCGGCAATAATGACGGCCTTGGCTTCATTGAGGAACGCACCATATTTCAACAATCCTTCCTGCGTCGCATCGCCTCTGAGGGCCACGACTCCCAATTCTCCCGCGATGCGGACTCGTTCCTCGCCGGGATCGATGACCAGGATATGGTCAGGGTTCGTGCCCTTGGCAAGCAGTTCTTTGACGGTCGAGTACCCGGTATGACCGAACCCGCAGATGACGACATGTTGATCGAGAGACCTTTGGAGTTTTGCCATGCGAAATACCTCGGTAAATTGTCTGAACGCCAATTGATAGGCGGTCCCTAAAAAAATGACCCAAATAAAGATGCGCACCGGCGTGACAACTAACGCATCAATCAGGCGCGCCCGTGTGGAGACTGGCACAATGTCGCCATAACCGACTGTGGTCACGGTGACCATGGTGAAATAGATCACATCTGAGAATGAGATCTCTCCATCCATGTGATCCTTGAGCCCGCTTCGATCCAACCAGAGTATCCCCGTTAATAAACAAAACATTACTCCCAACAATGCGATCCGGCTCAGAAGAGTGCGAAACGGATCGAGATCGGTGGGCATGTACACGACCCGCCTGAAAAAAAGTCTGGAGGCATTTCGGGAAGCATGGGCGCGGAATGAGAATGCCACGTTGTCCTCTCGTCCCCCTCTTGAGAACTCGTTACCCTTGCCCCGTTAAGGGCCACATGAAGACTAATAGGGGAAGCGAGACCAGAAGGATTAATAGTTCTAAAGGCAACCCCATACGCCAGTAGTCCCCAAATCGATACCCTCCGGGCCCCATCACTAACAGATTATTTTGATGACCAATTGGAGTTAAAAATGCACAAGATGCCCCAATCGCGACCGCCATGAGAAAGGGATCGGTATTCACGCCAAGATTCTGAGCCACCGACACGCTCAATGGTGCCATCACAACCGCCGTCGCGGCATTATTCATGACATCCGACAACGTCATCGTCAACACCATGATCAGGGCTAAGAGCATAATGGGGGGAAACCCCTCCGTCATATTTACCAAGGACTGGGCCAACACGGCAGTTGCTCCACTTTGCTCCATTGCTTGCCCGATAGGAATCATGGATCCTAACAATACGAGGACAGGCCAATCGACGGCTTGATACACATCCCTCGAAGAAACAATGTTGAGAAGCACCATCCCTAAGGCGGCGCAGATCAATGCAATCGGGAGTGACGCCAAGCCGGACATGGCGCTGCCCAAGGCCAAGGCGAATAGCCCGCCAGCCAACCACGCCTGTTCGGGCTTTCCCAACTGAAGTCCCCGCTCGGCCAACGGGAGACATCCGAGAAGTCCGATCACCTCCAAAACCCGTTCTTTTTCTCCCTGTAGCAGAAGCACATCTCCAGCTTTGAACCGAAATTCCTTCAATCGTCCCCGATAGGGTGTGCCTTGCCGAGATGCTCCTAACAAGTTAATCCCAAACCGGGTTCGTAGCTTCAGAGAACCCGCCAGCCGTCCAACTAACCAAGAACGATCAGGAGGCACCACAGCCTCCAACAACACGTCTTCATCTTGTCTCTTGGATGGTTTTTGTTCAGGATCAGGAGTTTCTTCCGTGGGTTGGGTTCCCGTTAATTTCAGACCCAATGTGGACACAAATTTATTGATTCCCTGTGGTCCCGCCTCAAGGACAAGGACATCGCCGACTTGAATATGTTCTCTCCAAGCCGCTCCCCGAATAGACTGGTCTCCCCGCACCAGACCGATAATTAAGGCGTCGGAATCATCTGTGGCCGATTCCAACTCGGATAGGGACTTTCCAATCGCCTTCGAATTTTCAGGGACTTCGACCTCTGTCAAATATTCCTGGATATGAAACAGGTCCTGCGGGACATTTTGAGATCGCCTGGCCAACGGAATGAAACGCCAACCCACTAGTGCGACAAAGAGAATTCCCACCAGTGCCACGATTCCCCCCACAGGCGAAAAATCGAACATCCGGAATGGCTCGCCGGAAATCTCTGCACGATAAAGAGCCACAATAATATTGGACGGTGTTCCAATCAGCGTGACCATTCCACCCAAAATCGTTCCAAAGGCCAGCGGCATTAACACGATGGCAGGGGAACGCTTGGCTTCGACGGACGATTGAATGGCCACCGGCATCATGAGCGCCAAGGCTCCGACATTATTCATGACAGTGGAAATCATTCCTCCCACGGAGGATAAAAGGGCGACATGAAGGGATGGAGAGGACGCGGCGACCTTGATATAGCGCGTGAGAATGTGTACCGCCCCCGCGTTACTCATCCCGCGGCTGATAATTACCACCGCGGCCACCGTGACGACCGCAGGATGCCCAAACCCTAAAAAGGCTTCTTCGGGGGGCACGAACCCCAACAGTGTGGAGAGTAGCAATGCACTGAGGGCGACCACATCATAACGCCATCGTTCCCAGATAAAGAACACCAACAGGGCTCCGAGGAGTCCAAGGAGAAAAAGGTGGTCGCTGTTCACAAACGGGAAAAATCCTTTATTCGGTGCATGGATGAGGAGGTTTGAAACGGGGAGGAAATGATCGGACAACCCCTACGACCGGACCATGAAGGGATTATTGACTATTTTCGACTTAAGCCATACGGAGGCTTCTTCGGCCCAAACACCTGTATTGATGTAGGGGGAGGAAGTGTTCAAAAATGCCTCCCAATCAAGGCCACAGCCACATAGACAAATTGAATGTCCAAGTGAGCATGTGAACACGGCCAAGCGTGGAGAGCGCCTCTGCCGAGACTGTTCAACACTCTCATGAGAGACATTATCAGGAATGATTTAAGCAGGATTGTCAGGTAAACTCAAGATATCAGGCCTGAAAAGACGAAGTTGAAAAAGTGTCACCTGCTGGTGGGAAGGACATTGACCAAGCCCGGGTGATTAGGAAAGATACCCTCCTATCGAACCCTCTTAAGAAATGTCAGGAGAGCCAATAGAAGAATCAAATGTGTGACAGGTCCTCTGGATAGAGTCTCATACGACTCTCAATCTGAATCGTGGTCGATCAGTCCTTAGCAAATTATTCCTTGCCCAAGCACAACTCGTCTTCCAACTTGCTAGGCCGTCAACCGCGCAACGGGAGTCCGTGGAGCTCTCCGTAGCCGTTTCCGGAATGGAATAACCTGCGCCTGAACAGGACCACCGGTTCGGTGATGATTGATAACGGGGTCCATGAGGTTCCCGCACATAATACATCGATAGGCCCTGATCCAGAGTTCTCCCATCCCTCCTTTGATATCAAGGCAATCATCGACCACCATCAGCCCGTTACATCGTGCACACTTCATAACTCGACCTCCTTTGAAAGCCTCCTGCTTCCCATGATTCTTAACAGGTGGGTCAATGCATCGCGCGTGCCACGCACAAGGTAGACCATTAAAAACACCAATTTATTTGGGATGTATGACAGCAGAAAATGAAAGGAGCTAACGAAAAAATCTTATGAATTTTTGGAGTCTACTATATTTGGTAAAAAAAGCAAAGAGTGCACATACATTTTGTGTGGGTGAGATATTTTGCCCATTTTATGAGCATGTTAATATTTCGGCAGAGCATCACGTTAAAGACTCTATTCTCACCCTATTTTTCGGCCCATGAAGCCTAAGTTGGGATTAAAGAAAATTGTGGTGAGTTTTGGCAGGCTAGGGGAGAGTTTGACAGAATCATTTATGATGCTATGTGCAGACCTGGCCCCTCAGGCATTCCGCTTGTTCTGAATATGAGCACGTCAAAGGCACTCCCCAAACCTGATGGCCTGGTCAACATATCAATCTCCTCTTGATAAGATTCCACATCAACCGCATATCTTTTGTAATCCTGCATTCCAATATGTTGTAACCAAACTCCTTGAGGGATGGGACCGTTCACTTCAAAACCCACTTCTTCTGCAATGGAAAGGACGGCCGTATAATCCACATCAGCGGTCAAATCTTGTTGCCCCACAGCAAAAAACAGGTCATGAATCTGTTGCTGCCGAAAATAGGAACGAAGAGTCCCATTGCGATGCCGGTGCGAATATAAATTTACCGCTCTATCACCGTAATCGACAAAAAATACGTATCCTCGTTCCACAATCTGTCGTATGTTTTTGATAAAAGACTTCAATTCCAAACAAATTTCTGCTACCTGCCCTCGCCCAAGCTGAACGCCTTCGCATCTGAGCCGCTCGGCCAACTCCGACGTCGACAGGCGACCCGGTTGTTCGGAAAAATCTCCCTCCTCATCAAGATCCACATACAATTCCACGATTTCCTCATTTCCCATGCCCATAACCCGATGAACCGGCAACGCATCCAGCACCTCGTTACCAAAAACAAAGGTCGGACCGGGAGGAAGCGTGTTTAAGCTTTGGACTGTTCGGAGTCCCCATTGTTCTTGATTGGCTCGCAAACCAGGGCTGGTTTCAAGGACAAGGTATTCATGAGGGTGTTGAAGGAAAGAAATAATACAGTTCCCTAATGAACCTGTCCCTCCACCTAATTCTAATATCCGAAGGGGATAACCGATGTTTTTTTCGGCTTGACTGATGGCCTGAGCGATGGCGTATCCGAAGGCTGGAAATTTGGCATTGGTGTCAAACGGCCCATCGGCACTCCCGATATTCGGGCCTTGTGCATAAAACCCCTTGGTCTCATCATACAAAGCCACGGCCATAAAGTCCCGAAAGGTTAATGGGCCTTGGGACCGGATTCTGCCCTTTAAGACTTTGGCGAGTTCCGTATCAATCCGGTTCAAGGCAAGCCCAATTTATTGCATATGATAGCTAAATTGAAAAAGAAAAAATTGATTAAGGACGGGGAGTGAAAAAAAGGGTGCCAAAATTGGCACCCTTTTCCAGCTTTTTCAAGCTACATAACACGAGGTTACTTAATAACAGTCGATTTTGCCCCGGCTGGATTCGGGTTGGTTTTGTTGAGTGGTCCTTCAACTTCCGGTAAACGACCGGCACCACCCGATTTTAGGATCCGCGCACGATTAGGGTCATTAGCGTCATTCATCGCTGCTTTGGACCCAAATTCCTGAGAAGACAACAGACTCTTCTCGCCTCCCGCATTGGTCTGACCAGGATCATTCGCTGTAGCTTGACCGGTCACCGGAGATTTCCCAGCAGCTGGATACCCTGGATGGCTGGGCAACAACCCTGGATTGGCAAAGGCCATCGATAGGGCGAAGGTGCTAGCACCCACTGTTCCAAGAAAAATTCCAATCCCTTTCATAAGACCGCTCCTTTGTTGGTTATGACGGGTTAACAATAGAAAATGGTCGGGACTTGTGCATAGTCAATCGTATCCAAGTAGGAAGCGGAATCTTATTCAGATTGGCTCATGGTGTCAAGCTTGTGAGGGAAAATGGCTAAGAAACCCGTAAGATGCAGTCCGTTCAGGAATTTCCTCTGGTCCGATCAACTGGACGTCGAGGACGATAAGGAGTTTTTGGCCGTGGGGCCGGCATCAGGATAGTTACTGTCGTTCCCTTATCGGGCTCACTGGCAATACTAATGCGGCCCTGATGTTCCTCAACAACTTTTTTTACGGTCGCTAACCCCAACCCGGTCCCTGATCGCTTGGTCGTGAAATAGGGTTCAAAGACTTTATCGACAAATTCAGCCGGGATGGGAACCCCGTCGTTGGCAATGACAATTTGAAGTTCAGGCTTTCGGGCTCGGGTGAGCATGACTTCCACCCGCAAATGCCCTCCTGGAGACATGGCCTCAATGGCATTTTTGAAAATACAGAGAAAGACATGTTGCATTTTCACTTCGTCCCACCGGACCTGGGCCAAGCGGGCCGGAACCTTCTTCGTGACTTCGATGCGATTCACCCGAAGATCCGTCGAAACTAACGAAAAGGCCTTATCCAATAAATCCTGAACTCGGCACATTCTTCGATCAAGTTCCAACGGTTTGGCAAAGTCCAGAATTTCATTTAACACCGTTTCGATTCGCATCATATCCCGCATTGCATTTTCCACACGGGTTTGAGAATCGAAATCAAGATCGGCATCGGTCGTTATTTCTTCAAGCTGAGCTCTGATAAATCCGATGGGCTCACGGATCTCTGCGGCCAGGAACGAACTCACTTCATGCAGCGCTGCCCGTCGCTCTTCTTTTCGCACATCCCCTTCAGGAGGAATGGCCATCACCTGGCCTTTGAAAGCAGGTTGTTCAGGTTGAGTTGGAGCGGCATCCATCACGGATAGATGGCAGGACGGGTCTTCAAATAATTCCACTAATTTGGTCGTGACTGTCTCAAGACTTTTGAAGTCACTTCCAAATTGATCGAAATGATTAGGGTTTTTTGAAGCTAACGTGACCGTGCCCGCCACTCGACCTCTCACGAAGAATGGCACCACAACGGTCGACGCGAATCGATCACGATACAGTTGCTTATAGTCGTGAAACCGTCCTTGTGTAGAAGCCAAGTTATTATCGCAGCGGGGCTTTCGATGACGAACTGACCATCCGGAGGCCGAATCATCCAAAGAGAGGTGTTGTCCGGGACTCACATCTCTTTTTTGAGTACCGCATACACCCAAGACTTCTAGCGTAGCCGCAAGGGGATCATAAATACTGACCCATCCCCGATCAAAAGACAATCCCCCATCGACTTCTGCCAAAATACTCCCAATCCGCTCTTGAACATCTGTATTCGAATAGGTACGAACTACGGGGGCTAGCCCCTCTTCCCCAGTCCCAGCCAAGGGTTCCTGGGCCACTAAGGGGGCGCTCAAAATTAAAGAGGAACCAAACAGTCCGGCTTTTTTTATTTCTCCGGTGATGTGGGTAACACTGGCTGAAAGGGTTGCTTTTTCCCGTTTCGTCAACGGCACACTTTCTCTTCTGGCAAGGATCAGTGTGCCATACACTCGTCCGCCAAATTTTAATGGAAGCACCAATGCGACCTTACTCCCCGGTGTCACCATGCGAAGTCGGAGGACGCTGTCCAACTCCGCTCCTCCCGTCCCATTACGGACATTCACACTTTTTAAATCCTCCATGGACAGCGCGCGAAGAATCGCTCGAATTTCTCTTGGTGAAAATCCTCGGGAGACCTGCTCGACCAATGGTCCGCCATCATGTGGAATGATCGCTACCAGGACCGCTTCCAGGCCAACCTCATTCACCGCGGAAGTTAGAATCTTTTGAAGCGTACTTTGTTGCTTGGTTGGTAACGTAGATTCAAGACGATTGGCCATGCATGCATTTCCTCTCAGAATTTTTCCACAGAGTGAGTGTCCATTGGGCACATTGGAGACAGAGGAACGATTCAATCCCCAAAACCCCATATGTTCGAGATTCGCTGGTCAGGCTCAAATAAGACACCCAATTTTATCGTTAATTAATATGCCGAATTTTTCGGCCGGATGAAGCATGAGTGGCAATTTCTATGCGGCCTTGCTCAGATATCCAAAAGTTTAACACCCCACTGACGAAACTAATGATCAACGCACCCCCCACCGCCGGCCAAAATCCTGAGACGATGAACCCTTTGACAAATACCGACACCAGATAGAGTAAAAACCCATTTATGAACACCATGAATAATCCCAGGGTCACGAGAATAAACGGAGCCGAAAGCAGATAGAGAATGGGACGAATGATGGCATTAAGAAATGAAAGGAATACCACTGCCACGATCCCCGAAGCTAAACCGGTGATTTCGATACCAGGGATTACCTGACTGGCCAATAACACAGCGAATCCGGTGATCGCACATCGAATAAAAAATCCCTTCATGCCTGCATCATACCGACCCTGTGGTCGTGGCCTCAAGCCATAGCCGCCTAATGATAGTGGACACCTCTGTGAGAAAGTTGTTCACTGCGAAAATTCGTCGACTCTGGAATAGGACAATTCTCGCCACACCGTACTGAAAAGGACGCCGGTTAGAGGGAATAAATCCCACGATGCCCATCAGCACTTCGCCAATCCAAAAGGTTACTCCAAATTAAAGGCCAGAACGCCATACTAGAGGCCAATACCTAGAAGCAATTCCTGTTGCACTACCCTCCCGAGGGAATGGGATCTGAGGCATTCCATCCCCGATCCAACCAACGGTACCCCAAAAGAGAGAAGAATCCGACGACTGCCTATCCCGCAAAATTCGACAGGGGAACACCGAAATACACCGCCTCCTGGGGGTAGCCGTAAATTTTTCCCAGGAACCATCCTTCACCCTGAGGCGACACCTGATTGATCACGACATCCGAAAAGGTAAACAACACTACGGTTAATCCCACAACGGGCCATGAGGTCCTTAATGCCGGATCGAATAGCCATCCCTGTTACCCAGCCCGTTTCGCAGGGGGTAACACGAATTAAAGCCAGACAGTAGCTGGCAAACAATAAAAAGGAGAGGGAACCCATGAACGGGATATTAGCAAGGTACAACTCATGACCTTGAGTTGTACCCGTATAAAAATGCTCGTCAAAGGGGATCCGGATCCGAGTAGAGGCATATTCACAGATAAAAGCGGTGCCCAACGTGAGGCCGAACAATCGGCCGGTCCGCTTCCACCCTAAGAGTTTGTGCCCGGTATACTAAGGAGAACGCTAAAAAGACAAAAACATAGGGCCTGAGAATGACGGTGTTGGCGGGAAAAAATAAATTCCAAAATTGGGCTTTAACTTTAAATGGAGATGGCCCAGGCTTATGGAGAAGTACTCAGCTGTATCCGTGTTGGCGGAACCACTGTACCGCTTTTTTTAGGGCCGTCTCCACCGGGGTTTGGGGAAGAGCCAGTTCCTGCCGCGCCTTGGTGCAATCATAATGCATGTGGTACTTGGCCATTCGCACCCCTTCCAATGGAATTCGTGGCGGTCTGTGGGTCACCAGGTTGGCAATCCATAAATTCACGTATGCCAGGGGAAGTACCACACGCCATGGCAATCGAAGACGCGGGGCGGGAACTCCCGTCAATCGACTGAGCATCTGGCAAATTCCCTTCAGGGTAAGATTTTGATTACCCAGAATATACCTCTCGCCGACTCGACCGCGTTCCATGGCTCGTATATGCCCAATGGCGACATCTTCAACATCCACTAAATTCATTCCAGTTTCAATATACGCAAACATTCGCCCGCGCATAAAATCAACAATAATCTGTCCGGTTGGAGTGGGTTTGATATCCCGCTCTCCCACCGGCGCCGTCGGATTCACGATGACAACCGGCAATCCCTGGTTCGCCATCTTCAAGACTTCCTGCTCGGCCAAAAACTTCGATCGTTTGTAATCGCCTGACAGTTGAGCCAATGTAGGAAAGAGTGTTTCATTCCCCAATCCCCCTTGATCCGGCAATCCAATTGCACCAATCGTACTGGTATAGACGATTCGTTGCACACCCGCTTCTCCTGCTGCGCACAACAAATTTTTGGTGCCTTCTACATTAATTTTATAAAAGGTGTCGGGGTCCTGATCCCACAACGCATAATGCGCCGCAACATGATAGAGCCCCTGGCAGCCGGCAATTGCTTTCTTTAGCGATTGAGGATCCTGTAAATCTCCATGAATTGTTTCAATGGGCAACCCTTCAAGGTTTTTCAGATTACTGGTGGGTCGAATCAGTACGCGGACGGCATTGCCCTGAGCAACCACCGCTCGGGTCACCGCAGTCCCAATGAATCCTGAGGATCCTGTAATGAGTACTTTCATGAAAATCTAAATGAGGAAAACGCGTTCAAGCAAGGCTAGGCGTTACAGGAAAGCAGCAGACTGTTTCAAATGAGAAGGGGGGAAATACAGTCGTAAAATCGTTTAATTCCGCCGTGCCGTACCATGGTAACTCAATGCCGTCTCGCCATAATATAAGTTGCAATATGTCGTAAGGGATCTGCCTGTTTATCTAAACCTTCCAATCGCGTAACGGCCCGCTGGACACATTTTTCTCCCAATTGTCTGGCGCCATCCACCCCAAAGAAAGAAGGATAGGTCTGCTTCCCTCTCTTTTCATCCGTCCCCGAGTCTTTTCCCAATTCCTCACGAGTCCCCACCATGTTCAGGACATCGTCGGCAATTTGAAAAGCCAATCCAATATCCTCCGAATAGTGAGTTAAGCATTGCATCTGTTGCGGAGTCGCTTCACCGATAATGCCACCGATGCGGACTGCGGCTCGAATCAGACGCCCCGTTTTAAAGGTATGGATTTGCTGGAGATGAGCCAGATCAATCTCCTGATTTTCTGCCTGTATATCCATCACCTGTCCACCCACCATTCCCTGGTGACCAGAACCGAGTGCCAATTCCCTTACAATCTCCAATTGTTGAGCCGCCGAGAAGCCATCAGTGCCATTATCCTGACTGCATAACTCAAAGGCCATGGTTAACAATGCATCGCCGGCCAAGATCGCCATACCGTCTCCGAATACTTTGTGGTTGGTTAACCGGCCTCGCCTGTAATCATCGTCATCCATCGCAGGGAGATCATCATGAATCAGGGAATAGGTATGAACAAACTCCAATGACGCGGCGATCGGCAGCATGGCATCCCCGTCATACCCCAAGGCTTGGGCAGCGGCCATGGTTAAAATCGGACGAATCCGTTTGCCTCCACCTAACAGGCTATAACGCATGGACTCGTAAAGTCGTTGAGGATGGACCGAGGGCGGGGGAACGCTTCGCTCCAGAAACTGGTCGACTCGTTGGCGCTGTTGATCTAAATAGGCTTGAATGTTCACAAAGGAGCGAATATACGCTATGGAAGGATAGAAAAGATCGTTGGTGACCCTATCAAAAGAATTTTTAGAGTGTCAAATTGCGACCATATTACGTGGGAGTCCAAGGTCCCTAGATGCTCTCAACGATTTCCTCATTGTTTTCATCGGAGCCACTCAGTATACTTTTCGACCATGAGCATCCGAAATCGAGGAGGAGAATGGGAGCCCCTGTTACTGGGCATCGAACCCGAGATGTGCGGGGTGTGTCACGAAGGTCTCTACCGAAACCTCACCATGCTCCGAGGAGGATGGTCCCGTTGCAGCATCTGTGAACGGTTTGTCCATTATAGCTGTCTTGCAAGCGGAAAAGTGTCTTACCTGAAAAGGCGCCCGCGTGTGTGCAAAACTTGCGCAACCCAACAGGCTTCCTCCCCAGCGGCCATGTCCACGACGTCGGTACCTGCAGAAGTCAAATAATGGAACATCCCGAGCTTCCATTCCCGCGCGCGATGGGATCTCATCGATTATCAGCGTCATTTCTCTATTTTTTCTTGGCTCCCGTCCTCGGTGCGTTTAGCGGATTTCATACGGCCAGCTATCTCTTAGTCGGTCTCTACACGTGGCCTCGGACCAGTCGAGTGCTTGTTCTGACCATTGGCATGCTGATTTTTTCCTATGAATTTATTTATAAAAACCACATATCACGGCCTACTTCCAAATGGAGATTTTCTTCCTTTGAATCGGTGTTCTACACCTGCATCATTCCCTATACGATTGGAGCTGGAGCACTATTGGTCCTAGCGAGTACTGTCGGAATAAGGCAGCACTCTATCCCAGCCACCCTTGAACATGTATTGATTTGAACTCTAGGAAAGGACACACATGAAAAACGTGGAATTGACGGTCGACGGAACGATATTGACGATTAAAGTTGACCTGTCGAAAGACTTTGGCCCTTCTTCATCGGGCAAAACGACTATTATTGCCTCAACGGAAGGCAATGTCTCGATACCCGGCCGAGAAGAGAAAATCGGGCTGAATATATATAAGAAAAAAGACTAGATCCCCTAGGACCTTCGCCTCTCGTCATCTTCCAGTAAGACCTGTCCTGTCCGTGATGCATTGACCTGCATCACGGATTGTGGAGTTCCCTCTGCGAGGACAAATCCTCCTTGATCTCCACCTTCTGGCCCCAGGTCGATGATCCAATCCGCGTTTCGAATCATATCCACATTATGTTCAATGATGAGGACGGTATTTCCGGTCTCCACCAGCCGGTCAAGCACATCCAACAACCGTTGAATATCCACAAAATGCAGTCCAGTGGTCGGCTCGTCTAGAATATAGAGCGTGCGCCCAGTGGGACGTTTCGACAGTTCCTTGGAAAGCTTGACCCGCTGGGCTTCTCCCCCGGACAAGGTTGTCGCCGATTGCCCGAGTTTAATGTAATGCAGACCCACATCTGATAAGGTTTGCAGTCGGCTGCGGATTGGCGGAATGTGCACAAAAAACTCCAGGGCTTCGGCCACCGTCATGTCCAGCACTTCTGCGATCGTTCTCCCCTTGTACGTCACATCCAAGGTTTCTCGATTGTACCGTTGGCCCTTACAGGCCTCACAGGTCACATAAATATCCGGGAGAAAATGCATTTCAATTTTGATCAGGCCGTCACCCTGGCAAGCCTCGCATCGCCCACCTTTTACATTAAAACTGTAGCGGCCCGGCTTGTAACCTCGCACGCGAGACTCCGGTAATTGCGCAAACAGATCACGAATAAAACTAAAAAGACCGGTATAGGTGGCGGGATTCGAACGGGGAGTCCGTCCGATCGGGGACTGATCAATATCGATAAGTTTATCGAGCTGTTCAAGTCCTCGTATCTCCCGACATCCTTCAAACACCGGTTTCTTCTGGGAGAAACCTTCTCCCAGTGATCGGAACAATACATCCACGACCAGAGTACTCTTTCCTGACCCCGACACCCCGGTCACACAGGTCAACATACCCAACGGAAAATTTACGGTCACATGCTGAAGATTGTGTTTATCTGCGTCCACGACGGTCAAAAACCCTTTGGCTTGCCGTACGCGGTGAGGCAAGGACACCCGGCGACTTCCGCTCAGATATTGGCCGGTCAGCGAACCTGGGTGAGCCATCACCACCGAGGGAGGGCCATGGGCGACTAACTGTCCGCCTTCCACACCGGCCCCTGGCCCTAAATCCAACAAATAGTCGGCAGCGCGCATGGTCTCGGCGTCGTGCTCAACCACCACGACGGTATTCCCCATATCCCGCAATCGTAACAACGTTTGGAGTAACCGTCGGTGATCCCGCTGATGCAACCCGATACTGGGTTCATCCAGGATATACAACACCCCTACCAGTCCCGATCCGATTTGCGTGGCTAATCGAATTCGTTGTCCTTCTCCTCCGGACAATGTGGCAGAGGGACGATCCAAAGTGAGATAGGCCAACCCGACGTTAAGCAAAAAGTCCAATCGTTCCCGAATTTCTTTCAGGACTCGCTGTCCGATCATCTGCTCGCGTTCGGGGAGGGCTAACGCGTCCATAAACGCCAGGGTGTTCCGCACAGACATATGGGTCACGTCTGCAATGGACAGCCCTCCGATTTTAATGGCAAGACTTTCCTTCCGGAGTCGGCCCCCGCCGCATATCTTGCAGGGGGTGTCGAAGGTCCATTCCTCCCATTCCGATTGACTGGAAGCTTCATATCCAATCCCATCGCATCCATTGCACGCCCCATGGGGGCTGTTAAATGAAAAGATTCTTGGGGAAATTTCCGAATAGCTGACGCCACACTGAATGCAGGCCAGGTGTTCGCTATAGACTCGCACCTGATCATCTTCCGTCAGCACCTCCACGAGTCCCTGCGCCATCTTGAGCGCAGTTTCCACCGAATCCGCCAAACGACGCGCCACACCGGTCTCTGACTTGACGATGAGACGATCAATGACAATCTCAATCGTATGCTTTCGTTGTTTATGCAAACTAATAGTCTCTCCCAGATCACGAATAACTCCATCAATACGTACGCGAACAAACCCGGCCTTGCGAGCCGCCAGTAATTCTTTTCGATACTCGCCTTTGCGTCCTCGCACAATGGGAGCCAGGATGTGAATTTTTGTGCCGAGAGGAAGCCCCAGAATGGCATCCACCATTTGCTGCACCGTTTGCGCCGCAATGGCATTTCCACAGAGATAGCAAAATGGTTGTCCGATTCTGGCAAACAACAGGCGAAAATAATCATAGATTTCCGTCACAGTTCCTACCGTGGAGCGAGGATTATGACTCGTCGTCTTTTGTTCGATGGAAATGGCCGGCGAAAGTCCCTCAATGGAATCCACATCGGGTTTGGTCATCTGCTCAAGAAATTGCCTGGCATAAGCGGACAGCGATTCGACATAGCGACGCTGACCTTCTGCATAGATGGTGTCAAAAGCCAAGGATGACTTCCCTGATCCACTGAGACCGGTTATCACCACAAGCTGATCTCGGGGAATCTCCAGGTCAAGGTTTTTGAGATTATGTTGACGTGCGCCTTTTATCACGATGGAGTTTTTCATGGAAGGAAACTATATCATACGAATCCCCTGGACTGGGACCTCCTCTCGCCCTGTGGAATTGACCCTCATGCGAAGGGTCGGATACAATCTTTTAAGTCCAAGGGGGCCTTTTGAATAGACGGAATCATTCGATTTTTCATCCCCAGCCTTACTATTATTTCCCTTAGCAAGAGGAATTTCATGAAGAATCTGAACTCAGTATGTGCAGGGACTGTCTTGCTTATGATAATGAGCCTTTTGTGTTTCTCTTCACCGATATGGGCAGCTCCCATACGAACTCACTCGAAACAGCGTTGAGGAAGCCAAGGACGTCAACGCTGGAGAAATTTCCCTCTTCCGGGTGAAGTTGGGAGACCCTGAAGCGACAGCTGTAGAAGCCCTCGTCGAAGCAAGGATTTCGGGCGTGCGGGCAGAGCAGGAAGGAACCTTTATCTTTTGTGGGACAAGGAAAATCCTACTGGCGCGATGGCAGGAGTCCGCATCACCGACGGTAAAGTGGATTTAATATTTATCAACAATCGATTTGCCCATAAAGTCCGTGGAATTTTCCGCCACATCCTCGGAGCCAAAACCACAAAAGAAATCCGAGATCTGCTGGGGCCAGAGGATTTCCCCAATGAAACACTGATGGGCGCAAAACTCTTGTATGAAAAACAAGGATTCCTGGTGAATTTCCTTGAACGCCAAGTGAATGTTGAATTCTGTCTTGGATGTCAGGACTTATTTTCAGGATTCTAAACCTTTGTTGGGGACGACCGTATCGTCTCACCTATCCCGTCTGTATCAGATTATTGAGTCAGTTCCTGAAACAGGGAGTTGTCTTCCTCCCTGTTTTTTCCTCGAAAAAACACAAGTAAAGCATTTCTTCTCAGTTTCCGTTTTAGTCTGATTCCGTCTATGGACGATCGGGTTCTTACCACTCATTTGATAGAAGAAGAGCAAAGCCTCGAGGGGACGCTTAGGCCCCAATGCTTAGCGGAGTACATCGGGCAGGAGCGGATGAAAGAATCCCTTCGGGTCTGTATTGACGCTGCAACGGGACGAGGAGAAGCCCTGGATCACGCCATTTTCTATGGGCCTCCTGGATTGGGGAAAACCACCATCGCCCATATCATCGCCAAGGAAATGGGAGGCACGATTCGCTCTACCTCGGGGCTCGTGCTCACCCATGCCGGGGATCTGGCCGCCATTTTGGCTAACCTCCAACCACGAGATGTTTTGTTCATCGACGAAATTCATCGATTGCCTCCAGCGGCTGAAGAGGCCTTGTATCCCGCGATGGAGGATTACCAAATCGATTTGGTGATTGGACAAGGCCCCTCACTGCGCACGATGAAATTAGACCTCCCCCCTTTTACTCTCATTGGAGCGACCACACGAGCGGGCTCTCTCACCTCCCCTCTTCGGGAACGCTTTGGGCTTGTCTATCGACTGGATTTTTATCTGCCAGAAGAGTTGAAGGTCATCGTGGCCCGCTCCGCCAGACTTCTCGGAGTCCACATTGATGATGATGGAGCAGGAGAAATTGCCGGCCGAGCTCGTGGAACGCCTCGTATAGCCAATCGGTTAATCAAACGTGTGCGTGACTTTGCAGAAGTTAAAGCTCAAGGACGCATCACGAGACAGGTTGCACAGGAAGCCTTGCAATGGTTAGGAGTCGATCAGGCAGGGTTTGATGAAATGGATCGCAAAATTCTCTTGACCATTATTCAAAAATTTAAAGGAGGACCGGTTGGTATCGAGGCATTGGCCGCTGCCGTCCAAGAAGAAAAATCAACATTGGAAGATGTTTACGAACCGTTTCTGCTTCAGTCTGGATATCTGGATCGAACGGCCAGAGGCCGACAAATCACCTCTAAAGCTTTGCAACATTTTGGGGAAAACCCCAATCTCTTTTCGATGGACATTTGAGAAGACTATCCCTTCTCCTCGAAATCTACACCGACATTTTCTTTCTCTCTCCTTTTTTCAAAAAATTCTTCTACCCCCCAACCCCCTCCATTTGATGTATTGACGGTATCTGAAAAATAACCGTTATAGTAGGCAAAACTTCAAATTCGGCCCATGTGCCAGATGAATGAACCCGTTCCGTATTAATTCATTTGAAACGCAATGAGGAGTGATTCCTAATGAATGGATACTACTTACATCCATTTCGTTTTTCTTACAGGAGAGGCCTCTCATCGTTCTATTCTGGCCTTTTTCTTTTCTCTTGAGCCTGATGTCTTACGCCCAGTCTAATGAACTACAAATCGATATTGGGGATTCTTGGGTGGAAGATGGCTACATATTCCATATTGATATTCAATTACCGCCCTACAATGTTTATTGCACAACAACTGGAGCAGGATATATTGGATTTAACGTGTATTATAAAGACACGAGAAGCCTGGAAGAAGAGTGGACTTTTGGTATAGCTCCGTGGCCTGAGGGGCTTATATCTGATTCCAAAGTGGGGTCACATGCGACTGCTGTCGCCCCACAAGTGTATTGCACCAGATTTTCCCCTTGCACAATTCTGAATGTCCAAATGGTAAAAGCTTGGTGCCCACCCCTAGAAGGAGACAGTTTTTATGCACAATGAACTCACACTCTTCTTGCCATTCCAGAATTACCCATCCATTTTACATTACGTGAAATATCCAAGTAATTGTAAAAAGATTCCATTCCACAAGAGAGGTGAGATAAATAGATCCCGCCCACCCAGTGAAAAAAAGTTGAAAAGAAAACTCAAAATCGGTAAGGCTACTTTACAGGAGCTACAGGAAGAGTTCCGGGATCCAGGAAGGCTTCCACATCCCGCAATCCCATTTTCGCACGATCGACATACGAGTGGTAAGGCGAGCCTTGGTATGTCTCAATAATCCGTCGATAGGTACTCCGGGCTTTGGTATATTGTTGGGTTTCCGAAAAATAACGGGCGAGAGCTAACCAATTTTCCGCAGCCGTTTCCTTGGCTGTTTTTATGATTTTCCATTCCTGCATTTTCTCCCCCTGATTGAACTGGCCGACACGACGGAGTAAGCGTTCTTCCGCCCTAAGGGCTAGTACCTCGATCTTTTCATTTTCAGACACAGCTTGGGCAATCTGATGAGATTGCAAATGGCCATAAAACATTTCCACATGACCTTTAATGACATCCGCCTGTTGCTGATACCTGTCTCCAACACAGCCAGGAAGGGTGCCCACCAAAAGGAGGACACCGAAAATTCTCAACCAGGTGAATTTCTTTATGAAAAAAAGTATAACAAAAAATTGTTTTTTCATGTGAGCCTCTTTCCACGGACGGCCATAGTCAATTTAACTTCTTTAATCGGTGTAAGGGGTGAATTCCCCGCAGCTTGCTGCGGTTCCTTATAACTTCTATCTTGATACCCCGTCCGCTTGCGGCGGGGTAGTTCATTCGCTCACAAGCCTCATTCAAGTCCGCATCCGTTTTAGCAAAACTGAATCGGACATATTGCTGCCCCCAGTCTGATTGAAAAAAGACTTCACCAGGACACCCGCCACACCTGTTTTTTCCAGGATGTACATGGCCCGTTCTTTTCCCGTGGCCCCCGGTAACCGTGACACATCGGCCTAAACATAATAGGCACCCTGGGGAATAGTTGGCGTCAGGCCCAGCCGGTCCAACACCTGACAAAATCGATTTCGCTTGGACTGAAAGGATTACTGTACGTCCTGGTAAAAATTATGGCCAAGCTCTCGAATACACGCTGCCACGCCATATAGCAAGGGAGCAGGAGCACACACATACACAAGATCATCATCGCACCGATCAGCTCGGCCCATTGGGAGGCCACTGCATACCCGATTCGCCACCCGGTAATGCTGTAGGTTTTAGAGTAACCGGAAATAGTGATCGTGCGTTCAGCCATGTCCGGAAGGGATGCGAAACTCACATGCTTTCGTTGGTCATACACAAAATACTCATAGATTTCGTCGGTGAACACAAGATCATGTCGCTGCGGCAATTCAGCAATCCCTTCCAATTCTTGAGAGGTAAACACCTTTCCAGAGGGATTGCCAGGGGTATTCACCACTATGACTTTGGTGCGATCTGTGATGGTGTCCTCCAGATCATCAAGTGAAAGGTTCCAGTCGGGCCCTCGTAACGATACCACGCGAGGTACCGCTTCCACCGCCAGAACAGTGCTCAGATGATTGCCGTAATACGGTTTAAAGATGATGACTTCATCCCCGGGATGGAGAAGCGCCATACAGGCACACTGAAATGCCCCGGTAGCACCCGCACTCACAGTAATCTCCGTTTCAGGATTCACCGTCATCGAATTAAATGCCGCTTACTTTTGAGCCAACGCCACTCGAAGTTCGACAATCCCGTCAAACCGGGTATAGGTATGGAACCCTGATCCATGGCCTGCTTAGCACCACGGATCACCGGTTCCGGCACCCCGGGGTCGCAGACACCCTGTGCAAGATTGATCCCTTTCACCCCCGAACAGGCAGTGGTCATCGCCCGGATTTCTGATTGCACTATCCCCGCCAATCGTTGATTTGCCAGCCTTGTCATGGATTCGTCCTTGTTTCTAAATCCCTTTGAATCTTATAAAATAAAAAAATACCTGATTCCTCCAACTATTTCTTCCCCATAACTTATCACAGGTATCCTGACTTGAATCATCCTACATACGCGCAGCTTGCTCCCTCAAGATGGCTTCACGTAGACTGCGACCACCAACCAAAAAGCCACTCTCCTAATAACGTGCTTGTACAGATTTTTCTTCATGCGAGGCATTCACATCGAGAAAATGGGGTATTATTATGTGGGCGCACTGCTTTTGGTCACCGGCATGATGTGGTCAATTTCCCATTCTGTCACCGGTGACATAGAACTCCCGCATCCCCAGGTCGATGAACACATCCGAAAGATTGCCAGGTTCGCAAAACCCTCCCCTCTAGTACTCATTCCCGGTGGCTGGTTTTTGATGGGGACCAACCAGCAGGAGGGCCGAGGGCAAGGCTTCGAAACTCATTACGATGACACCGAATTTTCTCAGCGACGCATTGACCTTGATGCGTTTCACATCGACCAATATGAAGTGAGCCTAGGGGAATATTTGAAGTATTTGCAAGTCACGAACCGCCCAGTCTCTCAGGAATTACGAGGGTTAATCTGGCACCTCATCAGTGTTCATTTCACCCCCGATCAAGTATTAGCTCCCTGGCCCGCCCTCTATGTGACATGGGAAGAGGCAAAGGATTTTTGCACCCACCACGGCAAACGACTTCCGAGCGAAGCTGAATGGGAAAAATCGGCGAGGGGAGAATCTGCACGAATCTTTCCCTGGGGAGACATGGATCCCTCACCGGAGTTGGCTGTGTTCGGGCAATATCATGTGCATGAGATCCCGTTGGTTGCCACAGTGGACAGCTTTGCCGACGGCCAGAGTATTTATGGCGTCTTCCACCTCGCCGGAAATATTGCAGAGTGGGTGAACGATTGGTTGGGACCGGATTACTATCCCATCATGCCGGAACGCAATCCTCCAGGTCCCAAATCCGGTCGATACAAAGTCGTCCGTGGCGGATCATGGAAAAGTCGGCCAGTCATGCTGCGTGCGGCGACCCGAGGAGGAGCTTTTCCAGAAGAACGTTCCGCGAACATCGGCTTCCGCTGCGCTAAAACTTCCCCTTAACACAGTTGCCTCCCTCATCAGTCCGTATAAACATACCTTCCCTTCAGGTTGTTAACAGGATCAGGGCAGGGAGGCCAACGCCTTTCTGCCCTGGTGCCAGATATGGTGAGCTATTAATGCATCGGAGTGTGAGTCACGGTGAGATTGAAATGCGCCGCTGAATATCCTCTAACTTTAACATGAACTGTGGTCCCATTTGTCGGCACATCCAGGGCACATTTTTCTTCCGCACCCGAGAGATAGGGGCGACAATCATAAGCGGTCGTTGTAGGATCCTGGTTGAACCGTACATACAGATCAGGATCGCCGGGATTGGCTTCTCCATGCATGGTCACTTCCACTAGTGTTCCCGGAGCCACCCCAAAGGGGCCATAGCTTTTCTCTTCATTTTTGGCCACACTTTGTCCGGTAAAAGTCTCTGTTTTGGGTCCGCAGGCTATGGGAAGCAGCGGTTCTTCGGGTTCCTGACAAATTGATGTATCAACGGTGAACCCCTGTGCAGGACCATACAAACACGCTGCACCATTTTTATCAATGTTGGTCAGGTTCAGTGACCAATCCCCTTTGCCGTTACATTGCGGATAATGCATGACGGAAAAGGCATCGTAACTGGTCACCGGTCGCCAGTTATTATCTTCAAAGCACGTGCCGGAATCAGGTCTCGTATGTTCATGACGAAATCCGAGGGTATGGCCCAACTCATGTCGTAAGATCCCTTGTCGGGACAGCTTGCCATTTGGATCTAATTGAAACGAACTGTTATCCACTAAGACGTTTCGTGAGGAACGTGGCTCGTCCGGGAAAAAGGCTCGAGCCAGGTACTGCCCATTTACGTTGACTGGTCGGACATCAAATACCACATTCGGGTTAGACGCCGTGCATGAGTCATCCTCTCCGGCCACATGAATAAAATCGACCGCACCCACCGCTTCCCATGCCCCTCCAGCTGCCAGCATATCCGATACCATTTGATTGTAATTCGTGCCAAAGGTTTTACTGACACAGTAGGTCAGCTGTCGTTTTTCTATAGAATTCCAAACTGCATCCTGGCCATTGACTTGATGAACGGTTAATTTCACGCGAGGCCTTCCGTCGGAACTGATCGGTTCCTTAATTTGGGTTTCAAAAAATTCTTGCAGGAGTTTTTCATTGAGAATCGGGGTATCACCGT
>CAWAXJ010000017.1:0-65363 GCA_963785905.1 uncultured Nitrospirales bacterium
GAACGTGTTCCCATCGTAAAAGCTGGGTTCTATCCATCTCCACCTAATCCGGGCAACGGAGTTTGTGACAACACTCGACATTAAATAAGGAAGGATGAATGGGATTGAAATGAAAATTATGCCGGATGATAGCCTCTTTCGCCTAATTTCGCAAGAAAATACCAACTCTCATAAGAGAGCACAGGTTGGTCTCCCTCGCATTAGGAAAAGCCATTCAATGGGAACTTTTGATGTCGATCGTGATAAACCACTTGGGTTTCATTCTTCCGAAATCGGTCCGGATATTGTTTTTAAGAGATGGTTTCGGATCAATCACAACATCCTGGTCGGCCCCGCGCCGGAATATGACCCAATGCCATAACGGGTGATTTCTCTGACGGTGCCATTTAATCGCCAGGAGTGCAAGTGGCGGGAGAGCGTTCCAGGAACGAAAGGGCTGTTCTTGAGGCAGGGCGTGAAGGCGGTAATGCTTCAGAAGTGTGCGAACGAAGGTGGTGTCGGACCAAAGACGGGGATCTGTGACCTGAATGCCTAATTTTGCGGCGACTGCCTTGGTTTGTTGGTAGGAGACACCTGCTAACGCCGCCACACTGGCAATTCCGCATCCGGTCACATCTTCTTGAATAACCGGATTCAGCCATACTGGTCCGTGCTTCATATCGGGAGAGCGGATACCGGCCTTATGGATGATGCCGGGTGACAAATGTCTTCAGGGCGACAGCATGATTACAGTCCTGATTGTGAGCCCCATGGAGAAGGGTTACCGGGCCTTGTTGTGCATATTCCTATAGTTTCGTAATAGCCTCGGAATGCTGGTCGAGTTCTTCCCCATATCGATGTTGAAATTCCTGCCATCGAATGGGATCATGCTGAAACCACTTGCGCAGCCCTGTTGAAGGAGCAAGATCTTTGAGCCACAGATCGACTTTTGCGGCATTTTTTGAGAGTCCACGGGGCCACAATCGATCAATGAGAATCCGGAACCCATCATCCGGAGACGGGGAGTCGTACACTCGTTTGATTTTGATGACAGGGAAAGGCTTTTTTTTGAATGGAGTGAGACTCAGGAGAGGATGCTGGATGGAAGGATGTTTGAAGGATGTCGGAAGCAATCGGTGGTATGGTCATTGACCAATCCCGTCGCTTGCATATGGGCATAGATGACTGTGCTCCCGACAAATCGAAATCCCCGTTGTTTAAGATCTTTCGAGAGGGCATCGCTTTCAGAAGTTGTGGCGGGGACTTGAGACATTTTTTTCCAGGTATTGATTTTGGGAGCGTTGCCCACAAATTTCCAGACATACGTATCGAACGACCCGAATTCCTCCTGCACTGTGAGAAAAGCCGAGCATTGGTAATTGCGGATTCAATCTTGAGCCGATTGCGAATGATTCCGATGTTTTGAAGAAGAGACGCTTTTTTTCCGGCGTCGAATTTTGCCACCTTCCGGGGATCAAATTCAGCAAACGCCCGGCGATACCCTTCACGACGAAGCAGGATGGTCGACCAGGACAACCCCGCTTGCGCTCCTTCCAGGATTAACATTTCAAAATGTCGGCGATCGTCATGTACGGGGACTCCCCATTCTTCATCATGATAGGGAATGAAGTGAGATTTCGTTCCTACCCATCCGCAACGGATTCGTTCTTGAGCCTGGATGTGTGGGGTTCCTTCCATGGGAAGTCTATGGCTTTTTGAGAAAAGACGTTCGTGATTCCCAGCCCTAAACGGTGAAAATTTATGTACAAGGGGAAACAGGGGGAAAGGCTACGAATTCCGGAGCGACCTGTCAACGTTTACCAGAGGTAGCTTTGACTTTTTGGGTGGGCAAAAAGGTCATTTGTAGGACACAAGAAGGCCATGATACAGTTATTTAGGCCTTCACATTAGGAGGGGTCATGAATACATTCATGCGGCAATTCCCACAAAGTACCTCCCGGTCAAAATGTTGGATCCTATCCGTGCTGGTTTATGGAGTCGGGGTAGGATTTTTTGGGTGATATTTCCGCCTTCGCAAAAGAGACCAAAGTTCCCTGGGAATGCTCCGAATACTCTGGTGATGCTCAAACCCGATGCATGAACACGTTGATGGAGCTTCAGCAAGAAAAAATCGCCAGGTTGGAAGAACAACTGAAAGCGCAGGAGGGGACGGTCAACAACCTCAAAGCGAAAATGGATCATCAGGAAGCCTTAGCCCTGCGCGAAGCTCAAGCCTTGAAGCAGGATCCCCGATATCCGCCGCCGCCTTACGTGTCCGCCTATGCTCTCCCTTATGGATATGCTTCCGCCACCAATCGGCATCTACCTTCAGCCTCCCTGGAGATACCCCCGCTATTATGGATATGGGCCAAGGTTTGGGCCAGGGTATTGGGGCTCACCAGGATTGTCTTTTAATTTCCGGTTTGGCGGGGCCCATCGGCATCGGTCCCGGCATTAGTGCATCAGGATCTGTCGCTCGACTCTGAGGTCTGGTTCCCGGGTAGTCGGCCTTTCCCTTCGTTGTTCATAATTTACCCGTTGCCCTTAAACATCCTAGTCTGTCTGCGGGTTCCTGTGAATGGCGTGCAGATTCTTGGTCTACGCTCCCTCTAATATAAGGAATGAATCACTTCCGTCGCGATGCAGGGTCAAGATGGATCGCGATGCACGGTCTCCGGGGAAAACGCCAGGAGACACACCGCGATATATTCCGCCCCCTCAGGGCCCGGGGTGCTGTACCGCACCCATTCATTGCGATAGGCGATGAGCGCCTGACCGGCGTTTACCTCAAGTACCCCCTCTTTCGTTTCCACCCGTAATTGGCCGGAAAGGACCAGGGTATATTCATCGAATTCCGGGGTCTGCCCGGGCTCTTCCCAGCCGGAAGGACTTTGCATGCGCGCAATGCTGATTTGGTCTGTGCCGCAATTCACCCGTCCAATAAATTCGTCGATAAGTTTGGGTTTGTTCCCTGCCGGCTTAATTCTTGTGGGTTGCTCGATCAGTTTAGCCATACTGTCTCATGACCTCCCTTTTGTTTGTGTTCGTCGTGAACAATTTTAAAGATTGATGAAGAACTGAAGAAGGAGAATATGGTTGGCTTGGTTGGCCCAACCCGACAGGGCCGTATTGATCACTTGTAACTGGTAGCCGACATCCACATTAAACGCGAGGAGCAACGGTGTAGTTAATGCCCAGAAAAAACCGGTTTTGATCGAATCCGGCTTCAGGTCCCTGACGAATGGTATTCAGATTGACGAACACTTCGTCATAGACAGCGATGGCAATCGCGGGATAAGCCGATAACGGAAAATCCCCGCGAAGCATCGTGCGGGCACGAACGGCAGTCCCGATGGCATTTTGAATCCAACGCTCTTCGAGGCGGGAGCGGCTGAGTAATTTGACAGTTGAAAATCGGTTGCTATAGATGAGTTGCTGGAAAATCCGATGTTCCTGGTTGTAGGCCGGTTCGTAGTTATTCACCCACGCATACCCCTGCCAGAGTGAAAGAGTGGGTGTGAGTTGGTAGCCGACAGCCGGTCGCAGTAGGAGTTGATCGAGGTGTGAGGCATTGTCGGAGAAGCGCGGATTCGCTTCCAAGTAACCTTTCACGGGCTCCGAGATGGGAAAGTTTACATACACGGGTGTCCACAGCCGAAAATCCTGATTCAACCCGGAGTCTGCAAAACACAAGGCCGCCGCCCATAACATCCATCCCGCAATAAAGCCCGCTAACACTCGTGTTCTCATTGTTATGCTGAGCCTGCTCCCTGTTTCCTCGGATATCAGTCCGCATCGGTAGTCAGAAACGTTTGAAGTTGTGAACGAGACGGGAGCCCTTGAAGCCGGTGGTGGTTTCTCACCAGGGTCGGGACGGCGGTGATGCGCATCTCCTCTCTGGCATGGCGCAAAGCCTTCATATGGCGTGCCCGGTACTGGCCGGTTTTCAACGCCGTGTGAAAAGCCAGGGTATCGAATCCCAGCTCTCCCGCCAATTCAGTCAGGACCGTGAGTTCTCCAATGTGACGTTCTTCCTGGAAAAATGCCGTAAACATACGATGGGTATAGGTCGGTCCCTGCCCCTGGTCCATTGCGTATTGATATCCTTCAAAGGCCAGGCTGGTATGGGGTTGCGGAGAAATTCTTGGGAGGACGATGTGGATATCCAATCGTTCCGCCATGGGGTAGACGGATTCGCGCCACACACGCTCCAGGTATTCGCCTTCGGGACGCAGTGTTGGATGGGGCGCGGGCCGTAGTTCAAACGGCATCCATTCGATTGTCCGGGCCTCGTTCTTCGTTATCTGCACGATGAGCTGTTCCGCGAAAAAACAATAGGGGCAGACATAGTCGGAATACACGGTGATGGGAAAATTCATCGGATTTCGTTAGGCATGCGCGAAATGGGTCCACGCTATCGTGCGTTGAGTCATGTGTCAATGCCGTGTTCCGCGAATGCTCGTGTTGCGGCCTCTGACTGGAGTCGGTTGTTCCATAAAGATATGATTTTCTGGGCTCACGCCTACTACCCTGAGCACCAAAAAGGAGTAAAATATTAAAACAGGTATAATTGGAAAAGAGGGATGTATGCGAAAAATTTGTATTCTCGGCGGAGGGAAAATCGGGGCGCTGATTGCCACCCTTTTGGTGGAGAGTGGAGACTTTGACGTGTTTCTGGGAGATGTGGATCCGGAGGTGGTTGTCCGACTGAAAACGGATATTGGCCATGATCAATTTCAGGCCGCATCGGTCGATGTGCAGGACTCGAAGGCCTTGGCCCGATTTCTTGAATCTGTCGGTCCCGAGGGAATTATTTCCAGTCTTCCCTATTATTGTAATACGGCAGTGGGAGAGCGGGCTCGCTCGTGCGGCGCACATTATTTTGATTTGACTGAAGACGTGGAAGTCACCAGGAAGATTCGAACGGTGAGTCAGGGAGCGTCCTCCGCGTTCGTGCCGCAATGTGGATTGGCGCCGGGCTTTATCAGCATTGTCGCGCATGAGTTGATGTCCCGCTTTGATGCCGTGGATATTGTGAAGATGCGGGTGGGAGCGTTGCCGGTCAACCCCAGCAACGTCTTGAAATATTCGCTGACATGGTCGACGGACGGATTGATCAATGAATATGGCAATATGTGTTATGGGATTGAGAATGGCCGGGAAGTCTCGTTACTTCCTCTTGAAGGGTATGAAACCATTTCAATTGACGGACTGTTATACGAGGCCTTTAACACATCTGGTGGGTTGGGGACATTGGCTGATACGTATGCGGGCAGGGTGCGGACGATGAATTATAAGACACTTCGCTATCCCGGCCATTGTGAAAAAATTCATTTATTGATGAATGATTTGAAACTCAATGATGACCGGGAGACCTTGAAACGGATTCTGGAAAAAGCCGTGCCGAAGACCTTGCAGGATGTTGTCCTGATCTATACCTCTGTCACGGGTATAAAAAAGGGGGAACTCTTTGAAGAAAATTTTGTGCAGAAAATTTATCCGCACACGATCGCGGGAAAGCCATGGTCGGCGATCCAGGTCACGACGGCGGCAGGGATGTGCAGTGTGGTGGACCTGGTCTTTGAGCGTCCCGGGCAGTATCGGGGGTTTGTGACGCAGGAGACGTTTGATCTCCCTTCTATCCTGGCCAACCGGTTCGGGCGGTTTTTTCAACCGGATGATTCGTGTTCATGATGGTCTCTTGGTACGTGACAGAAAATGGGGTATGTGATGGATGTCTTACATGAATTAGGGCTGAAATCGGTGAATCCTGGCGCCTGCTCCGGTCGCGGGGACTGGGTTGCGACCACCACCGAGGGCCTGTTGAATTCGGTGAATCCCGCAACCGGGAAAGTTTTGGCTCAGGTCAATCTGTGCTCAGCCAGGGATTATGACGCTCTCATCCAAGAATCCCAACGGGCTTTTCAGGAGTGGCGCCAGGTCCCCGCACCCCGGCGTGGTGAAGTGGTCCGGTTGATCGGGGATGCCCTTCGCGCGAAAAAACATGCGTTGGGTTCCCTGGTGTCGATGGAAGTGGGGAAAATCAAGGCCGAGGGTGAGGGGGAAGTGCAGGAGATGATCGATATGGCGGATTTTGCCGTGGGGCAATCCCGCATGTTGTATGGATTGACGATGCCTTCTGAACGTGCCCGGGCACCGGATGTTCGAACAGTGGCATCCACTCGGAGTGGTGGGCGTGATTACCGCCTTTAATTTTCCCGTCGCCGTGTGGGCATGGAATGCGTTTCTTGCGGCCATTGCCGGCGATACGGTGGTGTGGAAACCTTCCCCGAAGGCACCGCTGTGTGCCTTGGCTGTTCAGCATATCTGCCGACAGGTCATGGAGGAGCAGGGGCTTCCGGGGATTTTTTCCGTGTTCATGACGGATCAGGTAGAACTGGCCAAAACGATGGTGGCCGATGAGCGTGTGCCGCTGATTTCCTTTACCGGTTCTGTTCCCGTGGGACGTCAGGTTGCAAAAGTGGTGGGGCGGAGATTGGGACGAAGTCTGTTGGAACTCAGCGGAAACAATGCCGTGATTGTGGATGAGACAGCCGATTTGAATGTGGCCATTCCTGCCATTGTGTTCGGGGCAGTGGGCACCGCCGGGCAGCGATGCACCACGACCCGACGGTTATTTGTGCAGGAGACTCGCTTTCAGGAGGTTGTGCACCGTCTGCTGCAGGCCTATCAACAGGTACGGGTGGGGGATCCCTTGGAGGCAGGCGTGTTGATGGGGCCGCTGATCGATGAAGGGGCGTTAGAAGAATTTCGCATGACCCTTGAGGAGGTGGTGCAGGATGGTGGACAGATCCTGTGCGGCGGGGGTGTCATAGAGGGGTCGGGATATTTTGTTGAGCCGACCATTGTGCGTGCGGAGAATCAGTGGAAAGTCGTGCAGCGGGAAACATTTGCGCCGATTTTATATGTCATGCCGTATTCTACTCTGGATGAAGCCATTGCTCTTCAAAATCAGGCGCCGCAAGGTTTGTCCTCTTCTCTGTTTACGTTACACCTGCGGCATGCCGAGCAATTTTTATCTGGCCAAGGGAGTGATTGCGGGATTGCGAATGTGAATATCGGGACATCAGGTGCAGAAATTGGCGGCGCCTTTGGCGGGGAGAAGGAAACGGGCGGCGGGCGGGAAGCCGGCTCTGATTCCTGGAAAGCGTATATGCGCCGGCAAACCAATACGGTCAATTGGGGTACCGAACTGCCGTTGGCGCAGGGCATCACCTTTTCTTTGAAATAACCGGGGAGGGATATCATGAATCAGGGGATCGAACTGGAACAGGTGGTCATTCGCTATATTCACGAGTATGTCGCTGGGAACCATGCGGCTGCGATTGTCCGGGATGCCTTGGAGGAGATTGGCATCGGGCTGTTTCCGGTTGTGGACCATATCACCCTTCGCACGGGGTCGATTGACCCTCGCGCCGAGGAGTTTTTGCTCTTGGGATATGCCTATTCTGAAACGCTCGAGTATGACGATTGGTGGGCCAAGGTCTATCGTGCGCCGGGATGCCCAGCGTTATTTGTGGATCAGGCGTATGATGGTGAACGGGGAAAGACGAGTATTATTCCTGGATGGGTGAAGCAATTTGGAGATCGAACGCTGCATCATATCGCCGTGCGGGTAGAGGATATTGAAATCAGTATGCAACGATTGGCGGCGAAAGGGGTGAAGTTTGCGGGCCAGATTGTGGGGGACCGGAGAGGATCTTTACGGCAGATTTTTACGGTTCCCGAGCAAGTGGATGGTCACGCGTTTTCGGTCTTGGAACTTGCCGAGAGGCATCGCGGTTTTCAAGGGTTTTCACCGCCGCACGCGAATAGTCTGATGCAATCGACAGTGGCCCGGTAGTGTGGTGCAGGAAAGAGGTCGGGAGGAGCGGGCGGCTACACGTCGGCAGCTTGAATGACGAGTTTGGCGTTTTTCGCAATGGCGCCAGGATCTTTGGCCACGATGGCTGCGGCAAGTCCGACCGCGGCAGTGGCGACTTTAAGACCTCACCCACTTTTTCTAATTTTTTGATGGCTCGTTTGGCTTTGCCTACCGAACTGGTAATGTTTTGGACATTGATCTCTGATTCCTCCAAGGCTAACCCCACCGCTTTTGTGGTCATGTCCGAAGAGGCATTCAGGAGCGACCATTCCTCATCTTCTAAATCACGGCGCTGTGTCGGGGTGAGGGTATTCCAGTTGGCGAACCGGTAATTTCCTAGGTTGATGCCAAGATCCCGGAATTGTTTGGATAAGTCAAAGGCGTCTTCAGCGTTCAGGGGCATCGCAGTCCTCACTTACAGCTTTTTGAGGGTTGCCAATAAGGTTCGAAGGTCTTTGACGGAGTATCGTGACCTGTTGTAAGACCTCTTTCCTGTTCAATTCATGACGTCGGTCGTAAAGTCGTTGGTGTCCGTCAGAAATTTTGTGCAGTACGGTGCCGTAGGTTTGGACGGCTTCAGACCGGTCTTGTACCTGTGACGTCCTGACTTCTTTCCATTCGGCTAACGCAGCCTTACCGGCCGGGTCGTTGGACTCCATGATCAGCGTCGAGTAATAGTTGTGGATAGCCGCCTCTTCTGTTTGAAGATCTCCGCCAAACCCGTCTGCGACGATTCGTTCTAATGCCCCGAGAATGTGTTGAATCGGGGGATTTGCTTGTTCGATAAATTCCCGGAGTTGATGTTGCCGCCATCGGTTGGTGGCAACTTTCGTTAAGATGCCGGCTATTTTTCCGTAGGCTTCCGTATCTTGTGGGTTCGTGCCTGCTTGATTCTGTAAGGCTGCGGAGAGTTGCGCCAGTTCTTCGGTGTTATCGACGAGTTCATCAGCCGCCAGGCGCTTCAGGGCGTTCATATATGTTTCAAGGATGGATTGTCGCAAGAGTAATGCCGTCTTTTGCGTGGCACGCTCCTGGGTCATGGTTTGAAGGCTGGCATGACGACTTGGGGGTTGATAGCGTTTTTGTCGGGTTGGGAATTCTATGTACTCATCCACCAAGGCGGTGTATTCGGCGGATTCAGCGGAAAGATTCGCAAAGTCCTGGATGGCCTTGAGGTTATTCGCGCAGCCTGGGGAAAAAGCTAGGAAAATAACCGACCCGAGCAGAATTCTGACAGGAAGTAGCCAGGAAGATGAAGGTTGATGTGTCATCAATGAAGACTTATTCGTGATTATTCCGGAAGGGAATATTCCATTATCGTCGCGAGGGGTTGTGGTTGAAGTGCAACCTTAGGCGATTAAATAAAAAGTGTCAATAGAAATACATGTCTCTATCAACCGATGACACGGCTGTTCAAGCACCTCATTCCCGATCATACTTCGAGAGCTCCGGTACAGTGCGTGGTGAGCATGGCATGTTAGCCTGATGAAGAAGGATCTGTGGAATTATTTTTGTCGTGAATGGCATTGGCCCGGGCTTCCTGCGTGACGGCTTCCTCGGTGCGACCCATTTTTCGCAGAAGGGTGGCGTGGTTCCTGAGTGCCCGCTCGACCCGGAAATGGTCTTTCCCCATCGTTTGCTCGGTGAGGGTGATGGCCCGTTGAAACAAAGGATCAGCTTTTTCATATTGTCCCGCGTTGAAATACAGTAAGGCTAAATTGTTGAGGGGGCCCGACAGACCTGAGTGCTCCGGTCCTTCTGCCTTTTCAATAATGGCAATGGCGCGTTGGATCAAGGGGATGGCCTGCTCGGGTTGGTCTTGCAGCCGGTACATTTCCCCCAATTGATTGAGGGTGATGGCAACCCGCGGGTGATCGGTGCCAAACCCCTCTTCAGTAATGGCCAGCATCCGTTCCAGGAGAGGCTTCGCTTTGGCAAATTGTTGGTCCGTACTATACAGAAGAGACAGATTATTCAGGCTGCCCAGAAGATGGGGGTGGGTGGGACCAATTTGTTTCTCTTTGACAGCCAAGGCCCGGAGTAACAACGTTTCGGCCTGGGCATACTTTTTCTGGGCTCGATAGAGCAGAGCCAAATTGTTGAGTGGTTCAATGAGTTCAGGCGCCTCCGGTCCGGCGGTTTTTTCCCGGCTGTCGAGGACTCGCTTCAGGTAGGGTTCAGCCTGGGCATAGTGGGATTGCCGGACAAACAACGCTGCCAGGTTTTCCAGGTCCCTGATGACCTCGGGATCATCCGGCCCTAACGCGTGTTCCCGGACGGTTAAGCCGCGCTCAAAGGAGGCTTGGGCCTGATCAAACTTTTTCTGCGTGACGTACAAGGCTCCCAGATTACTGAGGCTGGCGGCTAATTCGGCCGTCTGAGGATCCGGATTTTTTCATGAATGGCCACGGCCTGCTGGAGTAGAGCTTCAGCCTGTTCGGGCTCACCTTTCGCATTGTGCAGAATCGCGAGATTCGTGATGGACTGTGTGAGGCGAGGGTCCTGGCCTTCAAACTGTTCCGCCAATTCACGCGCGGCCTTCAGTTCCTCTTCAGCTTCCGGGAATTTTCCTTGTTCCATGAGGGTGGTGCCCTGTTCGGTATGGAGTTGCCAGGGCGTTTTGTTTTCGCTGCATCCGACGAGGCTTATGGAGAAAAGGGTGAGTGACAGACACAGCATGATATGCGAGGGCCGATGGAAAGGATCATGAGATGGTGGTATTCCTATTGGTTCCGGGTGAGAAGGAGAAAATGGTCAGGCCGTGATTGTACTGAAGGGCGCGGGGTCTTGCCAAACCGGATGTGGGCGGGGGTATTAGGAGGGAGGCGCGTCAAAAAGAGACAGTTGGCTGAGACCCGGTCGTCGAAAGGTTGAGGGAATGGGGGTATCAGGAATGTGCTGAAACCCATGTTTCCGGTAGGCGGTGTCGAACAATTGTGCAATGACGTCCCACGTATTCCCTTCACCCACATGGCGTTTGAAAAATGTTCGTTCCCCGACCGGCCCCTTTCGTACTTCTTTGAGACGGGAGAGAATTTTCTGTATTCGATCGGGAAAGTGGTGCGTCATGCGTTCCACAAATACCTGTTCCACATTGTCGTTGAGGCGAAGGAGGATATAGGTGGCGTGTTGGGCTCCGGCATCACGGGCGCGCGATAAAATGTGTGGAATGTCGTGTTCGTTGAGGCCCGGAATCACCGGGGCAATGGAAACGGCGGTCGAAATGCCTGCCTTGGATAATTTTTCCAACGTCTCAAACCGTTTCGCAATCGACGGGGCTTGAGGTTCCACTTTCCGCGCGATGTCATCGGAAGCAAAGGGAATACTCAAAAAGACGCGCACCCACGCTTTGTCTCGAAGCTCTTGCAACACATCAATGTCTCGCGCAATCAGGGCCGATTTGGAGATGAGTCCCACAGGATTGTGGAATTCCGCACAGATTTTCAAACATGACCGGGTCAGTTGATAGGTGGCCTCGAGGGGTTGATAAGGGTCGGTATTGCCGGAAAACACGATCAACTCACCCTGCCAGGACCGTTTGTGTAAGGATTCTTGAAGTTTGGCGGCGGCATTGACCTTCACGACCAGTTTCGATTCGAAGTCCGTTCCGGACCCGAAGCCCCAGTATTCGTGCGTTGGGCGTGCGTAACAATAGGCACACGCATGAAAACACCCGCGGTAGGGATTTACGCTCCATCGAAAGGGGAGGTCCGGGACTGGTGTTGTGACTGAGGATGGTTTTGACCGTTTCCTCATAGACTTCAGGTTGAATCGGTCCTGCCGTCTCTAACAGTTCCCGTACTTCCGGAACAAAGGGATTTTGGGGATTTGATATGCGTTTCATGGACCTGCCAGCCAAGCTTCCTCTCTCGTTCCTTGTGAGCAAAATACCATGTTTGTGTGCCGGCCTTCTATGGAGCAGTTCCCGCCTGCCGATTCATGAAGACCGTCACGTGTCTTAGGATAGGCCGGGGAAGTAGATCACTTCCCACTATATTCTATTGTCCATCGTCTTCCTATATAATCCTCCTCGCGAAATTAGGGAAAACCATCATAAGAGTGGATTCGAACCTGGAGCATCCTGATTTTTTATAAGATGCTCTCTGGGTAGATTGGTCAGGTAAGGCATCATGAACAGGTATGGTTGTTTATCGTAATTAAACCTTCCTCTATTCAACCACAGAAGGGACAAACTGATGGACATCGTGCATTCGTTAGAGGCGTTCATGCCCCATGGACAGTGTTTCCTCTGGAAGCCGGACATTCTCTGGCTTCATGCCGGATCTGATGCGGCAATCGCCTTTTCCTATTATCTTATCTCGGGCACGCTGTTTTATTTTCTCTACAAACGGTCTGATCTGCCTTTCCAAGGAATTTTCGTTCTATTCGGTTTGTTTATTATGGCATGTGGGACCACGCATCTCATGGAAGTTTGGACAATTTGGTCTCCTGATTATTGGGAGGAAGGGACTGTGAAGC
Organism: uncultured Nitrospirales bacterium; assembly: GCA_963785905.1. Taxonomy (GTDB): domain Bacteria; phylum Nitrospirota; class Nitrospiria; order Nitrospirales; family UBA8639; genus Nitrospira_E. The sequence continues at coordinate 12,344 of CAWAXJ010000017.1, forward strand.
TGGCAACGGCAGGTTTGTCCTTCTTCACCGGGATGATCTTAATTCCCATCATTCCAAAAGCCTTAAAACTGGAAAGTCCCACAAAATTGGAAAAGATCAATGTCGAATTAACCCACGCGCTTGCCGAGCGGGACAAGGCCTATCGTATATTGCAAGCTGCCCGGGAAGAGCTCTATCACCAAACACAAGAATTGGAAGCCCATCAAATCCGCTTGCGGTCACTCTCCACGGAGCTCAACTTGACCGAACAACGGGAGCGGCGGCAAATTGCCCTGGAATTGCATGATTATCTCGCGCAGCATCTGGTGGTATGCCGATATCAATTATCCCAAGGGCTCCAAACGCCGGAGTTGAACACAGGACTGAAAACCACTCTTGTAAAGATCGATGATCTATTAGGCGAATCACTTGCGTATACACGTTCCCTGGTTGCGCAACTCAGTCCTCACGTGTTGCATGAATATGGATTGATCAAAGCCTTACAATCCTTAGCCGACAATATGTCCACACAAGGTCTGACGGTCAACGTGGAAACAGATAGAGATTATATTGCCTTGCCGGAAAATCATGCGGTGCTCCTGTATCAGTCGGTGCGGGAACTCTTATTCAATATTCTGAAACATGCCGGAGTGACCCAGGCGGTCGTGACCGTAAGCGTGGTGCCAACAATGAATTTACAAATTGCCGTGACTGATCGGGGGAACGGCTTTTCGCCAATGCCGGAAAAGCCGGGAGTGACAGCTACCGGAAGATTTGGCCTGTTCAGTATTTATGAGCGAATGCTGGTCATCGGCGGGAAATTAGACATTGATTCCAAAATCGGACATGGCACTCGGGTAACGTTGACCTTGCCTTGTCAGAACCTGGCTGTGTCCCATGCAAATGAACAGACTCCTGAGAAGAGCGGCGGGTTGAGAACGATAGATTCCCCGTCCTTTGTGCCTCAACCCTCTTCTGATCGTATTCAAGTTTTATTGGTCGACGATCATGCCATGGTCCGTCAGGGCCTGCGCAGTATTCTCGAACAGTATGACGATATCCATATCGTGGGAGAGGCCGGTAATGGCAGGGAGGCTGTGGACATGCAGCAAGCGTTAGCCCCCCAGGTCGTCATAATGGATGTGAATATGCCCGTTATGGACGGGGTTCAGGCAACACGAATGATTAAACAATCGCTTCATCCTAGCCACGTCATCGGGCTTTCGGTGCGAAATGACCGGGAAACGGAGAAAGCCTTACGAAATGCCGGGGCAAGCGAATTCTTGACCAAAGAATCCGCCTCCGATCAACTGTATCAAGCCATTTGTAGGGCCGTGCAAAGTGAGAGAAACGAGGATCCTCTGAATCCGGTGGTGGAGGGCTGAAGATCGGATAATTTCTGTCCTCAATGGAAAAGAAGGAGACATCGTAGGCAGAGCAGCGGTTTCCTAATCACTCAAAGGGGATTGTCGAAGTAATTGAAAAAGCGGCAATCCCCTCTCCATTCATGCATGAACACTGGGCCTTCATGTTCTCTGCCTCTACCCCCTTCCCCTCGGTTTATCCGCATTTGCCGCTCTTTCTAACACCTATTTAACACTAATTTTTATTCTCCTTCATTGGGGGGCGGGGGGCATTTATTTTCCTACCCCCAACCCAAAAAATTGGAATTCCTGACTCACGTAGGGAGAGTGTCTTTTGCCAAACCACTTTTCTAAGAGCCAAAAAGTCGCCTAGGTGGCTTTAAATTTACCAGGAAACTCCAAATGTACTCCAAAATTGGTAGGACCTGATTGGTAATGGGTTCTCTTTAAACCTTTTCTGATGGCAAATCCGTTCCATCCTCCTCCATATTCAGGCAACAAAAGCATCTGTACATTTTTCTAAGGGTCGGGTAGCATGGCTGAAGTTTTTTTATTGAGCTTTCTTTCCAGGTACAGACCAGGGGACAAGCTAATGAGCATAATCAGGCCATCGCCGATTTTTGGATGAATGGGTGAACGGGGAGAATGCTCATGAGGAGTTGGTAAATGGTGTCGGAATACATCCATGGACCCAGGGGATATTAAAGGGCATCTTGATCATTGTGAGATGCATCCAAGGGACGTGTGAATACAGATGCCTTTTTCTCAAAGTCAGGTTAAAGCCATTGCTGGTGAATTTGGCATACGTATTACAGGGTTAAAATTCTCTTTTCAAGCTTTACTTAATTCCAGTTCTTTAATCTTAGGTAATCCAGGTGATTCAATGGTTCAATGAAAATAAGGAATGGGTTTTCTCAGGTATTGGAATTTTTCTGCTTCTCAGTATTGTGAGCCTAATCAAATTTGGATATAGATCTTGGAAAACTCGTCGAGAGAAACGAAACAAACAAGACAAACCTGGGGAGGCTGTGTCAGCAGACAACAGGCGCGGGGGCAGGAAAGAACCGCCTATCCCGAACTATCCCGTTACAGCTTCCCGTCCACCATTTGATCAACATTCCTATAAAACAAAACCACTACCCAAGGAAATTGATAAGATCCTCAAACAAACTCCCCTCTTTCAATAACCCGATATGGTGCGACCTTATGTTGGCCTTCCAATTCAGTGGCTTGTGACTTTGGAGGTTGTCAGCCCTTCTGACAGTGAATACGTGCACCTTATGCTTCTTGACGAAGGAAAATATCCTTGGGTTTATTGCAATGCAAGGATTGCGGACTACCCCCAAATTAAGACTGCCCATCAGGGATCAATACTTTGGATAGCTGGTACGATCATTGGTGGAGATGAGAACGGAATGAGAATTGATCTGGAAGGCATAGCCTTCGTATAGCCAAGAGTGATGTTTTCTTGATACTTACTAGAATCACCCTCCACACTTTGGAACTGTGGAATTCGAACTCAGTTTGCAGGACTCGGTGTCTGATTCGGAGTATTAAAATAGGGTCAGGCACGAGTATTCGATTCCTTGTAAGCTCCAGCGATGGCTCGAAAACCACCAGTGGAATTCCCCGCTACTCCTATCATTCCATTGGCCGCGGCAATTGTCACACGAGCCTCTTTTAGTATGGTGGCGAGTCTTTAGTACGCGAGAATAGCAAGGACAAATTATTTAAATAAGAAATAAAAAAACGCATGAATCAAAGAAAGCCAACCAGGAAATTTTAGAAATTGATTTCTGAAGCTTAACTTTTCACCAACCGAGCCAACGCCCCAAAATCCACGATCCCATCACCGATGCCATAGACTAAAATTAATTGTTCAGTGTTCAACGTAAGATCCCTCATATTCAAAATGGGGAGATTGTTGAAATTTGAATCTGTGAAGCTAGACGAGTGGATGAAGCATCAAACCGTGATGCCGATGCTCAGAAGGTAGTTAGGGAGAAACGGATTTTGGAGCACGATGATGGGATATTGCTTCAGGGATAGACGAATAGATCGAAATGAGGTCTGTCAACCGCAGGGATTCCAAGGTATGCCGAACCATAGGGGACGGAGCTACGATACTGAGACACACCTGATTGATATGCAAGGCGTGGTACCACGTAAAGAGGTTGCCCACTCCACCAAGATCCATGCTGGCCACGTCGGAAAGATTAAGGATGACATGGTGACAGGTCCCTTGCTGGGCCTCCGCAATAATGTCTTCAAGCCTCAGGTCGCGAAGCGCATCCACATGTCCAGAAAGCGTCAAAGTTTTGGTGGTTGGATGATTAGAGATGTCGAAGTCCAGCATGAGGGTTTCATCGGCAAGAAGGGGGAGAGAGTGAAGTGTCTTTTTGGGAAAGACAACTCGTGGAAGGCAGGAAAACCTTAAACGGAGGGTCTCGCCTGGTGCCGCTGACCGCCAATGTTCGACATGCCTTAACGGATTTGTTTAAGGTTCTGTGTCTATTAACCAATAAGGTATTTTTGTATAATGGCCGGAGCCTAGGTTCGATTAAAGTCCTTTAAGACGGCGGTGAAGGATGCTGGTATTCAGACCTTTCGGTTTTTTGATCTGAGGCATTGTGCCGCGACGAATCTCAGGAGGGCAGGGGTAGATACGGTGACGGTCATGAAGATTGTTGGTCATAAATCGGAGAAGATGTATAATCGGTATAATCACGTCAATGAAGAAAATTTGCTGAAGGCATCCGCTAAACGTAACATTTTAATAACACCTGCCAATTTACCTTCTCTCAAAAAATCTGTAACATGTTCAAAAATAAAGGCTGCCCCCGTAGCTCAGTCGGATAGAGCAGCGGTTTCCTAAACCGCGGGCCGCACGTTCAATTCGTGTCGGGGGCACCAGATTTTTCACCGTTTTTTGCTTTGCTTTAGAGATATACGCATAGAGGATCTGTCGTCTTTCTTTTCTAAAAGCATTGATACCTGATTTTCTCTATATTCCCTCCTGCGATTGTCCTGAAGCGTTCATCTGCTTTCTTCAGGACAGCACACCTTTACTTAGGGAATGTATGAGATACAGGGGTCGCTTTCCCCTGCGGTTCACGTTTGTCAAACTGCCGGCTTGGGATGCAAAGACAGACTCCTCGTTCATTAGGATTCCCTTTTCCCAGTTACCATTTTTTACAGCCTTCTGCATATGGTTGCAAGGCCAGCAGGTGCTCCTGCTTTGCGGAATGAGAGTTTACATGCTGGTCGTGGCCGCAGGGAATTTTCCGTAATCTTATCAACATAATTTGCTGTCTTGATGCCTTAACATATGTTTTCCCGTTTATCCATATTCTGGCGACTAACCTTGGGGTATCTGACCATCCTTGCGTTGGTTGTCGGTGTCAATTTGTATATCCTCAACCAATTTCGTGCCATAACGGAGTTGGGCGCCGAGTTAGCGACCCACCACTTTCCAGCTGTGGAAACGGCTAAGCGATTAATTACCAGTCTGTTTGCTCAATTGAAAAGCGATAAACAATATTTGGTTCTGCGGGATACCACGCTGTTGAAAGATTTCCTTCAAGAGGCTGAAAACTTTCGGAAGACCTTGAAGGCTCTTCAAGAACAGGAACAACCGGGCATTACCCTTGAATCCCTGGAAAAAACCAAACGACTTCATGAGGAATTTCATACTTTATTTTTGAGTGTGGGAGTGGAACAAGCCGATCGCTCCGTGCAGTCCATCGCGACTTATGAACAACAACGAGATGCCCTCATTACCGCCATGACCCAAGCCATCACCGCGTATATTACCTCTCAGGAAGCGAGTGTGGGTGGAATCCTCAGAGACTCCCACCTCCGTTCGGTGCAGGCTCAGGAAATCACCCAACAACTCCTGCTTATGGCCTTGGTTCTAGGCCTTGGCTTGGCCGGTATTGCCAGTTATAGTATCCTTCGGCCACTTCGGCGAGTCAAAGCTCAAATCCGCCGGATTGGACAAGGCCAATTTGGTGGGACTATTTCCCTGTCTGTTCCACAAGAATTGCGTGAACTTGTGGGGCAGGTCAATTGGATGGGCGAAAAACTTCAAAAATTAGATGAAATGAAGTCGGAATTCCTGGCGAATATTTCCCATGAACTGCGGACTCCTTTAACGTCTATTCGTGAGGGTTCCCAACTTCTCCTGGATGGGATTCCTGGAACTCTGACGAAGGACCAACGGGAAACCCTCATCATTATTTCTGAAAGCAGCCAGCGACTCAATCACTTGATCGGGAATCTTTTAGATTTATCCAGAATGGAAGCCGATATGGTGTCGTATAATTATGGCCCCACCGACCTGAATCGCCTGGCGGTTCGCTCGTCGGAAAAAGTGAAGTTTCTCGCCGACCGGAAAAATATTCATATTGCCCTGGATCTGGCTCAGGATAAGGCCAGGCTACAGGATCTTGATGGGGCACGGATGGAACAGGTATTGGAAAATCTCCTCACCAATGCCATTAAATTTAGTTCAGAAGGTTCGACCATTTTGATTCGTTCGAGACCGGATAGTTCCGGCGATGGGGTGCAGTTTACAGTATCCGACACGGGTCCCGGAATTCCCGAAGAAGATTTGCCGCATATTTTTGAACGATTTTACCAGGGGAAAACTCAGGTTGGTCGAGTATTCGTCGGGAGTGGAATTGGGCTGGCTCTCGCGAAGCGGGTGGTGGAAGCTCATGAAGGTAAAATCTGGGCGGAGAGTATTCTGGGCACCGGGACCGCATTGCATTTTATCATTCCGAAACGAAAGCGCGACAGGAAAAACCCTTTGAAAAGTGACCGGATTTATCAATTGACCTTGGGGTTTTTTGTGCCACTGATGGTGGTGGGTCTTCTTGAATGGGGTGGGGGTAGCGGTGCCCATTGGAATAGTCCCGCTTTTGCGCAAGTTGATACTCTCAGCTCTTCAAATATCTCATCCGTGTTAACCCCCGCGCCTGAAGATATTCCTTTCTTCCATGCTATTGCGCAAGATCAGGAAAAAAAGCTGAGTTCATGCAAAAATGAGGATGAATGTCGTGCCGTGCATTTTCTTCGTGGAGTGGCCGCCTTATATGAAAACAGGGAATTAGCGGCTCTTCATTTCCGTAAAGTGGTGGCTTCCCGTCCTAATAGTGCGTTAGCGGGTGAAAGTCGTTTCTGGTTGTGGTTGTTGGATGTGTTGAATGCTCCTGGAGGAGGAAAGGGTACTTCCCAGGATTTTACCAAACGCCTGGTTCGTGAACTTGTGGAAAAGGAATTATTGGTTCATGAATTAAGTGTAAATTAGAGAATAATTCGGTTGAGCACTTAAGCACGAACTGATATCGGGAAAAGTCCGTTGAAGAACTGAACCAGATGTCGTCGAACCATTCCAAACACACAGATCAGTTAAAAAAGGAACAGACGCTTCGACAGGAGGTTCAGCTGGAACTCAAGGCGAGTGAGAAAAAGGTTCAAGAATTGACCAGTCAATTAGAAGCGTTACGGCGTATTGATCAGGAAATTCGGGAAAAGGCGCCGCCCACTCGCCCTTCCGAAAAAATGACCCCAACCCCCGAGCTCGAAAAAGCAGAGGAGAAAGTATTGAAACATGAAGGAGAAGGGAAAAAATAAAGGAATTCTCATGGCTGAAGAACGCATTCTCATCGTGGATGACGACCCGAGTTTACTGACACTGCTTAAAATGCGCCTGCATTCCATGGGATTTGCCGTCACTGCATGTGGATCCGGGGGAGATGCGCTGAACCGTGCGCAGGAAGAACCTTATGATTTTGCCATTCTGGATCTCCGGTTGCCGGACGCTGACGGCTTGGATCTTATGGAAGACCTGCACCAACACCAAACCAATCTTCCGATTCTGATCTTGACGGCGCATGGCTGCATTCCCAATGCCGTTCAAGCGATGAAAAAGGGAGCGTACGGATATTTGACCAAACCGTTTGATGACAAAGAGCTCATGGAAAGCATTGATAAAGCTCTGACAACCAAACGCATGAGTCAGGAAATTCATCGGTTACAGTTACTGGTGAACGAATTGTATGGACTTGAAAATGTCGTGGCCCGCAGTCCCGAGATGCACACGGTTCTTCAACAAGTGGCCCGGGTGGCGAAAACTGATACCACTGTCTGTATTTCGGGAGAAACGGGAACCGGCAAAGAGGTCATTGCGAGGGTGATTCATTGTAATAGCCCAAGAGCCTCAAAACCCTTTATGGCTGTGAATTGTGCCGCTATTCCGGAAACTTTGTTTGAAAGCGAATTGTTTGGCCATCTCAAAGGGTCTTTTACCGGAGCGCATCAAAATAAGCGTGGGTTGATCCAAGGTGCCGATAAGGGAACTTTATTTTTGGATGAAATCGGTGAAATGCCGCTTTCATTGCAAGGGAAACTTCTGCGGACCATTCAAAATCGAGAAGTTTTGCCCGTGGGAGGGCAAGTGCCCACAAAGGTGGATGTGAGAATTTTGGCCGCGACCAATAAGGATCTGGAGTTAGCCGTGCGGGAAGGACGGTTTCGAGAAGATCTGTATTATCGTATTCACGTCGTCCCGTGTGGATTCCCCCGCTTCGGCAACGACGGGAGGATATTCCTTCTCTCGCCCAGTTTTTTCTTAAACGGAGTATAGAGCACCATGGGAAAGTCGTAAAAGGATTTTCCCTGAAGCCATGCAGACTTAATCACCTATCCGTGGCCCGGAAATGTTCGAGAACTTGAAAATATGATCGAACGAGCGGTTGTCATGTCCCCTCAGGATGTCATCACCGCCGAATTTCTCGCCCTTTCTCCCCAAGAACAGACTAAGCCCGGTAGTCTTCAGCCCTTAACCGAGGCCAAGGAAGCTTTTGAAAAGGAATATCTCACAAGACTTACTCCGGGCCACACAAGGCAATATCTCCAGGGCGGCACAAATTGCCGGACGGTATCGTGCGGATTTTTATAAACTTCTCAAAAAATATGGACTGCATCCTTCTGATAAACAGACAGACCATTCTCCATCTTTTGAGCCCCTCGAGCACCATTAATTGGTGTTAGCGTGTCAAAAAGCCATATCACCAGCAGGATTGTCGGGAAATCTGACCTCTGAGTTCTCACAGGGAAGGAGAGTTTTGCCCTGCACCAAGTCCTGCCCTGAACTATTCCCATTCGGGTAGCCAATGTTCCAAGGATGAACGGGTGTTATTTAGCCCTGAGGGGATCGGTGCGTCTTCGAGATTAAGAGGACAAAGATTCCTCAGGGCTATCAATGCAAAACGGGTTATGTTGTTAAATAGAAGGGGCGTGATTTAAGCAGTATCCTACAGTATCTCCCGGTATTTTCCGAAAAACCACTATAACTCCATGTCGATGAACACCCTGTAAGGCAGACTCAAGCGTTGGCCGCCCATTCGTGGGAGCCAAGTCAATCATGCTTGGGGTCTTAGTGTGGAACCAATCCTGGTGGATGGGCAACTCTCAAATTTACATGCTTAGCAAAGGGTTTCTAAAAAGAACCATGAGCATAAACAAGTGCCGGGTGGTGCACCCGGGTGTATTTTCATCCCCCAATATAGGTAAGGGTTGAGTATGAGCGTGTGGGTGCTTCCATCTTTTATCAGTGCAGGGGCTTCCTTGTTCCTGGCGGCCTTCTTTTTTTTGAAAAGGAAAGATTGCCCTGCTTTTTTCCCTTTAATATTCGTGATGACCGTTATGGCTTGGATACACGGGCTGAACGGGATGAGTCAAGTGATTGAGGAAAATCCCATTCTCTGGAAGAAGCTCATATTACTCGGAGAGTTAATGTTGCCGGTCGTCGTCGGGTATGTCACCCATACGTTGTTGCACAATTTCTCCCATAATCCGGGAGCTTTTTGGAGTGGGTGGTGGAGGATGATTGCCGCTGGAGCTGTCATCCTAGGGATGTTGGTCATGGGAATTCCAGATAGGTTCCTGCAGATCAATTTGGCAGGAGATGTTGTGTTTACGAGACCTGAGGGATGGACTCTTTGGGGTTTTATTTTGGGTGCATTGTTGATCGGGATGTTTCAGTTGGAACAAATTCTTCAGTCTTTCCGTGATCCTCTGCGCTATCGGTTGAAATATATCCTTATCGGATTGGGAGGATTGGCCTGCATTTCTATCGCGCAGGCTATTCACCTATTATTGGTCCCTGTCTGGAGACAGGATTTTGTATGGGCAGGGGGAATAGCCTCGTTCAGTTCAATTCTGGTCATGGGACTCGGATTGGGGCGATGGCGCATACAACACGTCAGTCAAAAATTTCAAATGACCCATCATGCCCTATATACCTCTCTGACGGTGATGTTTGTGGGTGGTTACCTGGTTCTTGTTGGCCTGGTGGCTGCGGTGATTCAACTAACCGACTGGGAGGTCAAGGAAGCCCTGGGGGTCGTCCTCGTGTTCCTTGCCGGCCTGAGTTTAGCGGTTGTCATGTATTCCCGGAACGTTCGTGCAGAATTTCAGCAATTCCTTTTCCGTCATTTTTTCAGGAATAAATATGATTATCGGGAAATATGGCTGGAAGTCACCGAGACGTTTGCCGCCTGCAAAGATATTCCACAAATCTGGAATCGATACCTTGAGTGGCTCAGCCGAACCTTTGGGAGTTCTCGAATCACTATTTGGAAACATTTTGCCGTGGATGGGCGGTACCATCAAATACGGAAAGAGCGCCGTCGAAGAAAATGGACAGACCACGATCGGTCGCTGACCACCCGGGATCCTCTGCCCATTCCGGAACACCATCCCATAATTCTTCACTTGAAAGAGCAGCAAGAACCGGTGTTGATTCAAGCCAATTCGAAAGAGTTTGATGATTGGGAAGAATTTTTTCCTGTCACTCACGTCCATGTGTGTGTGCCATTACTGACCGGAGAAGGAAGGCTGTTGGGGTTTTGTACGCTGAGTAAGGCATTACCTGATGAGGGGTACGATCAAGATGACATTGAATTACTTCGAGCCCTGGCTCATCACGTGACCCTGCTTCTCATTCAATTTGAATTAGTCGAGGAACGGAGTTCGGCTGCCAAATGGGAAGCGGTTCATCGGTTTTCTACATTTTATTTGCATGACTTGAAAAATTTGGCTACTAGTTTATCTCTGGTAGCGCAGAATGCCGAACAATACGGAAATAATCCTGAATTTCAGGCTTCTGCGATGCAGTCTGTCAAAAATACCTCTCAACGAATCATCGATTTAATGGGGAAATTATCCAGTCAGGCCAAAGAGCCTGATACAAGGGAGAAAGTTGTCACTCAAGCGGTGGATATCAATATGTTGATCCAGGAGATCCTGGCGGGAGTTACCGGTCATGGCTGCCAACCGAAATTCCATCCCGGGCAAGAGGTGCCGAGGCTGTGGCTCAAAACGGAGTCGGTGGCACAAGTGCTGTTGAACTTGATCCTCAATGCACGCCAAGCCACTGACGAGGATGACACCATCGATATTTCCACCGCATTTGATGGAGGACAGGTCATTGTCGAAATAGTCGATACGGGAACCGGCATGTCAATGCCACAGCTTGAAAATCTCTTTCAGCCCTTTAAAAGCTCAAAAAAGAATGGATTAGGGGTAGGGCTGTTCCAATGCAAGCGCATTGTGGAGGACCATCAGGGCACGATTCACATTGAGAGCCAGGAAGGGCGAGGCACGACGGTGATCATTACGTTTCCGGTAAAAAACGCCGATAACTCAAGAGACGTGGTGTCTGGAGTATCCAAGTCCGGGGTGGGGTTTGACCCAAGAACAATAAGGTGAACATGAAATCTGATTCTCTTTCTGAACATTCACGGCTTCCTTCACTTCTGTTGGTTGATGATAGTCAAGAAATTCTGGAACAGATGAAGTGGGGATTGAAGTCTTCGTATATGATCTTTGAAGCCGATCATCGAGCGGCGGCCGTCGACATTCTTCAGCGGGAAAAGATTTCACTGGTGACGCTAGATTTAGGGTTGCCACCTGATGCCGGTGGAGTCACCGAAGGGTTGATCGCGTTGGAACAATTGCTTGTTGTGAATCCCTTGGTGAAAGTGGTGGTGATCACGGGCAATCAGGATCGACCAATGCCCTAAAGGCTATCCAACTGGGCGCCTACGATTTTATGGAAAAACCTGTAGATTTGGAGGTCTTGAAAATTGTTCTTCAGCGAGCCGTGTATTTGGCCGGTCTGGAAAAAGAAAATCAACAGCTCTTAGCGAGAGAAGAAAAACGAGGATTTCCTGAAATTATCGGTAGCAGCCCTGTCATGGCCAAAGTGTTTGATACTATTCGGCGAGTAGCCGGATCGGATATTTCTGTATTAATCGTCGGGGAAAGCGGGACAGGGAAGGAGTTGGTGGCTCGGGCCATTCATCAGCAAAGCCACAGAAAAGATGGCCCGTTTATCGCGATTAATTGTGGGGCTATTCCCGAAACGCTATTCGAAAGTGAGTTGTTTGGACATGAGAAAGGCGCCTTTACCGGAGCGCATCTCCAGCGTCGCGGTCGAATTGAGTCGGCCCAGGGGGGAACGCTTTTTCTGGATGAGATTGGTGAAATTTCTCCCGCGTTACAAGTCAAATTGCTTCGGGTTTTACAAGAGCGAAGTATCGAGCGGGTAGGCGGGCGAGTGGAAATTCCGGTTGATACGCGGGTATTGGCTGCCACCAATATGGATCTCCAAATTGCGCTGAAAGATGGCCGCTTTCGGGAAGATCTGTATTATCGATTGAATACGGTCACGATTACGGTTCCCCCCTTACGCGAAAGGGGGGCGGATATCGGGATGCTCAGTAAATCCCTGCTGCAACGTTATGCGGAAGAAGTAAAAAAGAAGATTTCCGGATTTACGAGGGAAGCCATGATGTCCCTCGAGCAATATCATTGGCCGGGCAACATTCGAGAATTGGAAAATCGGATTCGTCGGGCCGTCACGCTGACGGATAATCCGAAAATCGCCCCGGAAGATTTAGATTTAGCCGAGCCCGATGAGAGTCAAGAGGGACTGACCTTAAAAGAGGCCAGAGATACGGTTGAAAAGAGAGTGATTGAACAGACTCTGGCCAAGACGGCGGGAAATATTACCAAGGCCGCCACGATTCTTGGTGTGAGTCGCCCGACCCTCCATGATTTAATCTCCCGCCATTCCATAAAAAATAGAGGACGTTGATTGTCCTTCCTTCTCTTGTTCCTTCCTTGACCGGTTTCTTCAGCCTCAGCGTATTTTAGGATCGATATGACGCATTAATCTTAATGTAGTCGTACGTCAAATCTGTGGTCCAAATAGTGGATACCCCGGTTCCCAAGCCTAGTGAAACGGAAATAGTAAAAGAGGAGTGGCGCATGATCGTTTGAATTTGTTGTTCTCTGCGCGGACCGAGTCCTTTTCCGTCTTTGACAATGGGAAGGCCATTAAACGCAATGATAAGACGATTGGGATGAAGCGGTAGTCCGGCCCGGCCCAGGGCGGCGATAATGCGACCCCAATTGGGATCAGCTCCAAAAATAGCCGTTTTGACCAGGGGAGAGGTGGCTAACGTTTTGGCAAATTGTTTGGCGGCCTTGTGGCTGGTCGCTCCGGAAATTTCAATCTTGATGATCTTTGTAGCGCCTTCTCCATCCCGGCAGATTTCCATGGCCAAAAAGTGGCAGGCCTCATGCAGAAGATTTTGAAATTGAGTCTGGGCGGAAGACGAGCCACATATCGGAGTGTTGCCAGCCAGGCCATTGGCGAGACAGAGAACGGTATCGTTCGTGCTGGTTTCTCCATCCACAGAGATACAGTTAAAACTCTGGTTGGCGACGGTGCGTAAGGTTTTTTGAAGAGTTTTTTGGTCAATAGCCACATCTGTCGTGAGATAGGCCAACATGGTCGCCATGTCAGGGTGGATCATTCCCGAACCTTTGGCAATTCCTCCTATTGTCACCATCTCTCCGGCAATCCGGTGTTGAACCGCGATTTCTTTAAGGCGGGTATCTGTCGTCATGATGGCCCGGGCAGCTTCTTTGTAGCCGGCTTTGCGTAGACGTAACATAAGAAGGGGAATTCCGCTTCGTAATGCCGGCATGGGCAGGGGGACTCCAATGACACCAGTAGACCCGACAAAGACCTGGTTGAGAGGAATCTTTAATTGGTCGGCTACTCTGCGTCCCATTTCCTTGGCATCAGCGAAGCCTTCCGATCCGGTAAACGCGTTGGCGTTTCCACTGTTAATGATCAATGCCTGTCCAATGCCCTTCTTCAAGTGGAGCCGGTCGAGGATCACTGGAGCGGCCGGGAGTGCGTTAGAGGTGAACACTCCGGCAATAGGACCGGGCTTCTCGGATACGATCAGGGCCAGATCAAGCTGATTGGTTTTTTTTATTCCTGAATGGATTCCGGCCGCTACGAATCCTTTGGGAGCTGTGATTCCACCTTTCACCCGTTTAGGCATGGCACAATCTTGTCCTTGTCATTTAAGAAATGGTCGTGATTGGTTTAAGGAAAGAGGCCGGGTCCGGTCAAGCCAAGTGTTTCAGGAAGTCCAAGCATAAGGTTCATGCATTGAATCGCTTGTCCGGCGGCTCCCTTCACCAGATTATCCAGCGCTCCGGTGGAGATAAGATATCCGGTCCGAGGGTCATATGTGCAACTGAGGTCACAGAAATTTGATCCTCGAAGATTGTTCGGATTTACCGCTTCGGCCTGAGGAAAGAGTCGAATGAAATATTCGTCTTGATACCGGGTTTGATAAGCGGCATTCAGATGCGATTGATCTATGCCTGGTTTCAATTTGGCATAGGCCGTGCTGAGAATGCCTCGATTCACGGGTATCAGATGTGGAGTGAATATCAGAGTGGGCAGAGGCGAAGGTTGGGGTCCGGAAGAAGAAGGAACCAGACGTGCCAATTCCTGTTCGATTTCAGGCATATGCCGATGCTTGGAAATTTTATAGGCGTGAATAGCCTCATGAGCCTCGGGGAAGTGGTACCCCAGTGATGGTGAACGACCAGCTCCAGAGATTCCAGACTTCGCGTCGATGATAATCGAGCTAGACTCCAACAGGTCTTGGGCAACAAATGGAGCGAGTTGCAGAATGGCTACTGTGGGATAACAGCCTGGAACCGCGACCAGCCGGCTATTGGCGATGGCCGTGCGATTCAGTTCCGGTAGCCCATATACCGCTTCTTTCAGCAGGTCGGGGAAAGGATGGGAGGTTTCATACCATTTCTCATAGCTCGCAGGGTCTTGAAGACGATAATCCGCACTCAAGTCAATGACATGTTTCCCGTGTGTGAGGAAATCGGCTACTGGCTGTAATGATTGCGTGTGAGGAAGTGCAAGAAAGACGACGTCGACTTCATTGGCGATTGATGAGATGTTCAAAGACGACAATGAACAGTCGTAAATTTTGGTTAGGTGAGGAAGAAGCGAAGAGATGGGGAGGCCCTGCGATTTTTCGGACGCCACCACCCGGGCCAGTGTGATATGAGAGTGAAGGCTCAGTAATCGAAGTAATTCGCCACCTGTATAGCCACTGGCTCCGATGACTGCGACGCGAATTTTATTATCCATGGCTTCTCAGGAAAATGGGGTTAACAAATGTTGGGTGCGACAATCGACCGGAAATGAGAATTCTGGTGTTTGTGACAATTGCTCGTGTGTAAAAATTTGTTGGTGGATGACAGGAATTCGAACGATATCGGATCCATAAAAAAGGGGGAGGCTGGAAGGCCTCCCCCGTGACACTGCGCAAATGGTGAACCTGCCAATTATCGTTTGGAATATTGGAATCGGGCTCTGGCACCTTTTTGCCCGTATTTTTTCCGTTCTTTCACCCTGGAATCTCTGGTTAACAACCCATTTTTTTTCAAGGGGTCCCGTAGTGAAGGATTGTATAAGGCTAAGGCCTTCGCAATTGCATGACGAAGAGCTCCGGCTTGCCCTGAAACGCCTCCACCCGTCAGTGTCGCTTTGACATTAAATTGTCCGGCGGTTTTGGTCACTTCGAATGGCGTTTGCACTTGGATTTGATGGGTCAATCGAGGAAAATACGCATCTAAGGATCGCGCGTTGACCTGAATATCGCCTTGTCCTGGTTCTACCCACGCGCGGGCAATGGCGTATTTTCTTTTTCCTGTTGCATATTGGACAGTGTCAACCATGTGAGAATAGATCTCCTTTTTTCGTGGAAAGGTGACTGATGATTTTATAGGCTGAGAGGCGTTGGGCTTTGAGCTTGATGAAGGTGCTCGGCACCAGGATAAATTTTAAGCTTTTTGGCCATTTGCTTACCTAACGTACATTTAGGAAGCATTCCGCGAATCGCTTTGGACAGAACCTCAGTGGGTTTCTTGGCATGAAGATGTTCAGCGGTGATGGCCTTTATGCCTCCGGGATACCCGGTATGGTGATAATAGATTTTTGTACGAAATTTATCGCGAGTGAATTGAATTTCGCTGGAATTAATGATGACGACATGATCGCCTGTATCGACATTAGGGGTGAAAGTCGGTTTATGCTTGCCGCGAAGAATCGAGGCAACCTTTGTAGCCAGACGTCCAACTGTTTTTCCTTTGGCGTCGACTAAAAACCATTGTCGTTCGATTTCCAGCGGTTTAGCTTGATAGGATCGCATGAGTGTTTTAGTTCCTTTCCTGACTATTTGAATGTCTAGCTATCAGTCTGTTCGGACTTTTCAGATCCTTTTTGATCGAGTTTGGAAAGCCATGTATCTAAATCTTCCCCCCCCCGTCGTTCAAGTACCTCTGGTGTGACGTAGATCGGACACTGACACCGGAGGGCCAAGGCAATCGCATCGCTCGGTCTGGAGTCCACAGTCTTTTCCAAATCATCTTTGGATAAAAACAGAGTTGAAAAATACGTATTATTTTTGACTTCAGTGATGACAACCTTGTTCAGGGTAAATCCAAGGTGCGACGCAAAGCTGCAAATGAGGTCATGGCTCATAGGGCGAGGAGGAATCACATTCTCCAGGGCCAATCGGATCGATGTTCCTTCAGCAGTTCCAACCCAAATAGGTAGAACTTCGGAATTTTTTTCATCCCGTAATACCACGATTTGCGTGTCGGTATTCGGATCGACCAAGACCCCGTGAACCTTTAAGGGAATCAATGTGTTTATTTCAGTCATCTTTGCCACACTAAGAAAATCGATGAAAATTCTTCATTACTGTCAGATCCACGTTGTCTAGATATCTGATTTGCCAAAATCCTCAGGCTTCAAGTTTTCCAGCCATCGTTCCAATTCTTCAGAGTTTTGTTTGTGGAGGACTTCCCCTGAAGCAAAAATTGGGGCATCAGTGCGAAGGGCTACCGCAATCGCGTCACTTGGTCGAGAATCTACGGTAAACTCAG
The DNA here is from genome assembly GCA_963785905.1 of uncultured Nitrospirales bacterium. GTDB lineage: Bacteria > Nitrospirota > Nitrospiria > Nitrospirales > UBA8639 > Nitrospira_E. The sequence goes on from CAWAXJ010000017.1 coordinate 29,041, forward strand.
AGTCTCCAAACAGGAGATGGATTTTGGCAAAATACGTATTGTCCTTTAAATCCGTAATGACCGCGCTGATGACTTTGGCATCCATATTATCGAGCACGGTTTTCATGAGGTCATGTGTCATCGGCCTCGGAGGGGCAATCCGTTCTAAGGCAAAACTGATCGCACTGGCTTCTGCCTTGCCAACCCAAATAGGAAGCATATCCGAATTTTGTTCGTCCCTCAAAATGACAATATACGCATTGTTATATGGGTCAAATAAAAGACCCCTGACATTCATTTGGTTCAACATACTCTAGACCGGTAAGCGTAGGTGTATTTTACTTAAAATCCAACCTTGAAAAGTATCACTCAATAAGAGGTTTTGTCAATGAAAATCAGGCTTCTCACTTCATCCATTATCCGGAATGGACATAAGTCAGTTTGAGTCACCATAAGTGAGAGAGGCAGTACGAGTTATTGAAAAATTATATCATGCATGGTTCGTCTTCGGTAATCAGCCTGGGCTCCTGGTTTTTCGGTCGTCTTTATGACTGAGGTTCAAGCCTTTTTTTATGGTGTCCGTTATCCACTCACAAACTTGTTCACGGGGGATATGGAATTTTTCCCCTGTTTTGCGGTCTTTGATTTCAATGGTGTTTTGTGCCAATCCTTTATCTCCCACGATAATATGGAAACGGAATTCCTAACAAATCCGCATCGTTAAATTTGACCCCACCTCGCTCTTCGCGGTCATCAAGTAACACCTCTATCCCATTCCGGCAAAGGTCCTGATATATCTGCTCGGAGGCTGTATGTACTACCTCTGAGGAGGTGACGGGTAGAATCTGAGCATGAAAGGGAGCAATCGGCATGGGCCAACAAATACCTTTCTCATCATGGTTTTGTTCGATCGCCGCCGCAGCTGCCCTGCTGACTCCTATGCCATAACACCCCATCATCGCCGGATGCGTCTGGCCCTGGGCATCCAGATAAGTTGCCCCCATTTTTTCACTATATTTGCTCCCTAACATAAAGACATGGCCCACTTCTATTCCCCTGGCAGTTTGTAACGGACTGCCTCCTCTAGGGGAAGGATCACCCGCCTGGGCCTGGCGAAAATCTCCTATGGCATCAATGATAAAGTCCCTATTGATGTTGACGTTAATGAGGTGCACGTCTTGTTCGTTCCCTCCTACAATGCAGTTGCTCAGCGCGGCCACCGCATGGTCGGCCAGAATCCGAACCTTTGAAGACCGATCGGCCCGACAAAGCCGATTGGTCCAGTCGTGAAGCGAGCGACCATTTCGGGGCTTGCAAGGTTTAATTCATGGATGCCAAGGAATCGTTGTATTTTGATTTCGTTGGCCTGGTGGTCACCTCGAATGAGCACAGCTGTCAGCTCTTCCGTTCCAGTCTGATACAAAAGGGTTTTCACCAGGCGGGATGGAGAAACATTGAGCAACGCACACACCTCTTCCACTGATTTGGCACTGGGTGTGGCAACTTTTTCCAACGGTTTTTGGGTTTCCGGCTCCATGTGAGGAGGTGATCCAATCTCTGCCCGCTCCACGTTAGCGGCGTATTGCGTGTCCGGATCAAATACGATGAGTTCCTCTCCGGTATTCGCTAGGACCATGAATTCATGGGAAGAGATTCCACCGATCAGACCGGTATCTGCCTCTACGGGTCGAAATTGTAAGCCCATCCGTGAAAAGATTCGACAATAGGCATCGTACATGCTTTGGTAACTGCGTTTGGCCCCCTCCTCATCCTGATCAAAGCTATACGCATCTTTCATGATGAATTCGCGTCCTCGCATGATGCCAAAACGTGGACGAATTTCATCGCGAAATTTAGTTTGGATTTGATAAAGGGTCACCGGTAATTGACGATAGGACCGGACCTCCCGACGGAACAAATCTGTGACGACCTCTTCGTGAGTGGGCCCCAGGCAAAAGTCCCGCTCGTGACGATCCTGTAATCGGAAAAGTTCTTTTCCGTAGAAATCCCAGCGATCCGTTTCTTTCCAAAGCTCCGCCGGGGAGAGGATCGGGAGCAAGAGTTCTTGGGCTCCTGCTCGATTCATTTCTTCGCGCACAATGCCTTCAATTTTTCGAAGGACCCGCAAACCAAGTGGAAGGTATGCATAGATGCCGGCCGCGACCTTTCGGATCATTCCGGCTCGAAGCATGAGACGATGGCTGACAACCTCTGCTTCTCCGGGATCCTGTCGCATCGTCGGGATAAATGATTGAGATACACGCATGAGGACACCTGGTTAAATGGTTGAGGATGGAAAGAGCGCGGAGTGAATTCACATGGATGCGAAGACCACGAGATGTTCAAGAGGCTGGAATTATTGGAGCAGCCGACTGATATCGTTCCATGTCGCGTAAGCCATTAGGAAGACCAGCAATACCAATCCGATTTGTTGGGCCATTTCCCTGGAGCGGTCTCCTAAGGGTCGTCCCAAAATCGCTTCGCAGGCGAAAAAGAACAGATGACCTCCATCAAGAATGGGAATGGGCAACAAATTCAAAATTCCCAAATTGATACTTAAAATAGCAATGAGCCACATCACGCTGGCCAGGCCCTGCTGCGCTTGTTCTCCGGACACGCTGGCAATCATTAACGGGCCGCCCAGATGTTTGGATGAAATTTCTCCCGTCAGGAGCTTGTAAAGCCCTATGACGGTTAATTCGCACCATTTCCACGTTGCCTTGAGGCCCTCCCAAGGCGCCAGGAAAACCGAGGTGCTTTTTAACAGCGTACCTCCCCCCGCGAGTTTGATCCCGATTCGGCCTATCGATTTGGTTTTTCCATCCGGAGTCGTGATGGTCTCCCCCTCAGGAGTGATGCTCAGGGAGATCATCTGACCACCGCGATCGACCTGTACCTCTAAGGGCGTTCCGGCATTATCGCGAACGATCTCGGTCATTTGGGACCAGGTGACTATCGGGGTGTCATTGATTTGTATGATTCGGTCATCTTTTTTAAGGCCGGCGGACATGGCAGGCGTATCGGGCATGATTCCTCCCACAAGAGGAGCATGATCTTCGATGCCCAAAAGATATTGAGGTTCGTCAGGATTCCCAGGCACTGTTTTGATGGTTGGAGTCACGATCAGCGTTTTGACCCTATTCTCCCGGATGATATCCAATGTGACCGGACGTCCGTGAGCTTTGCTAACTTGTTGATACAGTTCACCTAATGTCGATATGTCCTCTTCATTGGCACGGGTAATGCGATCACCGATTTGTAATCCGGCAATTTCGGCAGGCGATTCTGGTGTGATGGCCTCGATAATTGGGGTGATGTTGTCAATGTTGGGTACAAACAATGGCGACCCTAAGGCCAGCATGCCGGTAAAAATAAGGTAGCTGAGGATAAAGTTGAAGCCTGGTCCTGCAGCCACAATCAACATTTTGCTGGGAAGCGATTGATGAATGAAGGATTGGCGGTGCTCGGCGACTGAAATGGTTTCTGACCCTTCCTCTCCAAATAATTTGACATAGCCACCCAAGGGGATAGCCGAGACGACATATTCCGTGTCTCCAATTTGGCGACCGATCAATTTTGGCCCAAATCCAATAGAAAACTTCAGGACTTTGACGCCCACCCACCGTGCGGCCAGGTAATGGCCGTACTCATGAAAGGTGACCAGAACGCCTAGAACGATCAGAAACCACCACAGTTTCTGACCAAAAATGAAAATGGAATCTGGAGAAAACATCAGGAAATTATTCATGAATGGCCAAAATGTTCCGTTTTAATTGCGAGTTCATATCGGTGAAGACATGCAGGCTTTCATCACTTCTGTTGCCGTCCGGCGAGCCCATTCGTCGACCTCGAGGACTTCTTCAATGGATGTCAGTGGCCTCGCCGAATAGGCATTCATCGTTTCCTGAATCACTCTGGGGATATCCAGAAATGCAATCTGATTCTTGAGGAATGCCTGGACGGCGATTTCATTGGCGGCATTTAATGTGGCTGGAAGTCCATCCGAACCTGCCAGGGCGTCATAGGCTAATTGGAGGCAAGGGAATTTTCCAGCATCAGTCGGATAAAAGGTCAATTTCCCGATTTGCGCTAAATCCAGGAGTGGGGGATTTAAGGGGATACGTTCAGGATATTTAAGCGCATAGGAAATCGGTGTTCGCATGTCCGGGTGTCCTAATTGGGCAATGACGGAGCCATCACAATATTCTACCAAAGAATGGATAATACTTTCTCTGTGAATGACGACATCAATTTGATCCGGAGGGATATCGAATAGCCAGCGGGCTTCAATGACTTCGAGTCCTTTGTTCATCAAGGTGGCGGAGTCGATGGTGATCTTCGCTCCCATTTTCCAGTTAGGGTGTTGAAGGGCTTGCTCGGGGGTCACGTGCGCCAGATCGTCAACCGGCCAATCCCAACATGGTCCTCCGGACGCGGTTAAGACGATCCGGCGAATGTCCACCTTCCGATGACCTTCCATGGATTGAAAAATGGCGCTATGCTCGCTATCGATGGGGAAGATTTTTACGCCATGCTTGTGAGCTTCCTCCTGCATCAACCGGCCCGCCATGACCATCGGCTCTTTGTTGGCCAGCGCGACTTGTCGACCCGATTGAATGGCGGATAGGGTTGGCTTGAGCCCTGCCCCGCCGACGATGGAGGAAATCACCAAATCGCCTTTGGGTAAGCTGGCGACCGTGCAAAGTCCCTGGTCTCCATTCAAAACCTCGGTCGAAGTGCTTCCCATCCTGGAGCGTAATCGTTTCGCGGCATCCGGGCAGGACAGTGCCACCACTTCCGGCTTAAATGTGCGGATCTGATCCTCAATGACCCGATCATTCGACCCTGCCGTCAGTCCAACCACCTGAAATTCGTCAGGGAATCTGGAGATCACATCTAATGTGCTGGCCCCAATAGATCCTGTTGATCCCAAGATGACGATGTTTTTCACCAGTTGTTCTCCCTGTGGTTGCCGGCTGTGGAGGTGTCAGACGGATGACGTGAGGATGACATAGTAGTATAAGGCCGGGCCGGTTAGGAGCAAGCTGTCCACGCGATCTAACACTCCGCCATGTCCCGGGATGATTGTGCCTGAATCTTTGATGCTCACGCTACGTTTGATCGCTGATTCGCCAAGATCACCAAGTGCCCCGATCAAGGCTAGACCCACGCCCAGAATAGCGCATTCCCACAAAGAGAAAAAAGGGATGAACCAAAAGTGGCTGATTATCGCACCAAGAAGGGAAAAGATGACTCCTCCAAGCAAGCCTTCAATCGTTTTTTTAGGGCTGAGTGTTGGTGCGAGGGCATGTCGTCCAAAGGATAAACCTACGATAAACCCGCCGGTATCAGCCAACCATGTGATGAGCAGGACGAAAAAGATTAAGGCTATTCCATCAGCAAGCTGTCTGAGGAGAATGAAATGCCCAAGAAGGACAGCGACATATCCTATCCCAAAAAGATAAGCCACCCATGAGGGAAGTTGTCGTTTCATCGTTGCCGGTGTAACTAAAAATCCCGACAAAATGACAAGAACGACTCCAATTAACCATGGATTCAGAAATTGAGAGTATCCTTCAAACATGGCAAAAAGCAGAGCGGTGGCCCCGATGCAGGAAGCGACGGTTGGAACCATCTTGCCTGTCGTTCCGAAATAGAGGTTAAGAAATTCCCACAGCGCAAACAGCGACGCTGTTCCAATGAGAAAGGAAAACAGCCAGGGAGGGGAATAGCGTATCACCACATAGAGCAACGGAATGAAAATCAATGCTGAATAGAGTCGGCGCGGATCCACTTTTTTTTGTGGTGAAATGGGGCGTGATTCGGGGATGTAGGGAGGATGCTGAGAGTCAAACGGGAGAGACACGGTCGCTCTATGGCGAAACAGTTTGAGAAATGCGGCCGAAACGGCGCTCTCGCTTCTGGTAGTCAAGGAGAGCGAGAAGAGTCTCGCGACGACGGAAATCGGGCCAAAGTGTTTTGGTGAAATAGAGTTCGGTGTAGGCAATTTGCCAGGGAAGGAAATTGCTGATTCTCGCCTCTCCGGACGTTCGTATGAGCAAATCCGGGTCCGGAAGACCCCAGGTGCTGAGATATTGTTCGAACAACGATTCATCGATTTGGTCCGGCGTCAACGAACCCATTTGAATCTCAATGGCGACTTTCCGAATCGCATCGACAATTTCCGCTCGTCCGCCATAGCTGAGGGCGACCGATAGGGTACGTCGGGTCAAATGGCGGGTTTCTTCCGCCACTTCCAAAACCAGGGATCGTACCGATGATGGCAATTGTTCCAATCGTCCGATAGGCAGGAACCGCACATGTTTCTCCTGAAACCGTTGACGTTCCTGCTTCAGATACTGCTCGAGTAGACCCATCAACAGGCGAATCTCGGAATTCGGGCGTTTCCAATTTTCCTGAGAAAAGGCATAGATGGTGATATAGGGAATATCCAATTCATGCCACATTTCCATGACATCCTGAAGAGCACAAAGCCCCTCTTTGTGGCCGGCAATTCGTGGCAGTCCTCGTTGAGCCGCCCATCGTCCATTGCCATCCATGATGATTGCGATATGGCGAGGAAGGGAGGTGAGATCGAGTTGGTCCCGCAACTCGACTTCAGCAACCTGACTTGCTTCCATCGCCTGAAATTTATCCATGAAATTGAGCTGATACTGAATGTGAGGGTGGGAACCTGGTCGCGGTTCCGATGAAAAAGTTTAGCAATCCTGCCAAAATCCAAAACAATTTCAGTCTAATAATGAAAAAGATTCTTGTCAAATAGAGACAGGAGATCTTCACGGAAATTGCACCCATCCGGGAGATGGGCTATACTCTCAATTCTGCCAATTTCCTATGTAATTTCTTATACCAAGGTGTTCATGGTACCCAGCCTTTCAGATTTTTCTCTCCAAGAAAAAGACGTCCTCAATGCCCTGAATAAGGCCACGGCCCGGGATGTGGATTATGCGGACATGTATGTGGAGTCCTGCGTGACCGATTCTGTTTCTATGGAGGAAAGCCTCGTCAAGCGTGCAGTCAAAAGTATCTCGCAGGGGGCTGGCGTTCGGGCGGTGGCCGGAGAACGAACCGGATTCGCGTATTCGGACGATTTATCTGTGCGGGACCTGGAAATTGCCGCTGATACGGCCAGATATATCGCTGATTCGCCTCAGGGGAACACTCCCGTTGCCGTTACTCATCGCACTCAGCTCGCCCATAATCTCTATCCATTGTCTGAGCCGTTACAGGACATTACGACCGATGACCGGGTGGCATTGCTGAACAAAATTGATGTGGAGGCGAGACGGTATGATCCACGAATTACCAAGGTCATGGCGTCATTTAACACCGAACAAAAAATATTTTTGGTTGTGAACTCGGAAGGGCAACTTGTCGGGGACATTCAGCCGCTTTCCCGCCTTCAGATTACGTGTATTGCAGAAGATGGGGCCAATCGCCAGATTGGGACGTTTGGGGGAGGGGGACGGGTCGGATTTGCCTTTTATCTGGAACACAACCGCGCGATGGAATTTGCCAGAGAAGCTGCTCGCCAGGCGATTGTCAATTTAGGGGCGGTTGCGGCTCCAGCCGGGACAATGCCCGTCGTCTTAGGTGGGGGGTGGCCGGGTATTCTGCTTCATGAAGCCATTGGTCATGGGTTGGAAGCGGATTTTAACCGTCGCAAAACCTCCGCGTTTAGTGATCTGATCGGGCAACCCGTCGCATCGGAATTGTGCACAATTGTGGACGATGGCACCTTGCCCTTCAGGCGGGGCTCGATGAATGTGGATGACGAAGGCACTCCCACTTCCCGGACAATGTTAATCGAAAAAGGCATTTTACGCGGGTACATCACGGATCGATTAAATGCCAGGCTGATGGGGATACCCTTAACAGGAAATGGAAGACGGGAAGATTTTCGAAGTATTGTCCTCCCCCGCATGACCAATACCTTTATGTTGGCTGGAGAGTCTGATCCAGAGGACATCATTCGTTCGGTAAAGAAGGGATTGTATGCAGTGTCGTTTGGGGGAGGTCAGGTTGATATCACCAGCGGGAAATTTGTCTTTTCAGCCAGTGAAGCCTATCTCATCGAAGACGGGCAGGTGACCAGGCCGGTAAAAGGGGCGACGTTGATTGGTAACGGACCTGAAGTCCTCAAGAAAGTTTCGATGGTCGGCCACGATATGAAATTAGATGAAGGGATTGGAACCTGCGGAAAAGACGGGCAATCCGTCCCTGTCGGCGTTGGGCTTCCCACCATTAAAATTGATGAAATGACTGTCGGTGGCACCGCTATGGGCTGAGCGAGTTTCACGACTCCCCTTTTCTTCTCCTTTTGAATCATGAATTACTGATCCCACACATTCTTATAGAGATCGTTTCTCGGAAGTCGCTGCTGTCGTTTTGAAGCGTGCGAAAGACCTTGGGTGCGACGGAAGCCGATTTGTTGGTCGCCGAAGGTGACTCTGTTTCGGTTCAAGTACGCATGTCACAGGTTGATCGGTTATCCAAGGCGCGGGAGAAAATGCTGGGCATCCGAGTCTTTTTCGGCAAGCGTTCAGCAAGTTCTTCCACCTCGGATTTTTGCGATGCCTCGTTGGATCGTTTAGTCAGTGACACGTGTTCCTTGGCCAAGGCTGTTGTGGAAGATGCCACATCGGGTTTGCCGCCGTCGGATCAATTGGCGGTGGATTTTCCCGATTTGGATATGAAAGATAGTCGGCAATTAACGGTCGACGAGGAAATTGAACTGGCCAAACGCACCGAACAATCCGCCTTTGCCGCAGACGCGCGTGTGACCAATTCTGAAGGGGCCGAATGCTCTGCTGGCTATGGGTCGATCCTGTTGGCGAATTCTCATGGGTTTGTCGGATCGTATGCCAGTTCGTCCTACTCACTCTCCGTTTCCCCCATCGCGGTGGACAGTCAGAACGGCGGCATGCAGCGGGATTATTGGTATTCCGTCAAACGGAAATTCCTTGAATTAGATAGCCCCGAGCAGATCGGCCAGGAGGCGACTCGTCGAACGGTGAGACGGTTGGGCAGTCGTTCAATTTCCACACAGGAAGTTCCGGTTATTTTCGACCCTGAAGTTGCACAAGGGCTGCTGGGCCATATCGCGTCGGCCGCTTCGGGGTATTCAATTTATAAGGGCGCGTCGTTTCTCATGGGACAATTGGGGAAATCGATCGCGTCCGAATCAGTCACAGTGGTGGACGACGGGCGGTTGACTGGAGGATTAGGGTCCCGACCCTTTGATGGAGAGGGCCTGCCCACCAGGAGAACAGTCGTCGTCGATAAAGGTGTCCTCACGAGTTATTTGTTAGATACCTATTCCGGCCGAAAATTGGGGATGGCTTCCACGGGCAATGCCTCACGTTCCGTGGGTGAAAATCCTACCGTGGGTGCTACCAATTTATTTCTCTCCCCGGGCACCTACTCCCCGGAAGAGATTCTCAAGTCAACGAAACGCGGTCTATTCGTGACCGAGCTGATCGGATTTGGAGTGAATATGGTCACGGGTGACTATTCCCGCGGCGCGGTGGGGTTTTGGATAGAAAATGGGGAGCTTGTTCATCCCGTGGAAGAAGTGACTATTGCCGGCAATTTACAGACAATGTTCACGGACATTGAGATGATTGGGAATGACCTGGAATTTCGAGGTCGAATCGCCAGTCCGACAGTCAAGCTTCGGAAAATGATGGTCGCCGGACATTGAGGCAAAACCCTGGCACAGGCATCATGGTCATTGAGCTTGTTGATCCCCATGGGCTTCTCGCGGAGTAACCATTGAGGTTCCTTCTTTTGAAAAAAGGGATGGAAAGGTTCGAAAATTGAATGGTATTTCCAAAAACCTTTACCATTGCTTTAGGGAACATTATTAGTGTGATGAGGAGTGAATATGCCACTTGAGCCGGAAGATGGGGCCAAAGCCCTTCAGTTAATCACTTCCAGATATAATCAGCGGGAGTGGAGAAAGAAAATCGAAAAAATGTTGGGTCTTCCTCCTTCAGGCTTTAAGGATGAAGACCAGCGAAAAATTTTCCTCTATCTTAAGATTGGTCTTCAAGCCTATAAATCCCGTCGTGCCGACCTCCCTTCCTGGATCGTCGGGGGATTCGCCACGAAAGAGGTCATTGATCGTGCTCGGTTTAAACCCACAGTCATCGATCCCCAATTTACCGAGAAGCAGGTGGCTCTCTTGGGAGAAGATCCCGGTGCAGACGTCAATGAAGTCTGGTGGGACGATATGTTGGTCAATTGGTTTGAAGAGCCGGAGGAAGAGGGTGAAGGCGACACGGATGATGAATCGCCTGAAGACTCAGAATCCACTTCCGAAGTCGAGGAGCCATCAGGCCCCTCAGACACCGTTCAAGCGCAAAAAGCCACCTCCTAATCGGTTCTCCGTCAGGCTGCCTTCCGGTCTCGGTGGCCTGTTTCCGAAAGTTATGGCATAAGGGACAATGACGTGGAAGCGACCCATCTTCCTTTCCCGTCTCCAACGTTGCCAGTTCCTGCCACACCTCAAAGTTTCGTCTATACCTCGTTACATCAATTAAACTCGTGGGTCTGTCGACTCATGTATGGGGTGACGGCCATGTGGCCATGCCCGGTTCCGGTTCAAGGACCGGCATTGATTGTCTGTGCCCACACCTCGATAGGGGGATCCAATGGTGTTATTGGCCACCGCAGGACGTCCTATTCGGTTCTTAATGGCGAAAGAGATTTATTTCCGGATTCATATCCGGTGGGTATTTGAGGCCTTTCGATGTATTCCGGTTCAACGAGGCAGACGGCATATCACGGCTATTCGCACGATGTTAGAAGGTCTGGCAGCGCAGGAGGTCATCGGCCTCTTTCCCGAAGGCGGCCTGGATCGGCATCGTTTGGATGAAGGCCATCCGGGCATTGGCTACCTGGCGATCAAATCCGGGGCGCCGGTGATCCCGGCGTCTATTGTTTGGGACGGACACCATTCGGCGACCTCGATACTCAAAACGCTATTGGTTCCGGGTAAGGCCAGGATTCGGTATGGGAAATCCCTACAATTCCAACAAGAGGTTCGTCCGAGTAAGGAATCCCTTCAATCGTGCACGAAGGAAATTATGAAACAAATTGAAGCGTTGAGGAAAAGCTTGCTGCCGGATGTATCCTAAGCCGAGCTTGCCTGGCAGTTTATTTTAGGGGCAGACATCCATTTCCGCCTCCGTCATACGCCCACGTAGAGCTTGCCCTTGTGGCTTTTAGCAGAGGCGAGTATCCATTTTCCTCCAAAGATAGATCCTCGATAACAAATGGTGGAGAATCCCCATTGAAGTTTCGCCGGGTTTCGGCCCGGCAACCGAGCCACTTTTGTTTCGGCAAAAGTGGCCAAAACCAATTACGCCCCGTCCGGCCTCATTACAATAGGTGGACGCAAGCCATGGGAGAGCGGACCAACTCGCTACGCTCAGACAAGGTCCGCCTGTTGATAAGAGCGTCCACCCCCAGGGCCGGGCGGCAGGCGCTTGACAGGGGCAAGCTGAGCGTATGGGGGCCTAGGGAGCTCTTCACGGAGTATTTTAGTCTGGGCTAGATTTTCCCGGACGTTTATCGTGTGGTCAACGACGATGATTTCGATCCATTGCAGCACTGTCATACCCGCAGTTATAAGGGAGTATCCATCCTATATAACTCAAGTTAGATTCCCGTTATTTGACCATTGAGTATTACCAATTAAAATTTTGCCGGGGTCCGGCCCGGAAGCCGAACTTGTTGTATGGCGCGTCCCGAAGAGTGCAACTTTTGTGTGGAGGCAAAAGGACCAAAAACCATGGTCGCCCGGCATGGTCTTTTGAATTATCAATGAGAAATGTTGAATACAACGGCGGCACAACTTGCTTCGCTCTCTAAAATTTTGGCTTCAACAAGTCTCTTGACCACGCCGCAGGCGACAAAAAAATGAGTGAACTTTTGAAGATTAAGGTTTGCGAACCCAGTTCCCATCGGGCAGCATGGTGAATTGCCCCGATGGGGTTTTTTCAATAGCCTTTTTCCCCGCTAAGGCTTCCACGGCCGAAAGGGCCGTTCCGTTTTTTGCCGCGATGTCCTGATAGAGGCTTCGCCGTTTCCTATTGATGTCTTTCATGAGATCGACTGTATCAGGAGAAGAGGAGGGCTTGACGAGTCCCAAGTAGCCATCGGGGCGTTCTCCCAGCCAACCTTGTTGTTTGGCTTCGTCAAGTGTGACCGCAAAGGCGAAGACAGGTGTTAGCAATAGGAGAAGGCAGCCCAGGGCAATCGCCAGTGATTTTGGATGTTGGTTCCATGTTGTCATCGTTATACCTCGTGTTTCCTAGAAAAGCCCGCTTTTATCGGAAAAGACTGTTTCCAAATCTTTTTCGACTTTCACGCGAATTTCATGATCGATTTTGACATTCAGATTAATGGTAATCGGTTTTTCTGGGGCCGCCACTTCCACGCGAGGGGTGCAACTCAAGAGAATCACAGTTTCGAACATTACAAGAATGGTCAGAAGGTGTCGAAAGACCTGTCGCACCTGTAGTCGTCGAATCATAATATTCCCTTGTGTGCGGTGAAAGGACGTTGGCAAAAAAAACCGTGTGACGAAGATCTAAACTTTGCTTCTGCTACTTCTTTTCCTTGGTCGATTTTTTCTCTGTACCGGTCATCAATTTTTTTATGTGTGCTTCGAGGTCTTGTATGAGGGAAAGACTCTTCATGAGTGCCGGGATGTTTTCTTCAATGTTGAGATTGAAATGAATGGGAACGCCCTTTCGATAGTTCGGGTTTTTCCCTTCTAACCGGGTGGCGAGTCTCAGAATACCAGTTTTCTCATAATCGACACCAACCTCTAATTTAGAATACTGAAAATTCTGTAAACTTTGCACAATAAGATCCAGGTTGGGTTGGCTCTTTGTCCAACTCTGAGCTGTGGCCTCAGAAAGGTCCATTTGCAATGTTCCTCCTGTCGGGCGAGCGTGTAACGAGCCGTGATGGACTTCTACCTCAGAACCAGAAATGACGAGGGGAAGTACGCCATCGAGTGTGCCTGTGCCTTTCACCGTCTCTTGTTGTTCTAATCGCAAAATTTCGCCAAGATCCAGACCCTGGACCTGGAGGGTCACTTCATGGGTGAGGCGTGATGGATCGTATATGGCCTTCCCGACGGTAATCGTTCCTCCCAGCAGATTGGTTGAGAGATTGGTGGCCGAAATCGTGGGAACCGAGGCTTGATGAAAGGTTCCGGACGAAAGAATGAAAGAGGTATCGGTGACATCAACAGCTGTTTGAATGTGTCTAATGTGAAGGGGTGTGGGGGAGAGTCGAAAGGTATCGTGTTCGCCAAGAATTTCGACGTGGGTTGTGAGTCCTTCCATGATTGTGGGACTCATGAATCCACCGAGCTCTTTGAGATCGACGATCCCATGGAGTCGTGTGAGTTGAAACGGCTTGGAAGCAATCGTTGGATCTTTTCCAAACGTTATATCTGCGGATGCCGAGACGGTACCGTGGATCACGTCCATTTTGAGGAAGGGCCACGGTTGAATGAGTTGGCTTAGGGCAAGCGTTTGGGGCGCGAACCGGACTGGCTTCAGCGATATGGTGCCCGAGCCTTCACTTGTGAGGAGATCAAGCCCGACCTGACCTGCTAGGTGTAGCGGATGTCGAGGAGTTTGGCCTCTAAAGTGAACCGTCACGGACGTTGGATCGACCGAATAACGGGTCTGCCAGGTTGAGGCGGGGATTTGAATTGCAGCCATTTTGGTGTGCACGTTTTTGACCTCGGTCTCTCCCGTGATCACCCATCTCTCCGGTGTATAGGTCATAACAAGATCATTGGACAGAATTTCCCCCAATTCCCATTGTTGGCCTTGTAACCAAAGAGAGGGGAGGGAGAGGTTCGAAGCGGCGATCTGCCATTCCCAGGTTTGTTGTTCCGGGTGGTAGGTCCAGATAAGCCCTTTGGGAAAACGTCCTTTCAAGGCAGGGATATGCAGAGTGGCATTATCTATCGTTGAAAGGTGAAAAAATGAAGTGGGATTGACCTTCACGGCAAGGTGATCCGCCGATGACATCAGCGAGGCATCGACTTCGAGGGAAAGAGTTTCGAAGCGAAACGATGGTGTTGATGCTGGTTGGAAATGTGTGGTCATGATCACATCCGCATTGCCGGTCACGCCGCTGGATGGCCCCCAACGAAGGTTGTGGGGAGAGAGGAGGATGTCCAGTTGTTCGGAGGAATTGCGCATGGCGATTGGGATCTGGCCCGTGAGGATCCGGACAACATGAAAGTCCTGATGGAGGGGGATGACGACGTGAACGGGTTGTCGAACATTCCATGCGACTGACCGGAGGCCTGCGTGCGAGATGAACGGCTTGAGTGTTGGCGGGATCACGGAATCCAAAGAAAGACTTACGGTTCCAGAGGATGAGGATTGAAGAACAATGTTGAGGGCATGATCATCCACCGAAAATATTCCCTGAGTGCGGAGTTGGATATCTTGGGCCAAGGGAGGCCATGTCGGCATATTAGCTTCTAAGACAAAGTCGCCCTGAATCGTTCCGAGATTCGAGCCAGACTGTGTTGAATTTTTATGAAGCGTACCCGTCCAAGTACTGGAAAAAGTTCCTGTTAACGACTGATACTCTGCGGGGATGGGATACAGTGCGCCGAAGGTTTGGAGAAGAGGATGAAGCTTGAGGGTGGTTTGGCCTTTAAGCATCAGAGGGGCTGAGGATGGGTCCAGGGAAGTTTTCAGGGAAAGAATGGGATCTTCCGGAGCGTTCGTATGCGTTCCGCTCAATGAAGCTATGCCATTTTCTTCGAGAGAGAATGTGAGCAGATTAAGAGGGAGGCCATCCCCTTCAAGGTGAATGGTGCCCTCATAGCCTCCCGGAAGGGAATTAACGGTTGCGGTGATTGAGATGTGTTGCAAACCTGGTGAAGCCAGAGGATTAGAAATTTCCAACTGTCTGATGCGGAGATGTTGGAAGGGTAGCACCGGGAGTGTGGCTCCTGAGCGTAACCAGGAAAGGACAAATTCAGAATCAGGCTGTTGCGCCCGCAACGATGGCGACGGAGAGGAGGGACTCTCAGGTAATGAGGAATCCCAGGCCATCGTGATATGTTCAATATCCACGGTCTCGACAAAGGTGTGTAAAAGAGAGTCAAGGGAGTAGAGGAGTTCTGCTTTGTCAATGAGAATGGACGTTGACCCCGACCCCACAGGAGTGCGGAAAGATAACGATTGAATGATAAGAGCATGAGGACCGGGATAGTCGAGGTGGACAATAATATTTTCAAATCCACGTTTGGTCAATTCCTGAGTGATCATTATGCTGGCCAATATGGGGAATAGCCCATAGGCCAAACCGGAAATAACCAAAAGCCCGATTACGGACCAACCCACAAATTTGAGAAATTTCATGATTGTGGTTCTGGAAACCGCACAGTGAGATTAGAGACAAAGAATATTGGAGCGAGATCCTGGTGAGTATCAGTCAGAAACACATTAAGAATGTTGAATCGAATTCTGACGTAGCTCATGGTAGCGTGACGACATGGTCACCTCAAGAGGCGGAAGCTACCTGGCTCGTGTCAGTGTGGTGATGAATTTTGAACGAAAAAATCTGAAATCGTGAGCGTTTGTCTACCTAAGAGGGCACAAATAGATTCTTTTAAAATAAGCTCATTTGTGTGGGTGATTCTGCCGGAGTGTCTTGTTCGGGTTGTTGAGCCTGCTTAGGAGATGGAGGAGATGCTTGATGAGAAAGGGAGGGAGACTGATTCATTCCATCCAAAACCGATTTGAGTTTTTTGAAATCTTCCATTAACGGCCCGCGCAAATTTCCCTGATGAAGGGCGGCGGCAGGATGGAGTAGGGGAAACACAATGAAGTTAGCCAATTGAATAACTTGCCCACGAACTTTTGTGATGCCGACTTTTTTCTCCAATAACGTTTGTGTGGCAAAGTTTCCTAAGGTGCAAACTAATTTGGGCTTGATGAGTTCGATTTGTTGAAGGAGAAAAGGTTTGCAGGTCTCGATTTCATCAGGAAGAGGATCGCGATTGTTTGGCGGACGGCATTTAATCACATTCGCGATAAAAATATCCGCGCGGCTCAGCCCGACCGATTGAAGTAATTCAGTGAGTAATTTTCCTGCCGCCCCGACAAACGGCTCTCCCTGCCGGTCTTCGTAAAAACCCGGGGCTTCCCCCACAAACATAATGTCTGCCTGAGGATTGCCTGTCCCAAATACCACCTGGATTCGCCCTGAAGACAGTCGACATCGTTGGCAATCGTGAAGGGATGTTTTGAGTTCATGGAGATCCATAGAGAGGGGATCTTAAATTTGAGGGCCACAGATGTCAACGTGAGGAGGCCTGGACCCATTCACTCACCGCCCTGGCGCACGTATAAGCACTCCTGACAGTGCTTTCCAGGCAGGGAGGCAATTGTGTGGCGGTCCAGGGTCCGGCCAGAAAGAGATTGGGAATTGGGGTGTTGGGTAGAGGGCGAAAGGTTCGTAAACCTGCCTGAGAAGGGAAAAAGGTATAGTCCGACTGAATCACCTGAGTCTTACAAAACGAAAAAGATTGGTCAGGGGACATATTGAACAGGTGTTGGATATGTGTCCACGCGATATCTCTCAGCCATTCGTCAGTGCGTGCTGGTGGTGAGGAGTTGGTGAGGTTGATGCCGGTGATTGAGGTCCTGGGGTGAGGAGCGGCTGAAAGAGTCTGGCTCATCACCCAATCAAATAGACCGGAGTTCAGGATAAGACGGGGAGCGAGGAGAGTGCCGTTGAAGGTAAATTGGAGCGTTGTTCCCGAACCTTC
This sequence comes from uncultured Nitrospirales bacterium, assembly GCA_963785905.1. Lineage (GTDB taxonomy): Bacteria > Nitrospirota > Nitrospiria > Nitrospirales > UBA8639 > Nitrospira_E. The sequence goes on from CAWAXJ010000017.1 coordinate 45,869, forward strand.
GTGGAGTTGAGCCAAATGTGAAAAACAGGAGAAGCGAGCCGGCGCTCTCTCCGGTAATAGGCGGAGGAGATCTGAAGGGGAGAGAGTTGAGACATAGGCATCGGCGGTGAGGCGCTCTCCATTATCCAGTACAATCCCTTGGATGCCATCTGTGTCGGCTTCTATGCGGGTGATTTCGTTTCGGGTATGAACCTTTACACCTTTTGCGATTAAGACCTGTCTGAGCTTTTGTTGGAGATGGGCAAGCATGTCAGGTGATCCCAAAAATATCTCCGGTCCATTGGACTTGGGAAGCCAGAATCGTGAAAGCACTTCCAGAAAATACCCCAGGGAAGCCTGTGTGGCATCACATCCTAAAAAAAATCGACACAGCGGATTCCAGATTTCTTTCAGGGCAGGAGCCGATTGCCTGGCTGACAGGAGCCAGGATTCGACTGTGAGGGTGTCAGAGTTAGGATCAGGGGGAATATAACCTTCCCGTTTTTTTTCTAAAAAATTGATCAAGTGCCAGCGGTCAGACAATTTGAGGCCACCAAAGAAAGCGAAACGGATGATGGGGTGAAGAGTGGAGAGCCACTGAGATTTCGGTAACGTGACGGTCTTGTCTTCTGATGTCACAAACTCCAATTCCACCCTTTCAAAAGATTGGAATGGGTACTCTAAAGACAATTCTTGCAAAAAGGACCATGTTGAATGGTAAAACCCGTGGAGAATTAGCGGGTTACTGTGTCCACTCAAAATGGAAGAGGAAAACAGTTTTCCGGATGCGGTTGTTTCAGAGGGAGGTTGAGGTAAAGTATCTGAGGGGAAATCGCTGTCGGGTTCAAGAATCGTCATCCGGAACCCATAAGGAATTAACCGGTATGCCGTGATCAAGCCGGGAAGATTCCCGCGTAGTATCAGAATGTGACGTGTCACACCGAATGGGCGAAGTTGTGGACGAATAGGGAGCGAATCCAAACATTGCCGGCAATGGCCAATCGTTGGATCGGAGGTACGCGAATTCTGGGCCCGAATACCTGATAGGGATGATCTTCAATTTTTTCGAGGATGCGGCTATAAACTTCCCTCATAATTTCGGCCACGACGAGCGCTTTCTGATCTGCCGGCGGTAGTGATTGCAGGATCTCTTGGGATTGTTGGTAAAATCCCCGAGCTCGTGTGCATTCGAATTTGATAAGTTCCTTGAGGGAGGATGTAGGACGTTGTTGAAGAAGATCATTTTCAAGATAACCAAACCGGTGTAAATCTTCCGCCGGAAGGTAAATCCGATCCTGGTGGGCATCGACCTTGATATCCCGAAGAATATTGGTTAATTGAAAGGCCAGCCCCAGGTTCAAGGCATATTCTTCTGCTGCCGGAGACTGGGTCTGAAAAATTTTGAGGCAAATGAGCCCGACCACCGAGGCCACACGATAGCAATACAGCCTGAGATCTGAGAATGTGGCAAACCTGTTGATCGTCAGATCCATTTCCACCCCTGTGATTAATTCCTGAAGTAGCGATTGTGGAATATCAAAATGTTGGAGATGGGCGGCAAGGCTGATCGTGACAGGCCGGGTTGGCCGGCCTCGATAGGCTGCCCCGACCTCTTCTCTCCACTTGGCGATTTCCTCCAAAGGATTGCTTCCGGAAGGAGGGTCATCCACTGCGCTATCCACCATCTTACAGAAAGCATAAATGCTATACATGGCTTCACGTCGAAGGCGGGGAAGAAAGAGAAAAGAGTAATAAAAATTACTTCCGCTCTGCTTGGTGTAAGTCGTGCAAAACATCTGAGCTTCAGTAGGAGACATAGGCTTCATGGAGTGTTCCCTAAGGGCTGAGCCACGGAAATGACCGGGTATGGTGATTAGATGAAGGCCGGCGATTTTTCCGTTCAACAACGGAAGGTCATGTCAGTGGTGCAGGGTAGCAGGGATTGACGAACCTGTTCAATGGATGGAAGTCAGGTGATGACCAGGATAAAGGCAGTTTTCCGGCTTTAGTTTAAAAAATCACCGTCTTGTTCAATCTCGCTATCGTAGCCATACGGCTTGTCCTTGGAGATAAATTTAAAGCAGGAAAGAACCACCTTGGGCTGGTACATCATTCATCAGTCTGAACATCACCAGAAACTTCTTATGATTGTTTCTTAAGTTTTCCGGCAGATATCCAGCCTGTTTGTCCGTCTTGGGTTCGAACCTGGTAGACCCATCCTGTCGGCTGATAATTTCCATCAAGAATGGTCAAGGACTCTCCCGATTTCACGAGGGGGCCTGGCTTGGTATTGAGAGGGTCACCCATCAGAACGGAATCTCCGGCGGCATCTGATAGCGAAACGATCTGATTTTCCTGGAAGATGGGCGATGCGACGTCAAACTGGGATGGTTGCCGGTCTTTGTCTCCGGACATTTCCAGCCTTATTCAGAGATTCCATTTGCGGCATGAAGGAGAGGTTTGGATTGAGTGTCCAATAGACGATCCCGATAGCTAACAAGACGAGAATGATCCAGAGCAGAGGCCGCCGCGACGGTGGTTTGGACTGGTGCAAATCATCGTCTTCCAACCCTTCGTCAAAATCTAAATCTTTATCAGATTCCTGCGCAAAAAACACGTTCCACCGAGAAGGGTGTTCTGTGGGAAAAACCGCACCAATTGTCGAGGTGATCATGCCCATCTCCTTTGTTGCGTAAGGTCCGGTAAACGATTGACGAAGCCCGAGTGGCGTTTTGTGAAATTGTCCGGATAAGGGGTAATGTAAGAAGAAATACCCAATGATACCGTTAATTACCATCACTTCTATTTCATGTCAAATCTCCTAGGCGATTGTGGAAGGAGTTTGGCTATGGCAAATCGCAAGACCGAGAAAGTGCAGAGAACGGTCGAATGAGGTCGAAGGATGGCATAATGTCAGGAGGGAGTTTTTTTTAACGGGTTGAAACCGATATCGTGATTATGGAAAATCACAGACTATTCATGCTGTAGGTTGGGAGACGTCGTGAAATCCTATCGAGAAGAGTTATGGTTTGAGACTAAGAAACGAAGGGAATATCGTAATATTACCTCTCAGGTAGAACGTGTGGTACAACAAAGTGGTATTCAAGAGGGATTCGTGCTGGTGAATGCCATGCACATCACCGCGAGTGTCTATATTAATGATGATGAAGCCGGGTTGTTGCATGATTATGAACAATTTCTAGAACGACTTGCGCCGCAGACCGGAACCTATCAACATAATTTAACCGGAGAAGACAATGGTGATGCTCATATTAAACGCCAGATTATGGGCAGGGAAGTGGTGGTCGCTATCACTAATGGCAGCTTGGACTTTGGACCCTGGGAACAGATTTTTTACGCCGAATTTGATGGCAGGCGCCGTAAACGAGTGTTGGTGAAGGTTATCGGAGAGTGATGAGTTGGCAAACAGGTTCCGGTAATGTGAAAATGCCATGAAATTTGGATAGGATGTCTCGTAAAGAATTTTCACCTTTCGCCGGAAATCTTCAATACACGTGAACGCTATGTCTAGTTGGTATCGTCCTGATCCCCTCACCCGTGATTTGATTCATCTGATTAATGCTAGACGGCATGAACATGGGGATCCCAGTCTGGCCATTGAAGTCTTGCAGGCCCTATTAGACCAGGATCGCGAGCATGAAGTGCTGACGGTTCTTGCGGCTTTAGACGAAAGCATGGCGGAATGGTTATTTGATCTGTTGGCCGAAGCGGCAAGCTCTTGTCTGATGGACAGTGAGGACGAGGAAAGTGAGACCTATGGGATTCTTGCCTCCTTCGAATTGCCGTTGCAAGCCAATCTGGGATTTCCTTTGAAATTAAAAATTGATCCTGTGGAAACGGCCGACCTGTTACGGAGACATCTGCATGTCCCCCCAGGGGCGGTGATTACAGTGGAACCAAGGCTTCTGACCGATACCACATTGGATTTTTTAAGCCTGCAAAAAGTTCACGAGCATATTTCCAATCTGGCTGAAGGACAACCTCGGCAGACGATTGCCGCCCGGCTTCATCCGCCTGTCGAAGCCACGGCATTTTTATTTTTCGAAATCCTCGGAGTTCCCGATACCACCTTGCCGGAAGCACTTTCCGAGCAGGATTGCCAGGCCATAATGGATCATATCGTGGGGCAATGTCCGGAAGTGGCCAGAGCGCCTCAAATGTTGGAAGCTCCCAACTATGCGGCGTATGCGTTGTATGATGCACAAAATGCGGTTCGTCTTCATCGTTTGGCTGATGAAACTGCAGCTGTGTGGCATGATCTGGAAGGCCCGGTTCGAAGTCGAACGGTGGTGCATCTTCATACGCAATGCGGGAATGGGGTGTATATGCCCGTGTGGACGGATTTATTTGACCCGGATCTGCCTGAAGATCACGGACCGATCTGGACTTCTCCGGATGTGTGGGTGTTTACTGCCGATTTGCCAATTGAATGGCCGGGGGAAATGTTAACGAATCGACTTCTGGCGGAGGGCTGTACGCGGTTTGAAAATCACATCGTGGAAGCCCCTGACAATTAACAAGAGTCTGAGAAATTGTATAGCCGCTGGGAAGAAGCGGCTCTGTCAGTGATGGTGTGTTACCGACCGGCCGCTTGGCGTAAGTGATCCATCACCGTAGATGGAACATTTAACGAACCCCGCCCGGTTCCGATCGAAATATCAGGCTTGAACGCTCCATGAAAATCACTGCCTCCGGTGGTGAGCAATTCGAATTGACGGGCTAAGTGAAGATTCAACGAAATCTGTCGGGCGGAGAACGATCCATAAAAGACTTCAAGCCCCCGTAATCCCTGATCAACCAATATCCGGCACGAGACTCCCGTTTCAGCGGCATTCAAACCCTCCCAATAGGGGTGAGCGAGTATTGGAATGCCGCCGGCGTCGGTAATCCACGTAATAATTTCAGCCGCCTCCGGGACCATTCGCCTGACATAAGCTGCGCCTCTGACCCCGAGGAATCGTTCGAAGGCTTCTTTCATCCCCTTCACATGACCCTTTTCTATGAGAACCTGTGCGATGTGTGGTCGGCCGATGGTACCGCTACCGGCGACATGCTCGACTTCTGCGGTAGTGATTTCCACGTGGAGCGTGTGAAGTCGATCAAGGATGTGGTGAACGCGATCGAGCCTTGTGGAACGAAGCCGTTCGAGCCTGGCTTGAAACTGCGGATCAGCGAGATCAATGAAATACCCAAGAATATGCGTTTCCCGCCCTTGAAACTCTGAACTTAATTCAATGCCTGGGATCAATTCCAGCGGAAGTCCTTGAATCGCCTCCATCGCTTCCGGAAGGCCCTCGGTGGTGTCATGGTCGGTAATAGATAGAATCTTAATGCCTTTTTGATGAGCGAGCTCCACAAGTGCGGTGGGAGAAAGACTTCCGTCCGAGAAATTAGTGTGTGTGTGAAGGTCAATTCTGCTCATGGGATAGGTTGGTGTTTAGGTTTTCTGGGCTAAGATCCGTGCCGTAAACGCGCGCTCTTTTCCTGAAGGGCCCTCATGATCCCCTTCGTCGTAATGAAGAATCCTGAACCCTTGAAGCAGAGTGAGCAATTCATTGGTTTCCAGGCAGAATTCTTTTCGACGGGGGTGCCGTCGGTGGATATGGTTATCCAGAAGAAAGGTTTCATACATGATGACTCCACCGGATTTGAGCCCTTTAATCAGTTGCGGGAACAGTGGCCGATACAGGTAAAAGAACACGATAATTCCATCATAAGCGGCCGTGCCCACGTCCGGGGGGGTTTGCGGATTCACCTCTAAATCGATGTATTCGGTCGTCATCGCGGACAAGCCTGCCACTTGAGCGTGTGCCTGAAGATCGTATAGCGCGTCGGCATCACGATCGATCGCATGAACTGAAAAGCCTTTTGATGCCAGATAGATGGCATGACGACCACGACCCGCCGCGACGTCCAGAATTTTTCCGTGAGGAAGCCGGGAGAATTGGCTCACAAGAAAGGGAGAAGGAAGAGCGAGGTCGGTTGAGGCGACTGCCGGACGTGCGCGGATTACCTGAATCCCCACAGACCCCTTGATTTTCTTTAAAGGAGGGCGGGTTTTTCTCACCCATATTTTGAGATGAGTAATGGGGAATTCATCAAACAGGATCTGGCAGATTTTCTCGGTCAATGTTTCAATAAGCGAAAAGGCTTGGCCCTCTCCGATGTCCTGGATTCGTTGTGTGATCATACCATAATCAACGGTATCGGATAATTGATCGCTCTGAAAGGCCGGTTGATTGGGGCATCGGAAGGTGAGATCGACCAGCAGGGGTTGAGGGTGCTGCCTTTCCGTTTCAGTGACCCCACATCGTGCGGACAACTGGATACCTTTGACGACGATGGTTGAGGGCATGTGATGATTATGTCAGATCTTCATCATCGTCTGCATGTCATTATTGAAATGAGGCGTTTTTCACTGACGTATGAGTCATGTCGGCAAAATCGGGGTGTTCCAGTTGATAGTCGGGAAATGGATTGACCGACAGGCAGGGTTTAACAGGAACGCGTGCAGGCCTTTTGTGGGTCCTTGGTGCCCTTGCTCTACAATTTTCGTGTGAATGGTTTGAACCTCCCACTATCGTCATCATCGCCGAGGAATTTCGATTTATTCCCGCCCGTATTGAATGGGCACCTGATGCAGCCTCTTCGACTTCTGATTCGGAATCAGGGACGTGAACGCCATGTGTTTCACAGTCAGGAACTGTTTGGACCGGAGCTGACGTCAATGGCATCAGCCAAGGGTTGCACTGCAGGAAGCCAATGCGGTTGTGCTTGAGCCGGGTCAATCTATTGAGTTGTTTTTAACTGCATCTGCCGGTCTCTATCCCTTTCGATGTTGGATAAAAGGGCATACCGGGATGGAGGGTACGATCCTCATTAAAGATTTTTCCTCAAGCTAATGGCGGCTGTATTGATGAAATCACGAAAGGACCGTCAGGAAACCGAAAAGCCAAGGATTTTCACGTTGGCGTTATGTCGGATATTGCGAAGCCCAAAGGACTGAGGGACTTCAATAACCGAAAGATTTATGGATATTCGAATAGAGACAAGAAAGAATGCTTGCTGGTGTCAGGGAGTCACCAGCAAGCGATGCTTTATTTGCCTGGGACGGCGTCAATGGAGGTTCTGGCCTTGGCATCCCGTTCGCAACTCATCGTAGCAATCATCCGTTGGCCATCAGTAGCATCGCCAGGAATCCGTGAAGTACAGGCATCAAGCGTGTCACCTTGAGTGCCGGTGGAGACTCGAGTGAGATCCGAAGGTGCCGACGCGACATTGCCTTTTGACGTGACGGGTTGACTAGGCTGGCAAGAGACGTCGGACGATGAGGGGCGTGAACGATGCTGGTGAAGCTGCGAGCCAGTGCACCCGTTGCGCCGCCATTCATCTCAGCGCAGCCCATGGTCAAGGTTGCGAGACCGAAAGAAGCATAAAGGAACAATTTAGAAAATGGTTTCATTGGTCGAACCCCTCCTCAATGGATAAACAAGTGGCGGAAATATACTAGAGATTCCAGAAAAAAACAAGATGCGGGAGGTCAAAATCTTCTGTACCATTCTCCTATGCGTATGGGTCTTTCCAAATCTGATAATCTTGACTGGTATAGGGTTTATTGCTAACGTAAAATTTTGCCTTCCTACGCGCAGAAAACGGACGAAATTTTTCATGGCATACTTCATTGCTCGGGTGTTCCAGAGTCCGCCTACGGGCCAAGGTCAAGTGTTGTGACCTTTCAAGACATTATTCTCTCCCTTCATCAGTTTTGGAAATCCCACCAGTGCATTTTGACTCAGCCGTATGACACTGAAAAAGGGGCTGGGACGTTTAATCCGGCAACGTTTCTTCGCGCGATAGGCCCTGAGCCTTGGCGTGCGGCATATATTGAACCGTGTCGAAGACCAACCGATGGCCGATACGGGGATAATCCGAATCGCCTTCAGCATTACTTCCAATATCAGGTGGTGCTTGAAACCGGCTCCTGCGGATTCGCAAGATCTGTATCTCCAAAGCCTCGCCCATTTAGGGTTAGATCCCTACCAACACGATATTCAATTTCTTCAGGATGATTGGGAGTCTCCCACCTTAGGGGCCTGGGGATTAGGCTGGGAGGTACGGTTAGATGGGATGGAGATTACACAATTTACGTATTTTCAAGAAGTCGGCGGGTTGGAGTTAGACCCCGTGACGGTGGAGTTAACATACGGGTTGGAACGCATTGCCATGTATTTGCAGCAAGTCGACAATGTATATGATTTGATGTGGACAGAAGGGGTTCGGTATGGAGAACTCTATCACGAATCGGAAGTCCAGTTTTCCATCTATAATTTTGAAGCGGCCGATGTGGAGATGATTCAAACGAGCTTCGATTGCTACGAAAAGGAATGCCAACGGTTGCTGGAGCACCCGCGTGGGCTGGTGTTACCTGCGTATGATTGTTGTATGAAGTGTTCCCATCTCTTCAATTTGTTGGATGCGAGAGGGGCGATCAGTGTGGCTCAACGGACAGGCTACATCGGCAGAGTTCGGAATCTCGCCAGGAGATGTGCGCAAGCCTATCAGGGCCAACGGGAGCAGATGGGGTTCCCCCTCCTACATCAAGAGTCCGCCTCGGCCCCTAAAGTAGGAAAAAGAACATAAATTCAGCTCACTCCTTGGGCGTGGGTGTGGCGGATAGAGTTATGGCACCACCAAAAAAACCGCGTAAAAATCTCAAGGCCAAACAGACCTCAAAACACTCTGCCAGGGTATTACCTTTTCTCTTGGAAATTGGGACGGAAGAATTACCGTCAGCCGTTCTGCCACAGGCATTACAAGACCTTGAGAGCCTCGGACAAAGATTGTTTGCCGAATGTCGATTGGAGTACGGCACTATCCGGACAGTGGGAACACCCAGACGCTTAACGTTGCTGGTGGAAGGTCTGCAAACTCAGCAGGCCTCCCTGACCCAGGAAATTTTAGGTCCGCCCACATCCGCGGCAATTGATGCCTCCGGACAACCGACGAAGGCGGCACAGGGGTTTGCCAAATCCCAGGGGGTGCCGGTTGAACAACTCCGCATCAAGGAAACTCCCAAGGGGGCCTACATGGCAGTCGAAAAACATGAACGAGGCCAGCCGGCCAAGCGGGTGCTGATGGAGGCCCTTCCGCACAGCCTAGGCAAATTAGCCTTTCCCAAAGCCATGCGCTGGAATGCCTCCCGAATAAGATTTGGTCGTCCGATTCGTTGGGTCGTCGCCTTATTAGGGGATCAACCGCTCAATGTTGAATTTGCGGGAATACGAGCCGGTGCCATCACGAGAGGACATCGATTTTATCGAGTCAAGGGGAAAAAAGCAGGGCAGGGTTTACTCCTCAAACATGCCACCAACTATATTGAAACCATGAAACGGCGTGGGGGTCCTGGTTGATCCTGAGGAACGGCGGAGCCTCATTACGCGTCAAGTCTCCGTATTGGCCAAAGCAGCCAAAGGCCAAGTGGATCCCATGTACCGGGCTGAGCTGATTGAAGAGGCAGTATTCGGCGTGGAATATCCTCACGCCATTCTCGGAACCTTCCAAAAAGAATTCTTGTCAGTTCCCAAGCCGGTCCTGATTTCGTCAATGAAAGAACATCAAGGGTTTTTCTCGCTGATGACAAAGGATGGCGCGCTCCTGCCAAAATTTATTGCGGTGACGAACATGCCATGGGGAGATTCCAGGCTCATGACCAAAGGGAATGAACGGGTCCTGTCGGCCCGGCTGAGCGACGCCAAGTATTTCTTTACAGAAGATTCCAAACGCCCGCTTCATGAAAAAGTGCCGGCTTTGCACGGGGTCATGTTTCATCACAAGCTGGGTACCGTTCGTCAAAAAGTGGAGCGGGTCTGTGATCTGGTTGGATGGATGGCAGAACACCTCAACCGAAGCGATCTTCAGGATATCTGCCGGCGGGCGGCTTTCCTGGCCAAGGCGGATTTAACGACGGGGATGGTGGGCGAGTTTCCTACCCTGCAAGGGATCATGGGGGAAGAATATGCCAGGCACGATGGCGAGCCTGAGGACGTATGTCGAGCCATTGGGGAGCAGTATCTCCCACGGTTTCCAGATGATCAAATCCCGACCAGTCTGCCGGGTGTCCTTCTGGCGGTGGCCGATCGTGGTGATGCCATCATGTCCTTTTTTGCCGCGGGGATGGCTCCATCTGGTTCAGAAGATCCGTTAGGGTTGCGTCGAGCCGCGTACGGGTTGGTGCGGATTGTGACAGAAACCCCCCTCCGACTGAATATCGTTTCCGCTGTGGATCTATGGTGAAGATTTTAGAGGAACAGGGTGGCAAGGTGCGTGGCACCTCTCAACACGCTTCTGAAGTGGTGGCGTTTATTATTGACCGGCTTCGGTTTTATGGCAGGCAACACCTCGGTCTGCGGGAAGATGTCATGGAGGCGGTGACCCATCTTACCCAATCCGCCGTACTGTGACATGGCCGATTTGCTTGCACGGATGCAGGCATTGGAAGGCATGGTGCACCAACCGGATTTTGATCCCCTCATGATCGGATTTAAGCGAGCCCATCGAATCGTCGAAAAAGAACAATGGACTGACACGCGAGTCGTGCCGGAACGATTTCAGCATGAATCGGAGCAACAGCTTTCTCAGGCCATGGGGGTGGCGCAACAACGGGTCAGCGATTCGGTGAACGACCGCAATTACGGGAAAGCCCTTCAATCGTTGTTAGAGCTCAAGTCACCGATTGATGAGTTTTTCGGGGCGGTCATGGTCAACGACGCGGATCACCATACCCGGGCCAATCGCCTTTCTCTCTTAAAGGCGATTGATGACCTGTTCCTCACGGTGGCCGATTTGTCCTGTATTCAATCGGCAAGTGGGTAAATGCCGGTAGGAGAAAGACCCGGGAGCGGCTGGGCTGGAGGGACGGGCCAATGGAAGGAAAATCCGATGGGGGATGCAAACCCTGCAGGTAGCCCCGAAATCGTACGGAAGGTGAAGCGATTTACCTGGGTCGTGACGGGAGCTCTCATTGTTGGATGTAATGCCCTGTTATTGGCCGGGCTCTGGGTCAGCGGAATTGATTTGGAAACGACATTGTCCAAACCTGAACTCTATGATCCAGCTAACGGTCATTGTGTCCGGGTCGTGTGGTCAAAGATTGAGGGAGCCGAGGGGTTGGTTAAGGTGTGTACGGAATGGCTGGATTTCTCGGATGTGTCGGGAATCACGCATACCTTGCCTGAAGGAAAGACCCTAGCCATGGGACCGGATGGAAACCTCTATTTTTCCGGGCAGGCCGCCGATAATTACCGATTGATTGTGCTCATGATTTTTGCCATAGTCGTGATGGCATCGGGCATGTGGATGAAGCGGGTGTTGATCACCAAATATCAGAACCATCTTCAATCTTTAGATCATCATTCGGTCTGAATGCTTGTGTTTCCTACCTTTTATAAAACAATTAAACCACAATTTCATACACCACGCATGTCTCAGGCGTCTTTGAGAAAATGGACGGTCAATCGGGGAGTTCTCTTCATCACAAGGGAAAGGAAAGCGGAGAGGGCGCCAGTCGTTGAGCTCTCTTCTGAGATGACGCCATTTGCTCCTGGAGGTCTGTGGGTCGGGTAAAGGAGAGCGAAGAAATGCGGCACAAAAAATATGTCTATTTCTTCGGCGGAGGCAAAGCCGAAGGGTCCGGTAACATGAAAGAACTCTTGGGAGGGAAAGGGTCGGGATTGGCTGAAATGACCAATCTGAAGATTTCCGTGCCTTCCGGGTTCACGATTACCACCGAGGCCTGCGTGGAGTATTTTCATTCCAAAAAACGCTATCCAGGCGGGATGTGGGATCAAGCGCTGAATGGCCTGCGGCAGGTCGAAAAGACCATGAAGGCCCGGTTAGGGGATCTCGACAATCCCTTGCTCGTGTCCGTGCGGTCAGGGGCAAGAGCCTCGATGCCCGGCATGATGGATACCGTGTTAAATCTTGGACTGAACCAACAGACTGTTCAGGGATTAGCCAAAAAGACGGGCAATCAGCGGTTTGCCGTTGATGCCTACCGGCGTTTCATCACGATGTTTGGCAGTGTGGTGATGGGGATGGCCCGTGACCGGTTTGAACATACCCTGGAGGCGATGAAAAAGACGCAAGGAGTCAAGCACGATACCGAATTAAATGAACAGGCATTGGGACAAATTGTGGAGCAGTACCTGGAATTGGTCAAAACGGAAACCGGACGAGACTTTCCCCAGGATCCATTCGACCAGCTTCGGATGGCGGTCGATGCAGTCTTCGATTCCTGGTATGGAGATCGTGCGGTTACCTATCGCCGGCTCTATGATATTCCCGACGAATGGGGAACGGCGGTGAACGTGCAATCGATGGTCTTTGGCAACATGGGCGACACGAGCGGGACGGGGGTGGCCTTTACACGCAATCCCGCGAATGGGGTTCCGGTCTTTTTCGGGGAGTGTTTGTTGAATGCACAGGGAGAGGATGTCGTGGCGGGTATTCGAACCCCGCTGCCGGTGGTATCGCTACAGGACACACTGCCGGGAGCCTACAAGGATCTCATCAAGACCCAGCGTATTCTGGAAAAACATTACAAGGACATGCTCGATCTGGAATTCACGATCCAAGAGGGCAAATTGTATATGTTGCAGACCCGGGTCGGAAAACGGACCGGGATTGCCGCTGTCCGGATTGCCGTGGATATGGTTCGTCAGGGGTTGATTGACCGGAAAGAAGCGGTGAAGCGGGTAGGCCCGGAACAACTCTCTCAATATCTCTACCCCATTTTTGAAAGTAGTGATGAAGCGAAATTTCAGTTGGTTGGCAAAGGGCTTCCCGCCGGTCCGGGAGCTGCGGCTGGACGTATTGCTCTCACTCCCGATCGAGCGGTGGAACTCAAGGCAAAGGGGGAGCGCGCGATCCTGGTCCGTCATGAAACGAGCCCGGACGATATTCATGGCATGCATGCGGCTGAAGGCTTTTTAACAGCCAAGGGCGGGATGACCTCGCATGCCGCAGTGGTGGCCCGTCAGATGGGAAAAGTCTGTATCGCCGGCTGCGATGCGGTGGAAGTTTTGCCGGGCAAAAAGGTGCAATTCGGGACCCTGGTCCTGGCCGAAGGAGACCATCTCTCCCTGAACGGGTTTACCGGGCAGGTGTATGCGGGCGATATTCCGGTGGTGGATTCCGAAGTGATCCAGGTTATTCAAGGGAGAATGGATCCAAAAGATTCCGAAAAATACCAGTACTTCTCGACGATTCTGAAATGGGCAGATGCCTTCAGAAGTCTCAAAATTCGATCCAATGCGGATATTCCCGAGCAAGCCCACATCGCGCGAGGGTTTGGGGCCGAGGGCATCGGGCTTTGCCGGACTGAGCACATGTTTTTTGCCGAAGACCGGGTGCCTATCATGCAGCAAATGATCCTGGCCTCCTCCCGGGAGGAACGGGAGTTGTATTTGGAGCAGCTTCTGCCTCTTCAACGCCAGGATTTCATTGGACTCTATCGGGAAATGAAGGGATTTCCCGTCACGATTCGCTTACTCGATCCGCCCCTCCACGAGTTTTTACCCAAACGCGAACAACTCCTGGTTGAAGTCGCAAAGCTGGAAGTGACCAATGGAGATCCGCAAGTCATTCAGGAGAAGCAACGGATATTGGATCGAGTCGAAGAATTGCACGAGTTTAATCCTATGCTGGGTCTTCGTGGATGTCGCCTGGGGATCACCATGCCGGAAATCACGCGCATGCAGGTTCAGGCGATTTTTGAAGCGGCCTGTGAAGTCGTCCGGGAAGGCAAGAAGATTGTGCCCGAAATTATGATCCCGCTGGTGGGAATGGCGTCGGAAATGAAAGCCCAAAAAGAACTCATTCAAGAAGTGGCCCAACAGACCATGGCGCAATATGGCATGAAGTTAACGTATTTAATCGGCACGATGATCGAGTTGCCTCGCGCGGCGGTCACCGCGCAGCGAATCGCCGAATATGCTGAATTCTTTTCCTTCGGAACCAATGATCTGACGCAAACGACGTTCGGGTTTTCTCGTGATGACGCAGGACCCTATATTGGTTTTTATCTGGATCGCCAGGATCGGTGCCCGGTCTGTCAACGGACCAACGTGGATTGGAAAAAAATGGTGTGCCGGATGTGCAAAGCCGTCATTGCCAAAAAAGCCGAAAATATTTTGGAAGCGGATCCCTTTGCCGTGTTGGATCAAGAAGGGGTGGGCGCACTCATGAAATGGGCGATTCAGGAAGGGCGGAAAACTCGTCCGTCTATCAAGCTGGGAATCTGCGGGGAGCACGGAGGTGAGCCGAGTTCCGTGGCCTTTTGTCATGAATTAGGACTGGATTATGTGAGCTGTTCGCCGTACCGGGTGCCGATTGCCAGACTCGCCGCGGCCCAAGCGGCGGTGGCGGTGCTTGAACGGGAAGAGAGTCAACGTCAGGCCCGTTCAACGTCCGGCAAATCCCGAAAACCAGCCTCCAAACCCGTCGCGTCTAAAACCGGCGCCGCTAAAACTATTAAACCGGCGTCCTTGAAAAAGTCCTCCAGGAAAAAACCGGCGACCAAGAAGGTCACTGCCAAAAGAACATCCACAACGAAAAAATCAGCCTCTCCATCCCGTAGGCCGAAGAAACCTGCAGCGGCTCTCAGAAGACGGTGACCTCCGTCCCTTCAGATGTCACGTACATGAAGCGGGCCCTTTCCCTTGCAGCTAAAGGGAAAGGGCGCACCAGTCCCAATCCCATGGTTGGCGCTGTGATCGTCAAGCATGGGCATATCGTCGGCGAAGCCTGGCACCACAAGCCGGGTGAGCCTCATGCGGAAATTCTCGCGCTCCATCAGGCGGGCCCCAGGGCCCGAGGGGGCGTCCTGTATGTGACGTTAGAGCCCTGCTGCCATAGCAGAAAACGCACACCTCCCTGCGTGCCACTCCTCATCCAGTCAGGGTTGGCGCGGGTGTGTGTGGCCATGATCGATCCCAATCCACAGGTCAATGGACGCGGCATTCACGCACTCACACAGGCGGGTCTGCCCGTTTCGGTTGGAGTCTTAGAAGCAGAAGCTCGTCATCTCAATGAAGTGTATGGGTATTGGATTACGACCGGACGCCCCTTCGTGGTGTTAAAGGGAGCGATGACCTTAGATGGAAAAATTGCGACGGCGACCGGTGAGTCCCGGTGGATCACGGGTGAACGCGCGCGTCAGGATGCCCACCGTCTGAGAAGTCAGGTGGATGCCATCCTGGTGGGCGTCGGAACCGTCGTGGCGGACGATCCCGAATTGTCCGCTCGAGGAAAGAAGACGACGACAGGCACACGGGTAGGACGGCAGCCGGTGAGAGTCGTCCTCGATAGCCAATTGCGCATTCCACTCAAAGCGAAGATTTTGCGGTGGGTCGGCGAGCAACCCACCATTCTGTGCACGACCACACAGGCCCCATCCCAAAAAATCGAACTCCTCAACAAACGTGGCATTCAGGTGTGGGTGTTGCCTGGGCAAGCCGGACGCGTCTCGTTAAAAGCCTGTCTTTCCCGATTAGGGAAAGAAGGTCTGACCTCGGTGCTCATCGAGGGAGGCGGTACGGTCAATGCGTCTGCGCTCCAACAGGGATTCGTGAACCGGGTCAGACTGTACATGGCGTCCATGCTCCTCGGGGGGCAGGACGCTCAAGGGCTCATCGGAGGAATGTCGCCAAAAAAACTTGATCAGGCGTGGCCTCTCGCTGATGTCCAACTGAAAAAACTTGGCAAGGATTGGCTCGTGACTGGAACAATTGAGCCTAGACGGAAAGGCCGGACATAGCCATCCGGTCAGAAACCGGGCAGGCTGTTTCTGTCGTCCGTAAAAAGATATAATACGTCAAAACGTGTTATGCGCCTGTGAACCGCGGAGACCGCCTCATGACCATTCTCAATACCGTCGACCAAAAAGATTTAGCATTAGCGGTAGATCTTTTGGAAAATCCCAGCTTTGCCGCAAAAGTGACCAATCTCATCGGAGGGCCGGTCGAAAGGGCCATCAAATTGCTGCCCAATGGCCTTTCTGAAAAACTGTTGTCCTCCACTGAAACGGCCTTGTCCAAAGCATTGGATCTGGCCGTGTCCAGTTTGGATGAGCGGTATCGGGGTGAACCGGCCAATGGGGCCCACCGGGTGCTCACGATCATCTCCGGGGGGATAGGGGGAGCATTGGGACTTGATGGCATTGACCGTGGAGTTGCCGATCTCTACCACTCTGATGTTGCGGTCCATTGCCGATATTGCCCGGAGTGAAGGGGAGCACATTACCGACGTTCAGATCTAAACTTGCGTGTTTAGAGGTATTTGCGTTGGGAGGCACCAGTCATGCGGATGACGGGGTGGATACAGGGTATTTTGCTGTAAGAGCGGCATTGGCGGGAGCCATGACCGAAGCGGCCAAGTATCTGGTCGAACATGGAGTAACGGGTTCAGGGGCCCCGGCCTTGGTGCGATTTCTCTCGAAAATTGCCACACGATACAGTATTCAGGTGTCCGAAAAAGCCGCCGCCCAGGCGATCCCGTTGTTGGGCGCGGCAGGGGGAGCCACGATTAATCTGCTCTTTATGGATCACTTCCAAAATATGGCCCGCGGCCATTTTATTGTCCGGCGCCTGGAACGCGCTCATGGCAAAGAGTCAGTGCGAGACGCGTATCGACAATTCGCTGCCAGGAACTAGGCATTCAAGGGGGAGGGTTTTGAGAAAAATTTGGAGAGATCAATCCCTGAAAACCACGATACGGGTCACGGTGTGGGTGCTGGGACTGCTTCTGCTCACCGCGTGCACACAAGAAACCCAAAATAAATTCGGGCGTGCCGTCCAGAATTGGACCGGCACCGACGGGGTGTTGGAAGTTTATGCCGGTGAGAAATTGGTCAAGCGATTTATAAAAATCGATAAACTGTCGACCGCCATGGGGACACAGGATGACCTTCCTCGCGCGTACCGGTTTGGCTATGGTGTCCTGGATGCCAA
The DNA here is from genome assembly GCA_963785905.1 of uncultured Nitrospirales bacterium. Taxonomy (GTDB): domain Bacteria; phylum Nitrospirota; class Nitrospiria; order Nitrospirales; family UBA8639; genus Nitrospira_E. Next base: position 62,875 of record CAWAXJ010000017.1, read on the forward strand.
TTTGAACGGCATAAAAGATCCCGGCGAGAAAAAAGTCTATTTCGAGTTCAGCGATTACTCTACTCCCTATATCTTCTACGAAAACCCCGTATAACCTCCTTCCTTTCCTCCTTCCGGACTTCTGAAAATTTTTCGCGGTCTGACTATTGCCAGGAGCCTATAGGAATGCCAGATGGAATATGAGAGGATAAATAGAGATCTTTCAAGGGCATGCAGATTTCTCCATTTCAGGATGTCACTGACTATGTTGATGATGCACGGTACTAAAAAGTTTCATTGTCCTGTTTTCATGCCTGGCGCTAAGTCTGGTGGTCCCGTACAGTCGGGCCACTCCCCTTAAGGAAATGGGGAAGGGACCGAACGGCTTACAGCCTTCCGAGCGGAGTTAGTCCTCCTTAGTGAAAGAATATGTGGAGACTTCTTCCCCGGAAGGAGCCCAAGCGTTGTTGGCTGAGATTCAACGTATTCCCGACGTCAGTGTCGAATCCATAACAAGGATTCTTCAGCAGCCGCCCAGGTATGAGGTTCAACCCGTCGGCGCGCAACCTCATCGTACGGTTCAGGTGAGAGGAAAGGACGCAGATTATGCTTTGTATGTTCCTACCTCCTATTCCCCGGAGAAGTCTTATGCATTAATCCTCTGCTTGCATGGAGCCGGCTTTACCGGGGAAGCCTATTTAGATCGATGGACGCCTCGCCTGGGGGAAAAATATATCCTGGCTTGTCCTTCGGTGACGATGGGGTCATGGTGGACCAGATTCGGCGAGGAACTGGTCCTGCAAGTGTTGCATGATGTCCAGATGCAATACCATGTGGATCCTGATCGGATCTTTCTCACAGGCATGTCCAATGGCGGTATCGGAGCCTGGATCATCGGGATGCATCATGCGGATCGCTTTGCGGGCATTGCGCCGATGGCAAGCGGGGTCGATGACGTCCTCTTTCCATTCGTGGAAAATTTGGCGCACACCTCCATCTATGTCATTCATGGTGTGGAGGATCAGGTCATGCCCGTGCAGTTGAGTCGTGACTTGGTCAAGGAGATGGAGCGTCGTGGCATTCTCTTTCACTACCAGGAACATGTCTGGACGCATCCCCATGCGGGAGGGCATTTCTTCCCCAAGCAAGCCTTGCCGGAACTTATTGCCTGGTTTGATGAGCAAAAACGAGAGACGTTGCCACGGAGGGTATCGCTGGTTCGGGATGCCACTCATCTCACCCCGTTTTATTGGGTGCGTATCGATATGACGGATCAGATTGCCGCCTTTCCGAAAATCTGATTGACAGTCGCGATGAATTTATTACGGGAGGGGTGTACGCCAAATTGCACGCCGAGATCATGAGTCCCAATAAGATCGTCGTGAATACCAATCGGATTCGGCGATATACTGTGTTTCTGAATCAGGACCTGGTAGATTTCTCCAAACCCATCATTGTGGAAACGAATGGGAACATATCTTTTGAAGGCATGGTTGAGCCCCGTATCGACACGCTTCTACAGGAAGTTCGACACCGCCCGGAAACTCACATTTTCTTCCCCGCCAAACTCACCATCGATGTCCCGTCGCCAGTACCATCAATTGATTAATAGCTGATCTACTTCCCCAAATATCCTATCTGATCTCACTCAAGTGAAATTGCTTTCACGCTATGGTTGGCATAAGATTCCTATAATAAAAGGAGATTTTCGTGGCGAACATTCAATCAGGTAAGGCATCGATTATCACATCCTCCCCGGATGTATTGGGTGGGACCCCTGTCTTTGCGAACACACGGGTGCCGATTCAAACCTTCATAGAGTACTTGGAGGAAGGGCGGACTATCGACGACTTTCTGGAGGGTTTCCCCACTGTGAGCCGAGAGCAGGTTATTGCCGTTTTAGAAGAGGCGAAAACCCGCATTCTGGCATCCGCACGGTGAGGATTCTCCTCGACGAATGCATCGACTGTCGTATCGCCAAGGAAATCGAGGGGCATGAGGTGGTCACGGTTCCGCAAGCGGGATGGGCGGGAATCAAGAACGGTGAATTGCTTGCCCTGGCCGAAGAGCAATTTGATGTATTAGTAACAGTCGATAGAAATCTTTCCTTCCAGCAGAATCTTCCCCAATTCAACATTGCCGTGGTCGTGCTCGAGGCTCCCACCAATCGCCTGATCGATCTGCGTCGGTTGTTGCCGAAACTGCATGGCCTATTGCAGGGACTCGTCAAAGGCCAAGTCCGTTTGGTGAATCTTGGAACCTGAAACGAAACCAATGAACAGGACGACAGTAAGTTTATGGCAAATGGCACAGAGCGGATTTCCGTGTGAGCCAGAACAGAGGTAGGGTTCTTCCCCGGGAGAAAAATGCCAAATTGCACGCCGAGATCATGAGTCCCAATAAGATCGTCGTGAATACCAATCGGATTCGGCGATATACTGTGTTTCTGAATCAGGACCTGGTAGATTTCTCCAAACCCATCATTGTGGAAACGAATGGGAACATATCTT
>CAWAXJ010000018.1:0-55335 GCA_963785905.1 uncultured Nitrospirales bacterium
CCTCCTTTAGTGAATGCAGGATACAGGACATTAATGTAAAAATTTTTCACCTCCTCTCTCCTCTAAATACGATTTTTTAAGGCTAAAATATTCTCAGATTATTCAATTTTTTTTAATGCTATTTGAGCAAGAAATGATCCATTTTTTTAATGATAAATTTTTTATAAATTTATTTTATTTATTTATAAAATTTTTATAGCTTTTTTAATTTATTTATAAAATTTTTATAACTTGGTGAAAAAACAAATAAAATCAAATTTTAAGAGAATGCAAATGAGTTGTATTGGTAACATGTCACTGAAAGTAAAAAGATAATTTATGGAATGTGCACATATTGTATGTTTACAAATGATGGATTTTTATTAGGAATTTTTTTATTTTAAAAATAATTTCACCATGATACATTTCGGTAACAAGAAGATTGGTTTGGTAACATTTTTTTACATGATTGATATTGTTCTTGAAAAATGCCTTCCTTGAAACAATCTGATTGGATAGGCATGGCTTTGAAGATTAGAAGAAGAAGGGTGGTTGTCTCTTCAGGCGGCACGACGCTCTCATGCCTTCCACTGCAGAATCTCGTTTGCACATCTGGCGATGGATACGACCACGATTAGGATGGGTATTTGTGGAGTATTGATCCGCACTCTATAGCGGTGGACCCGTTAATCTTTTTCATAGTGGAGAATCGGAGGCCCCTCTTTTCGTATAATTCCTTTATGCCAGGGGAAAAACCAGCCGGACTTCGCAGGCTTGGGGTTTGGGGAATCCTAGCATGCACGCTCCTTCTATGGAGTTCTCTGATGGGGTGCGCGACTCGAGTGGACCCCTCTCCGCAGCAACTCGCGGAGACGGAAGGCCTGGCGTTTTCCCGGGTCCGTACCGTCCTGACCGGACCGACGACGCGGGCCTACCTGCCGGAGCTCCGATTCCTGGAATTGTACAACCGGACGACGAAAGAGCGTTTCCGCATCGATGTGCAGCAAGCCGATTCGGTGATTTATCTGCAACTGCCGCCGGGAGAGTATGAGTTGTCCCGGATTATGATCAACGAGGGGGCTTACCAGTCGGCTGCGGCTCCCGGCCCGGTCTTCCGAATCCCGCAAATCCCCAACGGAGGAGTGACCTACCTGGGGACGTGGCGGTTGGGAGTGAGCTCACCGCGGTACGGCCGCGAGGTCTTGTTGTCGTTCGTCGAGGAGCTAGATGAGACGTGGCCGATCGTCATCGACCGGTACCCGGGCCTGCGCGATCGGCCGATTACGACCGTTTTGCCTAACCCGGTTCTGTCGGAGACCAGTCTGTACGAAGTTCCGCCCTATCCCCGCATCTGGTTCTTCCGCCGGCACCACACGTCCTAATCCAATCCTCCAATTAAAAGAAGAAGGAATTTGGCGGATGCAGGAGATTATGTAGACCAAAAGCCCAACTCCGTGAGGAGTTGGGCTTTTTCGTTCAGGTGTTGATGACTGAGCCAGCGACATGGTTGAAAGTGAGGGATTGCGCTATCTGGTCGATCGGTGTAACGAGGTACTCGGTTGTAAGATCGGGGATAGCGGTTGTAAAACCGGAGGTTGCTGAGTATTCAAGGTCGGACCGGATATTCCCTGTCTTTGCACAGTGGGGCACCCGATGTTTTGCCCCAACACACAATTTTGTGAAGGGTTCAAAGGCTGGCAGTCGCTTGGCGAAATCAACGAATTGGTGTCCAGGACAAAGAGCATCAAGAAATGATTCAGTGAGGGCGCCACGGCCGAGGTGGCGCCTCCAGTTCCCGGCCCCAGCACAAAACCTCTGGCGAATAATTTCTGTACAGCTGCGGCACAATCCAGACCCTGATGAATATCCACCTCCAGGGTCGAAGAGACAGTTTTCACCACAAAAGCATTGGCATCCTCGACGCAATCCAAAAGGACAACATCCCGATTGAATAAGGGAATCTCCTGCGCCTCAGATACCCCCACAACCAGAAAACCTACCACCACGAGCCCGCCAAGCAACAACGCTATCCCAAAAACGTTTTTACTGTGTAAAATGTTCCTCATCGATTCCTCCGTATGTGTAAGAGCCATGCCGGGACCATTCCGTAGCCTTGTAGCTCTCCTCCTTAACCGTGCGTAATTGAGGTTTTTCTCCTTCGCCTTCTGGTCCTCTCTCTGTCTAGCGGGTGTGATGCGGAAACAGCACTTGATTCAAATGTGGGTGATGCACGGGAAAAAACATAAAGTCCCTCCTTTGAAGAAGTTGAACAAAAAAAGGGCCTTTGAGGCTTACATAACCCTCAAAGGCCCTCCATTGCCTTTTCCTTTTCGGCACACCCATCAACTGACCTTATGATGGGCGGTTGAAAAATCTACCACAACCTGAATGAGAATGTCCCCCTGCGGTAAGATCCCGGCGGATGGATGTTCCCCCATTTGACAAAGAAAGAGGAAGAGGGTTTCTTCCGCATTGAGTGCCATCGTGCCCGACATTGGTCATCGCAAATCCATCTTTTTTCCGCCTTCCTGGAAAAAGTTTCATGAACAATAATTCTGTACATTATTCAATGAGTTGGGTACATTCCTTAGACAACTGGAAGCAAGAGAATTGTTGAAAATCGTCGACAGTACACCTTGCCCCCATGCCAATACCTGAAGACCAAGCCCACAATCCAATAGACGGTCTCCCTGCCCATGCTGAATGGTTACTCACAGAGATAGGGGGTCTCTTCGATAGCAAATGATCACCCATTACCACGCCAAATACTTCGCCTACGAGCTGACCAAGCGCTGCGCGTCGGACAGCGTCGAGAAGCTGGCTGCTGCGCTAGCCGACGCGCAGGTCGACCTCAATCCGCATCAGGTCGAAGCGGCGCTCTTCGCCTTCCGCAGCCCGTTCTCAAGGGCGCGATCCTGGCCGACGAGGTCGGCCTCGGAAAGACGATCGAGGCCGGGCTGCTGCTTGCCCAGAAGTGGGCCGAGCGCAAGCGGCGCCTGCTGGTCATCGTCCCCGCCAACCTGCGCAAGCAGTGGAGCCAGGAGCTGGCCGACAAGTTCTACCTGCCATCCGCGATTCTGGAAGACCGAAGCTTCAACGAGGCCATCCGAGCCGGCAACCTCAACCCGTTCCAGCAGAGACGCGATCGTCCTCTGCTCCTACCAGTTCGCCCGGACCAAGGAGCCCTACCTGCGGCAGACACCTTGGGATCTGGTCGTCATCGACGAGGCCCACCGGCTGCGCAATGTCTACAAGACCACGAGCAAGATCGCCATCGCCATCAAGCAGGCCGTCGCACCGTTTCCCAAGGTGCTGCTGACGGCGACGCCGCTGCAGAACTCACTGCTGGAGCTCTACGGCCTGGTCAGCATCATCGACGACTTCGCCTTCGGCGACCTGAAGAGCTTACCGCGCGCGGTTCGCGCGTCTTGGCGAACGAGGCCGACTTCGCGGAGCTGAAGGAGCGGCTCAGCCCGATCTGCAAGCGCACGCTGCGCCGGCAGGTGCTCGAGTACGTGAAGTACACGAACCGCCACGCGCTGGTGCAGGAGTTCGTGCCGACAGCGGAGGAGCAGCGGCTCTACGACCTGGTCTCCGACTACCTGCAGCAGCCCGACGCTCTACGCCTTGCCGGCCAGCCAGCGCCAGCTCATGACGCTGATCCTGCGCAAGCTGCTGGCCTCGTCGACCTATGCGATCTCCGGCACGCTCGAAGGCCTGGTGCAGCGAGCTGGAGGCAGCCGCGACTGCGAGCCGCGAAGCCGTAGACGCGCTGCCGGAGGAGTTGCCGACAGACTGGGAAGAGCTGGACGAGCTGGCCGACGAGTGGGAAGAGGACGAGGACGGCACCACGCCAGCCGAGCGGGCGCGACTCACGCCGGAGCAGCTCGCCGAGCTGCGGCAGGAGATGGCCAAGCTGCGCGAGTTCCACGCGCTGGCCAGGTCGATCGTCAAGAACTCCAAGGGCGAGGTGCTGCTCACGGCGCTGCGGCGAGGCTTCGCGGCCGCGGCCGAGGCGCAGCAGAGCCAAGGCGGCGCCACGCTCCAGCAGAAGGCGGTGATCTTCACCGAGTCGCGGCGGACGCAGGAGTATCTCTTCCGCATGCTCGAGCAGACCGAGTTCGCGGGCAAGGTCATGCTCTTCAACGGCACGAACACCGACCCGACGTCGAAGGCGATCTACCAGCGCTGGCTCGAGCAACACGCGGGCACCGACCGCGTCACCGGCTCGCCGAGCGCCGACATGCGCGCCGCGCTGGTGGAGCACTTCCGCGACGAGGCGGCGATCCTGATCGCCACCGAGGCCGCGGCCGAGGGCATCAACCTCCAGTTCTGCAACCTGGTGGTGAACTACGACCTGCCCTGGAACCCGCAGCGCATCGAGCAGCGCATCGGCCGCTGCCACCGCTACGGCCAGAAGTTCGACGTGGTGGTGGTCAACTTCCTCAACAAGAAGCAACGCCGCCGACCAGCGCGTCTACGAGCTGCTCGACGAGAAGTTCCGGCTGTTCAACGGCGTCTTCGGCGCGAGCGACGAGGTGCTGGGCGCGGTCGAGTCCGGCGTGGACTTCGAGAAGCGCATCGCGGCCATCTACCAGCAGTGCCGCACGCCGGAGCAGATCCAGTTCGAGTTCGACCAGCTCAGCGCGAGCTGGAGGCGGAGATCGTCGCCGGGCCAGCGCGACGCCCGCGAGAAGCTGCTCGACAACTTCGACCAGGAAGTCGTCGAGAAGGTGCGCATCCAAAGCCACGACGTCCTCGACCGCTTCAACGAGCGGCTCTGGCGGCTGACCCGGCACCTGCTCGCGCGACTACGCGCGCTTCGACGAGCGACGAGCTACAGCTTCATGCTGCACGCGCAACCCGTTCCCGGGCGAGACCATCCACCCCGGCCCCTATCGCATGGGCAAGGGGGTCGGAGGACGCCAACACCTACCGCGTCGGCCATCCGCTTGGCGCAGCGCGTGCTCGCGCGAGGCCAGGGGCTTGACCATCCCGCCCAGCGTGACGGTCGACCTTCCGGTACATCGGGAGCGGCAAGAAATCGCCGTCCTCGAGCCGCTGGTGGGCCAGATGCGGCTGGCTCACCTGCACGCGCCTCACCCTGAATGCGCATGGAAACCGAGGACCACTGATCCTTGCCGGCGCACCGATGATGGCGAGCCGCTGGACGACGCCCAGTGCCGCCGACTGTTCGACCTGCCCGGCGAGGAGGAGGGGCAGTGTCGCTGCCGATCGCGCACACAATCCACGGTGGAAGCAGATGCCCACGCGGCAGCGCAGGAGTTGCTCGACTGCATGGCGACAACGCAACGGCACGTGGTTCGACATCGAGATGGACAAGCTGGATCGCTGGGCGGAGGATCGCCGCGCCTCGCTCAAGGCCGAGCTCGACGAGCTGGATGAGACCTCAAGGAGGCAAAGAAGGCGGCGCGTCTGGCGCCGACGCTTGCCGGAGAAGCTCGAGCGCCAGCGCGAGCGTCCGCCAGCTGGAGGCCAAGCGCGACGAGGCATGGCGCGCCTATCGATGAGGCGAGCCGGGAGATCGACCGCCAGAAAGATGCGCTGTTGGATGAGATCGGCCGGCGGCTGGAGCAGCGGATCGAACAAGAGCCGCTCTTCACCCTGCGGTGGAGAGTGGTCTGACTGCGCCAAACCGGTTCAGATGGTAACTTTTACGTTACTTTAAGCGAATGACAGACATCCGAATTCTTGAGTACCTCGCCGCAAAGCCCAGAGTTAACCGGAGCAGGAGGACGGTATGGCACTCACACGGGATTTCAAAGAAACAGTGGCCGCACGCGCCCGACGCGACCCGCGTTTTCGGGAAGCGCTCTTCACCGAAGCGATCAATGCCTATCTCGGAGGCGACCTGGACCACCGGCAAGGCCATCCTGCGCGATCTGGTCAACGCCACCGTGGGGTTCGAAGGAATTAGCGGCCGAACGTCGATAAACCGAGCAAAAGCTTACACCGGATGCTGGCACCGCACGGAAACCCGAGCACGGAGAATTTCTTCGGATCGTGAATGCCCTGCAGAAAAAACTCACGTCAAATTGCGTGTGACGGCGAAAGCGGGCTGAGCGAGGAACGATGGACAAGAATCTCAGCGAGGACGATCAAACGGTCGAACCCGAGAAGCTTGACCTGCGCTCGCACGACATCGCCGAGGACAAGCGGCAGGAGCTGCTGCGGCTCTTCCCCGAGGTCCGCACCGAGGGCGGCAAGATCGACTTCGATCGGCTGAAGCTCGCGCTGGGCGAGACGGTGGACGTGGGCAAGGAGCGCTACGGCATGAACTGGCCGGGCAAGGCCGACTGCTTCAAGACGATCCAGGCGCCGAGCCTCGGCACGCTGCGCCCGTGCCCGGAGGAGAGCGTCAACTTCGACACGACCGAGAACCTGATCATCGAGGGCGACAACCTCGAGGTGCTCAAGCTCCTGCAGAAGTCGTACCTGGGCAAGGTCAAGATGATCTACATCGACCCGCCCTACAACACCGGCAACGACTTCATCTACCCCGACAACTACACCGAGAGCCCTGCAGACCTACCTGGAGTACACCGGGCAGGTGGACGCCGAGGGGCGGAAGTTCGGCACCAACACCGAGACCGACGGCCGCTTCCACTCCAAGTGGCTGAACATGATGTACCCGCGGCTGTATCTGGCGAGGAATCTGCTGCGCGAGGATGGGGTGATCTTCGTATCGTACGATGATAATGAGTTCGCAAACCTTCGGTCGGTCTGTGAACGAAGTATTTGGCGAAGAAAGATCTGATCGGACACGATTGTCTAAGACCAAGGCAGCAAGTGGATGACACGGAACTGACGAAGAGGATCGAGGCTCAAGAAGAATGAGAGATGCCGCTTTCTATGCAGACACAGCTTCACCAAGTACGCAGGTTTTGGGTGAATTAACGGACGATGCTGAGAAGCGAGCCGAAGCATGCGTAAGTATCGCAAGTCTCGATGGATCAAGGCAACAGCCAGATCAACCACAGGCAAGTTGCTGGCGATGGAGATCCTGTCTGCAACAATCCGCATCACGTCAATTACCGAACGCATTCAATCAAGTTTGCCAGCGAGGACAGGCCTGGAAGAGGCGAAGGCTACATCGGTCCATGCGAGAGTATTCAGCAACATGAACGCTCAGACCATCCGGAGTTACGAAGGTGAAGGGTTGCAGACCAGTTTGTACAATCCGGTAGGCGTTCCGAATCAGGCAACAAGGGAGTATCGACATGAATTCTCCAGCGGACCACGAATTATCTCCTCGTACGAGAAGCTCGACAGCATCGTATGTTGAGGAAGCCACTCAAAGACTACAAGGCAAACACTTCGGGATGACATCAGTTTGGACAGCGAATGGCAAGTGAACGGGATGGAACATTCTTCGACGAAAGGAAGGTCTGTCCGACGCCTGAAGCCGGCATTGCTGCCGACGGCATCTTGCGATCCTGTCCGCAATGACGATCTCGTGCTGGATTTTTTTGCTGGCTCCGGCACCACCGCCCATGCGGTCCTCGACCTGAACAAGCAGGACGGCGGCAACCGAAGTTCATCCTCGTTCAGCTCCCCGAGCCGGCACGGCAGTGAGGAGTACCCAACCATCGCCGACATCACCAAGGAAGCGTATTCGTCGAGTCATGCAGAAGCTGAACGACGAGGGCACAGCGGCTCACTGGGCGGCGGCCCAAAGCCGGATCGTGGCTTCCGCGTCTTCAAACTGGCCGAGTCCAACTTCAAGCCCTGGAACGCCGATGCCACAAGGAAGCCATGGCGCTGGAGCACCAGCTCGATCTGCACGTGGACCACATTCGCGAGGGCCGCACCGCGGACGATTTACTCTATGAAATCCTGCTCAAGAGCGGCTTCCCGCTCACCACGCCAGTCGAGACGCTTGCAGCTCGGCCGGCAAGAATGTCCATAGCGTGGCCGGTGGTGCCCTCTTCATCTGTCTGGATCGAAGTCTGACGTTGGAATTGATCCGTGCCATGGCGGAGAAAAAGCCCGAGCGCGTGGTCTGCCTCGACGAGGGCTTCGCCGACAACGATCAGCTCAAGGCCAATGCCGTGCAGATATTCAAGACCAAAGGCATCACCAGTTTCAAGACCGTGTAAGGGTCATCTGTATGCCGACGATCAGCCTGTTTTATCGGTATCGTGATTCAAATGTTCTGGCGGGAGCACGGACCGCCGCATTTCCATGCGCTGTATGCCGAGCATGAAGCGCTCATTGATTTAATCGAACTCTCGCGTCATTCGCGGGTCTCTCCCGGCGTGCCATGGCACTGGTTCTGGAATGGGCTGGCTGAACATCGCGAAGAATTAATGGAGGATTGGAAGCTATGCAGTCAAATGCAACCGCCGAAGCCGATCGCCCCCCTGCCGTAGCACCGACCATTCGGCATACCGTAGCCTGGCGCGTGAACACGGTGAGCGCGCTGCCGGATTTTCGCTTGCGTGTGACATTTGTCGACGGCACCTCCGGGGAAGTCGACATGCGTGCATTCCTGACGCACACCGAAATCGACGGCACCGTATTCGCGCCGCTGCGGGATTCTGACGTATTCGCTCAGGTGCGTATCGAACTGGGTGCCGTGCAGTGGCCGAACGGAGCCGATTTAGCGCCTGACACCATGTACGACGAGATCAAGGCGCACGGACGCTGGGTCCATCGCCTAGAGCATACTGCTCCAGGACCATTTCGAACCAGCTTTTCCTGTTCAAGGACAATGCCGTGCAGAGCTTCAAGACCAAAGGATAACAAGTTTCAAAACAGTATGAAGTATTCAGTGTTCAGTTTTCAGTGGGAAGATGTGGCGTGACATGGCCTATCGGTCGTTTGAAGAATTGGAGGTGTGGAAGCGGGGGTGTCAGGTGGCGATCCAGGTGTACGAAGTCGTGCGGGAAAGCTAGAGATTTTTCGTTGCGCGATACAGATGCAGCGTGCGGCCGTATCCATTCCCTCAAACATTGCGGAAGGAGCGGAACGAGGCGGACGAGAGTTTGTCCGATATCCTGCGGGTCGCACGCGGATTCCGCTGCCGGAACTCCGTACCCAATGTTACATTGCAGCCAAAGTCGGCCTTCTTACCTCCGAACAGATGAAACCTGTTTCGTCACTGAACTCAAGGAAATATCCAAAATGCTTACCGGCCTCGCTCGTTCCCAGAATGGAGTTTGACGTTTTCCGTAAGCTATTGGTGCGGCAATCCGATCCTTAGAACACTGTCAACTGCACACTGAAAACTGACCACTGAATACTGAAAACTGACATGAAAATCCAGTTTGACGCCAATCAGCAATTCCAGCTCGATGCGGTTGCCGCCGTCACCGACCTCTTTGATGGTCAGCCGCAAGGCGCGCCGGAGTATGCCGTCATCAACATGGGCAGCGGTAAGGGTCTATTCGCCGGCCAGCAGCGAACGGAATTGGGAGCGGCAATCAGTTGTTGTTGGCGGAGGACAAGCTTTTGGCGAACACCCGTGCTCTCCAGACCCTAAACGACATCGAAGTCGCCGACCCTGCGGCGCCGCTGGAAGCATGGGAGCTGTTCGACGGCCCGGCCAACCAATCCCGACCTTGCCCGCATTTCTCCGTGGAGATGGAGACCGGCACCGGCAAGACCTACGTCTACCTGCGCACGCATCTTCGAGCTGTCGCAGCGCTACGGCTTCCAGAAGTTCATCATCGTGGTGCCCAGCGTGGCCATCCGCGAGGGCGTGCTCAAGAACATCGAGATCACCGCCGAGCACTTCCGCGCGCTCTACAACAACCTGCCTTTCGAATCACTTCGTCTACGACGCGAAGAAGGTGAACCGGCTGCGTCAGTTCGCGACCAGCAACACCTGCAGATCCTGGTCATCAACATCGACGCCTTCCGCAAGAACTTCACCGGCACCGAGGCTGAGCAGAAGAGCAACGTGATCTATAAAGAGAGCGACAAGCTCTCCGGCCGCCAGCCCATCGAGTTCGTGCAGGCAGCCCGGCCCATCGTGATCATCGACGAGCCGCAGAGTGTGGACTCGACCGACAAGGCTCAGGAAGCGATCAAAGCGCTCAACCCACTCTGCACCCTGCGCTACTCCGCCACGCACCGCAATCCCTATAACCTCGTCTATCGGCTCGATCCGGTGCGCGCTTTCGAGCTGAAGCTGGTGAAGCAGATCGTCGTCGCAAGCGCGGTAGCGGAGGGAGCCGCCAACGACGCCTTCGTGCGCGTCGAGCAGATCGACTACAAGAAAGGCATCAAGGCCAAGCTGCGCATCCATGTGCAGACCGACAGCGGCCCAAAAGAGAAGTCGGTCACCGTCAAGAACGGTGCCGACCTGTTCACCCTCTCCAACGAACGAGCTCACTATAAGAACGGTTTCGAGGTGGCCGAGATCAATGCCGAACCCGGCAACGAGTACATCCGCTTCAGCAATGGTCGGACTCTCCGCCAAGGTGAGGAAATGGGCGGCCATGCGCGACGACGTGTGGCGTGCGCAAATCAAACATACCATCAAGCGGCATCTGGAAAAGGAACTTCAGGTTCGTGGTCGCGGGCTCAAGGTCCTTTCAGCTGTTCTTCATCGACCGTGTGGCCAACTACCGCGACTACGACGAGGCGGGCCAGCCGGTGAAGGGAAAGTTTGCGGAGGCATTCGAGGCAGAGCTGACGCTCTGGCAAAGGAGGAGCGATATCGAGAACTGACCTGGCTCACAGCAACCCATGGACAAGCTGCACAACGGCTACTTCGCGCGGACAAGAAGGGCGTCCTCAAGGACACGCGAGGCGATACCCAGGCCGACGATGAGGTCTACAACCTGATCATGAAGGAAAAGGAGCGTCTGCTGTCGCTGGAGGAGCCCCTGCGCTTCATCTTCAGCCACTCGGCCTTACGCGAGGGCTGGGACAACCCCAACGTCTTCCAGATCTGCACACTCAACGAAACCAAAAGTGTGGTCAAGAAACGCCAGGAGATCGGCCGTGGGTTGCGTCTTCCTGTCGATCAGAACGGGTTTGCGGGTCTTCGACGAATCGGTGAACAAGCTTTACGTGATGGCGAACGAGAGCTACGAGGATTTTGCCAAGGCCTTACAAACCGAGTACGAAGAAGACTGCGGCGTGACCTTCGGGAAAGTGCCACTGACGGCGTTAGCCAAGCTGATCCGTGTCGTTGATGGGACTGAGCAGCCCATTGGGCATGGAGCTGCCGAGGTCATCCGTGCTTCCCTTGTCGCTCAGAACATGCTGGACGCCGAAGGACGCATCCAGCCGGCGTTTGACCCCAAGCGCAAAGACTTCAAGCTCGAGCTGCCGAAGCACAGCGAGAACTGACGCCCGCCGTCATCGACCTCTTGTCGTCCTATCAAATCGAGCGCCATATCCGCCGAGAGCGGGATGACGGACCCAACCGACTCAAGAAAGAAGTCACCTTGACCCCCGAGTTCGTAGCGCTCTGGAACCGTATTAAGCCCAAGACGACGTACCGCGTCGAATTCGAAACCGACGAGCTTATCCGCCATGGTGTGAGCGGGATCAAAAAGATGGAGAAGATTGAAGCCCCCAAAATTCGGGTGACAGCCGGGCAGGTGGGCATTGCCAGAGGAGGAGTCATCACCACGGCCCAGACCTCGGCCGAGGAACAGGTCAGCTACGGTAGTCACCCACTTCCTGACGTGCTCGCCTACTTGCAAAACGAAACAGAATTGACTCGCTCAACCCTTGTCCGAATTCTTAAAGAATCCGGACGGCTGGAGGAGTTTTTCAAAAACCCACAGCGGTTCATGGATGCTGTGGCCTCAATTCTAAAGTATGAATTGCACCGCCTTCTCGTTGACGGCATCAAATACGAGCGGATTGCACGGTTCCGGATCGGAAGCCGAGTGGGAGATGCTGCTCTTCAAGAATGAAGAGATTGTCAACTATCTAATGGCGTTAAAGGTGAATAACTCGATATACGAGTATGTGGTGTACGATTCTGAAGTAGAACGAGAATTTGCCAAGCGTTTGGATAAACGGGAGGACATTAAGCTGTTCGTGAAGTTGCCTGACTGGTTCAAGGTAGAAACTCCCGTTGGCACATACAACCCCGACTGGGCCATTGTGAAGCACGACGGCCAGACCCTCTACTTTGTGAAGGAAACCAAGAGCACCAAAGATTTTTTGAAGCTTCGCACCACCGAAGCCGACAAGGTCCGCTGCGGCCAACGACATTTTGAAACCCTCGGCGTGCCATTCGCCGTTGCAGTATCGGCCGACGAAGTGTAGCCAACTGCGAGACTCCTCAATTGAAATCTTACCTGTCGGGCCGTTGGCAGATCAGAGCTATCGCATAGACGAAAACCAAGGTCGATTGCTTGTTTTTCTGCCGCGCCACCTTATAGGCCCCCACATAGGCCCCCACGAGATTGCGCATCGAGAGGAAATTGAGGATCGGGAAATTCCCAGGCCTCCCCTTTGTCAAAGTGGGAAATTCAAAAAAGGCATGAGGAAGGTGAAGAAGGATTCCCGCTTACCACCGGCGGGAATGACGACGACAGATGGATACCAATTTACGATGTCGGCAATGGCACACCCAATAGATTCCCAATTTCATTAGTGAGGTAACTATTCGATGAGCCTTCCCCCTCTTTCCACGCCTCTCCCTGCAAGGTCGAGGGAGTTTGAAGAGTCTTTGTTGAGCATTAGAAAACCCTAGGAGGCCTGAGGGCGGGCTGATAGGAAACAGACCTCACCCTGACAACACTTTGCCCACAGCAGTGTATTATTGACATTGAAGGGTCCCGTGGCTATCTGAGAAGATGATTTATGAGAAACAAACAAGACTTCAAACTAGAGGGAATCGGATATGCTGGTGACTCAGAATAAAATTTACAACAGGAAAACTATGAAGAAACGGTACATTGGATATGAGCGACTGAAAAGAGGAGGGATTGTCCTTCTAATAATCAGTCTGTTTTTGATAGGCTCTTCTGGCCATAGCAGCTCCATCGGCCTTCCGAATTATTATTGGCACGTTCTCTCCGTATTATTCTCCGGAATTCGTCCACATTGGTACAGGCACCCCCATCTCCTGGGAAAACCCGACCGCCGATCTCCATTCCATCACCCACGATGGGTGTAAGACCGGGGAACGTTGTGCTTTTGATTCCGGTCCTCTTGGCCCCAACGGCACATTCACGGTTCGCCATTTACCTCCAGGCCATTATCCCTACCACTGTTCGTTTCATCCCATCATGCGAGGCAACCTCGTGGTGGCTGAATCTGATACCTCAAATGAAACCTAGGGAATAAATAACTTCAGTAACATGCAGGCCCTTGCACCCCATGCACCTGAAGAACATTGATTGATCAAGCATCATGCCCTCCGCTCCCAAGGCTCAATCAGTTCAATCTCCCTGACGTTGACAATTTCTTCCACACCGATACATCCGCCCAATCAAGTCTATGAACGACATGTCAGACATGACTTCCTTGGCGAGAGATGAGGATTCGAGCATCCGTTTCGTAATGGGCGGGGAAGTCAAATCCCTGACCAATGTTGATCCATCTATGACCATTTTGCAGTATCTCCGCGAAGGAGGTATGCGGACAGGCACAAAAGAGGCCTGTGGCGAAGGAGGGTGCGGAGCCTGCACAGTGGTGCTGGCGGATTTAGACGATGGCAGGCGGCTCCGCTATCGCACCATCAACGCATGTCTTCACCTGATACCTCAATTGGATGGCCATGCCCTTCTCACGGTGGAAGACCTGAAGGGGGCTGATGGTCAACTACATCCCGTGCAACAAGCGCTGATAGATGCTCACGCCTCGCAATGTGGATTTTGCACTCCGGGCATCGTCATGACGCTGTTTGCCCTTTACCAATCCGGAGAACCGCTCGATAGGGAAGCGATCGTCAATGCGTTAGCCGGAAATCTGTGTCGCTGTACCGGCTATCGATCGATTATCGATGCGGCCCTGGGCCTGTTTGAAGCGAAACAATCGCCCGCCGTGGAAGGCAAACAGCCTGTCAACTCCCCTCTCCCTTCTGATCGGATATCAACCGGTAAAAGCGACCTCCGTGAATTATTACACACCATGAAAAGGGTCAAACCGTTGTCACTCGAATGGTGTACGAATTCGAGGAGAACAATCCGGTTTCTTATGCCGGTCAATTTAGCCGAGGTCACCGACATGCTTCGGCAATACGAGGGTGCCGTTCTATTTGCCGGCGGCAACGTGATAAAAATTCAATCTGTGGTATAGCTCCGGAAAAATGGGTCAGGCGATCTTGTTCAAAACTCATGGCTCTTTGTCCATTGGCAAAAAATCAATAACAGGATATCGGAGTTTCGCTTCTTGTGAAGTTGTACGAACTTCATCATGGTTTCCCCGATAGTTTTCTGAACCACCGGGTAAACGTTGTGACGCCCTTCCTAAGCTCCGTCAAGGCTTCAAGGATTTCCGCGGGGCGCGGCGGGCATCCAGGGATACGAACATCGACAGGGATATGTTGGTCGACCGGACCCGTCACCGCATAGCTTCCTTTGAACATGCCACAATTGATCGCACAATCGCCTAAGGCGATCACCAATTTGGGATCGGGGGTGGTCTTGAAGACATCTTTCAGCGGCCCTTCCATGTTCACCGTGACGGGACCGGTCACCACCAGGGCATCGGCGTGACGAGGTGACGCGGCAATATGAATTCCAAAACGTTCGACATCGTACACAGGGTTGGCCAACGCATTCATTTCCATCTCACAAGCATTACAGGAGCCGGTGTCCACTTCACGGATGGTCAGGGATTTTCGAAACAGTTGGGCCTTCTGCTGCGCCGTGGGAGTGACAGTGAATTTCTGTCCGGCAGGAGGCCGGGGATATTGGCCGGTCACTATTCCTGTTTTCAGGCTTTTTTTGAGAATCTTAAACATGGGTCCTCCTGTCGTCCTTCATATCAGTGTGCCTTGCCGCGTTACCCACCATCTCTCTTTCCCCCTACCCTATATGCCTCACCTTTGACGATTCGTTACAAGTCATTCCCGGCATAAGAAAGACTGAAGCTTTTATTAATGAGGGGAAAATCCGGAATAATATTTCCGATCACGGCCAGTTGAATCGCCGGCCAATTCACAAACGAAGGATCACGGACCTTACAGCGATAAATCTGTTCGTGTTCGCCGGCCATCAGGAAATACAAAATTTCCCCACGCCATCCTTCGACCGCAGAGAGCGCCCACGCTCCCGGATCCGGAACCGCCTGTCGTTCACCCTTCAGCGGGCCATCAGGAAGCGTGCGTTGAATTTCGCGAATGAGTCGAATCGATTCATGGATCTCACTCATCCGGACCTGTACCCTGGCGCGCACATCCCCATGCGAAGAACCGGCCACACGAACAGACAACTCATCATAGGCGGCAAATGGCCGATCTCTTCGGAGATCCCGATCGATGCCCGAGGCACGACCAACCACTCCGACTACCCCATGGTCCCACGCGGTCTGTTTCTTGAGAATCCCCGTGCTCTCAAACCGATCGATCAGCGACGCATTGACCGCGATAATCTGCTCAAGTTCGGAAAAGTCCTTTTCAATGTTTTCCAGCTCAGTGACCATGCGGGAAAGCTGATCCGTCGAAAGATCGATTCCTACCCCTCCCACGCAGTTCACCCCACGAAGAAACCGCGAACCTGTCAGACGGTCGTTCAGTTGCATCACCCGTTCTTTCAATCGACCGCAATGGGCATGGGCCAGCGCATAGGCCGTGTCATTGCAAATGCCTCCCACATCCCCAATGTGGTTGTGGAGCCGCTCCAATTCCAGAAACAGACTTCTGAGATATCTGGCCCGGCGGGGCACGTGAATGTCCAATAACGATTCCACGGCCTGGCAATAAGCCAGGCTATGGCCAAGGGTGGTGTCCCCGGAAATTCGTTCGGCTAATGCCACTCCATCGGACAGAGTCTGTTGTTCGAACAGCTTTTCCACACCTCGATGTTTCCAAAAATGTTGGAGATCGAGGTGCATAATCGGTTCTCCTGCCACCGTAAACCGGAAGTGTCCGGGTTCAATGATTCCAGCATGAATCGGACCCACCGGCACTTCGAACACGCCTTCCCCCTGAATAAAATGACCATCGGCCAACCCGGGAGGCTGGCGCCGTTGCAACACCGTATTCCATGGGAAATCTTTTTGTAACGGGTGAACCCCCTTCGGCCAATGACCGTGCCGGACCAGGCGCCGGAGATCCGGATGCCCCTGTGCGATGAGACCGAACATATCCCGGATTTCCCGCTCATACCAATTGGCCGCATGAATTTTTGGTGTGATGGACTCAAAGAGCCGTTCATCCCCATGGAGATCTGTCGAGACAATGAGCCAGTCCTTGTGTTCCCACAACGTAAACAAGTACCAGAGTTCGTAGCGCATTTCTCGAGGACGGTGATCGACCGCCCACAATAAGGAAAGCGTTCCCTTGAGTTCCTCGTTGGCATGGATATACCGGGCAATCGGCGAAATCTGATTGTTGTGCACATGCACCACCGGAATGCCGTGATCGGTGGAGACGCGATCAATCGAAGGAAATATTCCTTGCAAGTGTTCGACCGGATTCAACGCCTGCGTCATGGTTACCTTCCCATCACCACGTCAGTGGCCCGTTGCAAAAGTGTTGCAACCGGAGCGGGAAGATGAAATCCCATCCACACCAAGGCGAAAGCCGATAAGGCGAGAGGGAGTTGTCCGATATGCCAGGCTTCCCCTTGCTTCACCCCTGGGGGTGGCGTGCCCCATACCATGCTGGTCAACCGGTAGATAAACCCTCCAAACAACGCCACCGCCAACACTAACACCACCATGACTATTCCCAGGCTTCGAATTTCATGCGATACCGTAATCGTCAGAAACCGTCCCAGGTGAAAGGAATCCGCTTGGAAAGTCATTTGAGCCAACGAAGAGACGACCAGCAGTTCACTGTTGAACAGTGAAAACGGCGGCATTCCCACCAACGCCAGCCCACCGACAAGAAACGCCATCGCGGTAATCGGTTGGACTTTGGCCATACCCTGGACCTCATGAATCTGCCGGGTGCCATACCGGCAAAAAATATTGCCGACGGCAAAAAACCCCAGCGATTTGGCCAAAGCATGGTTGAGGAGATGCCACAGTCCGGCGAAGGTTCCTATTGGCCCGCCAACACCGAACCCCACCATGGCCAGGCCCATGTGCTCGATACTGGAGTAGGCAAAAAGCCGTTTGTAGTCCCGTTGAATGAGGATAAACAACGCCGCCGTCCCGAACGAGATCAATCCGATTAGGATTAACAGGTTCCCCGTGAACTCCGGAGAAAGGGCCTGGTCCACAAGAGATTTGCTTCGCAGGACCGCATACACGGCGACCGTTTCGAGGACTCCGGCCAGCATGGCGGTGACGGGGGCCGGCGCTTCACTATAGGCCTCGGGCAACCAGGTATGCATCGGCACGAGGCCAATCTTCGTGCCGTACCCCACCAGAATAAAGATAAATGCCAATTTCAGCACGTGCCCATCCATTTGGGCAGCCACCGGCAGCAGGCTGGTCAGGTTCAACGCCGCGTTTTCTTCCCCAAGCACACGAATGGACGAATAATAGGTCAGGACCGTTCCGAACAAGGCGAGAGCAATGCCGACCGAACACAGAATGAGGTATTTCCATCCCGCCTCAAGGCTTTCCCGACTCTTAAAAAACGTGATAAGGAAAACCGTCGCCAGCGTCGTGGCCTCCACGGCAACCCACTGCACCCCTAAACTGTTCGCCAGTGTCGCGGCAATCATGGCAAATAAAAATACCTGATACAGAGGGAAAAAGATGCGTAGGCGACGAGGAGGCACCAACTGCATGGTGGCCTCATCGTCAAAATAGGACCACAAGTAAATCGAACAGGAAAGACCAATGACCACAACGATTGAGAGAATGAAGATCGAGAGGCTGTCCACAAAAACCAAATCCCCCAGAGCCGTGAAAGCCCCCTGACGGCCTACGATCGCCCATAGCGCCAGATCAGCCACAACAAGGATCACCATGGTCATCACATTCAATCCGTGAAGAATGCGAATGTTTTTGATGAACAGACTGAGTGTCGCGGCGAAAAGCGGCGCAGCCAATACCATAAACGACACATGGTTCTGGTCAGGCATTTAGAAGTACTCTCCTTCCGCATGAAACAAAGGCAGGATCGCCCCGATGAGGTCATGAAGGCCGGATGGGATCTGTAGCCCCAAATAAATCAAAACACCCAGGTTAATCGAAATCGCCACAGTCGAAAAAACCCGACACCGTGACCCCACTGTGGAGATTGGCGTTTCCATGGGCACTCCAAGAACCATTCTCAAAATCTGAAACAGCAAAGTGGCGAAAGCCAGAGTCAGCACACCGATAAACCCATACGCGATCGAAGGTGCGGTAATCATGGCGTTCGCGGCAATCGTGATTTCGCTCACAAACAGTCCGAACGGAGGCATGCCGGCCAGAACAAGTCCTGCGACTAATAAGGCCATCCCCGCTAAAGGATATTCTCGTAACAGCCCGGGGACGCGAGCCATGAACTTATGCTCATGCTTCAAAAGAACAAGGCCTGCGCCATAGAAGGCCGCGGATTTCGCCAAGGCATGATTCAGCAGGTGCCATAATCCGCCAAAGACTCCCAGTCCTCCGAGACCAAACCCAACCAACGCGATACCGATATGTTCAATACTGGAATACGCTAACAGGCGCTTGAAATCTTCTTGCAGCAATAAGAAAATCGAGGAGAGGGTGACGGAAACAACTCCAAACCCGATGAGCAAGGTTCCCGTAAACTCCGGCCCCACCGCTTGATCAGTCAGGATCTTGAACCGGAGAATGGCATAGATGGCCATCGTCAACATATTCGCGGACAGCATCGCACTGACCGGAGTGGGGGCCTCTCCATGCGCATCGGGTAGCCAGGTGTGCATCGGGACAAGACCCGCCTTAGTCCCGTACCCGACCAGAATAAATATAAACGCGATCTTCATCGCCGAAGGATCGAGTTGGTCGCCGACTTCGTACAATTTTGCCCAGTGAAGCGCTTCTGCGGTAATCCCAAGGAGCTGCTCCGATGAGTAGTACACGAGGATCGTTCCAAAGAGGGCCAAGGCAATGCCGACCGAACTGAGAATCACAAATTTCCATCCAGCCTCCAGGGCTCCCTTGTTCCGTTCAAACCCGACCAATAAAGCCGTCGACAAGGTAGCCCCTTCAATGGCAATCCACATGATCCCAAGATTTTCAACATTGACGGCCAATAACATGACCGCCAGATACAGATCGAACAGGATAAAAAAGTGACGAAACCGTTTAAGCGACACGTGTCCACGATCATACTGCTCCCCCATATATCCCACGGCATACAAGGTTCCCGTCGCAGCCACGATTCCAATCCCCAAATCAAACCAGGCACTCAGAGCGTCGGCACGAAGGAAAAACAGAAAGGAAACGGGTCCGTTCACTGAGACTGCATCGACCAATAACATCGACGAGATGACCATGATGCCGGCTTGCACGCAATGCAGAACATCGAACGACTGCCGGTTGCGAACGACAAGCCCGCTGACACCAATCAGAAACGGGGTTGCAATCAGGAGAACAATCGGCCACATCATGAGGCTTACTCTTTGAGCGCCTTCATACGGCTGGTATCCACACTGCCAAAGGCCTCCTGAATTTGGTGGGTATAAATACCCACGATCAACCCGGCAACCAGGACATCGAAAAAAATTCCCAATTCCACGATGAGCGGCATCCCATAGGCCGCGGCAGTGGCCGCAAGAAACAGTCCGTTCTCCATCACCAGAAAGCCGATAACCTGGGTGACGGCTTTCTGCCGGGAAATCATGATAAAAAATCCGATCAGCACAATAGCCAGGGCAATCGCCAGGGAATCTTGCGTCAGGAGGAATCCGAGATGAACAATCGGTTGGGTAATAAAAAAGGCGAGAATCACCAATCCTCCACAAATTAATAAACCGGCCGGAATGTTGACGTAGGAAATAACCTCGCGTTGAACATTAAGCTGCCGCACGATCTTTTTTAAAATCCTGGGTAGGATCACCGCCTTAATCGCGATCGTCAAAACCGCCGCCACGTAAATGTGGTGAATGCCCGTCAAATAGGCAACCAGCATGGCGGTCACAGCCAAAAACACCGACTGCAACGCGAATAAATCCACACAAGCCATGAGCCTCCGTTGTGCGACAATAGCGAAACACGTCAGCAACAGGAGCGCTGAACACAGATTGACCATGTACGAACCGATATTGACCGGAATAGTTGGCATGTCACACCCGCAGGATATAAAAGAACACCAAGGCTAATAATGAAAGAATAAAGGCGGCCCCGAGTAATTCCGTCACACGAAACAACCGCAATTTGGCAAACATACATTCGAAAAACCCAATCAGCACGGCCAACCCCACAATCTTTCCGAAATACATCAGCAACCCGAAGCCAAGGGCAGCAGGCGTCACTGCCGTGGCAATGCCCCATGGCGCAAAAATATTGGCCAGCAACGTCAAAAAAATTACGAGTTTGATTCCCGCTGCCCATTCAATCAATGCCAGATATCGCCCCGAGTATTCCAAAATCATGGCTTCATGGATCATGGTCAATTCCAAATGCGTCGCCGGGTTATCCACCGGCACCCGGCCGGTTTCGGCCAGAGTGATGATAAACAGCGCCACCAAAGCCATTAAATGAGGCGGAGGATCGAGCACGATGCCCTGCAGGATCGCCGTCTTGTGCACGATGGTGCTGATATTGGCCGAGCCGGCCGTGAGGGCCACAGCAAACAAGGAAAGAATCAGGGCCGGTTCCGTCAGGGAGGCCACGATAGACTCGCGACTGCTGCCCATTCCACCAAAAGCCGATCCGGCATCCAGGCCCGCCAGCATCAGGAAAAAAGTCCCTAAGGCCAGAAGATAGACCAGCGCAATAATGTTTCCGGCGAAATTGAGCGGCATGGGTGCGATAATGGTGGGGACAAGCAGGCTGGCTGCCAACGTCGAGGAAAACAGGATGTACGGGGTGGCTGGAAAGATCCAAGAGGCTGTCGTGGAGATGACCGGTTCTTTGCGAAACAATTTGGCAAGATCCGCGTAGGGCTGAAACACGTTGGCCCCATGCCGGCATTGCAGATGGGCTTTGACTCGCCGGATAATACCCACGATCAAGGGGGACAATCCCAAAACAAGTACGAGTTGAAAGGCTATGAGCAGGAACCCGGTTATCATCCTGAATCTCCCTATATCGCCACGAGCAGCAAGAGGATGAGCGTTCCGAAAATGTATGCCAGATATAACGACAAGCTGCCTGCCTGGATCACGCGAAACCGGTCGGCCAACGTCGAAAAAAACTGAACCACGGGATTGTACAGGTATTTCAGAAAGACCGGCTCAATCGTGAATTCAAAGTGTCTCCGCTTCGCGAAATAGTGGGATTCTTCAAGAAATTCCGTTTCGAGTTTGACGGTCGGCTGATAAATGGTGCTAAAGACCCGCTTAATTGGCTGAACAAAGCCGGTCGCGGTGTATTCATTTCGTGCCGTCAAATTCAACCCACACCCCCATGTTTTATAAAACCGCTTTTTCCCCTTTCCTCCCAGAACATAGGCGAGGCCCAACCCCAATCCGGTGAGGCCTATCAAGACCATCGCCAAAACAGGAGTGGAGAGACTTGAAAACTCTCCGCTGACCGGGGCAAGTGTCATTCCACCCATTTCAAACATTCGCCCGGCAATGGATATCCCCACAAAGGGTTCACTCACACGATCGAGAAGGGGCACGACGACCGTGGGGCCCAATCCTAACACCAGACAGAGGCCGGCCAGGAACCCCATCCCGATCCGCATCGGGATGGGAATCTCTTGAGCTTTTCGAGCGTGGGAGCTTCGAGGAAGAGCCAGGAACGATATACCGAACGCCTTGGCAAAGCAGGCCAGGGCCAACGCGCCGGTCAGCGCGAGCATGGCCGCGGCAATGGGAAGCATCAATTTTAGAAAAAGAGAGGGGAGCTCAGAACTTAAAAAGAGCCCTTGAAACACAAGCCATTCACTGACGAACCCATTGGTCGGTGGGAGCGCGGAAATGGAAACGGCTCCAATTAAGAAAAACAATCCGGTCCATGGCATCCGTCGAAGCAGCCCTCCATATTCTTCCATGTTCCGAGTATGCGTGGCATACAGAAGGGAACCGGCTCCCATAAAGAGCAACGCCTTAAACACCGCGTGATTAATGGTATGGTACAGTCCGGCGATGATGCCCAACGCCGCCAGATGAGGCATGTCATAGGCGTAAAACACCATGCCTGTTCCTACTCCCATTAAAATAATCCCGATGTTTTCAACACTGTGAAAAGCGAGAAGACTCTTCAGGTCATGTTCCATCAGCGCGTACATCACTCCGAGCAATGCCGACACCGTGCCCACCAACAAGACCACAAATCCCCACCACCAGGGAAACGGGCCTCCAAGAAAGTCGAAATACACCCGGATGAGGCCATAAATCGCCGTTTTGATCATGACCCCCGACATCAAGGCGGAAACATGAGATGGAGCCGCCGGATGGGCATAGGGCAACCACACATGGAGAGGCACAATCCCGGCCTTGGCGCCAAATCCGATTAAGGCCGTCCAAAAGACCAGGGTCCGTAGACCTTCCGGCAATGGCTGTTCTCCGTTTCGAAATGCCTCAAACGCAAACGTCCCCGTCTCCTGGAAAAACATGAGAAACGTCACAAGAATAAACGCCGTGCCCACATGGGTCATAATCAAATAAAACAATCCGGCAAAACGGACTTCAGGTTTTTCGTGCTCCGATACCACAAGAAAATACGAGAGGAGCGACATCAATTCCCACACGATGAGAAAGAAAAAGGCATTATCCGCCATGACGACCAGCAGCATGGACAGAAGAAATCCGTTGTAGAGAAGGCCGAGAAGACTGACAGGAATTCGCCCATAAAATTCCCGGACGTAGCCGCTCGCAAAAATGGATACCGCCAATCCCACAAGGGAAATGGTGAGAACAAAAAATCCGGATAGGGAATCGAGCCGGAGAGAAAACGTCAGAAGGGGAATAGAGGAAGGCAGGGACAGGACAAGCGGTTCAGGGGCCAAGAGCCCAATCAGGCCAAGAACAATCCCAAGGCCGCCGGCCACGGCGGCCGATCCATGCGTGATCACATTCTGAATATGCGGTCGACTGGGAAAACAGAGCGGGAACAACATCCCGCACGCATAGGCCAGAAGCAGAGCAGAAAGCAGAAGTTCCGTCATTCCGTGATTACAGAATCACTTTCTTCCACAACATGTCAAGAAAATGTTTGAAGACAAGTGGCCTCAACCGACAAGAGCACAAAAATTTCGTGAATAAGATTACGAAAAAGATTTGAGTCTTTTGACAGCTTCAACTATCTGCCAGATCTTTTCGGCCGTGAAGTCACGGATGGTTAAATGAGCTTCGTCGTCTCCGCTAAAGGTACACAACGCAATGGTAAAACAACTGGTACCCCCCCCGGATGAGTTTAAGCGCGATATTGGACTGGTGGCAATGAACACCCACGAACATACAGACATCAATTGTATTGTGCCAAATGGTGAGATTGGGATGGTTAGGATTAATTTCCCGCTCGGGATAAATTTTGGGATATTTCGGCCGGTAATCGGCCATCGGGATCAATTTTGCCGATACGGCTTCCGCCAGGGCCTTCACCGCTTTGGCTTCCCGCTTGGCTTGTTCGCTCCACGCCCATAAGACGAGCGGACCAGGGAAAATGGTCGGGTTTTTGGCTTGGAGCAATCGGCGGGGGGCCTCTTCAATTATTTTGCCAAAGTATAAAACCGGTCCGTTAGGCTTTTACCCTCTGGATACTTGTCGAACTTTTCGCCCATGGAGTCCCCGAGCTTGGTCAATCGCGCATCGGGATGGGGGTGGGTTTTAAACAGTAAGGCTACGCTGCTGTCATTGAGACCCGCATGACCAATTTCCTGCAACACCATTGGCAGGCCATAGGAGTCATAGCCGGCCCGTGTGGCCATCACCACCCCGATTCTGTCGGCCTGGTATTCAGCATCTTTATCCAAACCACGAGCCATCACTTCCGCTCCACTCCCAATAAGATTATTCACGGCCTGCTTCGCTTGTTCATTTTTCATTTTGCCGAGTTTTTTGGAGAACACGCTGCTTCCCATATCAATCGCTTGGCTTTTCTTAATGATGGTCAAATGATGCTGTTTGACGACATGACCGATCTCATGTCCCAACACTCCAGCCAACTCAGCCTCTGAATGGAGTTGTTTATACAAACCCTTCGTAATAAATATAAATCCTCCCGGCGCGGCAAAGGCGTTGATATCTTCAGAATCCAATACACCAAAATACCAATCCAGGTCGTCTCTCCCACTGTGCAGACTTACCCATTTTCCAACCTGATTGACATACAGTTGAAGACGTTCATCCTTTACCAGTGGCGCAGCTCCAAGCAGTCGTCCTGCAATCTCTTGACCTATGGCTATTTCCTCTTCGGTGGAAGTCCCTTTGACCAGATCGGCCAGGTCTGTAAGGGAAGGGGTCTTCTTGTCAGTCTTTTTCCCCGGAGTGCCTTCTTTCGTTACTCCAGTGGTGGTATCTTCCGGCTGCCCCAATTGTTTTAGAGCATCACTCAGATCAAAGGCATGAGGTAAGGTTCGTCACTCCGGAAATCACAAGATGTCAGAGAGTGAATGCACGTAGAAGAAATCCTTTCAAGGCCAAGATTTGCCTGTTGAATGTGGAGCATCAGGGGGACATAGGCCGTAAAGATTCAGGGGGTATACCTCGTCTCTAACATTTTTCTGATTTCTCATTTTAATTCCCGTCTGTTGGTTGTATGAACGGTACTTTTTGTATTTTTAATCCTGCCTGATTGGCAAATTCTTGGGCCTGTTTCTTTGAAGTCCGATAGGTTTTCAGTGATATGAAATTCATTTTCATTAAACTCGGCTTCCTTTAAATCCTCTTCATCTAATCCACGAACTCCTGTCGCGGCCACAACATTCCCACTTCCAGCTCTCCCGGTGGCCAGGCCCAGCACTCCCGAGGCTTCCGTCGCTGCGGAAGCATTTTCGCCGGAAGCCCCTCGACGAATATATAACATTCTGACCCAGCCGGTTTTGCCTTTACCGGGACACCTGTAACCATCCACCTCTCCTTTTTAAAATCTCTACGGTGTCGCCTTCCTTTAAGGACGTCACTTCTCGAGCATCTTTAAAGGGTTCGCTCATGACTTGACACGATCGGACAGCTACACCAGGATCCGAAGCTTTCCCCTCTATAGGAAAGAACCAAATAAGGACTATTGCCAGGAAGGCTAACCAATTTCATCATCAGAGTCCTCCTTCTCGCGTTAAACCACCATGGCGGGTTCTCTGCCGCATCACCGGTCAAGCGGCGAGGCTGCATATCTGAGTAAAGGATCATGATGTAATCCCAAGCGGCTGTCTCTTTGAGATTCATCGTGGCCTTGACCACTAATTTTTGCCAAGCCTCCAGTCTCAATCTCTCATCTCCATAGGGTAGAGGTCCTTGGCACCATCCGAGCTTACATCCTATTTTATCGTCTTCCACAGATGCTGCGAACAACTTCTCGAACGAAAGAGAGCGTCTGTTCGCCGGATTTTTCCACCTGCCAGGGCTTTGTTTCCACATGATTTTCCACCCAATAAATGAAAAACATATTCTGAAAGGCTTTTTCAATGCCGGCAGGTTTGCGTGAAAACGCTTCTATCGTAAACCCAATCTTTTTGGCAAAAAGACCGCGCTTCAGCAGGGTCAAGAATCGTCCTTCCGAGATCTCTTCCAGGCTCTCCGGTTGGAGTACAACCACCACGGTATATTGCCAACCTTCCACCCCTTCTTCCACGTTGAGCCAGACATATTTTTCCATGATCGTGGCTTCGGCATAGGCATACACCCGGGCGAGAGAAAAATAGATCAATCCTGCAGTGATGGGTGCTGTTAAATCAAGGTAATAGGTGGTGAAGTTCAAGCTCGCGAAGGTCACGGCCATCAACCCGACTTGCGAACCCGCAAAAACCATATCAATCGCTTTGCGTTTGACCCCGGTCAAAAAGGCTAATGCTGTGACCCAGATAAGGCCAAGCGCCAGAGCCGTAAAGAGCCAGGGATTTTTGGCCTGGGTGATCCAATCCCCATTCTTGATATTTCCAATGGCCGTGGCCAAAATTTCCACGCCGGGATGAATCTTTTCCATCGGGGTGGGCTTGGAATCGAATAACGCCGAAGCTGTAGACCCAATGATGACAATCTTGTTTGTAAATTCATCTGTTGCCCGCTGCCTGTCTCTCCGCAAAAAATCGTCAAACACATCACTAAAGCGGACAGACCGGAACGCTCCGAATTTTCCCCGCCAGTTTAAATACACCTCCGGTTCCATCGGGATTTTCCAACCCAGCACTTCCCCCACCTTGGCGGGAAGGGATGGAACACGCCATCCAAAGTGATCCCGATAGACAGGATATTGCCGAACAATGCCGTCTCGATCGGGATACACATTGTTGGTGCCCATTCTTCCACTCTCAAGAATGCCGGTGAAGGAGGGCAGAAGCAGGGCAATCCCTTTATCGTCTTGTGGTTCCCCGGGAACGGGTTCTATGCCGGGAATCATGGAAGGGGTAACCTGGCTCAGGTCATCATTGGCCGGCGACAAGCGCAGCATAGGGAAAAAGGTATTTTCCATATTACTCACGACGTCATTGAAGTATGAATCTGATTCCTTATTGAATACATCAGGATCACTAAACAAAATATCAAACACCACAGCTGAGGGCTGTTGGTCCTGTAGCATTTCGAGAAATTCCGCAAAGACCTGACGGGGCCAGGGCCACCGGCCATATTCTTTCGCCATGGCCTCCAAACTGGCTTCGTCAATATCGACAATCACGATGTCGGAGTCGGCTTTATCAAAGAGCACTCGATGTTTCATGATCACATCAAATGTTTTCAGCTTCATTCCCCGAATCAGTTCGAAGGACCCGGCATCCAATACCACGAGAAGGCTGCAAAAAATCGCCAGATACAGATAAAACCGCCCTTGAGAGTTCGTGACATAGCGATATCCGATCTGGATAAGTTTTTCGGCAGAAAATTTTTTCACGTCGTCAGCAATTCTACGGACCGGGGACAATCCCGAACGCCAATTATTCTCGGCACCACGGTTGGGAAACTATTCATGAGCATGGCCAAAGGAAATTGACAAAAACTTGCAGAAGACATCATTGAGAGAAGAACTGGATAATCTCAAAGAGCATGGTATCCAAGACCTGAAAAAAAGTACAGATCACATGGGAGTGTGACTGTTTGTTCACTGATCGACAGGCCATTGCATAGCGGAGCTATCCAATTCCATTGTATTTGTCAATCGACAAAATACATTTCAAAAAACCCAAGGCACTATTTCCGGATCCCGATCTTCAGCGGACACGAGTCGTGAAAGCCCACAAAACAGGCAGGTTTTCATTGAAACACGCCTGAATCCTTCAGGCCTCATGACTGACTCATCTCTTTTCTCCCATTTGTTTCATGGCAGGTTTGGCGTATAATGCATCCTACCCATCGCGGTCCGGTTCCTTAGCCAAACAGATGCCCCGACCTTTGAGTATATTCCTTTTCACGTGAAGATTTTCGGCCGTTTTCATTCTTCCCTTCCATCCTCAGTGGCTCGGTATTCTCCTCCATGGTTTCTCCAATTCCAGCGCATCACTCCCGGAAAGATCGTAGTATTGGGGGGAGCGGCCGCTATTGTCATAGGCACAATCTTATTACTGTTACCCTGGGCGACGCTTCCTTCCAAGCCCCTGTCGATCATTGATGCCCTGTTTACCGCCACGTCAGCCGTTTGTGTCACAGGCCTCATCGTGGCCGATACTGCCACGGACTTTACCGTGTTTGGCCACACGGTTGTCCTCGTTCTTATTCAGATCGGCGGGCTCGGGTACGCGACGCTTGTCACCATGCTGCTTCTGACGATGGGGCGTCGAATAGGACTGAGGGATCGGATGATGATGGCGGAAGCCTTAAGCGCACTCAACTTGCAAGGATTGATTCCATATGTGAAGGCTATTGTGCTGTGGACCGTGATGCTCGAACTGGTCGGTGCCATGCTGTTAAGTCTTCGTTTTCTCCAGGACTACCCTTTTGGCCAAGCCATCTATCATGGAACCTTTCATGCGATTTCCGCCTTTAATAACGCCGGGATTTTCTTCATTTTCCACTAATTTAATCGCCTATCGGACCGATCTCACAGTGAATTTCATTGTGGCTTTTTTGTTTATTGTGGGAGGATTAGGATTTTTTGTGCTGATCGATGTGTCCCAATTTTTCCGCGGCGACCGCTTTCGCCTTCATGCCCATTCCAAGCTTGTGCTGGTCGTCACCGGCCTCCTGATTGTTGGTGGGACCATCAGTCTCTTGCTGCTTGAATGGGCTAACCCCAAGACGTTGGGGGATTTACCCCTGGTCGATAAAATCCTGGTGGGAGCCTTTCATGCAGTTTCTGCCAGGACGGCCGGGTTCAATACCATTGATTTAAGTCTATTGGGTAATGCTTCCCTCTACCTCATTGTCATTTTCATGTTCATCGGGGGCTCACCGGGCGGGACCGCCGGCGGAATCAAGACGACCACGTTCGGGATTATTGGGGTGTTTGTGTGGACCACCTTGCGACGTCGTGGAGACGTGGAATTTTTCTGGCGCCGGGTGCCCATAACGGTCGTTCATAAGGCCCTGGCGTTGGCAATTCTCGCCATGTTTTTGTTGACGGTGTTTACCCTCCTGTTATCCATGCTCGAACCCCATTCCTTTCTCTCACTCATGTTTGAGGTCGCGTCGGCCTTGGGAACAACCGGATACTCCGTAGGCAATGGAGACGTGTTAAGTCTCTCCGCAAATCTGACGAGCTTCGGCAAACTCGCCATTATTCTCTGCATGTTCATCGGACGATTTGGTCCGTTGCTAGTGGGACTTGGCGCGTTCCAGGAAAAAGAAAGAAAACTGTACCGGTTCCCGGAATCTAAAATTGCCATTTGCTAATTAAATTCATCATTCCTCCACACGCTGTGACATGCTCACTGATTATTCTAAGGGTTCATCCTCTGTCTGAAGGACAGCAACCGTCGGCTGTGATTTCCTCGCCCAAGCCGGATCAATACGTTCAGGAAGACGGCGGTGTTGTTTACGCCCGTGTCGCTCCGGAGTATCCATCGGTGGGAGAATTTTTACCACCTTGGTCGGCATGACGTAATTCATCCAATCGGAGATCGTATCGCTGTTCAGGACCAATATATTTCACGACGCCCAAACCCTCCAGGACTTTAAGGACTCCCGGTTTTATGCCAATAAAATACAAATTTTGGCGATGTGACTGAACCATTCTGACCATGTCCTTCAACAGCGTAAGGCCGCCGTTCCGTCAATAGGTGAGACATTCGACAGGTGTAGAATCACATGGATGAAGGTGTTGAATCCTTTTAACGACTCCAAATCGTCTCACCATATTTTTTGCGGAGCCGAAACTCATCGGGCCATCCACATGAATGAGAACAATCCGCCCATTATTACGTTCAAGAGTGTCCTTCCCTTCAGGATGAAAGGGTATGACTAACTCTCACTGGTGTCGGATACATGACGGCAATGGTCGCGAGACCAAGAAATGTCGCTTGGGGAAAGGGATTTGTTAAAAACTCGGAAATGGCCACAAGGTTGGCGAGAATCTCTTCCGGTTTGGCCTCAAATTCTACGAGCGGTCCTACGTGCAATATGAGAAAGATGCATCCGATCCCGCTCATGAAGCCTGAAATAACCGGATAAGGAACACCCCACCAGCCAGAATTATCGTCAGGAAGAAATCTTTGTGTTGGTACAATTTCGTGGCATACATAAGGAGGAAACCCTCTCTCCTCATCCATTGCACATTTGATGAATATTTAGTGGGTATCTACCGGGATCGTGGGCGATCGATTGCACTACAACACCCGCACCACGCACAGAGGATTTCATAGATCTGAACAATTCCCCACAACGTGGCGGGAATGATGATGACAAAGAGGGTGACGATGGCGAACAGACGCCAAAGAGGATGTTTGGTTTTATAGGAAAGTTCTTCAGACATGGAGGGTGGAAGGACGACTACAACAGGCCACGTTTTTGTAGATACTCTCGATCGATCATGGGTGCAGACTTGGGTGTGAGAGCTGCACTCCCTTGCAGCAAGCGTTCGACATATTTCCCAATCAAGTCGGATTCCAAATTAACGGTATTCCCGATTTGCTTAAGGCCCATGGTGGTGACTTTCGCCGTATGCGGAATAATGGCCACCGCAATAGACCGTTCCGACACGGCGTTGATCGTCAAACTAATCCCATCCACGGTAATTGAGCCTTTGGGCACACAATACCGGATAATCTCCTCAGGCGCTTCAACAGTGAGTTGAACCGCATTTCCATCTTGTTGCCGGGCACGGAGCATACCGATTCCATCCACATGACCCGTTACCAGATGCCCTCCCATTCGGGCATTGAGTTTCAGGGCACGTTCCAGATTGACCGGCGTGCCTACCGGAATGGTTCCCAGTGTGGTGCAATGCAATGTTTCCGTCGACACATCCACTGAAAAACCGGTTTCGCCCACATGGCTTGCCGTCAAACACGCACCGGACACACTGATACTATCTCCCACTTTGAGATCATCCAGGATCAGAGAAGCGACAATAGAAAATTTTGCTCCGGCCAGACTTTTTTCAATAGCCTGGATCGCACCTATTTCTTCAACAATTCCGCTAAACATATTCTCACGTTTTTGTTATTCGGTATCACTATCTTTATTGAAGATAATTTTCTTCACCACCATGACAAAGACCACGAGTAAGACCACCACTCCGAAAGCCGCTACGATCCCGATAATAATATCACCGGTTCCCATTGCTTCCTTCATGGTCTCCGAACTCCTTTATCTTCCCATCAAAGAAAGGCCATTATAGCACAGCCGGTTTTTTGATCCCTATCATTGTGATACCAAAAATTCCGGCCGTCAGTAATAATATGATTCCGATACAGAGAAACCCGCCCCCATAGCCGAAGGAAGGGATGAGTATCCCCGCCAGGAGTGGTCCCCCCGCATGCCCAATGTCCATAATGGTGCCCCGCAAACCCATCCCGGCTCCCAGGCCTTTGCCTTCAGAGTAATCCGCAACCAGGGCGGTAGTCGATGAGGTCACCACCGCTTCGCCAAAACCAAAGCCTCCTGCAACAATCAATAGTGGGAGATAGCCTTGAATGTGTGGAATGAGTATGACCATGAGCCCGCAGAGGCACAACCCTCCGAAGATGAGCGGTGGCCTGGCCCCTCGATCTGATATTCGTCCCATGAAGGGCTTGGCGGTAAACGAGGTACACGCCTGTGCTCCGAACAAGATCCCGATTTCGGCAGCGTTTAATCCGATGAACAAGCCATACAGGGGTAAAAACGCCATAAGCGTCCCGTTTCCGGCCATCTTGGCGGCTTCTACTCCACTGGTGATGAGAATCGGAGGAATCTGACAGATCCGACGGAGCCCCTCACGCATCTCCTTCCATAAGGTCGAACAAGAATGTTGGTTGACTCGTGAGGGTGTTGGAGTTGGAGGGATCATGCAAAAGAAGACCAATGCCAACACGCCAAATATCCCGGCCAAGAAAAAGGTTAGGGAAAACCCATATTGGTACACAATGATTCCGCCGATCATCGGTCCCACTAGTCCACCGCCTTGGGTCGCTGAGGTATACCATCCAAACGCTTCGCCCCGCCGTTCCACAAAGAGTTCAGCAACCATCGCCAAGGCCAGAGGGGTAAACATTGCGGTCGCCAACCCGTGAACCAATCGTAAGATTCCTAATATCGACAGATCCGAAACGAATGGATAAATAAATGGCGGTAAAGCAAAGGCCAGAACTCCTCCTAGCATTAACCGTTGTCGATTGACGACGTCGGATAACAATCCCATCGGGAGCTTTAAGGCCACCCCTGTCATTGTCGAGACAGCCACAATCAGGCCGACCACGAAAGGGCCCGCACCAAGGCTCTCAACAAATAACGCTAACGCCGGCCTTCGCACCATATCGTAACTGATGAAACAGCACAGACCCACGACACAGAGGGAGATAAACGCCTTTGACTCTTTCATGTTTGAGAGCGAATGAATGCGATCGCCAATGGAGGAAACCGGCATTGAGAGAATCCGAAGAGCATTAAAAAAGACAAAAACTTCACATATCCTGGCTCTGAGTATGTGATGATGGCTTCAATGACCGACCGGATGCACCTGTAATCCAGGACGCCTTATGGGGAGGTTGATGGCACGAAACTTAACTCAAGGATCGCCTGCTGGCCAGCAATGAGTTTCACTTTAGCCTCCTGATAGCCCAACACCGGATGCCAGGCTCCGACCGTCTGTGTGCCCGCAGGAACATTCGTTAACCGATAAAACCCGTGGTCGTCAGTCACGCCCACATACGGATTAGCGGCCAGCAGCAGCCAGCCTTGCATAAATCGGTGTTGATCACATTCCAGCTTGATAATACTGCTACGCCGGGCTTTGAGAGGAATGGTCGCCTCCTCTCCCTCTTTCAAATTTGGTATTTGAAAGAGCGGAAGGCGTCCTTTATCCAATATCTCCCACCCGCGAAGCTGGTGAGCAATCGGATCGCGCATGGCCACGCGGAGGGTTTGGTCGGCCATGGCACCAATAACGTATGGCCCAAACTGGCAGCGATCCACCGTCACAACCGGTCCTGCTTTCGGTACCGATTTGCCTCGCTCTACCTCTTGAAGAAAAATAACGACATCGGCCAATTCCTGTTTCGAAGACACACGAACCTGTGGAATGGCGATGACTCCATTTTCGTCGGCCAGAGTCCGGCAGAATTCTGGATTGCTCCCCATAGTGACTTTATACGTTTGGGGCGACGGAACGATCCCGGTAAATTTCACCACTCCGGTGATCGACCCTCCACCGGAGACCTCCTCTTCCTGATAGGCAATCGCCATTTCTCCGAACAGCAGGGGCCACAGCACCACCAAACCCGACAATAGCAAACCATATTTTTTCTCGCCGGTTTTCACCCGATGGACATTTCTCACCTGTATCTCCTATTTCAATTATCCTCAGGATCCACACCGACCCGTCACCTCAAGGGGTGGCTCACCCGGGAGACAAAACGAATGAATGGGTCGTGAGATTGGGAAGGGACCCTCGAACTCGCGGAAGCGGCACACCCTCAAAAAAAACACCCCGGTCAGACGTGACAAGCCGGAAAGTTTACGAAAGGTATAGACCGGTCGTTACATAAAGAATGGCTGCCTCCTGAACGTTCCGACATTTCCTCACTCTGGCGGTTTTGACAGTCTGATTTGACGATTGTCATTCTCCAGACAGATATGCAACCACATTCCCTCTTGAGACCGTTTTATAATGAACCTCCATTTCCATACACATATGTTAAACCATCAGGGATGTACGCCAAAGAAGTGATCTTGCCGTTTTATCCATCACTCTGGCAAGAGTCCGCCACCGCTGATTGTGATGAGACGAAGGATCGTCTTTTCGTGAGTAGTTTTTGACTGTCTCAATGCTCACGCATTAAACTGCCACGCTTGTGAAGAGGGACACTCAGTGGGGTTTTTGAGAGGTCTCAAGAATGCAGAGGAAGGAGGAACCTGATTTCACGCAGACTCGTTGCCTAACGGAGAACATTGACCATGAGAACACGGCTGAATCACCAACAACCCCTGGGTAACCTTGCTGTACGACATGGATTCATTTAATAAGACGCCGACAAGGCGTCGTCTTCCGTCTGACAAATTGTAATGAGTTCATGGATTTGCAGGCTTTCAAGCAAGTCTGCAACACATCCTTGCGGTTGAATCCAGGTAATGCGCCGGTGACCTTCTTTGAATTTATGGGAGCACAACACCAGAAAACCCAAGCCGGCGCTATCCACGAATGTTAAGTGTTGAAGATTGAGAATGAGATGCTCAGGTTCCGTGTGGCAACATTGATTGATAATCGCTTTGACATGCCACCGGGAATGCAAATCCAGACGGCCATGAAAATCCACCACCGTGGCCCCTCGACTTCCTCGTACAATTACTTCAATAGCCATAATCTTTAGGGAGCCTTATCGGTCCAATACGCAAGAGCTTAAAAATTTTTGCGTGTCCATGAGATTCCATCTCGTTGCTGTTTTCCGATACCAAGGCATTTCTGACGCCACTACGAGCGGTTCATTTTCTTTTGGCTTATCTGAATCATATTAGTGTTTTCACCCCCGGACTCCTGCTACAATTTCATTATCCATGCCACCAGCGATTCATCCCGTTGATCTCATAGAAATTCTCCGTCAGCATCGCTTGACTCCGGCGATAGTCTTTTTGACGTCCCGCCGGGCCTGCGACGAGGCCATTGACACCTTCGCCCGCAGTTCAGCCAGGGTGTCCTCGCAAAGGTCGGAGACCATCCGTGGGTTTCTGGAGGAGTTTGCCAAAGACTTCCCGAGTATTGAGCATCATCCGTTAATCCCTGTTGTTCAGGAATACGGGGTAGCCGCCCATCACGCAGGGCATCTCCCTTCCTGGAAAATCGCGATCGAAGAACTCATGCGTCAGGGCTTGTTGGATGCCGTGTTTGCAACCACGACCCTGGCCGCCGGGGTGGATTTCCCTGCGCGCACAGTCGTCCTTACCCAATCCAGCGTTCGAAAATCACAGGATTTCACGGATCTGACGATCAGTGAGATTCAACAATTGGCCGGACGTGGTGGCCGCCGGGGAAAAGATTTAGTGGGGGTTGTGGTCATCACCCCTTCTCCGTACATCGATATACACATCCTTGCCAAAGGACTCACGGGCTATCCGGAACCGATTGACAGCCAATTTGTCGTGTCCTACCCCATGGTGTTGAATCTGTTGAAAGCCCATTCCCTGGATCAGATTGAAGGTCTCCTCGCAAAAAGCTTTGCGCAATTTCAACTGAATCAACGATCGGCTATCCATCAGGACCACCTGGATCGGATACAGGAACAATTACAACCGTATGGCCCCAGGGAATGCGCGGATTGGGTTACCCAATGGAAAGTGTTTGACCTCGCCCGACGACGCAAAACTCAGCGGCAGCCCATGGTTAACAACGACACGCCATTTATGACTGCCTGTCTGCCTTTCTTGACTCCAGGGCGCCTCATCGGGCTGCCGAAAGGTCCGGCCATTGTTCTCCGTCAGTATCGAAGCCGGGGAACTTTTACGCCCATGTTATCCGTGATTCGGGCCAAAGGCACTATTGGCGAGTGTCCCGCTCATTCCATCACCAAGGTCTATGACCGGGTCTTTGAGTTTCAGCCGTCTCGCACCCTTCCCTGGTGTCCTCCACACGTCCTTTACCAACTCAAGAAAGAGCTATCCCAGTTACCGGCTCGTCTTCCGATCGTTCCCATTTTGACGGAAACACAAGAAGCGGACGATCCTCTCCTGGCAGAAATCTTAACCGACGAATTTCCCTGTCCCACCTGCCCATCACACGCGGCATGCAAGAAAGACTTCCCGCTGGCGTCAAAACTTCGTCTCAAGTCTCAACAATTGGCCAAAACCATTCAAGCCCTGCACGATGGGTTATGGCACCGGTTTCAACAAAAGGCAGAAGTGCTGCACAAATTCGGGTATTTAACGGCAGGCTCCCAACTGACCGCTGACGGGGAATGGGCGAGACTCATTCGCATTAACCACTCCCTTCTTATTACCGAATTGATCCGGATGGAGGCCTTTTCCGGCATTGCTCCGGGACTGTTAGCCGGCGTGATGGCCAGTATTTCCCATGACGACGATCGTCCGGGTTCCTACATGCGCCTTCCCTCCGGACTGGCCTCCATGTTGACACAAGTCCGGGCGGTGGCCGATTCGTTGAGTCCTTATGAACCACCACCCTTGTTACGATCGGACGTTGCAGCACTGGCCGAAGGATGGATCAGTAATCCTCAACTCAGCTGGGCCTCATTGGTTCGCTCCACTTCCATGGCCGAAGGCGACGTGTACCGATTGTTAGCCAGAACCTTGGAATTTCTCTCCCAATTATATGGCCTCAAGGTCACCCATCCGGGACTGGCCGATATCGCCCACTCCGCGATGGTAGCCATGCGCCGGGAAGTTCTGCAGGAACTTCCATAGCCAGAATTGGAAAATAACGCCATGAATCGTGACGATCTGAACATTGAACTCCAATCTTTACCGGTCAAGTATTTACACCAAATGGCCCGAGGTCGCATTCATCGACATTTCCGCCTCGGGAAACATCGACTGATCGAATTGATTTTGGCCTTTCCGGAAGATCAGATCCTGGCCATTGAAAGCGAACTCCAACAGATACAGACGACCCGGCGAGAACGTCTGGCATTACAGGAAGCCCGCTCTGCTGCGCAGCCCCGAGTTTCAACTTCTCCCTTTCAACAGAAAAGCCCATCATTTAAGGGAAAACCAAATTTCGGCCCTTCACCGTCCTCGGTCAATCTCCAGCAAATCTTAGAAGGAATTGGAGTTCCTGAACCCAAGCCCTTCGTCCCGGATGACTGGCAAACCGAAGCGGTGGAATATCTGGCTCATTCAGATGTCATTGTCAGTGCCCCTACGGGAAGCGGGAAAACCTACGTGGCCATTCAAGCCATAAAGCAAGCCATGGCCCTGAACCAAACGGTGATTTACACCTCCCCCCTTAAGGCGCTGTCTAATACCAAATTTATGGAATTTTCCCAGCTTTTTGGATCGGATCAGGTCGGAATATTAACCGGAGACCGGCGCGACAATGCCCAGGCCCCGCTGCTGGTGATGACCACGGAAATTATCAGGAATTTACTCTATGATGCGGCCAGTGGAGAAATTGATCTACGGCTGCATACCTTGGGGTTAGTCATTCTCGATGAATCCCAGTATCTGGCTGATCCCGAACGGGGAGTGGTGTGGGAAGAGACAATCATCCTGTGTCCCGCTCAAGCCCGACTTCTCCTCCTCTCTGCCTCCATCGGGAACCCTCAGGATCTGGCCGAATGGTTGCAGGCGATTAGGCCCATTCCCTGCCATCTGGTCCGTCACGCCAAACGATCCGTTCCGCTTCGTGCCCTCTATCTCCATCCCACAGGACAACTGGGTCCGCTATTCAGAAACCAGGATATTCACCAAGGCAAAGGGTATCATTTTCATCCGGAGACCAAACGCCTGTTCGCCGAGTATGAAATTAAACCGTTTCATTAACTTTACGCCAAAGCCTTTTTGCCCAGCAATATCACAATTTGTAAAGCATTAATATTAATTCAAATCAGCCTGTTTCAAAAACAACACAGGTTGTGGCGAAAATTATACGGCAAGTGACCATCGTCCCAATGTTAATTACCTTTATTTACTGGGAATAAATCATATTCTTCCACATTATCTATAAGCATAAAACTTGCTAAACATTAAGGAGTCATGAGGACTAGACCAACCCACAATTCCTTCATATCCTTCATATTGCACACCAGGGTTTCCCAACAAACATTGATGAACCTTCTGCTGACCGCACTGGTTTCCATTGGCCTCATGGGTTGTCAGGGATTTCAGCTTAAGGCCCCAGGAGAACTGGCAATGAAGGATCAGCATTTCCTGGAAATCTGGGATGCTTATAACCAATGCATGGATGGATCCGACTTCCAGCAAATGCAGGCGAATCTTCAGGTATTAGATTCTGCCCCAAAACCGATTTCACTTGACGACTCCCCCATTCCCGTACCCTTGTTTTTAAAAACACTAACCTCAGATCGAAGTTCCCGGCTCGCAGTCGATCCACGAGCCATGGCCGCCTCATGTTCCATCCATCTTGCTGAAGTTGCCCAACAGTCAGCCGACTCGTATATGGCTTTTCAGACTTTTCAGTCGATCATCAAGAATTATCCTGAACCCCAATATGCCTTTTATGTGACAAAAGCCAACCAGGCGATAGAGCACTTATCTTCCGTTCGTCCCACGTCTCTTTCCTCCCACGACGCCTTGGTTCGTTAAGGTTGAATTAGCCATTCTTCTCCCCATCTCGCTTCTGACTGTACCCGCCCTACATGTGGGCAGAATGACCATTTCGGCAAGACGAGCATTGACCGGTTCGCCTACAACTCAGATTCCCTATGGAGATCGTTGAGTAGACGAAGAAGGGATATGAGCTACAGGAGCTGCTTGCTTTTGGGTTTATTGGGTTGGCATTCATCGCATTGACACATCCGGCGCAGGGCGGTGTAAGAATACAGACCGGTATCATGCCCGTCGCTCCATTTGAATCGAAAGGCATATCGCCCTACCGGCTCCACGTCCTGTAATAAGATGAGGAGGGGAATAGAGTCAGGTTTAATGCGCAACTCGCCGGTCCATTCATCAGTACAGGCCGCACAGGGACAATGTTGTCGCAAATACCGAACAGGATAGACTCCC
This sequence comes from uncultured Nitrospirales bacterium, assembly GCA_963785905.1. Classification (GTDB taxonomy): domain Bacteria; phylum Nitrospirota; class Nitrospiria; order Nitrospirales; family UBA8639; genus Nitrospira_E. Next base: position 38,526 of record CAWAXJ010000018.1, read on the forward strand.
TTATGACCATCACTCCAGGTGATGCCCAACACACCCTTATCCAGCCACTCCAAATCTGTCGGCTCAAGATTTGATTGAGAAGTCATAACTTCAATGTCCTTATGAGTGCCATCCTAGGACACCCATTGTTCAAATGTTGGCAGGGCTTTTCCTACAACCGCTTGGAAATAGGCCTCTATGGCTTCTTCCACTTCGATCCTGACCGTCCCGATCGCTTTTAATCGAGAAAGACTGGCCATGGGGAGGCGCCGAGCCTGATCAATAAATGCCAAACTTCCTTTGGAAATGGACAAGACCCGTCCCACACCCCGTTGCCCACACCGATCACAGACCATTCCCCCTAATCGAGGGGAAAACCATTGAGGGGTGTCCAGGGGAGCACTATGCCCACATTCCGTGCACCGGTCAATTTGTGGCCGAAAGCCCGTATAGCCCAGCACATGAATTTGAAATAATAATGTGGAGAGCCCCAAATCCTGGTCGGGAACCAAAGCTTCCAAACCATACACCAGGGCTGAATACATCTCCGGATTGGGATCACGATCCGCGGTGATCATCTCCACCATACGGACCATCTTGGCGGCTGCCGCCATAACACCCAAATCTTCGCGTACGGCTTTAAAGCTTCTAACCAGATCTATTTGACTAATTTGCCCCAGGGCATCAGGCGTTTTTTGAAACAGGGTGATATCAACAATCCCAAAAGGCTCAAGCACGCCGCCAAATCGTGATTTCATCCGGCGAGCCCCACGAGCTGCGCCTCGAATTTTCCCCAGGTCAGGGGAATACAATGTCACAATCCGGTCGGCATCCCCCCATCGTTGGCTTCGAAGAATAACTGCGCGGGTTCTTAAAAGCGGCATGGGAATTCCTTGGTAAATGTCCGCTCGTCAGCAGTGAACACGTCCGTGGTTTTTATTTTTCATCTTCATCCATATCCCAATTCGCTCAACACCTGCACGTTATCTCGCCAGCCTTCCTGCACCTTTACCCACATTCGCAGATAAATCTTCACGCCGAACAGTCGTTCCATCTCTATCCGGGCACTTTGGCCAATTTCCTTGAGGCGAATACCTTTTTTCCCGATGACAATCCCTTTTTGGCTGGCCTTTTCTACCAGAATAACCGCGCGAATGGTGGTGAGGCCCTTTTCCTCCTCAAATTGTTCAATGAACACTCCCACGGCATAGGGCAATTCGTCGTAGGTCTGTTCGAGTACTTTTTCACGAATGAGCTCCCCGGCCATATGACGCATGGACTGGTTCGTCAAAAAGTCCTCGTCATACATCAAGTGTGGACAAGAGGGCAGACAGGTAAAGGTCAGGTCGACTAATCGCGGGATATTCAGCCCACTCTTGGCCGAGATGGGCACAATTTCTGTCCAGGGGAACCAACGTACGGTACTGATCGATGAGAGGCAGCAATCGGGATTTAGCCACCGCATCAGCTTTATTCAATAACAGAAATACTCCCTGAAAGGGCCGTTCCCCATGAGCCAACGTCACTTGCTCCATGACATAGCGATCCCCAGGACCTGGCAACACCTGACTGTCCACCATCATATAGACGACATCAGATTGCGTCAGCGTTCCTAACGTCGATTGCACCATTTGGGTATTGAGTCGATGATGAGGCGTATGCAGGCCTGGTGTATCGACCAGAATGAGCTGCCCCTCCGGATAATGACCGACCCCCAAAATGAGGTTTCGCGTAGTCTGAGGTTTATCCGAGACAATGGCGATCTTTTCTCGCACCAACGCATTCAGCAACGTTGACTTGCCTACATTGGGGCGGCCAAGAATCGCGAGTTGACCGGATTTCATCGAATATTTCTCACGATAAGGGAAAAAATTGATAAAACGTGAATGAAAAATTAAGAGAGGTCGAAGGGGTGAAGCGCAAACACCGCGCCGCTAGGGTCTGGCCGTAAATGAGGAAGGGGCAGGCTCCACAAATTGATAGACCACCTCCCCCTGCCGGACCATGCCCAAACGATTACGGGCCAACTCTTCCAACCGTTGCGGATCCCGTTGAATGCGGGTGATATCTTCTTGAATGGAGGCATTGATGTCTTCCAACTGATGGATCTGCTCGGTCAAATGCTGCCGCGTTTCTCGCATTTGAAAGTATAAAGGCAGACCATCGGAATTAAAGAACATGGTCCCGGCCAGCACACTCATCATTAAAAACGCCCCGACCAATGGAAGACGATCGACTAGATCGCCCCAAAACCCCGTGGACGCCCGTTTTTTATTATTGGGACGCATGACTGAAGATTACGAGTGTACGGGAAGGACGGCTTTGCCGCGATATAAGGCGGCTGAACCTAAGGTCTCCTCAATTCTAAGTAGTTGATTGTATTTGGCCAAACGATCCGTGCGAGACAACGACCCCGTTTTGATCTGACCGGCATTTAATGCCACTGCCAGATCGGCAATGGTCGTATCCTCCGTCTCACCTGATCGATGAGACACAATGACCCCATATCCCGCTCGTTGAGCCATGCGCATCGCCTCAATGGTTTCTGTCAACGTGCCGATTTGGTTAACTTTGATCAAGATGGCATTCCCGATACCTTCACGAATCCCCCGTCCCAAATATTCGACATTGGTGACAAATAAATCATCCCCCACGAGCTGAACCCGATCACCAATCTGGTCCGTTAATTGTTTCCACCCGGCCCAATCACTTTCATCAAGTCCGTCTTCAATCGAGACAATCGGATATTGTTTCACCAACTTGGCATAATACTCCACCATTTCGCCTGAAGACATTTTGGGTTTGATCGCATTGCGCAAATGATACACCTTTTTCTCGAAAAACTCACTTGCCGCCGCGTCAAGCGCCAAGACCACATCTTTCCCTGGTCGATAACCGGCTTGATCAACCGCTTGTAAAATGAAGTCCAGGGCTTCTTCATTTGATCGAACCGCAGGGGCAAATCCGCCTTCATCCCCTACCGCTGTGCTCATGTTTTTGGATTTCAAGATGGTCTTCAGATGGTGAAAAATTTCCGTTCCCATCCGAAGCGCTTCGGAGAAGCTTGTCGCCCCAACCGGCATGATCATGAATTCCTGCAGATCCAGCCCATTATCTGCATGGGCTCCACCATTGATAATATTCATCATGGGCACCGGCAATTCCCTTGCAGCGACTCCACCCATGATAGCGAAATAGGGGAATCCCGAGTTCTTGTGCCGCAGCCCGCGCAACAGCTAAGGACACGCCAAGAGTGGCATTGGCTCCTAGCCGCGTCTTGCCTTTGGTTCCATCCAGTTGAATCAACCGGGAATCGACGCTCACCTGATCTTGTGCCTCCATGCCCAGGAGAGCCGGTAACATACGTTTTTGAATCCCCGCTAAAGCTTTAGAGACACCCTTGCCCATCCATTGTTTTTTATCTCCATCCCGCAATTCCAAGGCTTCTCGCGTCCCCGTGGAAGCTCCGGAAGGGACCGCAGCGCGACCTGACATGCCGCTGGCAAATCGTACGTCCACTTCGACAGTTGGATTCCCGCGAGAATCCAGAATCATCCGTGAGGTGATGTCCTGAATGAGACTCATAGAAGAAACCATTCCTTATGATCGTGAGTAATGGCCCCTCCTCTACCTTGTACCCTGAGATGAGCCTTAGATCAAGATGTGAGATGACGTTTCAGCAGCGTATTGACCTTACCAGGATTGGCTGTTCCCTGTGAGGCCTTCATCACCTGTCCGACCAAAAAGCCTAATACCGTTTCCTTCCCGCCCGATATTGCTCCACTTGCGCCGGATGCTGAGCCAGCACCTCCTCAATCATCTTTTCCAGTACGCCTTCATCGGAAACCTGAACCAGGCCCTTCTCCTTCACAATTTGATCGGGATCTTTTCCGCTTGCATAAAATTCCGGAAAGAGATCACGTGCAACTTTTAAACTGACCGTCCCGTCTTCCACAAGTTGCAGGAGTTGAATAAGCCGTTCAGGGCTTACGGGAGAAGATTCGGGCGTGGTTCCCGTCGTATGAAGCTCACGAAGTAATTCGCCCATGACCCAGTTGCTGACTGTTTTGGGATGGGGAAAAAGTTTTACGCACGATTCAAAATAATCGGCTAAACTTTTCAAATCGGTCAAAATCTTCGCATCATACTCGGGGAGGTGATATTCCTTCACAAAGCGTCGCAAGCGAGCGGCAGGCAGTTCGGGAATCGTGTGACGTAACTCTTCAATCCACTCCGTCTCGATGTTGACGGGAAGCAAGTCAGGATCGGGAAAATATCGGTAGTCATGCGCTTCTTCCTTACTCCGCATGACCATCGTTTGGCCTTTTTGCACATCCCACAAACGGGTCTCCTGACGAATCGCTCCCCCTTCCATCAACACGTCGGTCTGCCTTGAGATTTCAAAATCCAGCGCATCTTTGGCAAAACGGAAAGAGTTAATATTCTTTAATTCCACCTTGGTCCCAAGCATATCTTGTCCCTGCAAACGAAGCGACACATTCGGCTCGCAACGAAAACTTCCCTGTTCCATGTTCCCATCGCAGACCTCCAGATACACCAGGAGATCATGCAAGGTTTTGAGATAGGCGTCCACCTCATCAGAAGAATGCAGGTCGGGTTCGGTCACAATTTCCAACAAAGGGGTTCCGGCTCGATTTAAATCCACCCCACTGCCTTCGACCTGCGCATCATGAACATTTTTGCCGGCATCTTCTTCCAAATGAGCCCGACGAATGCGAACCCGCTTATGTTCTCCGTTGACCGCAATATCCACCCAGCCCGGTCCACAGATGGGCAGATCATACTGCGAAATTTGATAGCCCTTCGGCAGATCAGGGTAAAAATAGTTTTTCCGGGAAAATTGATTTTTGAGGGCAATGTCGCAATGAAGTGCTAAACCCGTGCGAACAGCCATTTCCACCGCACGTTGATTGAGCGCGGGCAGGCTTCCCGGTAAGCCCAGACAGGTTGGACACACCTGCGTATTCGGTGGAAGCCCGAATGAGGTGGGACAGCCACAAAACAATTTGGTCTTTGTCTGGAGTTGTGCATGCACTTCAACTCCAATAACCGGTTCATAAGCCATGACGCGCCAGATGCCCTCCTCTCGATTCGGTTTTCACCCGGCCTAATCCAGGGATTTCATTTCCCTCTCCCGGCGCATCGCGTCCCGACCGGCCTCTAAGGCTTCTCGGACGGCGCAAGAGATTTCATCCACCAGTTCACGGCCACGACCAACCACATCTTCCACGGCATCCGTTGCCCGTTCTTTTAAATCCCGCAAATCTTCACCCGTTCGCCTGGCATACCCCGTGATCCGTTCTCGTGATTCTCGCCCCGGTTGTGGGGCAAGCATGATCGCCGCCACGGCGCCCAACAATGCCCCGCTTAAAAACGCCAATGCGACCGACCCAGCTGATGCACCCGAATGATTAGTCGCCATACGATGGTCCTCCTTCTTGTTCTTTATGCACACGTTTTTTTACTGTAGACGTTACGGCTTTGAGGCCGGCGAGCAAACTGGAAAAGCCTACCACCATTGCTCCCCCTTTTTCGCGGACGGCCTGATGGACATGATTGACCGTTTGCCCCACATCTCCCACGGCATTAAAAAAAATTGTCGCCCGATCAATGCCCAGCCTGGCTTGATCCGTCAGGGCCAGGATATTTTCGTTGGTGCCCTTGACGTCCTTTAATAATCCCGGCAATTCATGATTCAGGCGAATGAGCAAGCGTTCAGATTGCCCAACGGTGCGTTTGACTTGAAGAATCATCGGAACCAGATAGCCCACCAACACCACGAAGGCCACGGCGATAATAATTGCAGCCAGATCCACCATATCTCGCTATCCTTTCATGAGCGAATCACAGGGCGTTTCGTTCGCCAGTTTGTGGCTTGTTCATAAGCATAGGCCCCGCGCAAGATCGTGGATTCTTCAAAGGGGCGCCCCACCAATTGTAATCCGATAGGCAATCCTATTGTACTAAATCCACAAGGGACAGAAATAGCCGGAAGTCCGGACAAACTGGCTGGAATGGTATAAATATCAGACAAATACATTTGCAAGGGATCTTCCAACCGTTCACCCAATTGAAAGGCCGGCGTCGGCATGACAGGACTCACCAGGAAATCGACTGTCTTGAACACCGTATCAAAGTCACGCTGAATCAAGGTTCGAACCGCTTGGGCTTTTCCATAATATGCCTCGTAATACCCGGCACTCAGCGCATAGGTGCCCAGCATAATGCGCCGCTTGACTTCCGGTCCGAATCCTTGTGACCGTGTACTCTGGTACATTTCTGCCAGTTCTCTCGATTCTTTGGCTCGAAACCCATATTTGACACCGTCATAGCGAGCCAGATTTGAACTGGCCTCTGCCGTGGCAAGGAGGTAATAGGTCGCAATGGCCCGTTCGGTAGAAGGCAACGTCACTTCTTGAATGGTTCCGCCTAACTCCTGCAACACTCGTATGGCAGCCTGAACGGTCTCAGAGACTTCAGAATCAAGACCTTCAGAAAAATATTCCCGAGGCACTCCGACAATCAGCTTCTTCACATCTTTCTTTTTGACCGCCTTCGTGAAATCCGGAACGTCCCGATTGGCTGACGTCGAATCCATAGGATCAAATCCCGCAATGGCGTTTAACAGGATAGCGGCATCCGTCACCGTTTTGGTTATGGGGCCGATTTGATCCAAGGACGAGGCAAAGGCAATCAACCCGTACCGGGACACGCGTCCATACGTCGGCTTGAGCCCCACGACTCCGCAACACGCGGCAGGCTGTCGTATGGACCCCCCGGTATCGGAACCCAAGGCCGCCACACACTCATCGGCGGCCACCGCCGCCGCTGATCCACCACTAGACCCTCCCGGGATATATTTTTGATTCCAGGGATTCCGGGACGGCCCAAACGCTGAATGTTCCGTGGAAGAACCCATGGCGAATTCATCCAGGTTGGTCTTGCCCAGGATCATGGGCTGATGGGTTCGAAGAGCTCTCATCACCGAGGCGTCGTACGGCGGGACAAAGTTTTGTAACATCCGGGATCCACAGGTCGTCCGGATCCCTTCTGTACAAATATTATCTTTAATCCCCAAAGGCATGCCCATTAACGGTTGGGTTTTGCGCCAAGCCTTTAACCCCTCATCAATCGCTTGGGCTTGTTGGAGAAGCGTGTCTTTCGGAGTCAGGGTGATATAGGCTTTGATTTTCGGTTCCACTTGATTGAGCCGGAGCAAATAGGACCGGGCGATTTCCACAGCACTGACCTCGCCGGCAGTGAATTTTTCCTGAAGCTCTTTTAATGTGAGTTTAAACAAAGACATGAGAAACCGGTTAATGCGGCGAGTGAATAAATACGGCGATTGACAGGTTTAGGTGGTGAATCCAGGGGTAACGGTTTCACCCCGAATTTGTTACTTTGATTCTATTCCGATGATCGACCTGGATAATTGTGGGAACATGCCGCTTGGCTTCTTCATCATTAAACAATTCATAACAAAAAATAATGACTTTATCCCCAATCACCCCTAGCCTGGCCGTGGGACCATTCAAGATGATTTCACCTTCACCACGTATTCCTGGAAGCGCATAGGTGGAAAACCGCTCTCCGTTATTCAAATTCGACACCATCACGGCTTCATAGGGTAAAATTCCCGCCCTGTCCATCAGCTCTTCATCAATTGTTAAACTGCCTTCATATTCCAAACTGGACCCCGTGACAGTCACCCGATGAATTTTACAGCGTAAGAGTTGTCGATACATATTCAAATCCTAATCTTCCTCTACATCCTCAGAACGATTGTTCCCGTTTATTGCCTCATGCTCTATTTTCCCAAAATTTTGGGAACCACAAAAAATCCTCCAGTTGACTCTGGAGCATTAGCTAACGCGTGTTCCAGCGACAAACCCTCTTGTGGGATATCTTCACGTAACACCGTGCCTTCGTGGGTTCCGGAAGCTGTTGGAGTCACTCCTTCCGTCGACACCTCTTGCAATTGGTCCACATACGTCAAAATATGGCTCAATTGTTCCGCAAACCTGGATTTTTCCGCTTCTGTCAATTCCAATTTTGCCAGGTGGGCGACATGTTCGACTTCTTTTTGAGTAATTGAGGCCATTGCTATTCTTTAGGATTCAAACAATTTAAAAATGTGAGGGGCATTCAAGAAGAAACCACGCATTTCAACAGGTATTTCTACCATGAATTTCTCATCAAAAGCTACTCACACAAAGGATTCGAACTTCAGCGGAAATAGGGGAAATCAAAGAATTTCCACGATAAAGTGCCGCTTTCCCGAATCACACGACCAACGTCGAACTAGGTTGTTGAAGCAAGCAGGCCCTCGTCCGCAAAACTGACGTAGCGCCCATCCCCTATGACGATATGGTCCAATACTCGAATACCCAGGATTTCCCCTGCGGCCATGAGTCGACGGGTCAAGGCATGATCCTCTTCACTGGGATGCGGGTCGCCACTCGGATGATTATGGACAAAGATCACAGCCGCCGCAGATTCTCTCACAGCCAAATTAAAGACTTCACGAGGATGGACAATGCTCACCGTCAGGCTTCCTTCGGAAATAGTCATATCCCGGATGAGTCCATGCTTGGCGTCAAGCAACAGCGCCTTAAACACCTCGTGCCGCAGATCCCGCAACAGAGGATAGTAATGCTGAAAAATATCCTGGCTTTGACGAATCCGTAATCCAGCCGTTAACGGGGTCGCCAACACCCGTTTCCCCAATTCAACCGCTGCGAGAATTTGGGCGGCTTTGGCAGGACCAATGCCAGGAACTACACAGAGTTCCTGCAAACTACGATTGGCTAGGCCTCGCAATCCCTCCAATCGGGCTAGTAAGTCCATCGCGACCCCCACAGCGGACAAATCCTGCCTGCCAATTCGTAAGAGGATGGCCAGCAGTTGAGCATCCGATAAACCCTGGGGACCGTTGCTCAGGAGTAGCTCACGGGGACGTTCATTTGCCGGCCAGGTTTGAATGCCTTTTTTGATTTGAGGGTGTTTCATGTTCGAATAGCCATAACAGCGAGCATGCCTGCACTATACGCAGCCATTTTTCACTCCGTCAAAAAGCAGCTCCAGCTTACGTAGATTCCGGATTGTTGGGGTTTCTGAAACTATGATATCGTCCCCCTCGAACATGAACACCTCTTCCATCCGGATCATCGCAGGGCAATTCAAGGGTCGAAAAATCCCCACCTTTCCCGGGCGAGGCATTCGTCCGACATCCCAACGGGCTCGTGAAGCGCTTTTCTCTATTCTGGGCGATCGGATTCAGGAGGCAACCATGGTGGATCTGTTCGCAGGGACAGGAGCCGTCGGCCTGGAAGCGTTAAGCCGAGGAGCCGCAAAGGTGCTATTCGTCGAACAAAATCCTCAGGCCGGGGCCAGCATTCAACACATGCTCTCCCTATTCAAAATTTCGTCATCAAGCCGAATCATCATTGAAGATGTGTCACTCGCCATACAAAATTCAATTTTGGTAGGATGGCGTCCGTTTGACGTGATATTTATGGATCCACCGTATCGGCTCCCGAATATTCAACAGCTCATACGTCAAATGGAGGATGCGGACTTGATTGCTCCAACTGGGCGAATCGTCTATGAACATTTCCATAAAATGACGCCCCCATTGGCCATAGGAGATTGGACACTCCTTCGAACGGCTCGATATGGGAATACGGCTTTCACCTTTTATCAACCTCCGGCTCAGACAGGCGAAGGTACTGAACCATGACCATTGGCATCTATCCGGGCACGTTTGATCCCATTACCCGTGGGCATACCGATGTCATTGCCCGTAGCCTCCGTCTGGTCGAACGGGTTATCGTGGCCGTAGCCCCCAACCCTCGCAAAACTCCGCTATTCGACTTAAAAGAACGAGTGGAACTGGCCAGAATTGCGACAAAAGGTCTTGAGGGTGTGACGGTTGAGGCATTTGATGGATTATTGGTGACCTACGTCCGGCAACGTGGTGCCCTGGCCATTATTCGTGGACTGAGAGCCGTGTCAGATTTCGAACATGAATTTCAAATGGCTCTTCTGAACCGGAAACTGGACTCCAATCTGGAAACCGTCTTTCTGATGTCCAGTGAAGAATATTCGTATTTCACCTCCAGTATGGTGAAAGAAGTCGCCTCGGTTGGCGGTCCCCTTCATCATTTTCTTCACCAGGAGGTCGCCGAATGCCTCCAGGCCCGTTTACGGAGGAATGCCCAATGAAACTTGCGACACGGACCACCCGCATTACCCCCTCCCCCACCTTGCAACTGTCGGCAACGGTCAAAGCACTCGTGGCGCAAGGACAGCGCGTGTTCGATTTTACAGCGGGGGAACCCTCGTTCGATTCCCCTGACGTGGCCAAAAACGCGGCCTATGAAGCCATTCGGTCGGGATTTACCAAATATACGGCCGTAACCGGCATTGATGATCTCAAAGACGCCATCATTGAAAAATTCCAGCGTGACCAGGGACTGACCTACTCCCGAGCACAAATCCTGGTGTCTTGTGGAGCGAAACACACCTTATTCAATCTCGCTCTGGCTCTTTTTGAAGCCGGAGATGAAGTGATCATCCCCACTCCTTATTGGGTCTCTTACCCCGAACAAATTCTCGTGGCGGACGCCAAACCTGTCTTTCTTCCCACCTCCGAGTCCTCTGGCTATGCCATCGACCTGAACGCCTTGGAATCCACACTGACAAATCGCACAAAAGCCATCATTCTGAATTCCCCGTGCAATCCGACCGGCAGTATGTATGACCGGCAGACCCTGGAGCGCATTGCGACCGTGGCACTTCAACATAATATTCTCATCATTTCTGATGAAATTTACGAAAAAATGATTTACGACCAGCACCAACATCACAGTATTGCTTCCGTGGGACCGGACATGAGCAGGAACACCATCATTGTCAATGGCGTGTCAAAAACCTATTCCATGACGGGTTGGCGAATAGGCTATGCGGCTGGCCCGGACTCACTGATTAAAGCCATGGGAGATATTCAAAGCCAAAGCACCTCAAACGCCACCTCCATTGCGCAAAAGGCAGCTGTCGGTGCTCTCCGGGGGGGAGATGCGTTCATTCAACATATGGTGAAAGAGTTGGATATTCGACGGAAGGCTATTGTGGGTGGATTAAACCGGATTACGGGCATTCATTGCCCATTGCCCTCAGGGGCCTTTTACGCCTTTCCCAACATTTCCCGGCTATTAGGCCGACGATTCAAGGGACAACCGCTTGCGACCCCGTTCGCGTTAGCGAATTACTTTCTCAAAGAAGCCAATGTCGCATGCGTCCCGGGCGAACCATTTGGAAGCCCAGCCCATCTGAGATTTTCCTACACCGGGACAATGGAGGTCATTGAGGAAGGCTTACAACACCTTGCCGAGGCAGTGGCCAGGCTCGAGTAGAAGATCGCCCGTCCATCGAGCAAATCGTGTTCCCCCCTTTTCCCTAACAATGACACCCTTGACCTGAAGAGAATTGGCCTTATTCTTAAGAACATATAGTCAACATCGGGTGGACTGACATTTACTCTCTGGAGGTATCCCGTGCCCATCTATGAATATCAGTGTCTTAGCAGCGGAGAGCGATTTGAAATTCAACAGAAAATGTCCGATCCTCCCATTAAAACCTGCGATCAATTGTCCTGCCCCTGTGGCAAAGCCCTACCCGTCACTAAAGTGATCTCAGCACCGGCTATTATGTTTAAGGGAACGGGATGGTATGTGACCGATTATTCGGACAAAATGAAAGAGCCCGGCAGCAAATCAGAAAACAAAGGGAAACCCGCTGAAGCCAACAGTTCAGAATCAAAACCCGACAGTAAGACCAGTTCGACCAACTCTGACAGTGGAAGCAGTTCAACCACACCCGCCCCCTCCACAACTTCGGCGAATTCTTCCGGATCGAATTCTTCATCTGGATCCAATTCATCTTCTGGTTCAAGTGCCTCCTCCGGGTCCGGTTCCTCCTCGTCGACAAGCAGCAGTTCCTAACACACCAAGCAGGTGTGCCGGCCAGGAACACCTACGCCAGGTTTCTGCTTTAACTTTGAGGTCCACTTTCCATAAGATTATGTGACCTCTTCGGGGATACCCGAAATCCCAATTCTTTTCTCCTGAGCCGATCGATATCCGAACCGAAGAAAAGCTCCTCTAAATTTTTATTGCCTCCAGATGTCACTTCCCTCCCATCATTGGAGTCGTAGACGGAAAGGAAGTTGTCCATGCATCGCAGGTTTCTGAAATACAAGCGACGAGAGGCATGGGTTGTCGTCTTCAAAATCTCCGACCGTTGTCATTGAGCGGTAGACAAGCAGGAAGAAGTTCAGGATTGCTTTCCCTTGACAGCTCCGCCCACCCTCGTTACTCTCATCTGGTTTACCAGTTATCAAGTCTCTTCGGCCGTCCTGGCCGGAGTGAGGATCATCCTTTAAACGCTAGAGGGAAAAGCATGAAGAAGATGTTTGTGCATGGTTTGACAAAAAATGCGTGTGCCGTATTCATCGCAAGCATGTGCGTCCTGGGCTTTTCATGGCAACAGTACGCCTTTGCCGCGGGAAAAGAGGCCTTCCGCGTGGGTGTCATTGATCCTCAGACGGTTATTGAAAAATCGAAAGCCGGAAGCCGTGCCCTGGCTGCCTTAAAAGAACATGCCCAAGCCAGGGAAACGGTGATGAAAAACGACCAAAAAGAATTAGAGAAACTGCAGGAAGAACTGAAAGACGGCGAGACCAATAAGCTCAGTGAAGACGATCAAAAACGCAAACAAGACCGGTTTGCCCAAAAGTTTCAAGCCTGGCAAAAACAGGGACAGGACTTTCAAAATGAACTCGCACAAAAGCAAAAAGACCTGGTTCAAGAATATATGAAGAAAATTGAAGAAGCGACAAGTGCGGTGGCCTCCCGGCATGGCTTCGACGTCGTCATTGATAAAGGCAGCGAGAATACCTTAAAGATTGTTCTATTCAGTAGGGATGGTTTAGATCTTACCAGTGAAGTCGTAAAAGAATTTGACCGTCGGTTTAAATAACGGCTCATCAATCTCCCTCTTCCTCCTATTTTTTCAGAACAATTCCCTATGAGCCATGGCCCATAGGGAATTGTTTCTCAATCCTCCAATTCCTGCTATTTCGAAGTCTCCGCGCTATTCACGAGTACAGAATATCCCGCTTCTTTCCATGCCTTGACGCCACCTTCCATGGACCACACCTGTGTATAGCCCATCTTTTGTACATTCTCGGCAGCTAACACCGAGCGATAGCCTCCACCACAATAGAGAATGACGGTCGCGAGTTTATCCGGGATGGCCGCCTCGATATCCCTCTCGAGAATGCCTTTGCCAAGGTGGATGGCTCCGGGAACCATGCCAGAAGCCACCTCATGATCTTCCCGCACATCCACCACATAGCAGAGCACGCCTTCTTCAAGTCGTTGCTTCACAACCTCTACACTGCATTCTTGAACATGTTTACGCGCTTCGCCCACCAAACGCACAAACGCTGGGTTATGTTTCATCACGTTACGATTCCCCCTCATAAATTTTTCATTATCAAAGATTTCCTACCTTTGCTACCGAGTTTGCAGGTATGAACCAAAGCCGGCATCGTCTACGAGGCAAGCTACCAACATTCGATTAGGCTCGTTTGAGCCGTTGGAGTATTTCACATTAGGCCGATTCTCCTCGTCAATTCCGCACGCCCATTGGGACGGTATCCAGCGATCTTGTCCAAGGCTCTTTGGCTCTAGAGCATGGAATAATGGTTTGTGAAACAGGCTGAAAAAACAGGGGATTATCAACCGGGAGGTCTAATTAACCCAACACGTCTTGTGAGTATACAAGACAAAAAAGTCAGAATTCTAGGAGGAAGGTGAAAGAGGCCAACGTCCTCGGGCTGCGACAGCCTCTTCTTCCGACTGATACACAGGAATCACTTGAGGTAGGTTGGCAAATTCAAGCAATTCCCGCACAGGGGCTTGAGGACTCACGATGCTCAAACGAATTCGTCCCGGTTTCATCCGATGATACCAGAGAAACATCTGTCCCAACCCCACCGAATCGATCCATGTAATGTTAGAGAAATTGAGGACAATATGCTGGCACCCTATCTCCTGAGCACCCAGAATGGCTACTTCAATCCCAAGTTTTGCTTGATGATCAAAACGGCCAGACAATTCGAGAATTTTCGTATCTTGAAGTACATGTTCTCTGACTGTGAGCATCTGGATTCCGCCTCGTGGGTATCCTTTCGGCATAACAAAGAGAAAAATGTACCTTTGAGTTACCGGATTTAAGAAAAAAAGATGGAGGAAGGAATGTGCGGCACCCACCGGACAGAAGTCTCCACTTCAGAATCAGACCTCTAGCATATGGCATATTCAACTGGAGGAATTTTTGAAGCATTGGCGCGCCCGGCAGGAATCGAACCTGCGACCCTCGGCTTAGAAGGCCGATGCTCTATCCAACTGAGCTACGGGCGCATTGCTTGAGTTTGAATGAGTGCGCTGAGTCGGTCATTGGGGCATTTATAAGCAGCCACTTGGCTCACATTATTTTCGGAAGTCATTGTAGCGGTTAAACTCCGCCATTGTCCCGTGAATCCATGTTTTGTTGAGTAATCATCCTCTTTCATTTTTGTCCGACCAATGGCCAAATTAATGTTATCAGTGAAAATCCTCAGAAGCATGCCCGAAGAAAATCTCTCATGGCATGGATGCGAGATCAACCTCAAATTCCTTTTTGTCACCGGTGGCTGGAATGAGGACCAGTGTGCACGGTTCCTCAGGGTCCAATGCCTTGAGACCGAATCCAGCGGTGATCGTATTAAAGTACATACTGGATTGGGCCAGCTTGGATGTTTGTTGAATATCCTGCGGTTCAATAACTTTCCCTTTTTGTTTGAGCACCACATGGTCCTTTGCCTGCGAAGGGCTTTTATGACAGGCGCTAATTTCAACTTCGACCTTCTCATCCTTCAAAATATCTTTTATGGCCTGTTCGGCCAATTCCCGGCCTTCTTTCGCTTCCAAATACGAAGATAAAACGATATTCTTCAATTTTGTACTGATATGCCCTCCCCGCATATGCCGCCCGTACCTGCTTCATACCGGTTGATAAAGGACGTTAACACTTTGATGCCCGTATCAACGTTTTTTCGATAGACTTCTGCCATTATTTTCTTCATTTTTCGCTTGCTCGATTTGTTCTGACGTAGGGTGGTTTTCAGAGCAAATGTTAATGAAGGGTATATTAGAATATAGAGCGAATAAATTTCCACATGGTTTTGTCTCCAGTCTTGGTTGATTTCCAACATCTGGTAAAAACAAATGGGGATGTCTAACACTGTCAAATGAGACTCTCTAATACATCAACGAGTTTCTGGCCACACTGCTGGAAGTATGTCTTCACTTGTAGCACCCCTCAGCTTAGAAAATTCAATGGATAGTGTGAACACAAGGTAGGTGTAAAAAAGGTAGAAAACAAAATTTGTTGTATTCATGCAGATAGGAAAAGGAGCCATCCTTTTCCCAATATTTCAACAACTCCCTTTCGAGTTTTTTGGAGTAAGCTACCGGCTCGAATGTTTCCATCATATATTTGCGTCGTGCTTCCCTGGGAAGATTCTCAACTTGAAGATTTGGTCGGGGCGAGAGGATTTATCCTCCGACATCCTGCTCCCAAAGGCGATTGTATACTGCAACGCCAGTCAACACGGTGCTAGACCGTGCAACAGAAACATCAGTGCTGACAAGGCGATTCGTCGATAATTGTTTTTCGTGTTGCCTAGCGTGGTACCGTCTGCAAGCCCTCTCCAATTGCCGCCACGGAGGGGACTTCCAGTGAAAAAGTTTGTCTATTAGTTTAGTTATTAGGATAGGAACACCAAACAGGGAGGCAACGGGCTAGCTGATCCCTAGTTCGGCGGTGGTTTCTGGCCATCTGTCTCCCCTTCCCTAACAGGATCCCTGGCAGGTGGGGATAGGGTCCAAGACGAAATTCCGGACGATTCCATGATCTCCAAAGTCGTAGAATCTAATAAAGCCTTAAATGAAGGCTTTAAATGGAAATTTTCGCCCTTCCGAGAAATCCGATGCTGTTGAAAGTGCCGTTGGTGCATTGGTGAGCGGTAAAGAAAATAGATGAGGCATCAAAACACATTGTCCCTCTCCTCCATCATCTAGCCAGGATTGAAAAAATCCCAATCCGGCTGAAAGTCCAGTATACATATATCAGGAATGGGTGCATGTGGTTAATCAAATAGCTGCCCAATTGGCTGACCTTCGTCTTCCTAAGGGACATTGGGAGGGAACCTTAGCATTTCAACATGATTCCATTATCAAATGTATGATAGATAAAAATTTTCCACGGGTTGCTCGAAATTCTCTATTTAAAGGTGGAATGGTTAGAAAAAAATCTTCCCCCTTGTAGAGGAATTAAAAAGATCCACTTGTTGGTGCAATTATGAATCTTTTTCCGCTGCTCAATGCATTAAATACGCAAAAAATGGCAAGTCTCATTCTAAAACGAAAAAGAAAAACCTATTATACTTCTCCCAAAAGACTATGTCTACCTCATCCTAGCTGAACTCCATCATACCACAGGTATTACCTCGAAAAACTCCTTCAGTAACAACTGCGTTTTTCTTACCATCTGGGCTGAATCCCATCCCCTGGACGCCGGATCAACGCATTTTGGTCTGAACCTTTGACCTATTGTCGCTCCTAGCCTAATCCTCCCCAAGGTTTTGTTTCCTCCCAAGCTAATTTGGTTCTTCTAAAACCACTACTCTGAGTAATCAATGCCA